>JABDLD010000032.1 GCA_013001885.1 Lysobacterales bacterium
GAATTCATCCGGCGGCTGCCATTCAGGATGACAAAAGCCCAAAACCGGGTGATTGGTGAAATTCAGGCTGACCTGGCGCGCGATCACCCGATGCAGCGGCTGGTCCAGGGTGATGTGGGTTCCGGAAAAACGGTGGTCGCAGCGATGGCCGCGTTAAGAGCGATGGGTAACGGCTACCAGGCAGCCATCATGGCTCCGACCGAACTGCTGGCCGAACAGCATTTACGCAGCTTTAGTGACTGGCTCTCCCCGATGGGCATCGAGCCGGTCTGGCTCAGCAGCAAGGTAAAAGGAAAATCGAGGCAATCCGCGCTGGAGGCGATCAAAGACGGTGCGCCGCTGGTCATCGGAACCCATGCGTTGATGCAGGAGGGGGTTAGTTTCGGCCGCCTGGGCCTGGTAGTGGTGGACGAACAACACCGGTTTGGCGTGCACCAGAGGCTGGCCCTGCTGGACAAGGCCGGAGTCGACTCCATCCACGCGCACCAGCTGATCATGACGGCGACCCCGATTCCAAGAACGCTCGCGATGACGGCCTATGCCGGCCTGGAAACCTCGGTCATCGATGAGCTGCCTCCTGGCCGGAAGCCGGTCACAACCGCGGCAATCTCGAACGAAAGGCGCTCAGACGTGATTGCTCGAGTCGCCGCCGCCTGCGCCGACGGCAAGCAGGCGTACTGGGTGTGCACACTGATCGAAGAATCTGACGCTGTGCAGGCGCAAGCCGCCGAAGATGTCGCCAAAGAATTGCAGCAGGGCCTCGAGGGCGTCAGCGTAGGGCTGGTTCACGGGCGCATGAAACCGGCGGAGAAGCAACGCATGATGCGGCGCTTCAAACGGGGAACCATCCAGCTGCTGGTTGCCACTACAGTCATCGAGGTGGGCGTCGACGTACCCAACGCTTCCCTGATGATCATCGAAAATGCGGAACGGCTGGGGCTCGCGCAACTTCACCAGCTGCGCGGTCGCGTCGGGCGGGGCGAGCAACAGGCTTCTTGCGTATTGCTGTACAGCCCCCCCATCGGACCGCTGGCCAAAGAGCGCCTGAACATCCTGCGGCAGACTTCCGATGGTTTCCGGATTGCGGAAAAAGACCTGGAACTGCGCGGTCCGGGGGAAGTCCTGGGTACCCGCCAGACCGGGATGCTGCAGTTCCGCGTGGCTGATCTTGCACGCGACCAGCAATTGCTTGAAACCATACCTGCTGTGGCCGAAAGGCTGTTGAAGGAAAGTCCCGGCCGCGTCGACCGGCTGATTCATCGCTGGATCGGCAGTGCTGCGCGTTTTGCCGGCGTTTGAGTCTGCCGGATATCCCGCTAAAGCGCAGCCAGCGTCAGCGCCTTGATCTCGGCTCGAGCCTGGACCACATCATCCCTGATCTGCTCCATTAACAGGATGAATTCGGGTCGGTCACGCAACGGAGCGAGCCGTCCATCGATGTCCAACACCCACTGCTCGCGAAACCCCCTGTCGTAGGCCGCGCGAAGTTTTTCCATCGCTTTTTCCGGCTCGCTGCGCATGGCCAGAAGGACGGCTTCGTTGTAGTAGATGCCGGGATTGTCTACCCCGTTCAGCCTTGCTCGCTTGATCTTGCGCTCCGCCAGCCCCAGCAATTGCGCCGCTTCATCGGAATTACCGGTGAGTTCCGTCGCCATCGACGCCAGCGTCACGTTCATGACTTCGTCGCCGCTGTAGGCCGGATTGTCTTCTTCACCAATGGCCGCGACCAGCAGTTCACGCGCTTCGCCGTTTTTGCCGCGCATGAGGGCAATCATCCCCAACTGAAAATCAAACTTGCGCTTCAACGCGGCGGGCAGGTCACTTCCGTATTGCTGCATCCAATCACGCATCAGCAACTCTGCTTCTTCGTATCGACGGCTGGACACCAGGGTCATCCAGTACGAACCCAGCAGGCTGGAATTCTGGCTGGAAGTCTCCAGGCCTCTCAGGATCAAACGCTCCGCCTCCTCAGCGTCACCGAGCACAACCCAGGTTTTAGCCAACGTGGCGATATCTTCCGGATTATTGGGCTCCAGTTGATAAGCCCTGTTCGCCAGTTTCCAGGCCTGTACGAGGTTGCCGTTGTAGAGCTCCATCTGGGACATGAAGCGCAACAGGATCGTGGAATCCGGGCGCAGTTCCAGCATACTGCCCAGGATATTACGCCCTTCCTGCCAATCACCGCGTGTCGAAAGATTGTTGGCGTAATTAACCATCAATAACTCATTGAGTGGGTCCCTTTGCATTGCGTTTTGCAGCACAAGATGTTCTTCGGGATACCTGCCCTGCTCTCCCAACACACCGGCCAGCCACAACTGAGCGGGAATGTAGTCTTCATTCAGATCAATGGACTGGCGAAACGCGGATTCAGCAGCATCCAGCTGACCGATTTGCCAGCGCGCCAACCCCAGCGCGGCGAATGCCTCGGCGGATTCCGGATCCAGCTCAAGCGCTTTTTCGATCATTGCCTGGGCTTTTTCGGTGGCCTTGATCGTTGTGATGTTGCCGTATAAAGAGAGCAACAGCCAGGTATCCGCCATCGCCGCGTAGGCCGGTGCGAACCCTGAGTCGTGTTCCAGCGCCGTGGCAAACAGCTCAATCGCTTTTTGCAGTTCAGCAGGGGTGCGCCGCCACCAGTGCAGGCGGCCTGTCCTGTAGGCCTGGGAAGCGGCAAGGCTGTCCGTACGTGACTCGGGTTTTGCGGTCAGGCCTTCGAATGACTCCACCAGTGACATGGCGATACTGCTGGCCACTTCATCCTGGATTTCGAAAATATCTGTCAGCTCGCGATCGTAGACTTTCGACCAGATATGGTAACCGTCCTCCACGTTGATCAGCTGGGCAGTAAGCCTGATGCGGTCACCCGACGTGCGCACGCTGCCCTCCAGTATCGTTCTCACATTGAGCAGGCGCCCGATTTCCCGAATGTTCTCCGAACTTCCCCGAAACGCGAAGGACGAGGTCCGCGCAGCGACATTCAAACCCTCAACCTGGGCCAGCAGATTCAGAATCTCTTCGGAGACGCCATCACCGAAATGGCCCTGGTCGTCGTTCTGCGAAAGGTCCTCGAACGGCAGCACCGCAATCGAATTCTCCGGCGCTGAAAAATCCCGTTCAACCAGTTGTTGCGGCGGACCCGGCGGCTCGAAAACGCCCGAATAATACTGGTAAAAGACGAATGCCAGCCCGCCCATGGCGAGCAGCATGATGCTGAACAACACGGCGCTCTGGGAACGGCTGAGCAGGCCGGCACGGGTCGTTCGGTGGACGCCGTCAGACCGGATTTCCAGGTGCCATGCCAGCAGGAACACGAGCGGGAAACCCAGAATGACCAGGATGACGACCAGGGTAGGCAGCCACTCGGGTAAACGCAATGGCTCGACCGCAGCATCCATCAACTGCAGCAGGACAAAAACAGCCACAGCATATGCGCCAACGGTACGCAGAACTTTTCGCCGATTCAGTTCTGCCAGAGTTGCGGATACGAATGAGTGGCGCTCAGCCATTTATTTTGCCTGTAGGTTCAATTTCATCCAGCGTTCAGATAATAGACGCTCCGAACCGCCTTTTGGTTTCCCGGATTCGTTTCGGCTCATCGCGGAAAACACTCAAAGCGCCTCGTCGCCTTCCTCACCGGTCCGGATGCGGACCGCCTGTTCCAGCGCCTGCACAAAAATCTTGCCGTCGCCGATGCGCCCCGATGCAGCCGAATCTGCGATGGCCTCGACCACGGCGTCGACCCGGTCGTCAGGAACGGCTACTTCCAGTTTAAGCTTGGGTAAAAAATCAACGACATACTCAGCTCCGCGGTACAGCTCCGTGTGGCCTTTCTGGCGGCCGAAACCACGCACTTCTGTTACCGTCATTCCCTGGATGCCGGTCTCAGCGATGGCATCGCGGACATCATCGAGTTTGAATGGCTTGATGATTGCCGTAATCATTTTCATGGCGAATTCCTTTCGAAAAGTAGATCATTTGACTTTAATGCGAGCATAATCAGGCCGCAAGGGACAATAGTAACTATTGGGACGTGACGAATGATAGATCTGAAACTAATTGACGAATTGACGCGCAAGCTCGGCGATGTGCTGCCGCCGGGAGTTGCCCAGGCCAAAGGGGAACTGGAAAGCCAGTTTCGTTCCGTACTGACCGGTGCTTTCGAGCGAATGAACCTGGTCGGCCGGGAAGAATATGAGAAGAAATGCGTGATGCTGGAGGAGACCCGGGCGAAGCTGGATGTGCTGGAAAAGCGGTTGGACGATCTGACTGCAGGCTGATGCAAGCCGAAATCTGACATAGACCGGGGCGCCCTGCCCATTACCGAACCGTCACCAGCTCACATAATCTCAATTCATTCGCCATCCGGCCGTATATGAAGGAGAACATCGTTGAGCCTGGCGCAGGTATTCACCCGGGCTTGCGTGGGTGTAGACGCACCCGAAGTCATCGTGGAGGTCCATTTGGGCGGGGGATTGCCGCGCGTATCGATGGTGGGTTTGGCAGAAACAGCGGTTCGTGAGTCCAAAGACCGGGTAAAGGCAGCATTGTTGAATGCGGGATTCAAATTCCCGGCCAGCCACATCACGATCTCACTCGCACCCGCTGATCTGCCAAAAGAAGGCAGCCGTTTTGACCTTCCGATTGCACTGGGAATCCTCGCGGCTTCCGGACAAATAGATGACCTCAAGTTCCAGGATTTCGAATTTATCGGAGAGCTGTCCCTTGGCGGCGGCCTGAACCCGGTGAAAGGCATACTTCCGGTTGCCGTCCAGGCAAAATGTGCCGGCCGCGGCCTGGTGCTTCCCCTGTCCAACGGTCCGGAAGCTGCAATTTCCGGAGGGCAGCAGCAATACTGCGCCAGCAGCCTGCTGGCCGTGGTTGCCTGGCTGCAGGGGCGTGAAAGCCTGCCCGCCGCCAGGCTGGCCGAGAGCCGCCCGATTAGCTGCAGCAAAGACCTGCGTGACGTTTACGGTCAGCTTCGGGCGCGTCGCGCATTGGAAATTTCCGCTGCCGGCGGTCACAACCTGATTTTCACCGGTCCGCCTGGCACGGGAAAAACCATGCTGGCTTCCCGCCTGCCGGGCATCCTGCCCCCGATGAGTGAGCAGGAAGCACTGGACAGCGCTGCAGTCGCTTCCATCAGCCAGCCGGGCCTCGACATTCGGCGTTGGCGCAGCCGGAGTTTCCGGGCACCGCACCACACGGCAAGCAGCGCGGCATTGGTGGGCGGAGGGTCGAAACCAAAACCGGGTGAAATTTCCCTGGCCCATAACGGCGTGCTGTTTCTGGATGAACTTCCGGAGTTCAACCGCAACGTTCTGGAGGTGTTGAGGGAGCCAATGGAATCCGGACACATCGTCATTGCCAGGGCAGCCGGCTACGCGGAATTTCCGGCACGGTTTCAGCTGGTCGCCGCGATGAACCCCTGCCCCTGCGGATACCACGGCGATCGGGCGAAGGACTGCATCTGCAGCGCGGAGCAGATTGGCCGCTACCGCGCGAAAGTGTCGGGGCCGCTGCTCGACCGCATCGACCTGTTCGTCGAAGTGGCACGGCCGAAGCAGGTGATTATTCCCGGCAAGGGACAGGCCGGCGAGCCAAGTACAGAAGTCAGGATGCGAGTGCTCGGAGCGCGCCGCATCCAGATCAATCGGGAAGGTGTCACCAATGGGCAGCTGGATACTCCCGGCGTGAAAGCCCACTGCCGGTTGAGTGATAAAAACGAGTCCTTCTTTGAACAGGCAGCAGAACAGCTCAGCCTCTCCCCGCGAGGCTGCCAACGCGTGTTGAAAGTAGCGCGGACGATTGCAGATTTGGACGGGGCTCACGACATCGATCAGGCGCATCTGGCCGAAGCGATCGGGTTCAGGCAGCCGGGACGGCATTGAATAAACTACCTTCGCGTAACAGCCCTCCGTTTTCATTTAATACGTTCATGAACAACTCCCAGAGGCAGAAGCCAACCGCTCGACACCCTCAGCAGGCACATTGCGCGGGTGCTGGAACGCCACGGCCTGTTCATTGCCGATTCGAAGCATCCCTGGCTGGACCTGGAGCCGAGGTCCAGCCGGCGGTGCACGACGACCCAACTATCCGATCATCGGTTTAACGACCGGCCGGGAGCAATTCAATAAAACGGGTGTCGGCAGGGCCGGAAGCGGATTCGCTGATGCGCAGAGTCACTATCCCGTCGGGCAATTGGTCCGTGCGAAGCGCGAGCTGAATGCGGCCGTCGGCATCGGGAACCGAGCTCAGCTGGAGAATCTGATCGCCCTGTTCTTTATGGAGCTCAAGGCCCAGCGCCGGGGCGCCCGCCATCGGCGCTGAGACCTCGATGTCGAGGATCAGCAAGGCTGGGCCGGCCGGCTTGCGGATTCTGACGTCTGGCGTGTCCGATCCAAATGAGCGCATCACGTCAAGAGGAACTGTCAGCACGGATTGCACCGGCTGCTCCAGCGCAGTGACGCGGGAGTTCAGGAACGCGTTTTCAGTCTCGGAGCGCCACAGCAGTGTTGCCACCACGGCCGCTGCAGCGAGCGACGCGGCCAGCGGCCACTGCCGACGCAGCCTCTCGGTTGCTACTTCCGGCGCAGCTTTACTGGGCAGCTTGATGACTTTGGCTGCAGCTGGGGTGCGCTCGAGCTTCACTATGCGTTGCAGGCCCAGCGCAATCTCAAGGGCATCCTGCAGCTCGCAGGACTCCAACAGTGCGGCCTCGAATGCCTCAATTTCTGAATCGTCGAGTTCGCCTCGAACATAGCGATCGACCCGCCCCGACATAACCTGGGTATCAATCATCCAACAACCCTCCGAACAGGAGCGCCTTGAGTTCTTCGTGCCGTTCAATCAGCACCCGCATCCGCTGCTTCGCCCGGTAAAGCACCCGGTCGAAGTGCGCTGCGGTCAGGCCAAGATCCAGGCAGATGACGTCTTTGTCGTCATCGCTAAGATAAAAGCGCCGCAGTATCTCTCGATCGCGCGGAATAGCCAGTTCTCTCAATGCACTATTCAACTGTGAGCAAGCGGTCACATAGTCGACCTGCTTGCCGGTTCGATCTGTATGTGGCGTATTGAGGCCAATTATCCCATCTGGCGAATGTACGAATCGGCGTTCCTTGCGAAAATGCATGATGGAGAGGTTCACGGCGACCTGGTTGATGAAGGAAGCCAGCTTGTTCGCATCGCGCAGCTCGCCAGCGCGCAGCTTTCGAATCAAAACCATAAAAGTGTCTTGGCAGAGATCGCTGGCGACCGCTGGATCGCCGGTTCGCTTGAGCAGAATCAAGCGCACACTCCGCGCATAGCGAGCAACCAACTCGGCTTCGGCATCCCGATCGCCACGCTCGATGCGTTCGACGAGCTCGGCGGATTGCGCGTCGATTCGCTCGCGAACCTTAAGCATGGGTTATCGCCCCCAGTGATGATCTTTCAATTAGACTATTGTCCAACTCGGGTCAAAAATCAATGGGACAACGATGGCGAGAGGAAAGCGGCCGATGGCGTCTGTCGCCTGCGCAGCAAGATCGCGTGGTTTGGACGCAGGCCGATTTTGGCGGCTGGTTCTCTGCGCCTGCAGCGTCCTTTGCTGTCTCGCGGGTTGCGGGCACGGCGAATCGCCGGAACCAATGTTGCTGCAATCGAATCCGGCTATTTCGGTTAACCGCGGGCAACCCATTGAGCTGCCCGTGCCTGGTTCACCCGATCCGGTGCTGGTGGCGATCCGGGGCGGGGGCGCCAAGCTTGAGACGCTTCTTCTGTCGTCCGAGGGCGGCACACTCAGCCGGGTGCAGTTTGACTACCTGCGTTCGGCCCCTTCCTTCCACCTGGTAGAGGCAACAGGCGAGAAGGTCCGGCCAAACCTGCGCATCAATCCTCTCCAGACCCACGCGGGAAGCAAAGTCAGCGTCGACTTTCTTGCGGTCCCTGGCGTCGATGCGGCCAGCGCCTGGCGCCATTTTGCCCGTGGCCTGCAACGTGTAGACTCGATGAACCCGGAAGCCTGGAGCGAAAACCTGCTTGCTCTCGAGTCCGCCCAGGCCAGTTTCGAGCGACTAGGCCAAAAGCGACCGGCGCTTTGGGTGGGTTTCCTGCGTGCTTACCTGCTGTATTTTCCGCTGTATCGCTACGAAGATGCCTCCGCCGGCGCTCACGAGGTGCTCGAAACACTGGGCGACCTTCAAAATGGCCAAGCCATCGACGAAGACTTCGCAACAATCGAGGTCCTTGCCCACCAGCTGGCCGGCCAGATTCTGCTGGAGAGCGAGGCCCGGGGTCGCGATGCGGCCGGAAAACCACCCCTGGAAGCAGCGCGCGATCACTTTGCACAGGCCCGCAACCTCGCAGCCGCCGCCGGCCTGCTTTTTGAGGAAGCCTGGGCAGTCAACAACCTCGGCATCGCCTTCTTCTACGAGGACCGCCTGGATCTGGCGCTGGATCACTATGCGCATGCCCTGCAACGGGCACAGGCGCTGCGGGACAGCTTCCTGATAGCACTGGTCGGCAGCAATATCGCAGTTGCCCAGGAACGGCAGGGACACATCGATGATGCTGTCCAGACCCTGGAACGACTCGAGCAGGAACCCACCCTGCAAGACAGCGCTATGGAGCATGAGCACCTGCTGAGCCTGCTTGGCACTTACTATCTCAAGTTGTATCGTTTTCCTGAAGCATTACAGGCGCTGAACGAGGCCTTGCATTGGTCGAATCAGCTGGACTCCAGCGAAAACCGTGGTCGCAACCTGGTCATGCTGGGTCGCGCCTACCGGGAGCTGGGCCAGCCCGAAAAAGGGTTGAACCTGGCGAAAATGGCCGTCCCGAATCTCGAGGCCGTTGGGGATACTCGCGGACTGCGGCAGGCCCACCGTCTGCTCGCCGATTTCCATCGTGTACTCGGCGCATTCGACGACATGGTGCAGGAACGGCAACTGGAGTGGGAAGCGCAACCGCCTGAGACAGAGCTCGACCTGGCGGACTGGTGGTTCAGTCGCGCCGAGGATGCACTGGCTCGAGGGGACGCGCCAACGGCAGCCAAACGATTCATTGACAGCGCTAAGGGCTACCAAGTGGCGGGAATGAACACCCGGGCCGACATTGGCATCCTGCATGCTTGCGCTGCCGCCAGCGAGGAACTCCCACCAGGAGAATGTTCCATTGAACGCCTGCAGTCCCTGCATCACAGCGTCGAGTCAGTGCAGGCTTCGACACCGGCCCTGGGCGCCCGCTTTGCCTGGGTTCGGCTGCTGGCCGCCCAGGGTCAGCGCGATCTTGCCTTGCGCACCGTTGAACTGCTTATCGACGACATCCGCTTCTACCGCCAAACGCTACCGGGTGTGTTGGGCGCCTGGTACTGGGATGCGCGCGAGACAGTATTGAATTTTTATCTGCAGTTGATGCTGGACCGCGCCGGCGAATACTCAGGCCAGCCTGCTGACGTTCTGTTGGCACTTGACCGGTTGAGAAACTCCGGTTCATTAGCTTATCCCGCAAAGCATTTGGATGCAGTGGAGAATCCCACTGTGGATGGCAGCCCCAAAACCGGGGCTCCAATTCGGACACTGCTGGCCAGGCGCGACCGGGTCGCATCAGCTTTGGAACTTACAGAAGTGCAGGCCCTGATCGACCGCGAGTTGGCTGGGCGGCAACCGGCCTCGCGGGCCGGTGAGGAAACTGACATGGCCGGGCTACTGGCCGAGATGGAGCGTCTGCCCCCAAACTGGAGTCTGCTCGCTTACTACCTCGCAGGGCCGACAGCAATGGCGTGGGTGGGCGATAATAAAATCCTTGAACGGATCGACCTCGGTCCTTCCGCGCCGATCCTGGAGCGCATCGAGCGGGTGAGAGCCGGCCTGCGTATATACAACGATCCCTTGCTGGAAAGCGATCTGGCCGAGTTGGGACGGCTGCTGCTGGAGCCCGTAAAGGGGAAACTCCGCTTTAACGTGATGCTGGCCGCCGGCGGCACGCTGGGCGACTTGCCGCTGGACGCGGTGCCAATGGACGGCAGACCACTCATCGAAAACCACCAGATTATGAATATCCAATCGGTAAGGTGGGCAGCGCGCAGCGCAAACAGGGCCACTGCGCGGATCGCGCCGGGGCGGATATTTCTGGCCGGTGACCCCGCGTTTGCGGGCGAGGGCCTGAAAGCACTTCCCGGCACGCGCAGGGAGCTGAAAGCCCTGCGCATTGCCTTTCCTGATATCAAGACCGACGTCTTCACCGGATCATCCCTGACCGCCGAGGCTTTCCGCCGGGGCGCCTTCGCCGAGGCGGACCTCATACACCTGGCCAGCCACGCGGTGATCGACCGCGACTACCCCGAGTTGTCGCGGTTATGGATCTCGGGCGGCAGCGAGGCCGAGCCAGCCTACCTGACCCCCACCGACCTGGCCGGCATCGACCTGGCGGCCCGCCTGGTCGTACTCAGCGCATGCGAGACGGTCGGGTTGAACCGCTTCGACTTCGACAACCGGCTGGGATTCGTCACGCAAATGCTGCAGCAGTCAGATGCGTTGGTAGTCGCCAGCCTGTGGCCCGTATCAGACCGCGTGACGGCTGAATTCATGGCAGATTTCTACCGCGAGTTGGCCCGGGCAGGCGATATCCCGGCCGCTCTTCGAGCCACCAAGCTGCGGCGCGGCGCCACCAGCGAGACCCGTGACCGCGCCTGGGCCGCGTTCCAGTTGTTCAGCCGCTGAGCGAGTCGCTCAGCCTTTCATTCCCAACCGTGGGCGTGACCAGGGTGAGAGGCAAGCAGCCCACGCTCCGCTAACTCCGCCAGCGCTCCGCTGAGCCCTGATGCTGCAAACGGTTGCGGGAAGCGGATTTTGATCTGACGCTCCCGCACCTCGCCTGCTGCATTTCGCAGCAGATCGTGCGTATCGGCCACGCGACTTATTTCGATTACCAGCGTGGCCCGGCCATGGCGCCTTTGTATCGCACCCAGAAGGACAGTACGGCCATCAACGCACACACTGTCCCAGTTTGCCTCCCAACTCCGCCATTCCGGATCCGACAGCGAAACCGAGAAGGCGCGGGACTTATGATCGAACTGGATATTGATGACTTCATCCGGCGCCAGCACGCTGGTCGGGAAGCCATTGTCACGGTAGAACACCGTCCAGTCACCTTCCAGCGCGTCTTCGCGGCAGCCTGCCCAGCTGGAAACCGCTGTCATCAGCAGCAGCATTGCCGCAACGTACTTCGCATACGATTTCATCATCAGAACTCCTCTTTAGTGATTGTTTTAACCATCGGCGCCAGCCGGTGGACCTCGAAGATCCCAGTAACTTTCGGGAAACCCCGTTCACTGCTGCTCTTCCACACCGTAAACAGCGCGAATCTCCGCCAGGTCCGTCTCCGACAGGTGGTTTCGCTGTCCAGGTGCGGTCGCCCGCCCGGTCTCGCCCGGCCGTGTACGAAATGCCACTTCCCCCGGGAACGCAAAATCGGAAGGAAAGAAGTGCATGATCGAATCGAAGTCGTAGGGACCCTCGTTTTTCAGGTCGCGCACACGAAACTCGGCCCGATGCCGTGCCGGTACAGCCTCGAAGTCCACCTCGATGTAACGGTCGCGTTCTGGATGCTGTTGCTCGTGCGCCCAGCCCAGCGCGTGCTTGATCTCGTGCGCGACAATGATCGGGTTGTTCCAGCTGAGGATGCTCAGCACCTGGCAGCCGCCCTGGCGGCCGATGTAAGAAAAGTCATGACCTCCGTTGATGACGAAGACAAAGTCTGGGGCAGCAGGTGCCTCCGAACGCGGCGTGCAGCGCAAAGCCGTCGTTCCGAGCAATTTTTGGCATGCCTCCTCGAACGTCGCCACCCGGCCCGTGTCTGCAGCGACATCCGGGCTGAATGAGTACACGAAACGACCGGTGAGCCAGCGTTGGCCGGCAACGGCTGCATCGGATGCGCTGGGCATGTTAGAACCCGGACAGGCCTGCGCGCCGGTCACCCAGACGCACACTGCCAGAAAGGCGACGTTGCATGTAGCTTTCATCATACGGTGCACCAAGCGCGAGGCTTCCACTCCAGTGGCGGGTTCAAAGCTGCAACTTATCCCCTGCGAGCGCAACCAAGGATGGACCGCCCATCCAATAGCTGCTTTAACCTAAAGTGCTGACAGTGGGAGATTTCTCTCAGTGCACCCACTTACGATAACAGGCACACACTGGAACAAGAGGATCAGCCATGGCCAGGAAAGTCCTGAACCATGACCAAGGTCCACGGTGACCGCGTCGGACTTTGGGCCGCTCAAGCGCCTTCACGCCAAAATGACACGATTTTTTCACAACGGGGTGGTCAAGCTGCCAGGCACGATTTGCAACTGACCTCTGGGATGATCTCCCAAGCGCAACGCTGATGAACGACTCCTTCACTGACTGGACACAGGTAATGCCGCATTTAAGGAGGCCTATGCGTTTCGGGTAGATACCGGCGGAAACGTGACGCGCGAGGAACTGCGCCAGGCGACGGGATCGGCAATCCAGTAAGCCGCTGAGTGAAGGCGCGGATCCTGAGCGGCACGCCTGTTAGCGCCGCTGCGAGATTTCGTTGCCAGTGGCGCTGAGAGAATCGAGAGATTGCTGTCACGTACAGCACGACGCCGTTTTTTTGGAGAGTTTCGATGTCAATCAAGTCCCACGAAAAATTTCACCATGGTATGAGTCAGTTGAGCGGTATCCACGCGTTCTGCGGGATTGATGCCGGAGCCCAAAGAAGCAATCGCTTTGGTCGGTTATTCGAACTGCCGCCGCTCTACACCAAGCCGGAGGGGCTTTCAGCGCTCGGGTCAAAAAGCGGACCGATGGACGGAGGCACGACATCATCGCGCACCAATACGGTTGACGTGGGCCAAGTGTTTTTTGGGCAGTTTATCGATCATGACATCACACTGGACACGACATCGAGTCTCGCGTCGGTTGCTGATCCTGCGCAGGTTGCCAACGTACGTACGCCGACGCTGGACCTCGACTGCATCTACGGACTTGGCCCGGAGGCCAGCGGATTCATGTACCGGGACGTTGGCGGTAATGATCCATTCAATGGCGTCAAACTTCTGACCGGGGCAGATGGGACCGCCGTCAGCCAACCGGCAGCCCTCGCCAAGCAGGATCTGAGCAGATCTGCACACGGCCGGGCCGTGATCGGTGATCATCGCAACGATGAAAACCGGATCATTTCGCAACTGCAACTGGCCATGATCAGGTTCCACAACAAGATCGCGGACGTCCTGAACACGGCCGACCCCCACCTCGTGCGCGGCGAGTTGTTCGAAGAGGCCAGGCGCCAGGCGACATGGCACTATCAATGGGTGGTGCTGCATGATTTCCTGCCGATGATGTGCGGCAAAGCGGTCGTCGATGACATCCTGGGAAAGGGGCGCCGGTTTTACTGTGCTGAAGGCGGCGAGCCTTTCATTCCGGTTGAGTTCTCGGTGGCCGCCTATCGCTTCGGCCACTCCATGATCCCGCAGAAGATCCAGGTCCAGAAAGGCAAACCATCGTTGAAGTTGTTCGGCCCAGAGCTGGGCGGCGGATTCAAGCCACTGGCGAATGCGAAGGCGGTGGTCGACTGGAACGAGTTGGTGACAACCAGCAGTGGAGCCAACGTTCAAAAAGCAGAAAAACTGGACAGCAAGATGGCCAGAACCCTGCTCGCCCTGCCGTTCATTCCGGTGAGCGACATCAATTCCCTGGCCAGCCGCAACTTGCTGCGCGGACAGGCCTTCAGACTTCCGTCCGGAGAGAGTGTTGCTGAATTCATGGGTCGTCCCACATCAGAGATCGATACGGTCCGTCTTGCCGCGGAGAACATCGCTGGATCGGCGGCTGATCTTTCCTCCGGAACACCGCTGTGGTTCTACCTCCTTGTTGAAGCTGAGAAGGTCGGGCGCCAGGACGGACCCAACGATTTCGAACCCGGCGAGGGCCTGGGACCCGTGGGCGCGAGAATCGTGGCTGAGACTATCATCGGGTTGATGGAACTCGACGAACGATCATTCATGGCAAGCAACAGGAACTGGAGTCCAGCGGAGGCATCGCTTGGCGTAGGCACTCTCGGAGCGATGCTAACGTTATGAGCCGCCGAATCATGCATCACCAGCCGGGCCGTTCGCGGCGGATAACGACCAGGCGGGCGTTCGTCACGGCGATGCTCAAACCCTGAAACTGATACCCAACATTCAATACTCAGCGTGCGCCGACAAGCAGCGCGCGATGACTGGCGTCAATCCGGCGTTCCAATGCCGCCGGGAAGTCAAGAGGCTACCGATGAAAAAGCAAATACTCATTGCGTTGACCGCGAGCGCGTTTTCAATGCCCATCGCCCAGGCCCAGCAGGAACGGGTTATAACGGCGGAAGAGCTACAGCGCTTCAACCCCCGTTCGGTGCAACTCATCAAGAAGACGGACATGACCGCCGCAGGCGCCACGATCAACGAGGAACGTCTGCGGGGACTGCCTATCGACCGGTCCGCGATTTCAGGGCCAGCTATTACCGCCGGCAGAGCCCCGGCCAGCCTGCCGGAGGACTACCGAGTCACTCCGGGCGAATACCTGATGATCGAATCGCTCGAACCGCCACTGAGCCTCGATTGCGCCGGCGCATCCGGCTCCTGCATCCAGACACCAATCCGATTCCTGACGCTGACACCCGAAGGCGCAAAACTGAACCTGGCACTGACGCTGGCCTCGACCGAGCGGTTTATTCTTGACCAGGCCGCGAACCGTTTCATAGGCAGCGCCCATGTCCAACTGCGGGACACAGACAATCCCGATGAAGTCAGGGAAATCGGCGCCACGATCCGCGTCGTCGTCTCGGCGGATGTCGACGAGATCGAACCAGGCACTTCGCTGGAATTTGGACAAACCAACCGCTTTCAGAACGTCCGCCTGGCGGCGCTATCACCGGAGAACCCGACCGTGGTGACACTGACCCCGGAACGGTCCGCAGACCCGCAGAAAATCGCGTTTAGTGTCGTGAAACCCCGGCTGCTGGTGGAGTTGGGACAGGAGCGCATTCTGGGTTTAGGCCTTGAGACGGTGACCGTCACGGTTCGGACTGAGGGAATCGAAGCGCTGCCGAGAGAATCTATTGCCGTCAGTTCGGAGTCCGGACTACTGACTGACAACACTTTGCGGATCGACCATCAATCCGGGGTCGGAAGCACCCTGCTTCGATCCCGCGGAATGGGAAAAGACACCATCACGGCCAAACTGGCGCGCTTCACTGACGGCAGCGCTTCGATCGTCTACGCAACACCGTGGTCCTGGCTAATTGCTGTCCTGCTGGGCATTATCGTCGGCGTGGGAATCCGCCTTGCGATGCGAGCGAAACAACAAACTCCCAGGTCGGGTGTTGTGTTCAATATCGTGATCGGTATCATCGGCGGACTGTTGACAGCCGTGCTGTATGCCCAGGGCGTGAACGTTTTGCCACTGCCGCTACCAGGCGGGTTCAGCGAAGCCCTCACGTTCGTGCTCAGCGCACTCGGTGGCTGGGTGTTTCCCCGCTGGCTGGAGGCGCTGGGGCCGCCGATATCAGCGGAATCGAATTAGCCTGTTATCGCAAACATGTTGCTATCTGCCTGGTTTTTCGACCTCGGAGAGGTTCACCAGCGAGTAAAAAATCAAGGCCTGAGTCCAGCACTAAATGTGAAACGAACTGTGCGTGCGCCCCCATTACGGCCAGAGCCCTGGGACTGGATTGCCGTTTGAATTCGCGGTGAGCATTCGAGTCAATTAGTTTGACATGCCTGCAGCTGACCCAGGCCGACTGGTTGCCCTCGACCCTTCCGCTTTGGGATAGTTCCGGCCTGGTCTCTGAAACTTCGATCGCCGGTCATAAACACGCTTGAACCGAGGATTTGATTGCGGGAAAAGTCAGGGATGATATGCTTGAGTGTGTCCATGGCGAATGTGCTCAAAACCATTATCGTAGACGACGAAGCACTGGCGCGTCGCGGGCTCAATGTTCGGTTGGCGGGAAGGGACGACGTCGACGTCATCGCCGAGGCGCGGAACGGCCGCGAAGCGCTTGAATTGATCAGACAGCATGCGCCGGACCTGGTGTTCCTGGATATCCAGATGCCGGGAGTCGATGGATTCGACGTGTTGAGGGCCCTGAATGTGAAATCGATGCCCGCCATCGTTTTCGTAACGGCTTTCGATGACTATGCCATCAAGGCATTCGAGGCGAATGCGCTCGACTACCTGCTCAAGCCGATTGAAGACAGCCGGCTGGCCGAGGCACTGGACCGCGTCCACGAAAACCTCGACCGGCGGCAAGCCAAGGAACACCGCAAGTCTCTGCTCAAGCTGGTCGGCGAAATCACGGGGGAATCGATTGGCAGCATGGAAGAACTGAAAGCCAAACGGGTTGAAAGGCTGAAGAAAAAAGAAGTTGCGAAGCTTGCGATCAAGGACGGCAGCCGCACTACCTGGGTACCACAGGACAAAATCGAGTGGATTGATGCTGCCGGCGATTACATGTGCGTTCACTCCGGTGGAGAAACCTACATCATGCGCATGACGATGAAAAAGCTGGAGTCAGTGCTGGACCCGGACCACCTGCAGCGCATTCACCGCTCGACCATCGTCAACATCCACCAGGTGAAAGAGATGCAGGCGCACATCAACGGCGAGTATTTTCTGACCCTGGCCGGTGGCCACACGGTCAAAATGTCGCGCACCTACAAAGACAAGCTGGATCTGTTCACCTGAGTCTATGGCCTGATCGGGCCATTTATCGGCCGTGGTCCAGCCAGAATTCGATGCCCTGGGTATTCAGAATCACGTCGCCGTTAAAGACTTCGCGCAGAGATTCGTCAGAAAGCTGTGCGCCATGGTCTCGCGCACGCTCCATCAGCCAGTTCATCATCGCCGTACTGATGTCTTCCTGTCTGCTCTCGCTATCGGCATACTGCTCGCCAAGCTCCGCGAACTTCTGCACGCCTTCTGTCATTTCAGCGGACAGCCGCTGGGTATCCTGAACACGACCGAAGTGCGTCAGGTACATGCTGGCCGGCTTCTTTTTCATCATCCGCCGGACCGATGCGATCAGCGCAGGCGGGTCGAACTGAACCGGTGTTGATGTCGGAAAAATAAACGGGCCGTTGACGGTGTCCAGTTCACGGTATGAAATCCCGAAAGTATCTCCGGTAAACCAGCCGCTGGTCTGTTCGTCCCAGATACAAAAATGGTGCCGCGCGTGACCTGGCGAATCCATGAATTGCAGGCGGCGGCTCCCGACATCCAGATGGTCACCGTCCTCCATGACCTGCACGCGGTCTTCAGACACCGGCACCAGTGAACCGTACATTGCGTCGAATTGCTCATCGCCGTAAACGGCCCTCGCGCTGGCCTCCAGCCGGGATGGATCTGTCATGTGCCGGGCTCCGCGGGGATGCACGATAAAGCGTGCGTTGGGCAGTTGCTGCATCAGCTTTCCGGCGCCGCCAGCATGATCCAGGTGAACGTGCGTGACAATGACGTGGCTGACTTCCTCGCGTCGACGGCCGCGCATTTCCAACACATTCAGTATCCGGTCTGCACTGGCATTGTTGCCTGTTTCAATAATGGCCACCGCCGTGTCTGTTTCGAGCAAATAGCAGGCTGCCATTTGCGGCCGGACCATCCCGCTGTCGATTGCCGTCACTCCGCCCTCATACTCCAGTGCTGTGATACATTCAGTCATACAAGCTCCGAGTGCAATAATTGCTCTTTTAAGTGTACATTCTCGTCTGATCGGGCACGATAACGCAATGGCAAAACCCTTCGTTCATACCGCGCTGCGGCCGATCCTGATTCCGTTATTGGCCCTGGTGCTCGGCCTGCAGGTCTTTCCGGTCTGCGCCGATCAACTGGTCATCCTTGTCGAGGGTGTCGAAGGTCCGTTACTGAGCAATGTCGAGGCCAGGACACAATCGTTTCAGATCAGCGGAAACTCTCAACTATCGCGCAAGCGATTGGCGCAACACCAGGCCAACGCCGAACGGCGGGGCGCCGTGGCACTGCGTCCATTTGGCTACTACCACCCCGTTATTAAGAGCACTTTGCGCGCCGCCGGCGAAAAAAGCTGGGAAATTACGCTGCAGATTGAGAAAGGTCCGCCCGTCATCGTTTCCGGTTACCGGGTTGCCGTCATCGGCCCGGGAAAATCCGACAAAAGCCTGCGAGAGTGGCAGGCGAACTGGCCGTTGACCACCGGACTCGTCCTGAACCAACTCACCTGGGAGGAACAGAAAACGCTGGCGCTTGAGTTGGCCGAAGCCCACGGCTACCTGGGTGCCAGCTTCAGCGAGCAGGTCATCGGGCTCGACCTTGAGCGTAACACGGCTGAGCTGGAGTTGACTCTGGAAACCGGCGAGCAGGCCGTCATGGGGTCCATTATCTACAACCAGCAAATCGTCGAGAACGAGGTGCTTGAATACATACCCCGGTTCAGGCCGGGGCAGCCCTACAATGATTGGCTGATGGAACAGTTTCGACTGGACCTCTGGCGTACCGGTTATTTCGAAAACATCGAAGTCGTTGAAGAACGCAGGCTGGAGGAGTCGCCTCCCCTGGTAAACCTGTCGGTGCGCCTGGAGCCGCGCAAACGCAATACTTACCAGGGCAGCCTTGGGTTTGGAAGTGATACCGGTTTTCGGTTTTCCGCTACCTGGAACCGGAACCTGCTTTCATCGCGTGGCGACAGCCTTGATGTCGGCATCGGCTGGCAGGAGCAGAACAATGAGCGATCGTTGCGAACCTCTTACCGCCAGCCGAGAAAGGTGTCGGCCCGGCAGTTCTGGACAGCGGAATTTCTGATCAGAACGGAGAATCAAAAACTGACCGTGAGTCCTGATCAGAACCCTGACGAACTCATTACGATCGCCAGGGGAAACGTGGACGACCTCAGCCTCAAGCCGGGGTGGCTGCGTGTGCGTAGCCTCAAACGCGGATTTCAGCAAATCTTTGAAGAATGGTATGTCCGGTATCTCGACGAGCGAACCAATTTCGACCCCACTGAATCTGCGCCCGTTGATTACATTGGGCTGTATGGTTCCGAGGACGCACCCCTGGACCTTTTTGATCCCAGCAGGTCCATATCCCTGGGCGTAAGCTGGGATTGGCCCGTGGTTCGCGGTAACGGATTCGAAACCGTGGGGCAGGTCCACAAGGCGTGGATTTTTACCTCGAACAAGGCCTGGGGCTCGGACGTCGATTTCAGCCAGATTTACGTCTCATCGCGCTGGAACAGGATCTTCAGAAAAGACTGGAAAATTCTTCTGCGCGGCGAAGTCGGCTTCTCGGATGCCCGCGTTTTCGACCGGTCGGTAGAAACAGACAGTGGCATTATCGATCTCTCCATTACCGAACTTCCGTTTGCCAACCGATTTAAAGCAGGAGGAAGCCAGAGTGTCCGCGGTTATGGCTTCGAAAAATTGAGCAACAACAGTATCGGCTCCAATAATATCCTGACTGCCAGTATCGAAATCGAGAAGCGGTTCAGGCCGGAGTGGAGCGCCGCTGTTTTCATCGACGTGGGAAATGCCTTCAACAATTGGGGTTCGATGAAGTTAAAGAAAGGCGCCGGTTTCGGTATCCGCTGGTATTCGATCGCAGGCGCTATTCGGGTGGATCTCGCTCAGGCGTTTGACGAGCCGGGCAAACCCTGGCAATTGCATTTCACCATAGGATCTCCGCTGTTGTGAAACGGTCCACGCTGAAATGGTTGCTCTTGCTTCCCGCTTTGATGCTGATGGCCGGGTTCGGGGGCTGGTGGTGGTTGCTGCACACCGAATCTGGTGCCCGCTGGGTATTTGCACGGGCAGCGTCCGCAAGCGGCGCCACGGTCTCGGCAATGAGAGTCTCAGGCGATCTGGGCTCCGGTGTCGGCCTGGACCTGCTGAAGTTTGATGACGGCAATATCCGCGTGGATGTGGAGCGAGCCGTCATTGCACTTGATCTGAATTTGCTGTCTTTGTCAGCATCAGTTGAAACCCTGCATGCCGATACGGTTAAGATTGTATCGCTGGTTGAAGCTACTCCAGACACTGACGGAGAAAAAAACTTCAGCTTCCCGGAGTTGCCGCTTTCACTGTCTTTTCGCGACGTCCGGATTTCCGGAATCGAGTACTCCGGTTTTTCCGCAGAAGACCCGCTGTTAATCGAATCGGTGGCGGCGGCAGCACAGCTGGATAAATCACTGAGCGTGGAAATGCTCTCGGTGGCGCTGCCCGGGCTGACCGCCCAGCTTGCCGGCGAAATAAAACTGCATCCGCCACACGCCTTGTCAGTCGAGTTCGACACTGCGGGGCACGTCAATGCGTCCGGCAGTCTCGAGGGCGACCTCGATTCCGCACGGGTCGCGATCAAAACAACGGGGCCTGATGTACAGATATCGGGCACGGTCGGGCAGTTGTTGAACACACCCGAATGGGACCTGCAGATCCGCTCGCCCCGTATCGAAATCCCTTCCGAAAATGGGCCACCGTCAGCCTGGTTAACCGCCATCCAGGCAGAATCAAAGGGCGTATGGCCTCGTTTCGAACTCCACTCAGAGGCTATGCTCGAAGCTGTCGGCCTGGAGCCTTTCCGGCTGGCGCTGACGGGCGATGGGACGGACCGCTCCTTTTCGATACAACAATTGGTTGCAGAAGGGCCTCAATTCGCCGCCGATGCGACGGGCTCCCTGGCATGGAAAGACGCGCTGGATGTGAGGCTGAAGGGCGGTCTCAACCGGCTTGATGTTCACCAGTGGCTAACCGGGTGGCCGGAAGACCATCCGGTCCAGGGCTCATTCGCCATTGACTGGGCAGGCGAAGACTTCGCCATCCGACATGTCGAGCTTTTTGTTGCCGGCACAGAGGCCAAAATGGACGGAAGTGGCACTGTTGCGCTCAAGTCAGCTGTCGTTGACCTGGCGCTGAACTGGAGCGACCTGAGTTGGCCGCCGGCGAGCGCGGCTCCGGGTGTGTTCAGCAGGAACGGGGCCGTGCAGGTAACAGGGCTGCCGGATGACTGGCAAATCGATGGATCCCTCGATCTTCAATCGGGCAAGTTCCCGCCGGGGCAGTTGCGTGTCAGCGGCCAGGGCAACATGACATCACTTGAACTCACCGTACATCAGGGCGAGGTCCTTGGTGGCACTATTGCAGGCAAGCTGGCCTGGTCCTGGGCAGGCCGCCAGCCTTTTGCTGCCGAAATCCTTGCGGAAACCATTGAGGTCACGTCTTTGGTACCGGACTACCCCGGCGTTTTGAGCGCGACTCTGAAAGCGAAAGGCGAGATCGAGCCCTTGCGTGCGGACATTGAAATCCAGAATCTGGACGGCAACCTTCGCCAGATCCCGGTGGCCGCCCGGGGAAACATTCAGATCGACCAAAGCCGCCTGCATGCGAAAGAGCTCATGATCAACGCCGGCGCTTCATCGCTCAAACTGGACGGCAGCTTGTACGAGCCCGGCGGCATCGATTTTTCTGCCGATATAGATTCGCTCCAGCCTTTTTTCAGCGACCTGAACGGCAGTTTGAAAGCCGCCGGAAACATTTCTCTCAACCCTTCTGCGCCCAGAGTCTCGGGCTCTGTCTCTGGCAGCAGCCTCGAAATTGGACCGCTCAGCATCGGTGAGGTTGAAACACGCCAAATCACCGGACCGGGCAGCGGCAGTGAGATCATCTTGCGCCAACTGATGGTCGGGCAGCGTTCCATAGAAAGCCTGCAAATAGGTTTCGGAGAGGGCCCGCCACTGACCCGAATGTCCTTCAATGCACGGATTGAAGGAATCGATGTCAGGGCAGATCTGAATGGCGCTCTGAACGATTGGCGTGATCCCCTCGGGTCTGGCTGGAGCGGTGAGTTGGCCGGGGTCGGAATCGACTACCAGGGACAGTTTATGCTCACACAGGAACAGCCGGCGGCGATTGCAGGCTCTCCCTCGCGATTCGACCTGGACCCGGTCTGCCTCAGTGGTACACGCGATGCGCGCTTGTGTGCCGAATCGACCTGGACAGCACCGGACAAACTGGAAATTGCCGCAGACCTGGCCGCCCTTCCGGCCGGACTGATCGAGTTGCTGGTGGATACGGAACTCAGGTTCACACAAATGCTGAATGGAAAAGTGAATTGGTCCCAAACAACGGCCAATGGCCAAACAGGGGCGGCCCGGTTGGAAATATCCCCGGGCGCAATCCATTTGGTGGACGATGACGTCATGCTGGTAGAAACCGGTCCCGGTGTTTTCGGTTTCGCTCTTTCCGACAGCAAACTCTCTGAGGGAACCTTCCAGTTGGCGATTCCCGGATCCGGCGACATCAACTTCAGTTTCAACGTGCCCGACCTGGAACAGGGTGCATACAGTCCGATTCAGGGACAAGCCCGGATCAACCTCCGCGACCTCAGCAAATTTGGCCGGGCAATACCCTTGTTCGATACGATCTCGGGCACACTCGAAGCGGACCTGAAGCTGTCCGGGATCGTATCCGACCCCGCGTATACCGGCCGCGCCGCGCTCATGGATGTCCACCTCGAGAACGCGGCGTCGGGATTTTCCTTTACCGAAATCAACCTTTCCGGTGAAGTCAGCGACGCCGATCGCGCGGTGCTGACCGGAACGTATCGGGCCGGCGAAGGTTCAGGCGATATTTCAGCCACCCTGTTTTTCGACGACCTGCTCTCGCCGGTTCTTGAACTGGCGGTGCAGGGGGAGGCGCTGACTATCGTCGACGTCCCTGATCTTGAAGTCGTTGCAAATCCGGATCTCCGGCTGAGTTGGAACAGGAATACCCTGAACATTGACGGTAAGCTGTTGATTCCGAAGGCCAGGCTTTCGCCCAGCATGCTCCCCCAGAACGCGGTCAGGCAAAGCAGCGACGTCGTCATCATTGCGGGCGAATTGCCGGAACCGGAACCCGACTTCCTGGCCGACAACGCCGTCAAAATTCGCGGTAATCTCACCGTAGAGCTGGGAGAAGAGTGTGAAATTGAGCTTGATTTTGCCGATGTAAGTGTTTTCGGGAAAACGGAATTCAATTGGAGTGACGGCATCATTCCAGTGGCCGACGGCAATTTCGACATGCGGGGTGAAGTTCAGGCATACGGCCAGTTGCTTCGCATCACGGCCGGTCGGATTGGTTTTCCCGGAATTCCGGCCGACAATCCATTTCTCAATATCCGGGCTGAACGCGAAATTTACGGGAACTCACAAATCAGGAGAGCCGGTATGTTCGTGACGGGAACGCTGAAGCGACCTCAGCTCGAACCTTTCACGGTCCCCATGACCAACAAGGAGCGGGCGCGGACGCTGCTGGTGACCGGCAGCGATTTCAACTACGAGCAGGGCGTCGGCGCAGTGGCTGTGGGCACTTACATTCTTCCCAGGCTGTACGTCAGTTATGGCATCGGTGTGTTCGAAGAAGGCAATGTCTTCAGCGTGCGCTACGACCTTGGCAAAGGTTTTGGCATCAAAGCGACTTCGGGGGAAAGGGCGACCGGGCTGGACCTCAATTACACACTTGAACGCTGATTCAAGCGGGCAGAGCATGAATTTTCTGCATACAATAGTCGCTTCACAACTTTCAGCCGGAGTCCGCCTGTGAGCGACCAGGAAAAACAGACAGACCAGGAAAAGCATCAGCACTGCACCAATAAATTTATCGAGTTGGCCAACCAGTTAAGGAAAGAAGATATCGAGCCCAGCCTCGTCTCCGGCGCTTTAATGACGGCATCCGGCGTATATGCCACCTATGTCGCTGCCGGTAACAACGGAGCGCTGGAATCCAGCGGAGTCGACAAGGTCGTTTCTGTATACCGCCGCACGCTGGAACATCACCAGACCGTCAAAAAAGCCGCGCTCAAACAAACGAACGCCTGACCCGCAGAAACGAGACCATTCATGGACATGCGATTACCCCTGAAGTTTACCGAAGCGGTTCCTGTGCAGGACCGGCATCAGCGTGCGCTGCGGGAACTGCGCGTGTCCGTTATCGATCGGTGTAACTTTCGCTGCACTTACTGTATGCCCGCCGATTCACTTCAGGGCAGAGGCGTGTTCCTGCCGCTGGAAAAACTTTTGACTGATCACGAAATCGTGGACATGGTCAAAGCTTTTGCCGGGTTGGGCGTGAGAAAATTGCGTATCACCGGCGGCGAACCCCTGTTGCGGCCGGGTCTGCCCGCCCTGGTTGACCAACTCGCGTCCATTCCCGGGCTTACTGACATCGCACTGACGACCAACGGGGTTATGCTACCCCGCCTCGCCGATGACCTGTTTGACGCCGGACTGAATCGCTTGACGGTAAGCCTGGACACGCTGGACCCGCAGGTACTGGCTGAAATGAGCGGCGGAAAAGCGAAACTGGCGCATATACTCGACGGAATCAAAGCTGCCGAAGCCGCCGGATTCGGCCCATTGAAAATCAACACCGTGGTTCAAAAGGGTGTTAATGATCACACCATCATGGACCTGGTCGAATATTTCAGAGGGACGCCGCACCGGCTCAGGCTGATCGAATACATGGATGTCGGCAACAGCAATCACTGGAGTGAACAGGACGTTGTCCCCAATGCCGAATGGCGGGCGGCAATCGAAGAAAAGTGGCCGCTACGGCCCGTCAGGTCCGGAAACCCCGCCGAGACGGCGCGGCGCTTCGAATACGTCGACGGCCAGGGCGAAATTGGCTTCATCAGCTCCATTACGCAACCCTTCTGTGGCGGCTGCACCCGGGCACGGGTTACGGCCGACGGCATTTTCTATACCTGCCTGTTTTCCAGCAGGGGCAACAACCTGATGCCGCTGATCCGCCACAGCGAAGACCCGGCGGCGTTGAGCCGGGAGATAAGCGCCATCTGGGCAGCGCGTGACGATCGCTACAGCGAGGAGCGGGGCCTGCCCGGCCACGACCGGAAGAAAGTCGAAATGTACCGGTTGGGAGGTTGAGCCGTTGAAGGTCAGGGTCCGGTATTTTGCGGCATTTCGTGAGGCGGTTGGAATGGAGGCGGAGACCATTGAAACTTCCGCGGAAACCGCTGGCGAGCTGTTCAGCGAGTGCACCGGGCGTCATACCGGCCTGGGTAACTTTCCTTCTTCACTGGTTGCCGTCAACGACGAAATGGCCGCCTGGGAATCCTCCTTGAATGAAAATGACGAAGTGCTGTTTTTTCCTCCGGTAGCCGGCGGATGAAGTCGTTCGAGATCACCGGCACGGCCATTGACCTCGGGGTTTTCCGCCAGCGGCTGCTGGATCATAGTTGCGGCGCTTACGTGCAGTTTGAAGGCTGGGTGCGAGACCATAACGAGGGACGAAAAGTTCTCAGGCTCGAGTACGAAGTTTATGAACCCCTCGCAGTGAAGGAAGGAAACCGGATTATCGATGAGGCCATTGCCCGGTTCGGGGTCACCCGCGCCTGCGCCATTCACCGCAGCGGCCTGATGGAATTATCGGAGGCAGCGGTAGTGGTTGGGGTGTCCTCCCCTCACCGCGGCGAAGCGTTCGATGCCTGCCGTTACATCATCGACCAGGCCAAGGCGCGCCTGCCGATCTGGAAAAAAGAGTATTACGAAAGCGGGATGGCCGAATGGGTCAACTGCCAGCGTTGCGCGCACCCGGCCTGACCAACCAGAACTTTGTGGCGACCACTGGTCGGTCAGCGGTTTACAACCCCGCCAGGATCTCTTCAACCTCTTCCGGAATCCCGTCCGGATGAGTCCAGACCCCGCTTTTTCCGCCGGACTTGTACAGCAGGCGTGTATGGGTGATCTCCAGCGCGGCATTGACCGGCTTGGTCAGATCCCAGATCGTGAGTAAAGCCATGGAGAGGCCGGTTAGCGCCTCCATTTCCACGCCGGTTTTTTCGGCGATTTCCGCCACGCAGAAAACTTCGACGGCATGATCAGCCGGCCGCATGACGGAGTGGATCTGCACGCGGTTGAGCGCAATCGGATGACATAAAGGGATGAGTGACGGGGTTTGCTTGGCCGCCTGGATGCCGGCAATTTCAGCCATCGCCAGTGGGTCGCCTTTGGGTAAATCTTCTTCAGCCAGGAGCTTGAAAGCTTTCGGCCCGAGCCTGATGATTCCGCCGGCAACCGCAACCCGCCGCGTGACCCTCTTTTCCGAAACATCGGCCATCGACCAATTACTGAGGTTGCGATTTTTCATGCCGTTCAGAATACCATCTTGCGCCGGTCAAAAACCGTATTTGAGCAGAACGCCAGCGTAAACATTTCGCTCCGGAGCCGGTTCGTAATACCTACCGAAAGAAGCGTTCAGGCGAACGTTGCCAATGTACTTCCTGTTGAACAGGTTGTTGACGCCGGCGAAGGGCTCGAACGTCCAGCGTCCCCCGGTCCAGCGGTAACCGGCCCGCAAATTGGAAACCAGGTAGTCGTCGGTTTCGACCTGGTTTGCGTTGTCGGCAAAAAACCGGCCCACGTAAAGAAAATCCCAGCCTGCGAAAAACCCCGATGGATGGGTCCAGGCCAGATCCAGGTTGAACAGGTGCCGGGGAATACCGGGAATGCGGTTGCCGTCGTACACAGTGCCGTCGGTGTCGCTGAATTGGTCGAACCTGAAATCGGACCAGGTGTAGGTCGCTGTTCCGGTGGCGCCGGGAAACAACTCCAGTGTCACCGACGCCTCCAGGCCTTCATGGGTGGAAGCGCCGGCGTTCTGGAAAAACGACTGGCCGGAACCCTCCAGTTCATAAGGCACGATCCCGTCTTTGACGGCGATGTGAAATAAAGCCAGCTCGTACCGCAGGCGGCCACTCAGCAAACCTTTCATGCCCAGCTCGTAGTTTGTCGCGGTTTGTGAATCGAGTTCCTGGTTGAAGCCTGTGGGCCCGAACGGATTGGCCAGTTCCGTGGTCGCCGGGGGATCAAAAGACCGCGATACGTTGCCGTAAAGGTCCACGGCCTCGTGCAGGGACCAGTGAACTCCGATCATGGGGCTGAACTGACTGAAACTGCGCTGGCCGGAACCGTCTCCTGCTGTCCGGTCCGTCACCTCGTAGTCCACGTCATCGAAACGGCCGCCCAGGGTCAAAGAGGCTGTTGCGGACAGGTCGAGAACGTTCTGCAGATAAATCCCCGTGGTGGTTACATCTTCATCCTGGTCGGTGGTCAGCATTCCAATGACGCCCTCATTATTGGCAGAGCGTCTTCGGTGGTCACGCTGGGCGTCATAATCGAGCCCCGCCACGACCCGGTTCGTACGAGAACCGAGGGACGTGGTCCAGCTGTAGTTTCCTCCGAGGCCGGAAAATCTTCGGGACAGGTCGATACTGCCGCCCTGCCCGTTACTGTTGATGCTGAAGGGCAGGAGGGCGTTAAACTGCCGGTGCACGTAGTAATTCCTCAGCATCAGTTCCTGGCTGGTGCCTATTTCCTTGCGGAACGCCAGCCCCAGGGATTGCTGATCCAGCGACTCACCCGCATTGAATAACAGGTTCCTGGGGGCCGCCTGGCGGCGATCCTCAGCCACCTCTCGCGCATTCAGCCCGCCCGGATCGTTCGCCGTTGGCGAATCCACGGCATTGAACACGACGGTCAGCCGCGCGGTGTCGTTGAATTCATAGCGAAACTTGCTGTTGAACAGCCGGCTTTCGAAGTCGGCGTGGTCACGGTAGCCATCCAGGCGGGTATCGGAGAGGTTTGCCAGCCAGTTCAGCTTTCCGGCCTGGCCGCCGGCCTTCACCTGGGCCTGCCGGTAATCATAGGAACCCAGGTTCAGCCGCCCGGACAGGATAGGTGTTGCCGGCCCGTCCTCCGTGCGGATATCGATTACGCCGCCGGATGCAGAGCCATAGACGGCCGAGAACGGTCCCCGTATCACCTGGATCTGCTCAATGGAACCGAGGTCGATGGCGTCCACACTGCCCTGGCCATCAGGCAGCGTTTGCGGGATGTCATCGGCAAAAATTCGTATGCCACGGATGCCGAAATTGGCCCTTGCGCCAAACCCACGGATCGCAATTCGCAGATCCTGGGCGAAGTTGTAACGATTCTGGAAAAACAGGCCGGGAACCGCGGCCAGAGACTCGTCCAGGCCGAGTTGCTGACGGGCGCGCTGCACTTCCTCCCGCCCGACCACGCTCGCAGCAAAAGGCAGGGTTTGCAGGTCGGTCGGGATGCGCGTGGCGGTGACTACTACCTCCTCCAGCGCGGAGGCGCCCATATCGATGTCGTCACCCGCCGCGGTCACGCTATTGAGTAGAAAAAACAGGCAGCAGCCCGTGTTCAGGAGTCTGGTAACTGCCGGGTTAATAATTTGCATCGTGTTCTTCCTGCGATTCCGATATGCTCGGCGCTCATGATTGTAGAGCATGCTAACGACTTCATCCGCGCACTGGAAGCAAATGAGTTTCCTGCCGACTCGCCGTGCGTACCCAAAGGCGTTTTGATGGTTGAACCGGAAGGCTTCTACGTCGGTAAAGAAACCGCGCTCGATAACCATTACATGGACCTTTCCACGGCGGCGGACCCTGACCGGGCCCGGCGCCAGTTTCATGGCCTGGTGCGTTTGATCAAAAAGTGCGGCACGGAAGTCCTGGTTTTTCCGGGGAGTGTTCGAACGCCGGACGACGTGTTTCCGAACAACGTCTTTGCACTGGTGCCGGGTCGCCTGGTAATCGGCAATATGCGCTACCCGATCCGGCAACTGGAGGCAGAACGGTCAGATATTCCTGCCTACTTCAGAGAACGCGGTTACCGGATCGTGGATCTGAGGAAAGAAAAATGCGTCGCCGAGCTGACCGGCGTGCTGATCATGGACCGGGCCCGCCGGATCGGATTCTGTGGAATAAGTGAGCGGGTAAACCGCGCCGGCGCCGCGGCGATGCACAAAGCCTTCGATTTGCGGCTCACTTATTGCTTCGACCTGGCGCCGGATGAGTACCACACCAACGTAATTTTTTCTGTGCTGGCAGCCCGGGCCTGCGTTCTTTATCCGGACGCCTGTGCCGAAAAAGGCACGGCCGAGGCCATTGAGGCGGCGTTCCCCGGCCGCACACTGCTGCTGGACAAATTCGAAAAAGACCATTTTGTAGGCAACTGCATTTCGCTCAACAACAGTGACCTCTTCATGAGCCAGTCGGCAGCTGACGCGCTGCGCCCTGCCAACCGCGCGCGGCTGGAGTCATGGGGTTTCCGGATTCATTCAACAGAGCTCGATGAGCTTGAGAAAGCCGGCGGCAGCCTGCGCTGCATGGTGGCCAAGATTTTCTGATCCCGGTTTACGGTTTTCTCATCTGCGACTTGAAATAGTTGAATGAGTGAACGAGCGCATTCTGCAATTTGTCACCTTCGGCAACCAGGGCCTCCCACTTGTCTTCGCTGGCGTGCTTGATCTCATTCATCTTGGCGCCGGCAGCCATGGCATGGGAGCGCAGCTCGGCCATTTTTTCATCGTACTTTCCGCGCATTTCAGCGCTTGCTGATTCCCGTTTGTTATCCAGCTCATCCAGTTTTGCATTCAGCTCATCAAGCTGTTTCTTCATCTTTTCGACGTAAATATCTCTTTTCGACATGATAAATCTCCCAGGCAGAATGTGCCGCATCTCTATCTTATTCTATTGCAGTTCAACAGAACTGCAATGAGACCGGTCAGGCGAGGGCCTGCTCCAGGTCGTCCCTGAGGTCCTCGAACGACTCGATTCCGACACTTAGGCGCAGCAAACCGGGCGGCAGGTGTTCCTGCCCGGGTACCGCAGCGCGCCTTTCCATGGTGGATTCAACCGAACCAAGACTGGTTGCGTGTCGAATGAGTTTCACACCCAGGCAAACCCGGTCCGCTGCCTCTGCGCCGCCGGCCGCATCGAATGAAATCATCGTGCCGAAACCGTCCAGCTGAGACGCAGCGACCGCATGGGTGGGATGGGATTCGAGCCCCGGGTAACGAACCCGCTCAACCGAGTCGCAGGAATCCAGCCAGCGGGCCAGCCGGCCAGCCGTCTCCTGCGCCTGTTCCAGCCGCAGAGCCAGCGTGCGCAAACCACGAACGGCCAGGAACGCTTCCAGCGTGCCGGGGGTCGCCCCGTTGACGGTGCGTGATTTTCTGACCTGCTCATAAAGGCCGGCCCGGTTGGTTACCAGCAGGCCGGCCAGTAAATCGGAATGGCCGCCGATGAACTTGGTCGCTGAATGCATACTGATGTCGGCCCCGAATTGCAGCGGCCGCTGGTTCAAGGGCGTTGCGAACGTGTTGTCCACCACCAGGATCGCTCCCTCTTTGCGGGGCGCTGAGCAGATGGTCCGAAGGTCCGCGACGGTCAACAGCGGATTCGAGGGTGACTCCAGCCACAGCAGGTCAGCATCCTGCGCGGCAGCTGTCCAGGCGTCGGTAGCTTCGACGGCCAATCGGCTTACTTGCCACAATCCCTTGCGCTCCCCGGATTTGGCCAGCTCTGAAACGCCGTGGTAACAGTCGTCGGGCAATACGACGCGGGCGCCCCGGCCCAGTTGATCGAACACGGCAGCAACGGCCGCCATGCCGGAGGAAAAAGCGACCGCGTCGCCGCCCTCTAGGCCGGCCACGATTTCTTCCAGCGCTTCCCAGCCGGGCGCGCCGCTGTCCCGGGAATAAATGCGCTTTCCTCCCAGGTCGAAATTCGAGGCCGGGACCATGGGCACGTTCAAAGGTGAACCCGGATCCTCGGGCCGGCCGGCTGCGACCAGCCAGGATTGCATTGTCAGTTTTGGCATCACCCGGACTCCATCCACGGTGGGTTCAGTAAGGCAATTTTTCGGTATACCGGGCAATCCGCCCGGTGTGGGGACGGCAGGTAGCCGATCGACATAAGAAACTCCCCGGTAATCTCGCCTCCGGTAAATTTGAACGTATTCCTGAACAATTTTACCCATTCTGGCCGGCTCAGGGGGTGGTGAGCACTCAACCACCCGGCGAAGCCGCCGTGGCTGTCACGCATGCCGCGAATCACACGGGCATTGACGATGGCCGCATTCACCTTGAGCCTGTTCCGAATGATGCCGGCATCGCTCAACAAACGGCTTCGATCCGACTTGCCATAAGCCGCGACTTTGTCCACGACAAAGCCGTCATAGGCAGCCCGAAATCCCTCCCGTTTTTTCAGTATCAGTCCCCAGTTCAGTCCGGCCTGGTTGATTTCCAGCAACAGGCGCTCGAACAGCCGGCTCTCATCAGAAACAGGGAAGCCGTATTCCCCGTCATGATAAGGACCGTGTAACTCGTCCCCGATGGCGAAGTCGCAGTAATACTCCGCCATCTTTATTTCCGCAGACCGGCCGCTACGGCTGCCGCCATCTCCGCCATGGAGTGGAACAGGAAATCCGTGACCGGCACCTCGTCCAGTTTGTGGGTCGCGCCCCAGGACCCGGTTTCCGACAACCGCTGACGGTCAATCCAGGCCGTGGCAAGACCGAGGCTGGCGGCCGGCAGGTGATCGTGAAACAGGCTTTGCGCCGTGTGCAGCACCTGCTTCTTTCCAAGTCCGAGGTCTTCTCCCAGGCGATCCAGCAAGTATCTGAAATTTGCAGGATCCGGCTTGTAACTGCCGATGTCCTGAGCCGTGTAAACTGCGTCGAACTCCACTCCAAGTTTACGCTGGGATGCGGCGAATCCGGCGCGGCTGACGTTGGAGACAACGACGAGCCTGAACTGTGTTTTAAGGTACCGCAGCGCGTCTGCCGTGTCGGGAAATGCGGGCCAATGCGCGATCGAATCGCCGAAGGCGGCGTCGAGCTTGCCGGTTGTCCGCAATCCGAATTCGCCTGCAACGGCCGCATGCACGGAACTTAAAATTTCAGGATATATTCTGTCCGGTGTTTCAACTTCCATCCGGCTTTCAAAAACCGCGAAAGCCTCCAGCGCCCTTTCGCGCGTCAGACCGATGTAACCATTGCTCATGATCAACGGCTGAAAGGCGTCCCAGATACCGGTTTCCCAGTCGATCAGTGTCCCGTAACAGTCGAATGTCAGGACTTCGTAATCGTTCAGGCCGGTGTTTTTGTTTTTCTTCATCGCGCTAAATATATATGATTCGGGTTCACTCCAGACGAAAAACCCGGACGTTCTGATGATACCCCAGCAAAAAGCGGAAGGACTGCCGGTCACCCTCGTTCTTTTGCTGTTTTTCGCCTCGGGCGCCCTGGCGCTGATGTACCAGGTCGTCTGGACCCGCATGATGATGCACGTTTTCGGCTCAACGGCCGTTGCCGTGGGCACCGTTTTGGCGGCCTTTATGTCGGGAATGGCCCTGGGCGCCTGGTATTTTGGGAAGCGGGCCGATCGTTCAGGCAATTGTTTGCGCCTGTACGCTTTGTTGGAAATTGGAATTGCCGCATCAGCGCTCGTTTCTCACCTGCTGCTGGACCAACTGGGCCCGGCTAACCGAGCCATTTTTGAACTCGTTGGATCATCACCGGTTTTATTCTCCAGTGTGCGGTTTCTGCTGGCCTTCGTCCTGATTATGCTGCCAACGGTTCTGATGGGCGCCACTCTTCCGGTTCTCGCCCGCTTTCTTCTCAGGCCCGGAACACTGGTGGGCGTGAACCTCAGCACACTTTACGCATGCAATACGTTTGGCGCGGTGGCGGGGGTGTTGGCTACCGGTTTTTTCCTGATCGGCCGTTACGGTATTCATGTGCCGGTGTATCTCGCCGTGTTGGGCAATCTTGCGATTGGCAGCATCGCCCTGATTGCTTCGCGGCGGATTATATCCGGAGCCAAAGCAGGAACCCCGGCGCCGGCCCTGGACCAGCCAGACGGGCCGGCTTTCGTCGTGGACAAAGCACTGTACCGGACTATTTTGTTCGGATTAGGGCTATCAGGCTTCACCTCTTTTGCCTACGAAATATACTGGACCCGATCACTGGTATTCATCCTGGGCAACTCGACCTATGCGCTTACCGCGATGTTGAGCGCCTTCCTGACCGGTATCGCACTGGGCGGCTACCTGGTCAGGTTCCTGATCAAAAAGGCGCCGGACCGGGCGGCCGTCTTTGGCTGGCTACAGGTCCTGCTGGGCGTATCTTCTGTGCTGGCGCTGCCTTTGCTCTTTGCCGTATCTGAGCCCCAACTTTTGAGTCAATATCTTGCAGGCAACGCGGCGCATCCCTTCTCAATTATTGTTGCCGGATTTGGTGTGGCGTTTCTCGTTATGTTGATTCCGGCCACCCTGATTGGTGCTACTTTCCCACTGGTGGGACAGATCACGACCCTGGACCTGCGGCACACGGGCTCTATGGTCGGCAAGGTTTACGCCGTCAATACCCTGGGCAACGTCATCGGCGCTCTGCTTCCAGGTCTGTTTTTACTTGCATGGCTGGGTATTCAGAAGGGCATTCTGGCGATGGCGTTGCTCAATGTGAGCCTGGGGTTCGTGGTCCTGTATTTGCGCTTTGCCCGCTCTTCCCCGGCCCGCCGGTGGAAATTCGGGCTGCCGGCTTTCCTCCTGCTTTCCCTTGTTCTTCTGGGCCAGGCGCCGCTGCAATTTCAGTTCCCGTCCGATGGCGAGCGCGATTACCACGAAACGCTGCTGTACCGTGAAGGGCCGCTGGCCACAACCAAGGTGTTCGTAAATCCCCGATCCGGTGAAAAACACATCAGTGTTGACGGCATCGTGATCGGGGGAACCGGTTTTTCCGAATTCAAGCAGTTACTCCTGGCTCACTTACCCAAATTGCTGCTGGACGATGTATCAACGGAGTTATCAGTCGGGGTGGGTTCCGGCATCCTGTTAGGCGAAAGTGCGCTTCATCCGCGCCTTGGTGAAATCACCGGTGTCGAAATAGAACCCAGCGTCGTCCGGGGCGCCGGACTGTTCAGCGAGGAAAACCACGACGTCATGGAAAACCCGCGGTTGAAGATCGTGGTCGATGACGTCAGCAGCTTCCTCCGCACCAGCAAAAAGCGTTACCGCGTGATTTCAGCGGACGAGAAAACCGCTGACGACTATGCCTCCAACGGATTTTCCTACTCCATGGAATACTATGGACTACTACGCGAGCACCTGGACGCGGGCGGCCTGGCCATCCAGTGGGTGCCCACGACTTTACCGCCGGATCTATACCGAATGGTGTTGAAGACTTTTTCCGAAAGTTTCCCCCATGTCCAGCTTTGGTATTTCTTGCCGGCCCACAAACGCGGTCCATTCAACACCATCCTGGTGGGGTCGAATGAGCCCGTGCCGGTCCGACTCGATCAGATCCGGAGGCGGTTTGCCGAAAGTCCAGAGGCCTGGAAGAGCCTGGCGCCATATGGATTGACTTCCGCCGAGGCAGTCTTACCTCATTTCGTCGCCCGGGAAGACGCCATCCTTACCGCTGTTGAGAACGCTCCGGTCAACAGCCTGCAATTTCCCCGTTACGAATTTTATTACCCGTGGGATTACGCAAGGGAGCGGGATACGCAGTTCATTGACAATCATGCCCTGATCATCGAAATGAAGCGCCAGGGGTTTTCTGCTTTCCTGGCGAGCCAGGAACTTGGCGCAAATGCAGTACAGCGATTGAGACAAACGCTGGCGGCTGAGTTTCGATACCTGTCAGGCTTTCAGCAATTCCTGGAAGGGATGCCGCTCGAGGAGCAATACCGGGTTTTTGATGACGCGCTGGCTGTCGCTCCCTGGAACGACAGCCTGCGGGCGCGAATATACGCTCAATACAACTACATCGCCTCGACTCGCCGGGATCCCGCTGAACGTGCCCGGTACCAGCAACGGGCAGATGCCCTGTATGAATGAAGCTAGCTTCAGGGTGTTTTCCTGCCCGCCCTAAAACCGTTCCCACACGGGTGTCAGACGGCCGGGCAACGAGGGGAAACGACCCAGTTCCGCCCAAACCCTTCCGGGTTCGTGAAAATCGGAACCACAGGACGCCAACATTTCGTTCTCCGCACATAACTGTGCCATACCAGCGGTTTGATGCGGTAACTGCTTGCCGGAAACCACCTCCAAACCCTGCCCGCCTTCCCGCACGAAGGCCTCCAGCAAACGCTTCAGCCGGGTTCGGGTCATTTTGTATTTCAGCGGATGCGCCAGCACGGCGATGCCGTTCGCATCGCGGATCCACTGAATGACCTGAGGCAAGTCCGCCCAGTGCTGCCTTACATCGCCGGCTTTGCCGTCACCGAGGTACTTTTTGAACGCGGCCTGCATGGATTTGACCTGGCCACTTTCGACCAGGTATTGCGCGAAGTGCGGGCGGCCGATGTAGTGACCGGCAGAATGCCTGGCTGCTCCATCGAATGCATCCCTGATGCCCTGCTTTTCCAGATTCGCTCCAATCCGCTGTGCCCGTTCCAGGCGAGCTTTGCTCTGGAAACGAACACCCGTTCTGATGGCGTCGCTGTCCAGGTCAATGTTCAAACCCAAAACGTGGATACCGGTGTGTTCCCACTGAGTGGAAAACTCGATTCCGGCGATCAGCGCAACACTCTCTTCATGTGGCCCCAAATCACGGTAGGCATCGACCGTATCGTGATCGGTTATGGCAAGTGTTTCGACTCCGTTCTCGACGGCCCGCTGAATCAGCGCGGCAGGATTGAGCGCACCATCTGAACACGCGGTATGTGAATGTAAATCAATGTTCATTGACTAATCCGGTGATTCGGATTCAGGCATCGGCTCTCGCTGCCAGAATATCCGCACCTCGTCGTCAAGGCCGGTCATCTCCCAACGCGCCAGCGACAGCTGCAATCGGCCGTTTGACATGAGCTCGTCGTGGAACGCACGCAAATCAAACGCATCCCCCAATTGCCGTTTGCGATCAGCCAGCAATCGCTGCATTTGCAAGGCACCAACCGTGTAGCCTATGCCATAACCGGGTGGGCGACGCAGGTAAATTTCAGCATCTACGCGGGCCACGTTCCGGTCCAGGTACGGAACCCGGGGCAGCCAGTAATCAACGACCTGATCAACCGTCATCTGCCGGGTCTGCAGCCAGACGTCCGCCGGGACCCGGGCGGCACGAAAGATTCCAAAGATCTGTATCAGCTCACGCACGCGGGGCCGGTCCTCGAAAAGTCCAGCCTGCAGCATGGCTTCTTCCAGGTAGGTCGCCCAGCCCTCCGCCCGAACATCGCTGAAAATCTCCCCGCGCACGGGATCTGCATTTCTCGCCGCCATGATCGCATCGAACCGGTGTCCGGGAATCACCGCGTGCAGGTGGTCCGGCGATGGATCGCGGAACTGAATTTCTTCCCAGAAGTTACGTCCGCCCGGGCGCACGATCCACGGAGCGTTGGTGTCCAGTTCACCGATATCACCCGGCACGGTGATAATGTTTTGTTCCTGCAGAAAAGCCCTGATACGCCGATCGGTTTCGTCAATTCGCCGCTGGTATTCCGCAGCACTCGCGGCCGGCTCCAGTTCGGGAAACGCCCGGTTACGGTTTCTTTCCAGGGCGTAATCGGCCCACAGTCGATCCAGTTCGCGCCGGCCCAGCAGCACGAGTTCTTTCGACGTCCACGGCATCAGCTTCACGTGCTTCAGATACCAGTCGAATGCTTTTTCGCCGACGCCGGCCTGCGCCGTCCAGTCCGGGCGCCTGATCTCCATCCAGGCATCGAATGCCTGCACCGAGGCCCGGGCCGCAGCGATGTCTTCCAGCAATTCCGGCTGCACCGCCGCTCGCTCAATCAGGTCGTCGTACCAACCGAGCACACCCGCCGGCGGAACGGCACGATACGGAAAACCGTGGCCAACCCCATCGGCCTTATTCAGGTTGTGAATCGCCAGGTCGGCGTAATCGGCGGCTACATCATCCAGGTGCTTTTGCGCCTCTTCGACCAGCACGGGCACCGACCTGATCCTGGCGAGAAATTCTTCCCGTGCTTCACCTTCAACCGGCAGTTCAGTAAAGGTCACGCGCAACATGCGGTCCACGTAGAATCCCGGGTCCCGCGCCCAGGCCCGGATGCGCTGCAGGATAAAGCTCTGCTGGTCCAGACGGGAACGCACGGCCAGGTAATCCGCCTGTTGAGAGCGCTCCCAGGAAACCACGTTCATGTCTTCGAGGCGAGCCTGAAACCGACCCAGTTGCTCCAACTGGCCGGCTATGCTCTGCCTGCTGTGATCCGTGATCGGTTCGATGGCCCGGCCGGAATCGTCGCGGATGATCCGGCGGGCTCGTTGGTCATTCCCCTCGACGAACTGATGAAATTCCCCGAATAACTCAACCAGGTCCGCATAATTGCCCCGGCCGGCCGGGATTTGCTCAGCCGAAGTTTGCGCCTGGCTGATACCGGCAAAGCTGCACAGGAAGAGCGTCGCCACAAACAACCAGCAGCTTCGCTTTGGTCCGTCAATCATACTGCAGCTGTTCTTCCAGACGCATGATGGATGTCCGTATTCGGCTGCCCGGAGCCCGGTGATCCAGTGAGACCATCCCGGTTTCAGCAACCAGCCCGAGGTAATCGTAAACCGGCCCGACATCCGGAAAATTCTCATCTGGCACGTGCTCCCGGTAAAGGTTGGAAAAAACATGATAGCCGGTCAGACGATCGAGCTCAGCAAATAGTTCCCGAGCGCTCCAGCTTCTGCCCGGATCAAAACAGCATGCCTGAAGATTAGCGAGAGCCGAGTCCAGAGACTGTCGGCCGCTGGAGCGCATACGCAACTGGGTGTCGGCTTTCAACATCATCGCTGCACCGCTCCAGTACACGCGCATCACGTTACCCCAGCCGCCCCGGGTGGCGGCCGCAAGATCGACCCCGTCCCGGGTTGCCGCCTGGCCTCTCTGAAATCCTCCGTGGAGTTTCTGCCAGGCTTCGCGCTCACTCAGACGTCCGTCACGGGCGCGCAGCACACTCTGATAATACGAGGCGAGGCCCTCGGAAAGCCAGCGGTCGGCACTGGAAACAGCCGGCAGTAAAAGGTGGCTGAATTCATGGGTGGCGGTCCAGTCCTCCCTCAGGCTGGACAGGTCCAGGGTTTCGTCTACGAAAAACTCCACCGCGGGCCCGCCGCCCCGGATGACGTGAGCCCAGGGTACGACCTCGCGCTGCGGGCCAACCGGCACGACCAGGACCTGGGCTTCAGGCTGCGGGAACTTGCCGTAAACCGCGCCGACGCTGACGGCAGTTTCACCAATCCATTGCGCGAAGCGCTGCTGCTGTTGCTCACTGACCTCCCCAATAACGGCCAGCCTCAGATGGGAATCCGCAACCGGTATCTCCCGGACCCTGAAGGTTCCAACCGCAATACGCGAAGTCCAGCTGGCCGGAGTTGCAGCCGGCCGGAAGCTCAAAAATGTGCCGTCTGAATCCGGATCCTGCGGCAGCTGTTGCCACGGCGCTGAAAGCGCAGCGCCCGGGGGTAATTCCACATCAATTTGAATATTTCGCCTTTTGTCGTCACGCCAGAACCAGAGATTTCCGTTGCTCAGATAGGAGTCGCCCGCCGACAGCGCCAATCGGTGGCTCAATGCCTCTGCTGCCCGGCCCAGATCCACCTGCCATTTCAGACAGCTGTTGACCGGCAGCTCGGGAACCCGCATCCGGCCATAACGGTGCGGTGGATCAAAAGGCTGCCCATTGGCCAGCAAATAGTCGACGAAGGGTTCGGCTTCGTCGCTGCGATAAAGGTATTCTGGCGGCGCACCGTCGTAGCAGGCTTCGACCGAGACCGTATCCAGATTCTTCGAAAAAACCACGTGGTAACGGTCTCCGGCGTGCAGCAGAGTGGGAAGTACAAGAAGTGCTGACCATACGATTTTCAGCATGATGTGTTTCGACCGTCCTGATTCGGAAAACCCATGCTCAGAGCATGCCAGAGACAGCATCAATTTTTGGTGAATTTTACGCGCCCCAAAAAAAGGGGCAGACCGCAGTCTGCCCCTCGTTGCGCTCTGAACCGTTTAACGATCAGGCAAACTGGTTCATGGTGTTGTCTTCGCCAGCCGCTTTCAGAGCGGCTTCCCCGGCAAAGTATTCCTTGTGGTCGTCACCGATGTCGGAACCCGACATGTTCTGGTGTTTAACACAGGCGATACCGCGGCGAATCTCCTCCCGTTGAACATGGGCCACATAACCCAGCATGGCCTGGTCGCCAAAATACTCTTTCGACAGGATGTCTGTTGACAATGATGCAGTGTGATACGTCGGCAAGGTGATCAGGTGATGGAAAATACCGGCTTCACGGGACGAATCAGCCTGGAAGGTGCGGATCTTTTCATCAGCGACCCTCCCCAATTCGCTGTCATCGTATTCTACCTTCATCAGGTGTGCACGATCATAGGCTGATACATCCTTCCCTTCTTTGGTCCAGGCATCGTAAACCTGCTGGCGGAAATTCAGCGTCCAGTTGAATGACGGGCTGTTGTTGTAAACCAGCTTGGCGTTGGGGATGACCTCCCGCACGCGTTTGATCATGCCGCCGATCTGACCGATGTGCGGTTTTTCGGTTTCGATCCAGATCAAGTCAGCGCCGTTTTGCAGTGATGTGATGCTGTCAAGTACGCAACGGTCCTCACCGGTGCCATCGCGGAAATGGAACAGGTTGGACGGCAGGCGCTTCGGACGCAATAGCTTGCCGTCACGGTTCAGCACGACATCGCCATTGTTCATCTCCTCCGGCGAAATTTCTTCGCAGTCGAGGAACGAGTTGTATTGATCGCCCAGATCACCCGGCTCATGGGTCACGGCGATTTGCTTGGTCAGACCAGCGCCGAGTGAATCGGTGCGGGCCACGATGATGCCGTTGTCGACACCCAGTTCAAGAAAAGCGTAACGGCAGGCGTTGATCTTGGCCAGGAAGTCGGCGTGCGGAACGGTGACCTTCCCGTCCTGGTGACCGCATTGCTTCTCGTCTGAAACCTGGTTTTCGATTTGCAGGCAGCAGGCGCCGGCTTCAATCATTTTCTTGGCCAGAAGATAGGTCGCTTCAGCGTTGCCAAAGCCGGCGTCAATGTCGGCGATGATCGGCACCACGTGGGTCTCGTAGTTATCGATCTGCTTTTGGACTCCGGCAGCTTTCACGGTGTCTCCGGCTCCGCGGGCGGCATCAAGTTCGCGGAACAGTCCGCCCAGTTCTCGGGCATCGGCCTGCCGCAGGAAGGTGTACAGTTCTTCGATCAGGTCGGGAACAGACGTTTTCTCATGCATCGACTGGTCCGGCAAGGGGCCAAATTCACTGCGCAAAGCAGCCACCATCCAACCGGACAGGTACAGATATTTCTTCCTGGTGCCGCCGAAATGTTTTTTGATGGAGATCATCTTCTGCTGGCCGATAAAACCATGCCAGCAGCCCAGCGATTGGGTGTACTGGGAAGAATCTGCGTCGTATTCATCCATATCTCGCCGCATAATATCGGCCGTGTACCGGGCAATATCGAGACCGGTTTTGAATCGGTTTTGGGCACGCATGCGAGCAGCGGATTCAGGCGAAATGGCATCCCAGGAGCCGCCAGCAGCTTTTACTACGCCTTCCAGAGACGCGATGTCGTCGGTGTATTTTGACATGGTCGATCCTCTTTACTTATTGAAATATAAGTGAATTTTTTGTGCGGGAGTTCTTGCAAACTGACCGCAGTCTAGCTACTCTGAATAAATTTAGCTAATCAATGATCATTATATTCAGCATTTGTTGCATGAATACCTGTCAGGGTAAACACCATCAAGTGCGGGAACCTTCCAATAGTAGTATGAAATGAACATCAAGAGCATTGACCTAAATCTGCTTGTCTACCTGGATGTCCTGCTGCGCACGCGCAACGTCACCCGTGCCGCCGAAAGTCTTGGAATCAGCCAACCTGCTATGAGCAACGGCCTGCGGCGTTTGCGAACCCTGTTTTCCGATCCGTTGCTGGTGCGGACCAGCGATGGGATGAGTCCAACGGAGCGCGCAGAACAGTTGCAACCCCTGGTGCGCGAAATCGTGGCCTCAGTGGAAAAAGCGGTCGAACCGGACAAGGGTTTCGATGCGTCGAACTCGGAGCGGGTATTCAGGATCTCTGTCAGCGACTACAGTGAATCAACCCTGTTGCCTCATCTGCTGCGGCGAATTCGATCCGAGGCGCCCAACATCACGCTGGATATCCTGACCCCAAGCGACGTGAGCTTTGAGGACGTCGAACGGGGTAATGTCGATCTCGTGATCAATCGTTTCGACGCGCTGCCGCAGTCTTTTCACCAGCGCACGATCTGGACAGACGATTTTTCTTGCCTGATCAGTCACAACAATCCGATCCGGCGCGACTTCAGCCTGGAAAACTACCTCGAAGCCAGCCACGTCTGGGTCAGCAAAACCGGTATGGGGATTGGTGTCGGGGTGGAACCGGGCGCCAGTGAACAATTGGGCTGGGTCGACGACGCGCTTTCCAAATTGGGGGAAAAGCGCCGTATCCGGGTTTTTACCCGCCACTACCATTCGGCCATGCAGCTGGCGGAATTGCGCGATCTGATCATTACGCTGCCGACCAAAGCAGCCAAGCTGATGAAAGACGACCCGGCGGTCATCATCCTGCCGCCGCCCTTTGATATTCCGAAAATCGAGTTGAAAATGGCGTGGAGTCCGCTGTTGCAGGCTAACCCGGCACACCGGTGGCTCAGGCGCCTGTTTTCAGAAGTCGCCCATGACCTGCTTTAGACCGCGCCTGGATTTCCTTTCAGAAGATTAGTTCCCGCTGTGCCCGATGGCCTCGGCAGCCCAGACCGCCGCACCCGATATGCCCGCCTCGTTGCGCATCTTTGCCGGCACCACAGCCGTGCGTTTAAGCGGGTAGCCGGGTAAAAACTTATGGTGTTTTGCACTGACGCCGCCGCCGATAATGATCAGGCTCGGTGAGAACACATGTTCCACATGGAGACAGAATTCATTCAGCCGGGCGCCGTATTCACTCCAGCTCAGGACCTGCTCTTTCTTGATTCTCTGGGCCATGTACTGCTCGACGACCTCATCATGGCCGGGAAGGTAAATCTTGCCGATCTCGAGATTGGGCACCAGTCGCCCGTCCATGAACAGTCCGCCGCCGACCCCCGTCCCCAGGGTCACGGTGATGACCACACCGTCCACGTTCCTGCCGGCGCCAAACCGCATCTCCGCCAGGCCGGCGGCGTCGGCGTCGTTCAGAACCGTTGCGGCGCATCCAGTCGCTTCTGAGAAAATACCGTCAATGGATTCACCCACCCAGCCGGGCACGTGGTGTGCGGTTGGGGCCGTCAGTACCACGCCACTGGCGACTGCTGCCGGAAAGCCGATACCCAGGGGCCCGCTGTAGTCAAATTTTTCGACCAGCCGGGCGATGGTCTTCGCAACCGACTCGATTTTGAATGAAGACGGAGTCCTGATCCGGATTCGCTCAGTGACCAGTTCACCCGTTTCCAGGTCTACCAGCGCGCCTTTGATCCCGCTTCCGCCTACGTCTATTCCCAGTGCCTGCATGAGTTCTCCGGGGTTATTGCCAGCACGTGTATCCTACATGGGATCGCAGCGCATGCGAACATCCACAACCGTTGTGACTGGATCGGGTAAAGGAGAGAGAAACATGTGGAATTTGACAGGAAAAAAGCGGCCGCCCTTTGCCGAGACCCCGTCAGACGGGCAGGAGTCGGTGTGGGACTATCCCCGCCCGCCCAGCCTGCGGCCAGACCCGCGCCGGGTTGAAGTGAAAAGCGACGGCCGGCTGATTGCGAGTTCGAACCGGACAGTTCGGATCTGCGAGACCGCGAGCCCGCCCACGTTTTACATTCCCCCGGAAGACGTCAACCGGGATTTGCTCTCGGCACTGGACAGCAGCTCCTATTGCGAATGGAAAGGCACAGCAAGCTACTGGGGCTTACAGTCGAAACCCGGCGCCGGGCCCGTGGGCTGGAGTTACGCCAGGCCCCGGCACCCCTTTGTGAAAATAACGGATTATGTCTCCTTCTACCCGGGCCGGGTTGAATGTCACGTCGATGGTGAACGCGTCCGCCCTCAGCCCGGCGGCTTTTACGGCGGCTGGATTACCGATGAAATCATCGGCCCGTTTAAAGGCGAGCCCGGGACGGGACACTGGTAGAATCCCGGCCCCCCTGGCGGGCATTGAACTGTTTTCAGCCGGGTTCTTCGCCGGCAGAAGGCAGCGGATAAAATGCGATCAGGGCACCGGCTTCCAATGAGCCTTCTCCTGCCTCGTCACCGTCTTCCTGCACGGCTTCAACCCACTCGAACAGTTGGCGCTGCAGTTCGCCCAACTGTTCAGCGGATCCCCTCATCCGTATTTTTACCAAGGTCGCCTGCACGGGGTCCCCGTCACTCATTGATTTGATGGCGTCAACGACTTCGAGCTCGCTGGAGCGAAACAGGTCAACAACGGAATCGTACTCCCCGTCAGATCCTTCAGCGAACAGCGAATGATCCACTTCAAACCGCTTGCCAACCGCCTGGAAATGCCGCTCGACCGTTCCGCGCTTCTGTTTCTCTCGTGTAATCTCCAGCAGCCCGGCGTCGTACAGCGCATCTACATGCCGATAAAGCTTGGTCACCGGCTCTTTGAGTGTCTTTGCGACTTCCTTGGTAGTCCGCTCACCCTCGGCGAAGGCCTGCAAAATGCTCAGTTTGAATGGATCAGAAAGCAAGCGAACCTGCTTCAGGTTATTGATTTTATGAATATCTTTCATTCAGAAAGCTCTCGCTGAAAATTTTACTTGATTATTCATGCTTACGTGAATATTATTATTCACGACAAAGTGAATATTCAGGATACCAAAAGTAATGACAATCTTCGACCATTTTTTAATTTTCATGCTGTTTTTCGTGCAGCCCATATACGGCTGGCTGAGTTTCCGGCGATACCTGAAGAAAATCGCAGCGGGTGAGCCTGCTCGCAGGTTGAGTCTGTATCGGGAAACGGCTGTCGTTGAATGGGTATTTCTCGTGATTCTCCTGACCGGATGGATCTTGCTGGCGCGACCCCTCACGGACCTGGGTTTTGCAGTCCCAGCGGGCAGCGCTTTCTGGATCTGTGCGGCGCTGGTGTTCATCGGCACCGTCGTGATGATCCGGTCAGCCGCAAGCGTTCGGCGCCTGCCGCAATCCAGGCGTGTCAAACACCGGGATTCGTTTGGCGACCTGGGCCATTTTCTGCCGCAGGACGACAGGGAACTGAAAAGCTTTTACCGCCTCTCCGTCACGGCCGGAATCGTCGAGGAAATCGTATACCGCGGCTTCGTGCTCTGGTACCTGGCCACCTTGATGCCGATATGGCCCGCCGTTTTCGTGTCGTCCATTGGATTCGGGCTATGCCACAGTTACCAGGGTTTGGGCGGCATGATTCGCACCGGGCTGGTCGGCCTGGCTTTTGGCGTCCTGTTCGTATTCAGCGGGTCGCTCTGGCTACCGATCATTGGCCACATCCTGCTGGACGTTCTGCAGGGCAAGCAGATTCGGGAAATTTATCGCGACGTGGATGAACCGCCTGCGGGCTAATCAGGGCCTCTGAAGGTCGCTCCGGAGGCCGCGATATCCGGATCGGCGCGCAGAAAGGCGACCGGATAGCCCAATTCAAATGCCTGGCGCGCGTGATCCTGCGCCATCTCCATTTCACCCAGGCGTGAAGCGGCAATCGCGAAATCATATTGAGTCTGCGGGTCGCTTTCCCATTTCTCGATCATTTTCTGCCTGGCCCTTTCGTAGCGCTCGACGTCGCCGACACTGGCCGCGGAGACCAGGACCGATGACAATGCGTATGAGTCATCCGGATTGATCGCCAGTTGGCGGTCAGCCAGCCGGATGGCTTCCAGAAAGGTGAGCTGAGCTTCTTCGGGGCTGTCCATGTGCCAGACGGCATCACCCAGGTTGCGATAATAAAGCGGATCCTCAGGCTCCTTTTCGATCGCGCCCAGATACAGCTCAGCGGCGCCCGCGAAATCGCCTTCAAAGAACAATATGGTCGCAAGGTTGCTGTTGACGCTGCCCAGGTCGACCGAGTCGTTTTCGACCAGCGGGATCAGCAGGGCTTTAGCCTCTGCAAACTGCCCGGCCAGGATCATCGTGCTGCTGAGCCGGAAGGTGACGCCTTCGTCGTCAGGCAACAGACGCGCCACCCACCTCATCTCTTCCACGGCCTCGGCGTAGCGGCCCTGCTTCCAGTAAAGATACTGCAGACTCAGGTACGCATTAGGACTTCCGGGGTGCTGCTCGATGATGCGCTTGAGCAGGTTTTCCGCCAACTCGGGATCATCTTCGTGATAAGTCGCTGCAATGGCTACCTGCGCATTCAGCGCGCCGGGGTTGATCTCCAACGAAGAGGCAAATGCATCCCGCGCCTTCTCTGTCTGCCCTGACTCTGCGTAGAGCGAACCGAGGGCGTATTGCACGACCGGCGACTGCGCGTCGATCGTCCAGGCCCGGTGGCACACACGCTCCGCCTCTTCGAAGTCCGCCGTGGTCCGCTTCGTTCCGAAACGGCCGGCCAGAAAATCACACAGGCTGGCCAGCGCAGGGGCAAATCTCGGATCGATGGCGATGGCCTCGCGATAGAGTCTCTCGGTTTCATCGCTCATCCGGGATAAGGCGGCCTGCTGTTTTGCCCGCAGGTAGATTGCATAGGCCTCGGGATCACCGTCGTCCGCTGCCGGGGCAACCGGGCCGCCGTGAATCTCCAGCAAAATTTCATTGGCGACCGCGTTGGTGGTCTGCTGCAGATGAGCGTCTTCGAATTCGCGCTCCCACACCACCTCCCCGGCATCCCGGTCGAACAGCGAGACCTTCAGCCGGATGGCGTTGGCTGTTTTCCCGATGGCGCCGTTGATCAGATAGCGAACGCCCAGCCGGGTCGCCGCTTCAACCGGCGAAGCGTTGGCCGGCAGAGCGTCAATGGCATCGAAGGAAGCGGTTCTTATTCTGCTGCTGCGCTGCAACAGGCGCGTGACGTCGCTGGACAGCTGACCAAAAAACGGTGCGATCTGCCGGGACTCGATATTGAAAGGCAGCACCCCCACGGCAACGATCGAACTGTCGTTGGCGGATGACTGGTTTTGTTGTTGCCAGACAAACCGGTCAACGGCGAACATGGCGACCGCCACCGTCAGCACTCCAATAATGGCGAAATTGAGCTTTTTGCCGGTCACGTAGGTGATGGACTCTTCCGGAATGACGTCTTCGGTCCGCTGAATTCCCGAGATGGTCAGCTCATACAGCCAGGCCAGCACGAGGGTTACCGGCAAACCCACAGCGAGCGCCACTACCACGACTTTCATGATCCAGGGCGGAGCAGAAAATGTTTCCAGCAGAATGTCGGCAACCTGGACCGTCAGCCATGCCAGTACCGTGTAGGCCGCCCCGGCGCGAAAAACGTTGCGCCGGCGTAATTCGCCTATGAAGTTTGAAATTTTAGCCATGCGGCAAGACGCGCTCCATCACATCGCCAACACAAAAAGAGCGACACAGCTGACCAGGCCGATGATCCAGACGGTCGAACGCAACAGGTTGATGTCACGCAAATAAGCAACGATGTAAATCACCCGGCTGAGCACGAAAACGGCTGACCAGACCGCACTCCACCAGGGATTTGCCTGGAACAGATGGGCCGTGATCACCGCGGCGGCGAACACCGGCGTGATCTCGAAGCCATTGAGATGCGCCGCCAGGGCGCGCTCACCCCAGCCGGTCAAACGCGACTGCTGGTCACGCGGATGGCGGTTGTCGTAACCCCTGGTCCCTTCCTTCGCCATGGCCATGGCCAGTGGAATCTTGGAAAGGTACAGGAGCAGCATGGCGGCGAACAGGCAATAGAAGGGATAGGTCACGGGCTGATTCCAGTTTGCGAATGGTTGAGCCGAAGTCTCGCACGTAGCGATGTGTTTGCCAAATGCCGCATGATCCGTCAACAGCTCCAATCCGTTTTATTCCCCGTCACCCGAACTGCGCAGGAGGCGTTGCTGCCACAGCAGGAAGACGGCCGGAATCAACGCCAGCGTCAGCACCGTGGCGCTGACCATCCCGCCAACCATCGGCGCTGCAATGCGCCGCATGACCTCTGAGCCGGTACCTCCGCCGAGCATGATCGGCAACAGGCCGGCAATGATGGCCGCGACCGTCATTATGATCGGGCGCACCCGCAGCAATGCGCCGTTGGTAACCGCAGAAGCGAGGTCCCGGGCAGTGAGTGGACGCTGTTGCCGCCCGGCCTCGATTTTTTCATGCGCCAGCGCCTGCTTGAGATAAACCAGCATGACCACACCGATCTCAACCGCAACACCGGCCAGCGCGATGAACCCTACGCCCACCGCGACCGACATGTGATAGTCCAATAAATAAAGCAGCCAGACGCCACCGATCAGCGCGGTGGGCAGCGTTCCCATGATGATCAGCACTTCCGCCAGGTTGCGGAAGTTCAAAAACAGCAACAGGATGATGGTCACGAGGGTGACCGGCACGACGACTGCCAGGCGGTCGCTGGCCCGCTCCATGTATTCATACTGTCCGGACCAGTTGATCGAGTAGCCCGCCGGAAGGTCGATGTGGTCGGAAACAGCTTGCTTCGCATCAGCCACGTAGGTGCCCAGGTCCACACCCTCGATATCGATGAAAACCCAGCCGTTCAGACGCGCATTTTCACTTTTGATCATAGGAGGACCGTCATCGACCTGGATATTCGCAACCGCGGATAGCGGGATTTGCTGTCCGGCGGGGGTCACAACAGCCAGTTCCCTGAGCTTCTCCACCGAATCACGCACCCCCCGTGGATAACGCAGGTTGACCGGGTAACGCTCCAGGCCTTCAACCGTCTCGGTGACGTTCATTCCGCCGATCGCCGTGCGAACGATATCCTGTACGTCATCGATATTCAGTCCGTAGCGGGACGCCTGTGCACGCTGGATATCCACCGTCACGTAGCGCCCGCCGGCCACCCGTTCCGAAAATGCGGAGGCAGTGCCCGGCACTTCCTTCAGCACGGTCTCGATTTCCTGTCCGATCTTCTGGATGGTCTGCAAATCCGGGCCGGCAATCTTGATACCCACCGGTGTCTTGATACCGGTTGCCAACATATCGATGCGGGTCTTGATCGGCCAAACCCAGGCGTTCGTCAGCCCGGGAAGCCGGACCCGTTGATCGAGTTCCTCCCTGATGTCGTCGATAGTGACACCCTCGCGCCATTCATCTTCCGGTTTTAACTGGATCACCGACTCGATCATGGTCAGCGGCGCGGGATCGGTCGCCGTTTCCGCCCGGCCGATCTTTCCGAAGACGGACTTCACCTCGGGGACCGATTTGATCAATTTGTCGGTTTGCTGCAGTAATTCCTGGGCTTTACCGATGGAGATGCCGGGAAAAGTCGTCGGCATATACATCAAATCGCCTTCATTCAGGTCGGGCATGAATTCCGAGCCCAGCTTGCCGGCAGGCCAGAAACCCACAACCACGAGCGCCGCCGTCACCAGCACCACGGACCAGGGTTGCCTGGTGATCGCTGCAATCAGGGGCCGGTACAACCAGATCAGCAGCCGGTTCACCGGATTTCGGTGCTCCGGGATTATTTTGCCCCTGATGAAGTAACCCATCAAAACCGGCACCAGGGTGATGGAAAGGCCCGCGGCGGCGGCCATCGCGTAGGTCTTGGTAAACGCCAGCGGTGCAAACAACCTGCCCTCCTGTGCCTGCAGCGTGAATACCGGCAGGAAGCTCAAGGTTATGATCAGCAAGGAGAAGAACAGGGGCGGCCCGACTTCCACCGCCGCCTCGGTCACGGTGGACCAGTGAGCTTTTGGATCGTAGTTCGCATCTTCCATTTTCTTGTGCACGGTTTCAATCATCACGATGGCCGCATCGACCATCGCGCCAATCGCTATGGCAATTCCGCCAAGGGACATGATGTTCGCATTCAGTCCCTGGGCTTTCATCACCAGGAACGCCGCCAGGATTCCCAGCGGGAGGCTCAGGATGACCACCAGGGAGGAACGCAGGTGAAACAGGAAAATCAGGCAGACCAGCGCCACCACCACGAACTCCTGCACGAGCTTGAGTTGCAGCGTCTCGACGGCCCTTGTGATCAACGACGAGCGGTCGTAGGTCTCCACGATCTCCACGCCTTCAGGCAGACTTTTCTGCAGTTGGGCCAGCTTGTCCTTGACGCTGGCGATGGTGGCCCGGGCGTTCTCGCCGAAGCGCATGACAATCACGCCGCCCACCACCTCGCCTTCGCCATTGAGCTCGGCAATGCCTCTGCGCATTTGCGGACCGAGACGAATATCGGCGACGTCGGCGAGGCGGATTGGCGTACCCCTCTCGTTCATTCCCAGCGGGATTTCCGCCAGGTCTTCCCGGGACTGGAGGTAGCCCGTCGCCCGGATCATGTACTCGGCCTCACCCATTTCGATGACCGAGCCGCCCACCTCCCGGTTCCCCCTCTGGATGGCCGAACGGATTTTGGCCAGCGGCAGCCCATAAGCCCGCAATGCATCCGGGTTAACAACGACCTGGTACTGCCGCACCATGCCGCCGATGGTCGCCACTTCGGCCACGCCATGCACCGTCTGCAGTTCGTACTTGAGGAACCAGTCCTGGATCGACCGCAGCTGAGACAGGTCGTGCCTGCCGGTGCGGTCCTGCAGCGCGTATTGATAAATCCACCCCACGCCGGTGGCATCCGGCCCCAGCGCCGGCTTGGCGGCAGATGGCAACTGACCGGAAACTTGGTTCAGATATTCCAGGACACGGGAACGCGCCCAGTACAGATCCGTTCCGTCCTCAAAAATCACGTAGACATAGGAATCGCCAAAGAACGAATACCCCCTGACCGTGGTCGCCCCGGGCACCGACAGCATGGCCGTTGTGAGCGGGTAGGTCACCTGGTCCTCTACCACCTGCGGCGCCTGGCCGGGAAACGGCGTCTTGATGATGACCTGGACGTCTGAAAGATCAGGAATGGCGTCAACGGGGGTATTCACCATGACGTAGGCACCACTCGCGCCCAGGATCAGGCTCAACAGAATGACCAGGAAGCGATTGGCGACCGACCAGCGGATAATCGTCTCAATCATGGTGATGTCCTTCATGGCCGCTGTGGGGCTCGACCTGACTTGCCTCCTCCGGGGCGGGCTCTACCCGGCTCGTCTCCTCCGGGGCCGGCTCGCCGGAAAAAATCTGCTCGAGCACATACTCACCGGCATGCTCCTGCACCAGAGCGAAGCGAATGTCCTGACCGACCCTGACATTCCCAAGGTCAACGCCGGGCCGCGTATCGAACACCATGATCATGCCGGGCCAACCCAGCGCATCGATCGGGCCGTGCGCCACGCGAATCCGCCGGCGTTCGAGATCGATCTCCTCTATCCTGCCACTGGCAAACACCGGCCCCGGTTCACGCTTGCCCTGCTCCGGCTCGATGGACTCGAGCCGCTTAATACTGCCGGCAATACTGGCCTCGGAGTCAATCAGGAACTGGGACGAAGTGACGATCCGGTCGCCTTTGGCAATTCCGGCGAGAATTTCAACGTACTCGCCGCTTTCCAGGCCGGTCAGGACCTCGTGGACGCGGAATTGCCCGTCGCCCAGCGCCACGACCACGCGATCCCTGCCGGGCGCCGGAATCAGCGCCTCCCTGGGAATCGTCAGGGCGTTCGGTTTGAGACGCCCGTAGATCGAAACCCGGGCATACATATTGGGCTTGAGACGCCCGTTCGGGTTATCGAACCGCAGGCGAACCCGCAGGGTCCGGGTTTTCGGGTCGAGCACAGGATAGACGTAATCCACCTGGCCGCTGAACTCGGTACCGGGCATGTAATCCAGCGTCGCTTCCGCCGCCTGGCCGGCGGCAACCCAGTCTGCCTGTGACTCGAAGACCTCCGCCTGCAGCCACACGCTGGACAGATCCGCCAGGCTCATGATGGTCGTATGAGGCTGGATATACATGCCCTCGCGAACGCTCAGGGACGTAATGATGCCGTCCTGGGGCGCGACAATCCTGATATTTTCCGAAGCGGTACCCCGCTCTCTCAAGGCGGAGATCTCGGACGGAATCATGCCCAGGGCGCGGAGCTTCTCCCCCGCCCCGGCAAGCAGACGGTCACCACCGCGACGGGCGGCCTGCAGATACTCCTTCTGGGCGTTGACCAGTTCCGGCGAATACAGCTCGAACAGCAAATCGCCCTTCGAAACCCGCTCCCCTTCCGCGTCCGCCTGCAGACGGACAATCCAGCCCTGCACGCGTGTGCTGATATGGCTGATGCGCGTTTCGTCGAAGCCGACATATCCGGTCGCTTCAACGCGCCGCCACAAGGGCCGCACCTGGGCGGCTTCGACCCGCACCCCGAGGTTGTTTTCAACTGCCGGACTGATGGTTACCGAATCCCCGCCCCCGCCTTCATCCTCGTAAACCGGCACCAGGTCCATCCCCATCGGGGATTTGCCTGGCTCGTCACGCCTGAAGTTCGGGTCCATCGGCGCAACCCAGTAAAGAATTTTTCTTTCTGCAGGCGCCTCTGCCGATTCACCTGGAACAAGCGAATCCGAATTCCACAACATCGGTCCGATTACAGCGCCGGCCAGGAACACCATCAGAACCCCAAGGGTCACTACGATTTTGTTGTTCATATTCAAACTCCTTCCAGGTACCGCAAACGGGCCTGTGTTTTCAACACTTCGGCCCGCAGCCTCGCGTGCTCGAGCTGCAGTTCGTACTCGGTAATCTGCGTTCTCAAAAGTGTTGTCAGGTTCTCCACCGATGACTGGTAGGCCGCCAGCGAGGCCTCGGAACTGAACGACGCATCGGGCAGGAGCGTGTTTTCGAAAAGCTCGATCCGGTCTCGCTGTCTTTGGTAGGTGGCGTAATGAAAATCGACCTCGCTGCGCATCCGGCGCAGGACGTCATCCCGTGTAAACAAAGCGGCTGAGGACTCCGCCACCTGGGCCGCCACCACCCGGTCCTGCCGGTTTTTGCGGAACAGCGGAATGTCCATCACGACCATCAGCGACAGCAGGTCCGCTCTGGAGCGGCCGTCCGGATTGGTTCCGCCCCGGCCCCCGTAGGTCACATCCACAGCGAATTCCGGTTTGTACCGTTGCTTCGCAAGCTCTACTCCGGTTTCGGCAGCCGAGATACTTTTTTCAAGGCTCCGGATGCGCGGGTGATCCGTCAGCCTGGGCTTGATGGCGTCGCCGGAAACATCAAGGCCAAAATCCGGCCAGGCGGTGTCGAGTTCCCGGTACGCCGCATCTCCGATCCAGGTTGCCAGCCGGGTTCGGGCGCGCTCTTCGTCCTGGGCGATGCGCGTCGCGCGATCCTCGACCTTGGCCAATTCCACGGCTGCCTGCAGGACATCATGCTGATACACCCGGCCCGTCGCGTAATAGTCTTTCGTGATCTCGGCCACATCGGTCAACGCCAGCGTCGCCGCGGCATTGATGCGAGCCAGTTCCCGCTGCTTGAGCACCTCGAGAAACTGCTCCCTGACGGCGAGCAGTATCTGCAGTTCCTGGTCCCGTATGATTTCATCCAGCCCTTCCGATTTCAGGCCGATCTGGGCGGATCGCAGCGACCGGGATTTCCCCCTGGGAAATTTCTGTACCAGGCCAAGCTGCACCTGCGTCATCGCTTCCTGCCCCAGGTTGAACGTGTCCGTGGGGAGCCCGACCACGCCCATCTTGAGCATCGGATCGGGCAACTGGCCCGCTGCGACCGACATCTCATCGAGCGCACGCTGGTTAGCCTGCACAGACTGCACACCCGGGTCCGAAGCAAGAGCCAGTTCTTCTGCTGACTCCAGCGACAGGCCGGCAGCCTGAATATTTGCACTTAATAGAATTCCGGCGAGCACCCCCAATACACGAGGCGCTCGAATGTAACTGATGTCCGATTGCGTCCAGGACATAACATACTCCCATTTCCCGACAACGCCGTCTGGCGCTATCAAATCAAAAACAGCGGTGATCTGAAGTCAGGCGGACTGACCCCAGGTTCTGCTCAGATCAGGAGATGGGAGGCCGGAATGGAGGGGAAGTATGGCTCGGCGGAATCACGCCGGAAGTCACATCCGGCAAGTACGGATGCGCCCAGAATGCGTTGATCCGGGAAAGGCTGGGGATGGCGTAAACGCTCACGAAACACACCCCGCAGTCCATATTGCCGTCGCATCCTTCCGAAGCGTCTGAATCATCCGAGCCGCAGCAGTCGTGTTTTACCTGCTTTGACTGCTCCATGTGATGCGCTGTTTCCGGGTTCTTTTCCCCACCAATATCACAGAACCCGGCCTGCAGGGGCTGGGCGCTGATTGCCAGGGCAAGAATGAAAACCAAGCATTTCATGCGGCTAAATTACATCAAATCCGTACAAATTTACAGTTTTCCTTGTTAATTCAGCTTTTTAGAGTGTAACTAATAGCGTATTTTTCACTGCTCAAATTAATTTCTGATTTCTGCTAATTGCGAAGACCGTCGAAGATAGAAAAGTGTGAGGTGAGTTCTTGGCAAGCTTCCCCGCGACTTCTGTAGAATCAACCACCATGAACCAGAATAACCTGGCGCAACAACTGCAATACGCCTTTCAGCTTTTGCAGCAAGGCCAACGTGAACAAGCTGAACAGATCGGCCGCACCTTGCTTGCGCAATATCCAAACCAGCCCGACGTTTTGAATTTTCTGGGCCAGATTGAGCAAGGCCGGCACCAATTTGAAAAAGCGCTTCGCTGTTACAAGAAGGGGCTGAAAAGCGCGCCCGGTCACTTGCAACTGCTCAATAACGCAGGGTGGATGGAAAAAGAGCTGGAAAACTTTATGCAGGCGGAAAAGCTATTCCTGAAAGCTTTAAAAGTGGACTCACGCTACTTTTACGCGCGCCAGAACCTGGCCATTCTGTACCAGGAACAACGCAAGTTTGCCAAGGCAAAACGCCTGTATCTGGAGGTCATCCGGCAACAGCCCAACCTCGCGGATGCATTGGCCAACTTGTCCACCATTCTCGAAAAAGAGCACCAGCTGGACGAGGCGAAGTCCTACGCCGGCCGCGCAATGGAAGTCAATCCAAATCACCGCGTTGCCCGACTGACCCTGGCAAATATTGCAACACGCAATAATGCGTTTGAGGAAGTCATCAGGCTTTTGACTCCGTTCCTTCAGCTGCCACAGCTGCATCCGATGGACCGGGCAGTGATGGCCGGCAAGTGCGCCTACGCCTATCAGGAATTGGGTGAATACGAGGCCGCTTTCAAGCTGTACCAGAATGCAAACCAGTTGCTTTATCACCACTACGAGCCCGGCATGCGCGATCCGGGCATGATTTACTCTCCGGCTGCTTTCAGGGCAATCGAAGCGGCGATTCCCGATTTCAATTTTTCCGACGTGAAGAATGAAATAAGGGAGCCGGTCTTCTTAATCGGCTTTCCACGCTCCGGAACGACTTTGCTCGACCAGATCCTGTTTTCACATTCTCAAATTACGGTGCTGGAAGAAAAGCCCAATCTGGTTGACGCTTTTACCGAATTTCCTGCAACCGAGCAGGGATTGAACGCACTGAAAAATGCCAGCGAGGCCAAATTGAGAAGATTGCGCAGTTCATACTGGGCAAACGTCAAACGGGAAACGGGCGCAAACAAGCTGTCCCCGATCGTTGTCGACAAACTGCCTCTCAATGTGTTCGCCCTGTTGCACATCAACAAAATTTTTCCCGGCGCTAAAATCATCGTCGCCCTTCGCGATCCAAGAGATTGCGTGTTCAGCAGTTACCAGCAAAAGTTCGGAATGAACGCGGCCATGTTCCAGATGCTGAAACTCCATACTGCCGCAGTCTTTTACGACCAAGTGATGAACATCATTATGGGGATTGATGCTGCACAAGCGTTCTCAATGCACTTCATAAAGTATGAAGAGGTGATTAAAAATTTCCGGCGTGAAGTGCAAAGGCTGGTCGATTTTCTCGACCTGGAATGGGAAGACAGTTTGCTCGAATACCAGGCCACCGCAAAAACCCGCGACGTGACGACCCCCAGCGCCTCGCAGGTTATTCAACCGCTGTACGCTTCTTCGATTGGTAAGTGGAAACACTACCGGTCGTGGATCGGGGACAGTTTTGAGCCGTTGGAAAAATGGGTAGAAATGTGGGGCTATCCTGCATCGCAAATTTCCGATTCGGGTGTTGGCCATTCCCGAATTTGAAGCTGGACACCGGGAACGGCTCTCACCCACAATAGCGGCTGTTCAATCGCGCATGAATCGGAACTCGAATTGAGGCAACAGTTTTTAAGGCCAAATCCTGACATCACAGTCCTGCATCGGGACGGCATAATCATGGCCGGCCAGATCTCGCGTTCTCAGCCCACGAAATTGCTGGAATACGATCTTCTGTTGCTCGAGTTGTTTGCGAACGGAGCAAAGGTAGGGGATGTTGTCAAAGAGCTCAACTATGGGGCAAGCCGGCAAGTAATTGCGGCCTTCCCGAGCGCTGAAGCCCCGAGGGCGCGGATCACGACACTGCTCCGCACACACGTGCTGATCCCGTGCCAGGATGGTTCCTCACAGTCAATTGAATCAGAGCAGCCCGTTCAGCGGCTGCAAGATTGCACCCGGCCAATGGCACTCAATCCAGCCTGCCGGTTGCGCATCGGGGCCAATATTGCATTACAGCCAGACGGCTCGGCGTTTCGGGTGTGGAGCGCGGAAAATCGACGTTACATAAACCTGGACCTGCGCTTGCAACTGCTTCTATTCTCCTTTCGCAAAGAGACGCCCGTCAGCCGGGTGCTCGAAGAAAAAGGCCCGCTGGCAGGCGAAGATGACTGCGGCAAGGGTATCCAGTGGCTTTACGATCTCGGCCTGCTGTACTCAATCGAGGATCGGCCGCAAATGCTGGTCAAAAAACCCGCTCAGGACAAGCCTTCTGAGTCAGGGTTTGCGTTAAGGGGTTCAGGACCTCGCTGGCAGGACCTGGAACCGGACGGCCGAATTCCCGTTTACTTCACGCCGCATATGGAAAACCACTATCCGTTGGCCCTGGGAATGATCGCTGCGGCGATAGCAGATTTCAACGAAGGAGAATTGCTGAAAAAATTTCAGCTGTTACCCATATCGTTTCTGACTCCACAGCAATTGATTGACGGGCCACACCGAAAATTCGGCCCGGGCATCTGGCTGTTCTCTAACTACATGTGGTCGCTGGACGTCAATCTGCAGATCTCCGCCATGCTCAAAGCCAGGGATCATAACAGTCTGACCCTGCACGGAGGGCCGAGCACACCCGGCTATCCAGGCGCTTGCGCGGAGTTCATGGGAAAAAATCCTTCGGTGGACATTGCCGTGCACGGCGAGGGCGAGGTTTCAGTAGTAGAGATTCTGCAGTGCATTGAGCGTGGTCCGGACGGCCGCTTGCATTACGATGTCGAGCGTTTGAAAAAAGTGACAGGGCTGACCTTCAGAGACACTGGTCAAACCGGCCTACCGCTGGTGACCACCGAAAAACGGACGCGGCTCAAAGAACCTGACAGCGTGCCTTCCCCATACCTGACCGGCGTGTTCGATTCGTACGATGGCCGTGTCGAAGCAGCCATCATCGAATCCAACCGGGGATGCCCCTTCGGCTGCACTTTCTGTGACTGGGGATCAGCGACCCGACAGAAAGTGCGCAAGATAGGTCTTGACCGGGTCAAGCAGGAAATCGACTGGATTGGAAGGAACCGGGTTCGGGTCATCTGGATTGCGGACGCCAACTTCGGCATGTATGACCGCGACATCGAGCTGTCTGAATTCATCGTGGAAACCAAGCAAAAATACGGGTTCCCTCAAGAAGTAGTCGTCAACTACACCAAGAACACGACCCGCAGACTGCTGGAGATCATCAAGGCTCTCTCGGCCGGAGGCATCATCAGCCAGGGCATTATTTCTATTCAGACGACGGATCCGGCCACCCTTGAAGTGATCAACCGCCGCAATATCAAGACCGAAAAATATGACGAACTGACACAGGTTTTTGCCGACTCCAACTTGCCGCTGTCCACCGACCTGATGACGGGCTTACCCGGCATTACGCCGGAAGCATTCGACCGGGACCTGCAGCGTTATTTTGACTCCGACGTTACGACCAAGGCTTACCCGACGCAATTATTGCCCAACAGCCCGATGGCAGACCCGGAGTACATGGAGAAATACAAGATTCGGGTGGACAAGGACGGTTTCGTCATTTCCTGCCACAGCTTCAACGAGGCTGAAATGGCCGGGATGAACGCCATTTACGGGTTCTTCACCGTTGCTGACGGCTATTCCGTGCTGCGCTACGTGTTGCGCTACCTGCAGTGGGAGCACGGAATTCCGGCGCTGGAGTATTTACATCATCTGCTGGATGAAACAAATTCCCACCCGGATAAGTACCCTCTCATCACCTGGGTTGCCAGGACTTTCATGCTGGCCAAGTTCATGCCAGGCGGCTGGAAGGCTTTCTACGACCAGGTGGCAGCGTTTACGCAGGACCGTTACCAGATCGAGCGTGATCAGGCTTTCGACACGGTATTGCTGGTCAACGAACTGGCCATGCCCGACGACAGCCTGCGTTATCCGCTGCGTCGAGACCTGCCGCATGACTTTGTTGCCTGGTTCGAAGACCATGCGCCGCGGGGCGCGTCGCAGGTGAAACGCCTGGGAACCTATCCGCCGGGTGTGTTCGAGGTGGATGATCCGCATTCGATGTCCAGCATTGACATGGATTATATTCAATACGACTCCCACCAGCTTTTTTGGGAGCTGCGCTCTTCCATTGCGCGTCCTGCATCGGTTTCGGATGTGAAGGAACTGGCGCAACGGCGTTTGGCCGGATAAACGTCACTGCACAGAGGTCGAAAAGCAAATGCATTCCCTGGGAAAAGACGCAATCGTTCACTGGACCGCCTATTGGCAATTCGAGTCCAAGGCCAGTGGCCCCCAACGCCCTTTATTGGACTTGATCATAGAACCCGTATGGTTTGAATTCACCGATGTGCTGGCCGACGGCGCGAAGGTTCTGGATGTGGCAACCGGAAACGGCCCGGTTGCCCTGAGCTGCGCGCAGAGGGCTCGCGCGAACCGAAAGCGTCTGCACATTGATGCAGTAGATGCAGCTGGAATCAGCCCTCCGAACCAGCTTCCGTATTCAGACGGCCATTTGCCCACGGTGAAATTTCAAGGCGGCATCTGGCTGGAGGAATTGCCTTTTCAAAACGATGAATTCGACGGTGTCATGTCTCAGTACGGGTTTGAATATGCCGATGAGCAACAAGCCGTCGCCGAAGTCTCGCGGGTGCTGGCACCCGGCGGGCGCTTGCGGCTTGTCATTCATGCGCGCGACGGCGCCGTCTGGAAAGATATCGGCGACCGGAACAGGAGGCTAAATGCCGTCATGGCCGACGATGGTGCGGTGAACCTGGTTCGTACCTTGGTTCAGGCCCAGCAGAAGGGCGATGCTAAATTGTTTGAGAGTAAACTGAAGCATCTTTCCAGTGCAGTCAAAGACGCCGAAAAACTCGCTGTCGATGCGCCTCCAGACGATTCTGCGGTGTTTTATTCCAGGGAATTTCTGTACGTTTTTATGAACAGGCAGCAATACAAAATATCTGAGCTGCTGCAATCACTGGAAGACGGCTGGAAACACGCTGTCGGCACGAGTTCGCGCTATGAGCAAATGCTTCAAGTTGCAAAATCTGCTGAAGAAATGTCCGGGCTTTGCGAAAACCTAAAAGCGGCTGGGCTGGCGATTGCCGCAGTACGCCAGATTTGCGATCCGGCCAACGGGGCTCAAATCGCCTGGCAGCTGGATGCCGTAAAGCCCTCGAGCGCAGGGTAGCGTTCAACCGCTTTGCGCCGTTCCTGAAGCGGGGATTTTCGATACTGCCTGCGGTGCCGATTAACCACAGCAAAATCCCAGCGTACCCTGTGCCATGCGATCCCTGACCGAAGCACGATGATCTCGACCGCGCAATAGCGGCCCCAATTGACTTCAGTCAATCTTCCTGTAGTGTTGAATGTTTACGCTCTTATTTCTGTCATCAACGCGAGATTCAAATCCCATGACAATTCCAGAAGTCGTTCGACATGAAGCACTGAAAAGCTGGATTTCGGAGGCGGCCGATCTGGTCAAGCCCGACGAGGTCGTCTGGTGTGACGGTTCCGAGGAAGAATATGACCGGATGTGCGAGGCGCTGGTCGAGGCCGGCACGTTCATTCCGCTAAATCCCGAGCTTCGCCCGAACAGTTTCCTGGCGCGTTCCGATCCGAGCGACGTCGCGCGGGTAGAGGATCGCACCTATATTTGCAGCCTGAACAAACAGGATGCGGGCCCGACCAACAACTGGATGAATCCGCGCGAGATGAAGAATATTCTCAACGGCCTGTTCGACGGCGCCATGCGCGGCAGGACCATGTATGTCATTCCGTTCAGCATGGGCCCCCTGGGATCTCCGATCGCCCAGATAGGTATCCAGATCACGGATTCCCCTTACGTGGTCGCGAACATGAAGATCATGACCCGCATGGGCTTTCCCGTTTACGACGTGCTGGGCGAGGATGGAGAGTTCATTCCCTGCATGCATACCGTTGGCGCGCCTCTCGAGGCCGGCCAGGAGGATGTTTCGTGGCCCTGCAATCCGGACGTGAAGTACATCGTGCATTTTCCGGAGGAGCGTGCCATCTGGTCGTACGGCAGCGGTTACGGCGGCAATGCGCTACTGGGCAAAAAATGCCTGGCTCTGCGTATCGCCTCCACCATGGCCCGCGACGAGGGCTGGCTGGCCGAGCATATGCTTATCATGGGCGTAGAAGAGCCCAGCGGCCAGAAGACCTACCTGGGTGCGGCCTTTCCCAGCGCCTGCGGCAAAACCAACTTCGCAATGATCGTGCCGCCAAAGCACTTCCGGGAAAAGGGCTGGAGAGTCACGACGGTCGGCGATGACATCGCCTGGATCAAGCCCGGGGATGACGGCAGGCTGTATGCAATCAATCCTGAGGCTGGCTACTTCGGAGTGGCGCCAGGAACCTCCTATGAGACCAACCCGAGCGCCATGGAGTCCATCAAGGAGAATTCGATCTTCACCAATGTCGCGCTCACCGATGAGGGCGATGTGTGGTGGGAAGGCATGGACGGCGATCTGCCGGCGCACGCCATCGACTGGCGCGGAAATGACTGGACGCCCGATAGCGAGACCCCGGCGGCTCACCCCAATGCGCGATTCACCGCGCCGGCTTCGCAGAACCCGGTGATCGATGAGGCCTGGGATGATCCGGTCGGTGTGCCCATCAAGGCCTTCGTTTTCGGCGGCCGCCGCTCGAATACCATCCCGCTGGTTTTCCAGGCTTTCAACTGGTCCTACGGCGTGTACCTGGCGGCGACCATGGGTTCGGAGACCACGGCAGCAGCATTCGGGCAGCAGGGCGTGGTCCGGCGGGATCCCTTTGCGATGCTGCCTTTCGCCGGCTATCACATGGCCGATTATTTCAACCACTGGCTGCACTTCGGCCGAAATATCAAGGACCCGCCGCGAATTTTTGGTGTCAACTGGTTCCGGCGCGATGAGAACGGCAAGTTCGTCTGGCCGGGATTTGGCGAAAACATGCGAATACTGGAGTGGATCGTGAACCGGGCGCACGTCCGGGCCATGGGCGTGGAAAGTCCTATCGGCTGGATGCCCCGCTACTCGGATATTACCTGGGACGGCCTGGAAGAATTCACGAAAGCCGACTTCAAAACGGCGATGTCCATAGACAAGGACGACTGGGATGCTGAACTGCTCCAGCACGACGAGCTGTTCATCCGTCTTTATGACCGTATTCCAAAGGAAATGCTGGCGATCAAGGAGTTGACGCTCTCGGCGATGTGGCGCTCGCCGGATCAGTGGGAAATGGAGCCTGACCCGACCTGATCAGCTCGATCGGTTTATTGTCAGAATCAGCCATTTTGTCTTTTCCTGTGCTGCAGGAATCGTGAGTTGCTTTGTTCTCTCGTTTTCCTGTTGGCCGTGACTGGCCGATGCGATAGACAAGTAAATGAGTCGTTAACTCATCTGAATATTTGAATATCTACCCGGGTGTTTCGGTGCGCCGCTCATCATGGTGCACTCTGGACCAGGCTGAAATGATCGTCGATGAGCTTATGGCAGGAATCCGGCTGGATGCCGCTAAATTCATCCCGTACGGTTTTCGGAATCTGATCGTTGAATACATGGTAAACCCGCCCGTTCGAATCAGCGATCGAAAGCATTCGATAAGACGATTCCTTGCCGGCCTGATTGGCTTGAGTCGATTTTTCAGAACCTTCAACGGATGATCCTCCGGCGTGAAGCGAGCAGGGACCCCCTTCCGCCTTGTACCCCACTCCCAGAAAGGTCGACCCATTGATGATCTCAAAGGCCTCGATCTCATCGCCCTGGGCGATACCCGCCAGACTCTCACGCAGTTGCGCAGTGTAGTCGTCCGTTTCAAAGCGAGTGTAATAGTGCAGAAAGGCAGAAAGTTTCTGTTTGAGGTTCTCGCGAAATTCAGGGCTTTCCATGCGCGATTCGAGATATATCCCGGACATCACGGAGGGTGTGTCATCTTCCTTTTCATGCAGGCTGGCCAGAAACAAGAAAAACATTGATACAAGAAGGGCCGCGACCGTCAATGCCTGCAAACGATGTCGTTTACCCGAGAGGCTGTAACGGAATGAGAGCGTCGTGAGCGGCACGAGGATGATCAACACCCCAATCGAGACGACGATACCAAGAACAATAAAATCCTCAAGGGCATCAGAGGGGCCAAGATAAGGTGGATAAATCGAGTCATAGGAGACCACCGTTTCGATGGCAATGACGAAAAGCACAAAAAGAATGATTTTCCAGTAAGGCGGATTCTTTCTGAAAATGTGAAGGAAGGACTGCAGCACCTTGGGTTCGTTATCCCAGTAGTACTGTCTCAGTTCCCCGACCCGATCAAGCGCAGTGTCCAGGCCCGGTATTTCTCCCAGCGTGGGATGACGTGTGACGATCTTGTCCAGCGAGCCGATCAGGCCGGTCGCCAGCAGGATAGCGATTGGAATCACGACCAGTTCATAAACCCCCAAAAACACCGCAAGCGATGCTGCCAGGGCCGGAAGGAGTATAAAGGCCGCGACGCGCAAAGGCGTGGTCAGAATATATCCGATATTATCGGGTTCATGCCGGGCCCAGGGCGCCACCGACTCGTCCCCTTCGGGCTCGATAAATCGCTCTGGGCGCTCCTTGAACTGGGTTTCCAGAACCGCGTTCCGCTTCCGGACCATGTATGGAATGAAGGCGGCGTCGATGAGTGCGAAGACGCCCAGCAAGGCCATCAGCTCCAGAACGAATCCGCCGGTCATCACCGTCATCAGCATCAGGAAATAAATCAGGGCGGTGAACCATCTGCCGACGTACCAGCGATGCGCACCGAAAAGTCCGGCTGCAAGCCATAGCAAGTAAGCTGTCCTGACCGACTTTGGTTTGGGAGCTTGGCTGATACCTGTTGAAGCCGGGTCTGTCGATTCTGTGGTTACCGGATCTTCATTCATTGTGGTCTCTGCAGTTTTTGCATAAAACCGGCAGTCTAAGCCACCCGTCCGCCCAGTCAAAGGCCGATTTGCAGTGTAAATTCCGGGGAATGCCTGAACCGGCCGAGTTGGCAATGATGGCGACTCGCCTTCTGACGGCCACACGATCGCTACCCATAAAGGGGCCAGAGCCCTTTTCTGGACCCCATGTCTGAATTACCTTCAGTCAAAGAGCCAAACGTTTTCGCGCTTCGTTATACTCGCGCTTCAGGCGGTCGACCAACGCCTCAACCGAACCGACCTCCTTGACCGCGCCAATGCCCTGGCCGCAACCCCAGATGTCTTTCCAGGCCTTGGCTTCTGAGCCGCCCCCCGAACCGAAATCCATTTTTGACGGATCGCTTTCAGGCAGGTTGTCCGGATCCATTCCGGCATTGGTGATGGATGGCTTCAGGTAGTTGCCGTGGACCCCGGTAAAGAGATTCGTGTAAACGATGTCTTCTCCCGAGTAGTCGGCAATTGCCTGCTTGTATTCATCGGTTGCGCGCGCCTCGTGTGTTCCGATGAAGGGTGAGCCGATATAAGCAAGGTCCGCGCCCATGGCTTGCGCAGCGAGAACGGCGCCGCCATTGGCGATGGAACCGGCGAGCAATAACGGGCCGTCAAACCACTCACGCGTTTCCTGCACCAGCGCAAAAGGAGAAAGCTTTCCCGCATGACCGCCGGCGCCTGCGGCCACAGCAATCAAGCCGGTCGCGCCCTTGTTGATGGCAGAATGCGCGTGTTTCTGGTTGGTGATGTCGTGCAGGGTGATACCCCCATAGGACCTGATGGCCGCATTGACCTCCGGAACGGCGCCTAGGGAGGTGATCACGATTGGCACCTTGTGCTTCACGACGAGATTGATGTCCTCCTGCAGCCGGTCGTTGGAAGCATGAACGATCAGGTTGACCGCAAACGGAGCAACTTTCTTGTCAGGATTCTTTGCCTGGTGCTCAGCGAGTGTTTCACTAATTTGGGTGAGCCATTCATCGAGCTGTTCGATAGGACGGGCATTGAGTGACGGGAATGAACCGACAATGCCCTGTTTGCATTGCGCGATCACGAGCGCCGGATGCGAAATAATGAAAAGGGGAGCCCCTACGACGGGAAGTGCGAGGGTATCTTTCAAAATGGGTGGCAGCATTATCGGCTCCTGGCTTTGAAGTTATGGGGTCAGAGTAAAGGGACAGAGTAAAAAAGCATAGGGGCTCAGTTTCGGAACCGCCGCACCTGGTCGGGAAGTTACGGGATCAATGCGCGGAGAAGCCGAACCACTGGGGAAACACAACCAAAATGCCGAGAACGATGATCTGCAAAACAATAAAGGGCATGACGCCCGAATAGATGTCGGTGGTTCTGACATCGGGTGGAGCAACACCCTTCAGGTAAAAAAGACTGAAGCCGAAAGGCGGAGTCAAAAATGAAGTCTGCAGATTCATTGCGACCAGGATCGCGTACCAGATCGGGTTGATATCCAGGCTGGCGGCGATCGGGGCCAGTATGGGCACCACGATATAGGAAATTTCGACGAAATCGATAAAGAAGCCCAGGGCTGTGATGACCAGCATGGAGAGGATCAGGAAACCCCATTTTTCGCCGGGCAGGCCGAGCATGAATTCTTCCACTATCCAGTCGCCGCCGGTGTAGGTGAATACCATCGAGAAGGCGGTAGCACCGATCAGAATGGCGAAAACCATGGCCGTTATCTTGACCGTCTCCAGCGAGCTCTCCCAGACCATGCGCACCGAAAACCGGCCATAAAGGGCCGCCAGCAGGATGGCGCCGACGCCCCCAACCGAGGAGGATTCCGTTGGGGTTGCAACACCCGTAAGAATCGAACCGAGCACGAGCGTGATCAACACCAGTGGCGGAATGACCGCCATGACCGCGTGCCAGACCTGTTGCTTCTTTGACCCCGACATCTGATCCAGCCTGATCGGCGGCGCGAGATCTTTGCGCATCAGGGTCACAAAGACGATGTAGACGATATAAAAGCCAACCAGCGAAAGGCCCGGCCACAACGCAGCTTTGAAAAGATCGCCGACCGGTTCCTGGAAGACGTCGCCGAGTATGATCAGAATGATGGATGGCGGAATGATCTGCCCCAGGGTGCCGGCGGCGCAGATCGTGCCGGTTGCCAGTCGCTTGTCATACTTGTACTTGAGCATGACCGGCAGAGATATGACGCCCATGGCCACGACACTGGCGCCGACCACGCCGGTGGACGCGGCCAGCAAGGCGCCCACCAGTATGGTGGAAATGGCGATTCCGCCGCGGATTTCACCGAACAAAAACCCCATCGATTCCAGTAGTCGTTCGGCCAGCCTGGATTTCTGCAGAACGATGCCCATGAAGATGAACAACGGGATGGCCATCAGGATGGTGTTGTTCATGATCGACCAGATGCGATGCGGCATCAGCGAAAATATTTCCGGCCCCACGGTCAGCAGCCCGAAAAGCACCGCGACACCGCCAAAGGTGAAGGCTACCGGGAATCCGATCAGCAACATCACAAGCGCCACGGCGAACATGATCAAACCGGTCATGCGTCATCCACCCCGCTTATTTCGATTGGCCAGTCTTAACACGTTGACGTTGTGGAGCACGAAGCCGGTCGCGGAGACCACCAGGAAAATAAATGATGCCGGGATCACCATTTTGATCAGCCAACGGTGCGTCAGGCCGCCCGGGTCGCCACTGATCTCGCCCGATGTGAAGGCCTCGGTCACGTACCAGACCGATCCTTCGATGATCAATAGGCTCAGTGGCAGCAGCAGCAGTAAGGTGCCGCCAATATTGATGATGGCTTTCCATTTCGGGGAGAATCGATCGTAAAGAACGTCGACACGGACGTGACCGTCTTCCTTGAGCGCGTAGGCGATGCCTAACAGGAAAACAATGGCGAACAGATGCCACTCCATTTCCTGCAGGGCGATCGACCCGGAATTGAAGAAATAGCGCGCAATGGCGTCGTAAAAAACGTTGAGCAACATGACCAGGGTGAGCACGCCGGCCACCCACCCCATCACGTCAGAAAAGCGGTCGAAGTATTTTTCCAGTTTCAGCAACATGTTGTGCCTTCAGATCCTGTTAGCACGACGCAGATGCCCGTCGAAGGGTCACGCATTGAGTCTCGGGTCCTCGCAAAAAATACCCCCGGCCAGGACCGGGGGGTTGGTTCGTCCTATTCAATATTGTCTTTGAGATAAGCGTAATCGGAAATCTCGGTCCATTTACGCGCCATCTTCATGTAGGCCGTTTGTGATTCAAGAATTTCCTTGAAGGCGGGGTCGCTTTGCGCATGTTCGGCGAGCAGTTCCTGGTTGGCCTGCTTCATGGCCGAGATGATTTCCGGGGAGAACGTTCTGATCTTGACTTCCGGATAATCCTTCTCGATCGATGCCCAGTTCACAGCGCTTTCATGGTAGGACCGAGCATACATGTCGTAGGCCGCATATTGCATGGAGATCGTCAGAACCTTCTGCAGGTGGGCCGGCAGGGCGTCGAACTTCTCCTTGTTGACCATGAACTGCAGTTCTGTTGCCGGTTCATGCCAGCCGGTGTAGTAGTAGGGGGCGATTTTCTGGAAACCCATGTTCAGGTCGAGCGATGGGCCAACCCATTCCAGCGCGTCGATCGTGCCGCGATCGAGTGCCGTGTAGAGTTCACCCGGGGCGATATTGGTCACCACCACGCCGAGCTTGGAAAGCACTTCACCGGCAAAGCCGGGGATACGCATCTTGAGTCCCTTCAGGTCGTCCAGTGTATTGATTTCCTTGCGGAACCAACCGCCCATCTGGTTGCCGGTATTGCCTCCGGGAAAGGAGTAAACACCATGCTTGTCATAGACCTTTTTCATCAGTTCCATCCCGCCGCCGTAGTAGAACCAGGCGTATTGCTCCGGAGCGATCATGCCGAACGGCATGGTGGAAAAGAACATGGTGCTGGGGTTTTTGCCTTTCCAATAATAGGAAGCAGAGTGGCCCATTTCATACTGGCCAGCATTAACCATGTCGAGAATACCGAACGCGGCCTTGTGCTTGTTCGCAGAGTCGATTCGAATTTCCATCTCACCGTCTGACAGTTCCTTAACCAGGTCAGCCATGGTAATGACGGCGTCACCGAAAATGGGGAAGCCGCTTCCCCAGGTCTGGGCAAGCTTCCAGACAATGACTTCTTTTTCTGCCTTCTGGGTTGCCGGCTGTTCTGCCGACTGGGCCGCCTGCTGTGCTGCCGGCTGTTTCTCTCCGCAGGCGGTCAGACCCGTAAAGGCGACGAGGATCATGAGTCCGGTCAGTGGCTTTATCAATTTCATCAGCTGTTTCATATCTTTTTCCTTGCTTGTGGAGATGCATTTTATGGAATGCAGCGTGGACACCCCCGCTTCAAGAGCATCCAGGGCTATCGCCAGAGACGCACCCCTTATTGAGTATTGAGCGGGTGCTACCAACAGGCGTTGTGTAAATCGAATTCCTCTTCGACTTAAAACATACTCCACGCCGGGCGCGCTGTCGACGAATTAGGGGGCGTATGGGCAGCATTAAGGCCCTATCGCCAGTAATCCACCGGCGTTCCAGACGTATAAAGGGTCGGATCCAATTATTCGGACTTTGGCGGCCTGCCAACCTTACCGGTGCCAAGCTTGATTTGCAGTTGGGTCTCAATTTGAGCCCTAAACGATTTTCTCCCCAATGGAAGTCCCTTGCGATTGCTGTATCTGATTTGTTCAATCCGTTCATCACCAAGCGTCTGGTCGAACAGGGTACGGTAGGCGGTACACCGTGATTGCTTGTCCCGGCCCAGCGCCATCCATTCTTCGTGGGGCGTGATCAGGTCATCCTCCCGACCCAGGGCGTTGAAATGGTGGCTGCTCCAGCGGTAGTCAGCCGGCGATTGCACCATCGCTGCGCGGACAGGATTCAGTTCGATGTATAGGTGGCAGATCAGGCAATAGTCAGCACTGTCCACCAACGAGGACTTGAAGCGGCCTTCCCAAAGCGTACCGCTTCGTCGGTATAAGCCATTGATGTACCTGACATATTCGCGGCCTACATCCTGCATGAGACGTGACGCCCCATCCGCCACTGAGGGGGTCATCAAGATGTGAACATGATTGGTCATGAGCACATAGGCATGAATGTCACAACTTCGGCGCTGGGCCGCACGGCGCAGGAGTTCCAGATATGTAAACCGGTCGTGGTCATCGAAGAAGCAGACCTGGCGATTATTACCGCGCTGGGTAATGTGTTGCGGGATGCCGATGAGGTTGAGTCGGCGAGGTCTTGGCATGATCAATCTCCAACTGGGAGGTTAGGATCATGTCGGGAAAAACGAGGCCGTTATACCTTAAAATTGCCAATTCTCGTAGGAAATTGGATCCGACCCCTTTTCCAAAAGTGTCACCTATTTTTCGAAACCGTCCTTGAAAAGGGGACAGGAACCAAATTGAATGGAGCCATAACGACCAACCGCTACTGCAGACTCGGGAAGAGTGGTAGCCGCGAGGGCAGCGACGGTATTGAATGTCCTGTCTTCCGTCCAGTTTGCGCCATCGGGACTGACGAGAATAGTCGCCTCGCCTACTGCGACATACTGTCCGAAGGCCCAATGCAAATCCAGCAGAGTTTTTAAGCTGGGCGTGGTCTGCAATTCCCAAACCAGACCGTCACTGCTGGTCAATATAGTGCCCAACAGACCAACAGCTACATATTGCCCAGCTGCAAACTTGACGTCATACAGTTCCCGTGTCGTGCCAGAATCGATGGATGCCCAAGTCACACTATCTGTGCTTCTCAATATCGTGCCGTTACGGCCAACGGCGATGTACTCAATACCGCTCGAGGCTACTGCGTTAAGCCGTTCGGTGGTTTCCGAGTTTCGTTCAATCCACGTCACTCCGTCCGCGCTGCTTAGCAGTGCACCCTGGTTGCCGACAGCAACGTAACCGACGCCATTTGAACCTACTCCCAAAAGCTGGGCACCACCAGGCGTATCAATGCGGTCCCAACTCTGCCCGTCGACGCTGGTTGCAAAGGCTCCCGAATTACCGACAAGCACAAACTGATTGCCATCCCATTCAAGATCGTTGATCGTCACACTGGACAGCCGATTGGCTATGTCCCAGTCGAACCCATCAGTGCTAACACCGATTGTACCGCCCTCTCCTGCCACCACAATGATTGTGTCATTGTTGGCTATGACATTCAGGTTCGAACTGGTCAAAACTTCCGCAGTGTCCTCCCAACTTGTAAGGTCCGTGCTGAACTGCGGCCAGCCAGTATTTTTGAAAGCAGCATAATTTGACCCGCTGTAGGCAAACGCGAGTGCAAAGCCAAGGCTACCCGAAGTCGTTGTCCAGTCCACGCCGTTTACACTGACCAAAGGATTCGACGGTCCCGTCAGGATGAACTGTGTATCATCCACGTAAACCCTCAACTGCCCTGTGACACCTGAATTTCCGGCTTCCCAATTAACACCATCAGTGCTTGTCATGGTTGCCCCTTGGAAGCCGGCGGCCACCAGTCTCGCACCCACGATGGCCATGGTCGAGAACTTTCCACTTATCCCGGTTTCAAACAGCGTCCAGTTTTCACCATCTGGACTGGTTAGTACATTATTTTCGTCCCGAAGTGCTACAAACTGGTTGCCAGTCCAAGCCACGGCAACCCAACTGCCAGCGAAGCTGGAAATTCGAGTAAACGTCGTCAGGTCATCGGAGTAGTAAATAGAATTGTTGTTACCGACAATGACAACGCGTGAGCCATCGGTTGCAAAATCGTTCAGAAATCCCAAGCCAATAAGAGCGTTGGTCCAGTCACTACCATTCGGACTCACATACAATCTGGATGATGCGCCGCCGGTTCCCGAGGCCAGTGCTAGATACTGACTTCCGTCCCATCTGATTTTTACAAAATTATCTGGCTCTTCGAGTTCCGCAACAATTTTCCAGGATTTGCCATCGGTTGAGGTCTGAACCAAACCGGACTCGGCGATCCCCAGATACTCAGCATCACCCCAAACCAGCGATGAAATACGATCACCCTGGGGCAGCGGGTTGACCCATTCCCATTGGCAATCTATCACGCCGCCACCGGCATGGACCTGCCCATGAAAAACAAAAACAAGAACTGCAATACAGAGTAATTTGGTCTTAATCAAAACAAGGCGCCTCAGTTTGGTCAATAGGATAAGGGAATTCTAACTTGGTTTAAACAGAAAAAGATTCTATATTTGAACAATATGAAAAACTCATATTATTTATTCTAGCGTGTACAGGGGAGTATTTTGGCGGGAGTTGCCTGACCATAAGATTTGCATCTCACACACCGATGTCATAACAGGGAATTCCTGCTGAAGTGTCAAAAAGATCGAATTCGATGGCGCTACTGCTTGTACCAAGCCAGAAAGCACCTTGGTCTGTGTGTCCTTGATTACATCGCGACTTCTAATCATATTCACCTGTTAGTCCAGGACAATGGACGATGAGGGCGCCTGCGATTTCTGACCCATTTTGAAGGTCAGTTTCTGGCACCATGAATACACGTTCGACCTGATTTGATGTCCCGTGTGCACTCGCCCCAGGGCCGGGTTCGGCTGCGCGAAGGGAATGAAATCAGCAGGGGCCAGCGCGGACTGCTTGAGACGCACCGATGGCCAGCACACCGCTGGCTCAGGGGGTGACGGGCCAAATAGCCACCCGGTCAACGGTCACTGATACTTTGATAAAATATAAAAGGGGTGGTTTATACTTCCTATCCACGAGCTTGAAGTACTCCGGCGCTAGAACTTACTCAAGGGTCAGGAAATTATGCAACGGGCGGCCCCGCCGGGCCGGGTGCAGTTTTTGGCATTGCAAGTTACATGGACAAGGCGCTATTGATTCCCATACTCGTACTTGACCACGACAACAGGTTCTTTTGGTTTAAAGCCTGTTTCCCCTGACAAGGAATTTGCCATCAAGGGTGAAAGGTATGCTCTTGCCATCCAGAATCCGGCTGGGTTCCCCCCGGGATTCAACATGAATATGCAAATGCGGCTCGCTGGTATTCCCCGTATTTCCGATGTTTGCCAGCATGGTTTGCGTTGTGACGGCATCACCCGGCTGTACCTTTAAACTGTCTTTCTGCAGATGCGCCATAACGACTTCGACGCCTTCACATACGATCAAAATATGGTTGCCGGCGAGGTTTTCCTTGTCGGTCAGTGGCGGTACCTGGTCTTCAAATGAATCAACGGTGATCTCCACTGTGCCATTGCAAGGACTGTAAAGAGGTGAAGCAAATATGGCGAAGCTGTCCAACGCTTCACGGCTGGCAAACGCCGTGGCGCTTCTGCCCAACTTGTCCTGACCCAGGATATCAAGCGCGTACTTCTGCGAGGCCACCCAATAGTGGCCATTGATCAGGGGTGATGCGCCGCCATGCAATACTACGAAATTCGCATCGCGCAGTGGGGAAACGAGGCCTATTGCCCCTGCCGGTTCGGCATAACCTTCAAACGCCTTCCAGCTTGCTCCGCCCATTATGATAATCAAAGCGATGCTGACGATGTGTGTGCCTATGTTTGCGGGTAATGGCCAAGGTTTTTCCGGTGCCCTGATCTTTACAAACCCAAGATAAGCGGCGGCAAGTAGCATGGGGGGAAGTAACATGCGGTAGTACATGCTGAGGATATCCCAACGTGCTACCAGCCATAAAAAGAACAAGGTAATAGCGAACGCCAGCACGCTGCCGGCCCAGTGCGTCAGGTTGGGAAAGCGCCTGAATGCCAAGACTCCCAGCAACAGCAGTGGAATGAAAAATAGTGCTAGGGCGTTCAAAAACATGATTCAACTATCATAACTGCAGTGTTCTCCAATCGTATCTGTTGACCGGATCAGAATTGTCCTTCGTTCACTTTCTAATTACATCCCTGACACTTAAACGGTAAAATTCTGCAATCTGCAATTGGCAGGGGGAGTACAAAATGCAACCGAAAGTGCCTGCTTGGCTTTAGGATTAAGATATGGAATTCCTTGACATCATCCCGATCTGGGTTTTTTTCGCAGGCATGGTCATCGTTGTCCTGGCCGCTTCTGAGCTTGGTTTCTATATCGGTATCCGCTTGCAGGACCGGGGTTCAAACCCGGGAGAGTCGCGCATGACCAGCTCGGTAGTGGGCGGAATGCTCGGTCTTGTCGCCTTTTTGATGGCGTTTTCCATCGGGATGACGATCGAAAACCATGGCGAGCGCAAGACCATGGTCGTCACCGAGGCCAACGCCATTGGTGTCGCCTGGCTTCGAGCAGGGTTTCTTGACGAACCGGACTCGAAGTCGCTGCGCGTGCTGCTACGTGAATATGCCGAAATACGCATGGCTGCAGCGAACCAGAAAATTGAGTTGGCATCGGCCTTAACGCGTTCCGAGCAGCTCCATGGAGACATGTGGATTATCATCGAACGCAATGTCAGGCAGGGTAATGACACCGACGTTATGGTGAGCCTGGCTGAAGCGGTTAACGATCTGATCACAACGCATTCCATACGTATAACCGCTGCGTATAAACGTCTTCCCGGAATTCTGGGCATCATACTCATCATGTCAACGATTCTGAGCTTCCTGCTGGTGGGTGTGGCCAGCAGTGCCGACCGAAAACGGGATACCCCAGCCATATTCCTTTTTGCAATCGTGTTTGTCGCGGTTTTGATGATCATGGTTGACCTTGACCGGCCACAGGAGGGAACGCTGACCGTCGGCCAGGCAGCGATGGCGGATGTGCTGCGACAGATAGAGCCGTTCAGCCATTAATAAACTGACGGCAAATACAATTCGGAAGAAGAGGCAGCGACGGTCGGACCGGGCAAAGTGTTACTCATGTGACCGGTATACGCCCGGGGAAAATGGTGGGTCGTCTGGGATTATTTCGGGCATCCTGCCCTCCACCCTGCGGGCCATCTTCGCCGCTATAAGCAGCCCTTACGCGACGGCTCAACACATGTCGTATTTGAACCACTCGATTTCATTGCACGCTTGGCCGCCCTAGCGCCAGCTAAGCCGGCTTGGCGGTTTGCGAGCTTGCTCGCAAGAAGCCTTGCCGGCGTGCCGATCAGCGCGTGCCCAGACCCAGGCTGAACCTCACCCGCTTTCACGGGGTCTTTGCGCCCAACTTCAAACACCGAAAATGCATCGTGCCATGTCGAGTACGGGCTACGCCCGAGCATGACGCACCCCGCGCGCCCATGTCCTGGCCGTTCCCGCACATTCCTGTGCTCCACGGCACCGGGACTTCCTGTCCAATGGATGCAGCGTCTTAAACGCGTGTTCGACATCGACATCAAGACCTGTACCGAATGCTGTGGCAAATTGCGCGTCATCGCCTGCATCGAGGATCCTCGGTTGATCGCCAAGATCCCGGGGCATGTTCATCAACGCGAGGCGCTGGATGAATCCCTGGCCAGGGCCGGGTTCGGCTGCGCGAAGGAGATGAAGTCAGCAGGGGCCAGCACACCGGTGGCTCAGGGGGTGAAGGGCCAAATAGCCACCCGGTCAACGGTCACTGATACTTTGATAAAATACAAAACGGGTGGTTTTTACTTCCTATCCACGCGGGAATTTCTGAAGATTCCCGGAAGCCGGAACCTGCTGACATGCCATCCGAACGGGTGACGCCACGAACGCTATCCCGTTCCCAGCAATTTGTTGTTTACGGGGTGGTAATGGTTGCTGCCGTCCTGGCCGTGCTGGCGTACTCGTTGCTGACCCGTTAAGCGATTACGGCGTCCACTTCCGTCTCGATCAACCAATCGGATTCGACGAGCGCAGTGACCTGCATAATGGTGCTGGCGGGACGGATTTTTCCGAAAAACTCGCCATGGGCCCGTGCCGCGGCTTCCCAGTCTTCAATCCGGGTCAGCATCATTCGGGTGCGGATGATGTCGCTGGCGCCGGCTCCGAGTTGCTCCAACGCCGCAATGGAAATTTCGAAACAACGCCGGGCCTGCGCAGCGACGTCGCCGGGCACGGTCTTGCCATCCGGTCCGAGCGGCCCGGTTCCGCTCACTGCAATCACGTTTCCAATCCTGACAGCTCGGGAAAATCCGACAATGGGTTCATACGGGCTGCCGGAAGACACCTTTTTGCGAACGGACATGACGAGAGCCTTTTTTGGTCCAAAAGTTATGTTAGCAGGCCCTGTGCATTTCATGATGTTCTTTTCGACTGCTATGATGCTTGCTGACCACAACCTTCGAACAACAGCATGGCGCAATCTCGCATCACCCGGTTTTACCAGGAATTGAAACGCCGCAAGGTGATACGGGTGGCGATCGTTTACGCGGTAGCTGCCTGGATCATCGTTGAAGTGGCGTCCGTGATGTTTCCCGGACTCCTTTTGCCGGAATGGAGCGTACGGCTGGTGATTGCCCTGGCGATCATTGGTTTTCCCATCGCACTTATTTTGGCCTGGGCGCTCGAATTGACGCCGGATGGCATCAGGGTAGATACCGATGAGCAGAAAAAGCTGCCTGAACTCCCGGCAGAGTCTGCGGTTAAGGAAAAAAAGGGCGGTTTCAGTTCAATCGCCGTGCTGCCTTTCGTTAATCTGAGCAACGATCCGGACAATGAATATTTCAGTGACGGAATGTCAGAGGAATTACTGTCCCTCTTGTGTAAGCTGCCGCAACTTACGGTTGCTTCCAGGACATCTTCATTTTCATTCAAGGGTAAAAATGTGGACATGGGTAAAGTTGCGAAGCAACTGGGCGTCGATGTGATCCTGGAAGGAAGCGTTCGCCGTTCCGGCGAGCGGGTCAGGATCTCGGCCCAGTTGATCGACGCCCATTCCGACCGGCACTTGTGGTCGGAAAACTATGACCGTGAACTGAAAGATGTTTTTGCAGTACAGGATGAAATCGCAAGAAACATTGTAGAAGCCCTGGAGCTCAGCCTGAGTCCGGCTCAACAGCGCTCGATTCGGAAGCAGGCATCAACCCGGGATATGGACGCCTATGACTTTTATCTTCGGGGGCGCTACTACGTAGAGCGGGGCGATGTCGACTCGGGGCAAAGCATGTTTGATAAGGCCATTGAACTGGATGCCGGTTATGCGCTGGCCTGGGCGGGCGCTGCAGACTGTCATTCCTGGCGTTGCATGTGGTACGCAGGGTCGGCTGAAAACCTGCAAAAGGCGGACCAGTGCAGCCTGGAGGCCCTGAAGCTGGCGCCAAACCTGGCTGAGGCGCATGCTTCGCGCAGCTACGCACTGAGCATGAACGGAAAACATGCAGAAGCAGAAGCGGAGTTCAAGGCGGCCATTGAACTCGATCCGCAGCTTTATGAAGCTTATTACTACGCAGGCAGATCCTATTTTGCCGAGGGTAAGTTTGCGCAAGCGGCAGACGCGTTCAGGCAAGCCGCAGACATTCGACCGGATGACGTAACTGCATCGGCTTTGATCGCTACCTCGCTCAGATCGATGGGCTTAAAAACAGAACATGAAAAAGCCTGCCGGCACAGTATCGAGGTGGCGAAGCGCTACCTCGAATTGAATCCTGATGATGCGTTGGCCACATCCCGAGTGGCTAACGACCTGATTGGCATAGGCGAAACAGAAAAGGGCCTTGAGTATGCTGAACGCGCCTACTCTATTGCACCCAATATCTGCAGGTATAACGTTGCCTGCGCGTATGTTTTGGCTGGAAAGACCGGGCGAGCCCTGGATCTGCTGGAAGAACACGCCAGGGCTGGCGCTGTTTACGCCAGCTGGGTAGAACAGGACAGTGACTGGGACTCCGTCCGTGATGAGCCCCGTTTCCAGGCTATCCTCGAGATTGTCGGAGACAAAAGGAGTTAACTTTGCCTGCCGTATGAATCCCTGGCCCGGACCCCGCCCGGGCTCCATGAACACACTTTCGACCTGATTTGATGTCCCGCGGGCACTCGGCCCAGGGCCGGGTTCGGCTGCGCGAAGGCAATGAAGTCAGCAGGGGCCAGCGCGGACTGCTTGAGACGCACCGATGGCCAGCACACCACTGGCTTGGGGGCGGCAAAAGCCAACTAGCCACCCGGTCAACGGTCACTGATACTTTGATAAAATACAAAAGGGGTGGTTTTTACTTCCTATCCACTTCATGGAATAGGGCTTGAATGCTGCCTATACTCCGGCGCGAACCAGGCAGTCCGTACGGCAGTCAGGGTGAAATAAGGGTCTCGCACAATTGAACGTTGTCCTTCACGATTCGCTGGATCGGGATTTCTCCGGTGAGGCCCAGGGAGGTGAGCTCGTAGCTCAGGAGCGCGGTGTCGCAATCCGCGAATTCTATAGTCATGGTACCCTCGCCGGCGGGGTCGGTGACCGGCGCCGGCGTGACTGCATCGAAGACGCCGCCTACAGACTGGTAGATCGTCAGCTCTGCTGTGTCGCCCTCGTACGGCCCCTGGGCTGTCAGCCAGCGATGGCCCGGCTCGCCGATAACTGCTTCGATATCATCCGCTGGACGCTCGATGTCATACGTGAACCAGGCGACGAACATCTGCCCGATCTGGGGAAAGACGCTGATCAAGAAGCCTTGTCCGTTGGTGAGCGGATTGAACCAGGCGTCCGACATTCCCGCGTTGATACCGAAGTTGTCGCTCGTGGAAGCGGGGTTATAGCGCTCGACCAGTTGCATGCCGACGTGGTTTTGTCCGCCGAAGACGGCGCTCCCGCCGATGGCATAGATCTGGTCGCCGGCGACCGCGCTCGCGAAACGCACGCGCCTGGTGTTCATCGGTGCCACCTCGGCCCAGGTCCGGGAGCCGGGATCAAACGCAACAACGTGATCCAGCGAGCCTAAACTGTAAGTGCCGCCGATTGCGTATATCCGATTGTCCAGCGTCGCGGCGGACAGGCTGAACTTGCCAAGCGGCATATCCGGCCCGGCAGACCAGCTGTTGGAGACCGGATCATAAATCTCCATGCTGGCGTAGGTGGTAAACATATCAAACGCGCCGCCCATCACATAAATTTTGCCGTTGGCCACCGTCGCGCCATGCAGCGCCCGGTCCGTCGACATAGGGGCCCGCGTGGTCCAGGAACCGGTTGCCGGATTGTAGGCCTCGACGAGCCGGAAGACGCGACCGCCGTCGGTTCCGCCGATCACGTAAATGATGCCGTCGACAACCGCCGCCGCGTGGGCGAAGCGCGCGGTTGGCATCGGTGCATGCGTGGTCCAGGAGTCAGTCTTCGGATCGTAAGCCTCCACGTTGTCCAGCGGCGTACCGCCATCGTCTATACGCCCCCCGATCACGTAGCACTTGCCGTCAACCACGCCGGTCACGGGCATGCGGCGACCGGTCGGCATCGACGTCATCTGGGTCCAGGAATTCGTGGCCAGGTCGTAGCGCTCGTTCGTCTTGATCCCCCGGGCAGACCTGCCCGGAAATCCACCAATGGCATAAATTTTTTCGTCCACGGTACAGGCGGCCACGCTCTCCCGCGCAGTGGGCATGGGCTCAACAGGCAGCCAAGTGCCCTCCTGTGCCCACGCTCCGGGAGAAAGCAGCATGCCGACCGCCATCAACATGATCAGTGACCGATACTTCATGACCGATCATCCTAGCCGATCATCGGCACATTTTCAGCCAATGAGCGAATCGAATAATCGTGAGCAGTGAAACAGTAATTAAAAAAGTGGCGTCAGGGCCATTGCTCAGTTTCAGTTCTTCGATAATCAAGAACCACCCGATTTTGCGAATGCTGAACTCCGGTCGGAAGAATGCTCGGTCTGTGAGCGGAATGGTAATCGGCCAGAATTGGTGGTTTTGAGAAAATTGAATGTTGGCTAATTACGCCCTCATGCAAAATTCACGCAAGACCAACTGACTGCTTGCTAACCAGAGTCGTAAGTAACTTGTGAAATCCCAACAGATGCGTGACACATTCAGCTCTTCACTCTAAGCCCTTTTGAGGGAGAGCGGTGTGACAAAAGCAGAGCAAGCAAGAATCGTGGCCTGGCGACTGAGGATCCTTCGGCATGCAGAGGAAGAGCCTCGCTACGTGGCGTAGACCTGCCGGTACTTCGGGATCTCAAGGACAGCGTTCTATCGCTGGAAGCGCTGCGAAAAAGCCCAGCCAAGGCACACAGACTGCAGATGGACGTAAAGTTTCTGGAGCGGATCCCTGGGACGGGTAAGCGACTCTATCAGTTCACCGCAATCGACGACTGCACCCGGATCCGAGTCCTGAAGATCTACGATCGGTGTAATCAGCGCACCGCTATCCGCTTCCTGAACGAGGTTCGAAAACGGCTCCCGTTCCGAATCCTCGTGCTGCAGACCGATAATGGCGGCGAGTTCCAGTCACGCTTCCACTGGCATGCCGAGTCGCTCGATATTCGTCACGTCTATATCCGCCCAGCGTCGCCGCACCTGAATGGCAAGGTCGAGCGGTCACATCGGATCGACGCACAGGTGTTCTATCAGATGATCGACCAGAACAGCATCTCAGACGACATCTACTTGTTTAACGATAAATTGCGTGAATGGGAGGACTACAACCATCATCATCGTCTTCACGGGGCACTGCAGGGTCGGACCCCGTATGAACGTCTGATCGAAAAATCTCGAGCCGACGTGTCACAGGGGTCTTGAGACCCTACACTCTAAAAAATGGTGGGCCCTGAAGGACTTGAACCTTCGACCAATCGATTATGAGTCGGTCTTTTAGACCTTTATTTCAACTAGATACAGCCAATTTTTTACTTTAGTGTATTAATTAGTGTACTTAAGAATTTCACCGTAGTAGAGGATTTACAAAACTCAGGGTGCCGAAAATTCCGAATTTCTAGCCTGGGCCGTGTTTTTCTTTAGTGCTTGGAGAACTGTGCCTCCCAAGACTCTCGCCCTTCAAACATCACTCTCCTGAAAATTTCTTTTTCTAAGTTCGATGGGAATGTTGTATCGGCCAAGAATCTCCGGTTCAGCGACTCCATGGTTACCATTCCCTTCTGCAGACGACCACCGTTTGGTGCCGTATCAAGAATCAATTTCATTCCGTCACCCCACCTTGGCCATTCTCGCAGCTTTCCGGATCGTCCTCTGGCCGGTTGCCCGGTGAAGGCAAAATTCGCCCAATA
>JABDLD010000085.1 GCA_013001885.1 Lysobacterales bacterium
CTGGAAAGTCCATCCACGTCCAGCAACTCGGCTTTGATTCCACTGGAACCGAGCAGGCTTTGGAGGTTTTCATCGATGTCCAGCCAGTCCTCGATGCACTCCCAGCCCACACCCGGGACAATCAACATCAGGATGTTTTTCTCGCTTACACCGAGGTTCACCGGCTGGCCGGTGCCCGGGGGCTCCTGCCCAACGCGCGACAGCGCCTCGTCGCAAGACCGGTAGTCCGGCCATTCCTCGCCGCGTGATTCCAGCACGGCGCAAAACACTTCGCGGAACCGGCCGCGCTGGTCGTCGATGCCGGCATCGGCCACCGGCACCAGCGCCTGCGGCGGTGCATCGTCGGTCCAGGGGATCAGCGGCTTCGAAGCGCAGGCAACCGTCAGCAGCATGGCCGGAATAAGCGTCAGTATCGGTTTACAAGGCATACGTTTTTCTTCCCATCCCGGCTGGACAGACCGGCCATTGAAGTATGATAGTTGACAGAATTGAACCTCAGGTCAAGTTCGACCAGCCACATCCGGAAATCGGCCAGCAATGAAAAACCGATTGCCGGAATCGAAATAATACCGTTCCACGACCCGGCGGCTCAGGGTGAAACCCACTGCCCGGTCCATGCTTCCCCTCTCCATTGAAACTGCGCGCGCCGGTGCCCTTTGGCTGAAAGCAGTAACCAGTCCATAAAGTCAATCCGGCAGGCGATCACAGCGAAATGCCCGCGCGCCGTCTGCTCTTCCTCCTGCGCAGAAATGCGGCTGGGCGCGGTGGCGGGTTGCGGCACGGCTTGGCCCGGGCCCGTTGTCGTGTTGTAACAGGCACGGCCCATGGCCCGCGTATTTGCCCAGGCGCGGTCAGCGAAGCCATCTTCGAGATGAACGGTCACCCGTCCCGTAAGGCGGAGCTGCAGTTTGCGGTCGCGATCGTAAAATAGCCAGCTGGCCTGCGGCTCTTTCATAACCTCGCGGACTTTCGCTGACCGTCCGTCGCTGTGGCAGCCGATCAGACGCTGTGGTTCATCGCAATGCCGCAGTACCACAGTGCGCAGAGACGGACCGTTCGCTCCCAGGGTGCCGAGACAGGGCGTATGCAGGGGTGACCTGGCCGAGTTAACACCTTCGCGCAGCAGTTCCCAGGCCGTGTCGGGAATCTGCTCCAATTCCAGTAATTCGAGCGCCGTCTGTTCTGTGTTCATGGGCGCATTCTACCCTTGAAGCGGGACGGGTTAACCACCCAAGCCCATTTCCCTCAGAAGGTGTTCGGCGCCGCCCAGTTGTTCCATGCTCCACAGCACGTAACGGATATCGACCTGGATGGAACGGGTTTTGTCCGGCAGGAAATCCCAGTCCGAGATGATGCTCTCAAAAGTGCCGTCGAACAACAGGCCAACCAATTCGGCCCGCCCGTTCAGGGTCGGCGAGCCGGAATTGCCGCCGGTGGTGTCCAGCGTGCTGAGGAAATTCACCGGCACAGAGCCCAGCTGTTTATCGACGTAGGGGCCAAAACGCTTTTCGGCGATGGACTCGAGCAGGCCGGGCGGCGCGTCGAACGGTTCGTTACCGGTGTTTTTTTCAGTGATGCCTTCGACCGTCGTAAACGGCAGATAAGCCATACCATCGCGGGGGGTCGAACCGATTACCACGCCATAGCTGATGCGCAAAGTACCGTTTGCATCGGGATAAACCGATTGCCCTCGGGCTTGCTGGAACGCCAACAGCGACTGCATGAACCGTGGGCGTGCTTCCTGGTACCGGCCTGAGAGATCCTTCGTAATTTCTTCCATCTGTATGTCGCTGTCGTACAGCGCAACGGCCAGGCGGATGAACGGGTCAGTGCTGGACTCAAATTCCTGCGGCGTCTTACCGATCCAGCTGAGTCTCTCCCTGGTATCACTCAGGGTGGTGCCGGCATACATTTCTTCCAACTGCTCATCCAGTGCTTCGGTGTCCACGGCGTTGCCGTCTATTGAGAACCACCGGTCAAACGCAGCGACATGCTGATCCGGTGGAATCGCGGCGTATGCCAGCACCAGGTGACGCCAAACCGGCCGCTCGACCTGCGCATCGAAAGTGCGCTCAATCCGGGTCAGACGTTCCCGGATGCGCAGCAGATCCCGTTGCTGGTAACCGGGCTCCCGCTTCTCATCCGGCTTTTGCTGTTCCCGTGCGAGGCGGTAAAGAGTGCGCGCCGCGCCCAGCAACGCAGAACGGTTGGCCTGTCCGTAATAAAGTTCGCGCTGCTGGCGGGAAATACTCTCTTCAACCAGCTCGTTCAGGGCCTCCAGCGCGGACGGTTTGCTGTCCTGCTGTTGCGGCTGGTTTTCTGTCCATTCCCGGAGTTCACGCTCCAGTTGCAGTTTGTGCTCCACCAGGCTGCCTTTTGCAAATCCCTCCAGCATGCCGCCGTAGTTCTTGGTCGCGTTATTGAGGCCGGAAACAAGCGAAGCGTACTTCAAGGCAGCGTCAGGCTTGCCTTCGATAGCGTCCATTACAGCGGCCAGCCAGGCCTCGCGTGAGAGTTTGTACTCGGGGTAAGTCCAGCCGATGACATTGCCCACTTCAGAGGACAGTCGATAACGGTTGGTGCGCCCCGGGTAGCCGGCCACCATCACGTAATCGCCGTCCTGCACGCCTGCAGGCTGCACTTTAAGCCAGTGCTCGGGTTCAAAGGGCACGTTATCGGGGCCCGGGTCTGCGGGGAGACCGTCCGGGCCGACATAGGCACGGTAGAAGGAATAATCGCCGGTATGGCGGGGCCACATCCAGTTGTCGATGTCGCCGCCGTAGTTTCCGACCGAGGCCGGCGGCGCAAAAACCAGCCGCACGTCGCGTATTTCCAGCTGTTTGATCAATTCGTACTGCAGGCCGCCGTGATAGGACGCAACTCGGCAGCGGTGGCCCGGGTCTTTTTCACATTCGCGAACCAGTTCTTTTTCACTGTCTTCGATGGCCTGGTAGCGTGCCCGGCCGCTCATCCCGGCCGGAATGTCCCGCAGGATGGTATTGCTCACATCGTCGACCGCCACGGTCACCAACACCCGGCTGCCGGGCCTGGCCGGCAGTTCATCAGCAAAGTTGCCCGACGCAAAACCGTCCCGCAGCAGGTTGCGCTCCTCCGTGGAGTTGTACGAGATAGAACTATAGGCGCAATGGTGGTTGGTGATGACCAGGCCTTTTGGCGATACGAAAGAAGCGGTGCAGCCCCCAAGGCTGACTATGGCTTTCATGGGATGGGCTGTCAGATCGGTCATCGACCGCGGATCAATCTGCAAGCCTTTGGCCTCCAGTTGGGGGGTAAGCCCGGGTAACTGGGCCGGCGTCCACATGCCTTCGGCTGCAAATGCCGACAGGTTAACCGCGGCGAGAAGTAACAGGAGTTCGGGTTTCATCGTATGCTCCGGGCAAGAATTCTAATAAAGGCGTCAGAAAATTTGTTTTGCTTCAGGCGAGGCCGATGTTAAAACCTCAACCCCCATGAGGTGAACTCACCCATTTATCTGAATGAAGCCATGGAAACGACATTTCGACGCGATGCGTTACAGGTCGGCATCATGGCATTCACCAGGGTTTGAATGAAAGGAGATCCGTGGGGGCGTGTGATGTCGGTCATACAGCGCAATGATGCACCAACGGTTTGCTATAATTCAACGCATGTACCGATTGATCTATAAAAGCAAATGCAAAGGGACCGTAGACTGGCGTCTGGTTGACCAGATCATAGGTTCCAGCGAGGCACACAACCAGAACGATCGTGTCACCGGCGTACTACTGGCCACGAAAAGTCATTTCCTGCAAGTCATCGAGGGCGGGTTCGAGGAAATCAATGACCTGTTTCTGCGCATTGCGCGCGATCCGCGGCACGAAGAGGTGCAACTGGTCGGCTTTACCTGCGTGGAGTCGCGGCTGTTCGGCGGTTGGGCCATGCACGGTATCGGAATTTTTGATTTCAACGAAGATCTGTCTGCCGCGCTGATCAGTAAATGGGGTGAGGAGAGTGGCGGTGTCCGCTTTCCGGTGCAGGAATGGCAGGCGCTCGCGCTGATCAACGATATCCGGTCATCGGGTCCGGAGTAATCCTGTCACGTCTTTGGCCGGCGACGCCCGCAAGCTAAGGGGGTTTGAGAATTGAGCGCAATACGCGCTTGATTTTGTTCGACGGAAGGGCACTTAATGCGTATACTGTTTTGTGACTGCGTTCAAAAGTCATACAGTACTCTAGGAGGGGCTGGAATATGTTTAACAGGGATTACATTCTGAAAGGGATTTTCTGCACCATAGCGCTCGCATTGACCGCGTCTACCAATTCTTTTGCCTGCTCTACCGCTCAATGGGACGACAGTTCGGGTGGACTTGCCGGTTCACCGGAATTGGTGTCGCGATATTCAGAACTTTGCGCCTTCGAAATTACAGACGGAAGTTACGTGGCGAGCACCAAAGCCGCGGACTCCAGGTACATTGCCCGTTTCTACGTTCTCGACGGATTGACGGGCTCCGGCAATGTTGAGATTTTCGAGGCATATTCGGACGACGCCGCCAACTCACCTTTGTTCAAAATCATTTTTGATGGTTCACAGTTTATTTTTGACGCATCGGCTACATCAGGTGGTGGCACCTCCAGCCCCGTGGCCTCGGCAAACGGATGGAACCTGGTGGAAATTGATTGGCAATCAGACGGTTCTTTCAAATATTGGGTCAATAGCGATGCCGATGTCGATCCGGAGACCGGCTCAGTCAACGCCGGAACGGGAACGGTACAGTCCGTTCGATTGGGAGCTCCTAATGGTTTTGGGGGACAGTCCGGAAAGCTGACTTATGACGCCTTCGAGTCTCACCGTACAACACCAGTGGGTGCGCTTCTGGCGTGCGACGCGGAAGGAGACGCCACCAACAATGATGTTGATATCAATGACGCTCTGGCTGCGCTGGATGAAGTTTTTGCCAATCCCAGCATTCTCGCCAAGGGGCAACCCGACTGTGACCTGAACGGCAGCGTCAACATCAACGATGCGCTTGCTATTCTAGACCTAGTTTTTTAACCAATATAAAACCAAACCAAGGATAGAGTGATGTATAAATCAATTCGATTTTTAAGCTTGTTGGCGGGTGTGTTGCTCACCGGCGGGGTATACGCGCAGACGATAACGGTCGGCACTGCCAGCGGAGCGCCGGGTGATACCGTGACAGTCCCTCTGAACTGGGACAACGGCGGCACCGATTACCGGACACTGCAATTCGACGTGGATTTTCCGTTGGCCAATTTGCCCTCTGTTGACACGACGGACTGCCCCCTCCCACCTTTTGATTCCGGCGACTATATTCAGAAAAGCTGTGATCAAAGAGCGGCTCCCAACGAAGATCAGGTCCGGCTAGGCCTGTTGCGCCTCGCGGGCGGTATTCCTTCCGGCAAACTTGGCGATTTGAGCTTTACGATTGCAAACGACGCAACACCCGGGAACTTGACCCTCTCCGTTACCGGCGTTGTCATCGAAGGCGATCCAACCCCCATCATCGTGAACGGCAGCATCACGGTCACGGCTGCACCAGCCGCGGCCTACACATCCAATCCGGCGCCTGGCTTACTTGACCTGGGTTCCGTCATACAAAATGCCGGTTCAATTTCAAGTGATCTGAGCATCACTAATTCCGGAGCCACCGGCACGACCTTGACAGGCACCTGCAGCGAGACCGCAGACCCGGGTAATGTATTCAGCATTTCCAATGGCGCGTTTTCGGTATTGCAGGGTGCTGCCGCCGATACGGTCACGGTCAGCTGCGATTCTGCCGGTGCAATCACGACCCATACCGGCACCATGGAATGCACGCACAATGGCGATGACGCCGGTGAAGCCAGCCCAGCCGTCTACAACCTGAGTTGCACCATTACTGCGGGTCCGCAGCCGGCTTACGGCTCGACTCCAGCGCCGGGCGCTACGATCAGCATGAGCGCCGCCAACGAAGGTGACGCGATTGCCAATGAGACCGTTGTGATCGACAACATCGGTGACGACGGCACGACGCTGTCCGGAACCTGCAGTGTGTCGGGCGATACTGAAATCACCCTGGCCGGAGGCGCCTTTTCGGTAGTACAAGGCGGCGCAACCTCGACGCAGACGCTTTCCTGTGATTCGTCCGCCGAGGGTGAATTCTCGGCCACGCTGTCCTGCTCGCACAACGGATCGAATATTGCGAGCCCGGCAGGATACACGGTCAATTGCAGCGTTGGTCCGTTACGCCCGGCCGTCTTCGCCTCCAACCCGCCGGACGGAACGTCTGTTGATATCAGCGGCGGTACGGGCGTGGTTGTCGGAGACGCAGCACCCGAGGTGACTGCCCAAATCTCCAACGATGCCGTGGCGCCTGCGCAGGATCTTGACATTTCCTGTAGCGTCACCGGTGATGCCGCCATCTCGGTTGCGCCGGATCTCAGTGGAGGAGCACTGATTCCAGCCGGCAGCTCGGCCAGCGCTACTTTCAGCTGCGCCACCGACACGGCCGGTACATTTACCGCAACCTTCAGCTGCGAATACGTCACGGACACCAGTGGCGAGGTGCCGGTCGGCGGTACAGCCACCTGGCCGCTCAGCTGCGAAGTTCGCGATCCGAAGTCCGAGGTTACGCCGGATCCGGCTGGCGGCACGACGTTGACCGAACGGGCTGACCCGGGCGGTACAGCCCAGTTCAGCGTCATGTTTGACGAAATTGCCGACGAAGGTGTTGACGGTTCGGTTGATTGCTCACTTGATGACGGCACCAACTTCTCGATTGACACCTCCTTGCCTGCGGCCGTCCCGGCCGGTGGCTCGCTGACCGTGACGGTGACCGGCACCGATCCGGCAGACGGCTCGACCAGTGTCACCGATACGCTGGATTGCACCTACACCGATACCGACAACGCGGAACCCGGTGTGCAGGTCAGCTATCCGCTGGTGCTCGAGATTGGTGGTGATGCCAGCTTCCTCGTGACCAAGACGTTCAGTGACGGAACCATCCGCGACGTGCAGGTAGCGATCTCATGTAACGACGGTTTTGTCAACGCCGACACAGCTACGATCAGCAGTGATGGCCAGGATAGCTTCAGGTTCATCGTCAGCGACTTTATCGCCGGCGCCATGGATTGTGAGATCACTGAGGAAGCTACCCCGGGTTACGCATCAGACAGCTGCACGTTTACCGATGTGAGCCCGGGCCAGTACGAATGCGCTCTCGGCAACGATGCTAACGACGCTACTTTCACGGTCAACAAGGTCTGGGACCTGACCGGGGCCGTTGGTGCCGAGGTTGACCAGAGGGCGACCATTACGATCTCGTGCAACAACGTGATCACCAGTGTGACCGGCGGAACGATTCCGGATTACGTACAACCGCGCGCGGTTGTTGTACCTGCCCCTAACTTTGCAGTAAGGCAGTTGGATGGCGACGGCGACATCGTCGTTACGGTTGACACCACTGACCAGTCTGCAGTCTGTTCGGCTACTGAGACGATCATGGCCAGCGGCGTTGAGCCGATGGATGATTGCGACGCCCGCACGATTGCTGCTGGTGAATCATCCGAATGCACGTTCACCAACACGGTATTCTTCGAGGGTATCCCGACGCTGAGCCAGTACGGCCTGGCGCTGATGGCCCTCTTGATGCTGGGTATCGGCATGGTCGGCTTCCGCCGCTTTGCCTGAGTAAGAAATTCGGGGTCAGAGCTGAAACTCTGACCCCGATTCAATCAAGACCCCGCGCCAGGTAACTGTCGCGGGGTTTTTATTCTGTCCAGTTAATTACGTTGATCACTCAAAGCCATTGCTGAAAATCAGGCTTTCTGAAGGGCAGTTGATTTCGACATTAGTGACGTCTGCGCCAGAAATTTTGCCGCTGCCTTCGATCACGATGCAGGTCTGGTCGGGATCTTGCGGTTGCGTCAATATGCTGACGGCGTAGTCACTTCCATCTGGCAGGGCGGCAGCAAAAACAAAGTTTCCATCAGCAGCGACCGCCAGGTTATCGGCGCCGTTGTTTTGTAGTACGAGGCCGGAGCCGAGCAGGCCATTAGCGGTGCCGCCGACGGTATGGGATTCAGTCTTAAGTACCCATTCGGTGGTGGCCATCACCACCGGTGGGACCATTTTACGGTCGCCGGCCACTGCCATTGCGACGGGTATTTCGGCGTTGATCCAGGCTTCCAGTATCTTCTCGCCCTCTTCACCGAGGAATGCATTTCCGCCTTCGTTGGGGTTACTGCCATTGTTGGCCTCTTCCAGGAACTGGATGTACTCCCAGGTCGTACCCTGGTAGAGCAGGGTAATTTGTGCTGATACTGCGCCATCCGGTTTGAGCGCATGCAGATCGAGCTGATCCCAGTATTTATAAATGCCACCCGGTCCGGGCGCGCCGTATTGATGTTCCGGAACGGGCAGAACGTTTCTTTTCCTGGCTTCGTCGTAGCGCATGCCGTAAGGCGGGATACGATTGTCTCTGGCCAAGTGGTTATTCAGCACGAAGTGAAACGATTCGTGATGACTGCCGGGTGGCTGTTCGGCCAGCTCACCCAGAGTAGATGTTTTTTCGCCAGTCAGACGGTCATAACTGAGTACGAGATCGGCTGATTTACCGGCAGCCAGCAGGGTTGCAGCCCACTCGCTGGTCATCGCATAGTGAGCTTCATAAATCCGGGTGTTGGTGCCGTCCAGATCGAGCAGGGATTCCACCTGCACGTCTGGCCCGCCGGCCGGGTTTTCGACCATGACCGGCGCACCATCTTCATCCAGCAACGGCCCGTAGGCTCCGTCTTCACGCAGCAGTTGATGTTCGGGGTTGAACCACTTGACGTTCAGCCACATACGACGTCCTTCCGGATAACCCGTGATCAGTTTGTGCCCCGTCAGGTTGGTAACCGTCAGTGCGTCGCCTTCGACCAGCAGGGAAGCCGCCTGTTGCAGGTGCTCGATGGCCCGTAACTGGCCAAGTTCGAGTGCTGTAATCTGTTCAGCGGACAGATCCCCACCGAGGCGCAGCAGCCCGTTGGCGTCCTGGTACTTGATCATATCGGCCAGCCAGTAGTTGCCGCCGGTGTGATCGTGGGTGGGCAGATCCGGGCGTACCGGGGCATTCGCCAGGTCGGCTCCGGCGCTGTTGGCCGGGTGCATGTGGCATGACTGGCAACTGAAATATCGGGCTGCGCCATCTTCGTAGTCGCCGCCGGTGCCTGCCAGCAATGCAGCCTGGTAGGTTGTCTCCAGGGAACCACCGGCAATTCGCAGGTCCGAAGGAAGCGCGGGAAATGTCGAAACCAGGGTGGTAGGCATGGCGCTGGATTTGTATTCGCTGAACGTGCGCTCAACGACGCCATAGGCATATGGTGGATTGTTAAAAGCCGCTTTTTCCTCCACCGGGCCGCCAATATTGGGTGTTCCTCCGTAAAGATCCTGGCTTGAAACCACGTGCGGAGAACCCGGCTGAGCACCATTTCCCGGCGCCAGATCGCCGACCACTGAATTCGAGACATCGTGGCAGGCGCCGCAAAAGTCCACATCCCGATGAAAGTCCGACTGTTGATACTGGTGGCGCGCAACGGTTTCCTCGTAGGGCCCAAGTTTGGCGGAGCCGTCTGACAGGGAAAGCATCCCGCTGCCGTAAAAGCCCTCCGTGTCGGTATCGCAAGCCTTGTTGGGCACTTGCGGATCAGCCGAGCAATTGGCAATGAACGGTGAATTCATCACGCCAGTGTGTTCTGAATTATCGGTGTTGGTTGCCAGGTGACAGGCATCGCAGTCAACGCCGTCAGCGTTGCTGGCGGCAAGGCCGGAGCCGTCGGTCGGAGTGGAGCGGCCGCCATACCAACCGCCGGTGCTGTGACAGCGAAGGCACAGATCCCCCGAGCCGTCGAAATCCTGTTCTGATATTGCAAGGGTCGCCCAAAAGATCGGGTCGCGGCCGGCATTGGCCATGGCGGCGCCGGCCCAGCCGGTGGCCGGTTCGTCTTGTGGTTCGCCCAGTCCAGCGGCCGCAGTGATCTCATCGTTGTAACCGGCGTGGCAGTTGTCGCAGCGGTTGGGGGATTCCAGATTTCCGATTTCTTCGGGCTGAGTCCCGGGTAACTGGACTTCATTGGGAACGATATCGGCTGCGCTGGATAATCCTGACAGCAAAAAAAACATCAGCGCTAACGGTAACCTGACCCTGGCCGGTTTCACTGGTAAAGCCTCCCATCCAGCGGTATTAACTGGATTTGGCGATATAACGACTTTTATTCAGGGTACGCTCATGTAAAGCTGGGCATATTGACTGGAATCAGCCGGTTCGATGCGCTTACCCGGTTTGCCGGTAACGCCAAAAACTTGCACTACCCACCAGGTGAAAAAAACCCGCGGCAGTGATCTGCCGCGGGTTTTCATTTAACAACTACTTACAGGGTTTGTCTGGAACGCTAGACAAACCTCCTGATACTCCATGACCCAACACCCAGCATCAACAGGATCAGCAAGGCCATACCGTATGGGTTGACGGTTGGGATTCCTTCAAAGAACACGGTGTTGACGAAGGTACATTCATCACTTGCACCTGCCGGAATATCACGCCAGCCACAGTCGTCCTCGGCTTCTACTCCTGAACCCACTACTTGTTCGGTAGCCTGACAACGCGTCGGACCCATTGATGTATCCACTGTTGCTGTAAGCGAGCCGCCGTCACCGATCTGACCGCTCAAAGTCCAGAGGTCCGGGCTGATCTCGACCGCGCCATCCTCCAGGATCTGATCCTCACAGGATATGGTGACATCGACAATCAGATCCACGGCATCGCCGTTGTCCCCGTCGATCACCCAGACTTTGGAGGCTGTAAACGTCGCATCACCCGCATTATTCGAGATTGCGCAGGTGAATGTGCCGCCCACCACACCCTCGAACACACAGCCGTCCCCGTCCTGGTCAATGACATCTGCGATTCCATCGGTTGAGTCCCCGGTATAAACGGGGGTGTAGCCTTCAGGTCCGTCGATTTCACTTACCCTGCAGTTCATTGAGCCGGGCCGGAAGGAATTGACCACAAAAGTGACGCCACTATTGGGCGAGATCATGAATTCCCGGGAGGGCGGCACGCCATCATTGCAGCTTATCGCAACCTGGACGCTATCGGAACTTCCGTCAGAGTACGATTTCGAGACCTCGAACCTGGCGGCGCCGCCGGTCGGCGAACTGCAGGCCACGTTGTTGCTTTCGTCGGGATCACTCGAGCTGCCTTCGACGAGGTTATAGAATCCAGTGCCTGCGCCGCCGTTTACTGTGGAGCATTGCAGGGTGTCATCGGTCTCATCCGATACAACGGTGAACTCGACCTCAACCGTCCAGGATTCATTCCGGCCTCCCGCCAGTGCTTCATCGCTTACGAGTGAGCCTGGGCTGGCGAACAAATAAGGCAGCGGTCCAGACAGTGTTCCGGATTGTGAATTCTCGGTACCGAAGTTATAGGCCGTTAATTGAGCCTGGGACACGATGATCCCGTTACCCGGATCAATCGTATCGATCAGATCATAAAGACCCGGGCCATCTCCGAGATTGTTCGCGGTGATGGTGTAGACAACCGTGTAAACGCCTGATCCCTGCCACGCGGCGTCCCCGGCGGTCTTGACCAGATCAATTGTCGCATCCGGCAGATTAACGCAAGCGTCATTATCTGTCGTGTCGATCTCAGCAGCCACACCTGTTACCAGGTTGTAGAAACCCTGGCCGGCCTGCTCCTGACCGGCAACACAGTTTCTGGCTTCGGTAAGGTCTACCGTAGGATCAACTTCGAATACAGCAGTAACGGTCCAGCCCTCCGAAGCACCGCCAGTGAGGCCTTCGCCTGTGACGACGGTTTCGCCATTGGTGAAAGAGTATGGCAATGGACCGGCAGTCGCACCCGTCTGCGTTTCACCGCCGGCGTAGGCAACCGTAGCACTGACCAGGGTGATACCGTTCGCAGGTGTCAGCGTGTCGGTCAGATCATAGGTGCCTGCGGAAGATCCGCTGTTGGAGGCGGTGATTGTATACACAACCGTGTAAAGGCCTGAAATTGCATCATAGCTTGGGTCTGCCGCGGATTTGGTCAGGTTAATCAGCACCGCGTTGACCGTTGCCGAAGCTTCGTTTGACAATACGGGCTGTCCGCCATCCGCCGCATCCTGCGCAGCACCGGTAGCCAGATTGGTCACGGAGCCGGCATCCAGGTCGGCCTGCGTGATGGTGTAAGTGGCGGTGCAGGTCACCGAGTCGCCCGTGTCCAGGCTGGCCGGCGTGGCCGGGCAATTCTCGTCGGTCGATTTGTCATCATTGATGGTGTACGGCGCAAACAGCGTCACGTTGGTGTTATTGGTCAGCAGGTAACTGTAGGAAATGACCTCCCCCACTGAGCTGTAAGTCTGTGGCGCGGCGCTCTTCACCAGCGCGAGTGATCCGATTGTGGCCGCATTGACCGTTTCGGTATCCGAGTTTGAAGTTACCGTATCGCCGTCAGGATCTTGCGCGGTGCCGGTGGCGACGTTGGTCACGGAGCCGGCATCCAGGTCGGCCTGCGTGATGGTGTAGCTGGCGGTACAGGTCACCGATTCGCCCGGAGCCAGGCTGGCCGGCGTGGCCGGGCAAGCCTCGTCTACCGATTTGTCATCATCGATGGTGTACGGCGCAGACAGCGTCACGTTGGTGTTATTGGTCAGCAAGAAGCTGTAGGCAATGATCTCACCCGCCGAGCTGTAAGTCTGTGGTGTTGCAGTCTTAACCAGTGTGAGCGAATCGGTTACTTGCGCATTGACCGTTTCGGTGTCCGAGTTTGAAGTCACCGTGCCACCGTCAGGATCCTGCGCGGTACCGGTGGCCACGTTGGTCACGGAGCCGGCATCCAGGTCGGCCTGCGCGATGGTGTAGCTGGCGGTACAGGTCACCGATTCGCCCGGAGCCAGGCTGGCCGGCGTGGCCGGGCAATTCTCGTCTACCGATTTGTCATCGTCGATGGTGTACGGCACAGACAGCGTCACGTTGGTGTTGTTGGTCAGCAGGTAGCTGTAGGCAATGATCTCACCCACCGTGCTGTAATTCTGTGGCGTGGCGCTCTTCACCAGCGCAAGCGATCCGGTGGTAGCCGCGTTGACCGTTTCGGTGTCGGGGTCTGAAGTCACCGTGTCGCCGTCAGGATCCTGCGCGGTGCCGGTGGCTACGTTGGTCACGAATCCGGCATCCAGGTCGGCCTGCGCGATGGTGTAGCTGGCGGTACAGGTCACCGAGTCGCCCGGAGCCAGGCTGGCCGGCGTGGCCGGGCAATTCTCGTCGGTCGATTTGTCATCGTCGATGGTGTACGGCGCAGACAGCGTCACGTTGGTGTTATTGGTCAGCAGGTAGCTGTAGGCAATGACCTCACCCACCGTGTTGTAAGTCTGTGGCGTGGCGGTCTTCACCAGCGCGAGTGTTCCCGTCGGCTCTGCGGTGACCGTTTCGGTATCCTCGTTTGAAGTCACCGTACCACCGCCCCCGTCCAGGGCGCTGCCGGAAGCAATATTGGTCACCGAGCCGGAATCTATATCGGATTGCGTAATCACATATGAAGCGGTGCAGGTTACGGTGTCACCCGGAGCCAGGCTGGCCGGCGTGGCCGGGCAACTCTCGTCTGTCGTGACGTCGTCACTCACGGCGTAGGGTGCAAACAGGGTTACGTTACCCGAATTAGTCAACTGGAACTCGTAGTTAATGGTCTGGCTTACAGCCGAATACGTTTGAGGTGTGGCGACCTTGACCAGTGTCAGGCCCGGGTCCGCAGGAAGAGTTTGCGTGTCGTCATCGTCATCCGTTGCGTCTTCGTCAGATGTCACCGTAGCAAGATTCGTAAAAGTGCCTGCATCGATATCTGCCTGGGTTAACGTGTAGGTTCCGGTGAAAGTGGACGTGTCAGTAACGCCGGGGGCCAGGCTCGCAATGGGGCCGCCGCTGATCAACACATTGATGTTTGCATCGGCCAGGGTGATGTTCGTCAACGTCACATTTCCGGTATTCTCAACGCTGAATGCGTAGGTGATTGTCTCGCCAGCCTGGGGAACTCCATCGGGGCCGGAATTCAGAGTGCCTGTTTTGGTGAGCAGGACATTGGGATTCTGGGCCAAAGGCTGGGTAAAGGTAGACTGGTCGTTTACATTCTGATCCGAGTCAACGGTAGCCGTATTGACGAAAGAACCGGAATCAATATCGGCCTGCGTGATGATGTAGGTTCCGGTGAAAGTTGTTGTGTCAGTAACGCCGGGGGCCAGGCTCGCAATGGGGCCGCCGGATACAGAAGTCAATCCAGGATCAGAGAGTGTCACGTTCGTGAGCGGGACGTTACCGGTGTTTTCTACCGAGAAGCTGTAGCTGATGGAATCTCCGGCGCTGACTCCCGCGGTTCCGTCATCGTCATTCAGTACACCCGTTTTGATCAAATCGATGCCCGGATTGGAGACGACCGTGATGTCGGTAGTGGCGGCAAATGCACTGCATTTGGAGGGTGTTTGGTTAATGGGGTAAGGTCCGCCCTGCTCACAGGCCTGACCGCCACTGTTGTTCCAGGTCACGAGAATAGGAATATCGGCTTTTTGATCGCCTGTCGTATCAATACAGAGAAAATCGACTTCACCGAGCACGAGGTCATTCAGTACAAAGTTATTATTAGGTACGTCGACATCCGCACACGAATTCGCATCGTCAAATATTAATTCCGGGATGTGGGCGAGAGGGCCGTCCGGTATGGAAGATACAAAGCACACGGAGCCGGTAGTCCTGGGATCGATTCCGTTTTCGGAGATCCAGACCATCGGGTTATAACGAATGTTGGCGTTCACTGCGAGATCGATATTGAATGTGGCCGTTGTCACTTCCCCTTCTACACAGGAACCCAGGTCCGACAACTCGACCAGCTCCAGTTTGATATCGTTTGATGTACAGGTGAAATTATTGGGCGCGCCCGGCTGGTCGGCGGGGCAGGCCACTGGCTGCTCAAAGACTTGTAGTGGGTCAAGCAACTGGGCGGACAGGTTGCTGGAGAACGCCAAAACCGCTACCGGTAGCAATACCTGGCAAAGTTTAAGCAGTGAATTAGCAACTGATGATTTATTGCTGACAAAAGGCAGGGTGCGCATTGGTGATCTCCCAAGTTGTAATTATCTAATCGTATAGGTTAAAGCGTGGGTCTAAGCGGTGCCCCGCGACCCAACATCTGTACGATGGTTGTTGCCCAATTTTGTCTGTCTTTCCTTTGACATCACAATGAAATCAGTATCCTTCTGATGAACCCCGGCAGTAATTTGACTGGTATGCGACGTAATTGTGACCAAACCAGGGGAATTAGTCAAATTGTAAAAGCCATATCGTGAGTGTGTTCGAAATAGAAAATCTTCAAAAATATCCGATACCTACAATATAGTTTTAAAAAAAATTACACTATGGTAACGATTATGGGTCTGCAATTGATCATCGATTCCGGCCACCGCGTTCAGCGCTTTTGTATGCGGGAAAATAGACGACGAAACTCGTATGAGTGTAACTTAGGGCAGCATCAAGCAACTAACGGTCGAAAAGGAGGCTTATGGCTGCCAGAAAGAACGTATCGCCGCTTGCGCTGCTGGTGGCCGTGCTGACGGCGTTGGCCGTTGGCGTACTGGGTTCGCTGGCTATACGCCCGCCGGGCGTTGCGTCCGAGAGTCAGAATTCAACAGGCGGTACGGGCTTCGAAATCGTTAGATGGCGCGCTACCTCGTCTTTCACGTCGAACCTTCCCATCATCGGGCAGCCGCCGCACCGGGTGGCGGATAACCTGGCCAGGATGAGCGGCGGCGCTTTCCAGATGCAGGTTTTCGAACCGGGCGAGATAGTCCCCGCGCTCGAAATCACAGAGAGCGTGAAGGAGGGCAAAGTGCAGGCGGGTTTCCAGTGGGTCGGTTACGACCAGGGCCGAATACCGGCGTCCACCCTGATCTCCGCCGTGCCGTTTGGCATGGAGCCGATAGAATTTTCGGCCTGGTGGTATTACGGCGGCGGACGCGAGCTTGGGGAGGCGTTGTATGCACCGCACAACGTAATGCCCATTCTCTGCGGACTGACCGTGCCGGAAACTGCCGGCTGGTTTCGTGGGCCGGTTGAATCGCTGGACGATCTGCTGGGAATGAAAATACGATTTGCCGGCCTCGGCGGTAAAGTTCTCCAGCGTCTCGGCGCTTCGGTAACGATGATCCCGGCCGGTGAAATTTTCCAGGCGCTGGAAAAAGGCGCAATCGATGCGACCGAGTTTTCCATGCCTGCCGTAGACCAACTCCTTGGATTCAGCCGGGTGGCGAAGTACAACTACTTTCCGGGCTGGCACCAGACATTTTCAGCAGCCCATCTTCAGATCAACCTGGATGAATGGAACAGTTTGAGAAATCAGACCAAGACCATGATTCGCGTCGCCTGCCGGGCGGCGGCGATGGAGGTGATCTCCGAGGCGGAATACCTGCAGGGCGCCGTGATTCAGGATTTCGAACAGCAGGGGGTGGTTACCGACATGCTGTCGACGGAAATTCTCGAACAGTTGCGTGCGGTTACGCGGGAGGTCCTGGATGAAGAGGCGGCTAAAGACGAACACTTCGCAAAAATACTGAAATCGCAACGCGAGTTCTCTGAAGTTTACCGTTACTGGAAAACCAGGGGCTATTTGCCGAGGTCTTTTTAAGTCCCATGCAGGTAGACGCCTCGAAAATCAGCGAAGTTTTTCCTCACCGGGAGCGTTTCCCGCATACCCGGCTCTCGGCGTTCACACGCCGTTCCTTTCAGCGCTTGTTGTGGGGGCTGTCCTGGATCTGGTTCGGCCTGATCGGTGTGGTCGTGATCAACGTAACCATGCGTTACTTGTTCGGAGAGGGCCGAATTGAGTTCGAAGAGATTCAATGGCACCTGTACTCGGTTGGGTTCCTCATCGGGCTGGCTACCTGCATGGATACTGACAATCACGTGCGGGTGGACATTTTTCACGCCAATATGAGCCTCCGGCAGCAGGCCTGGGTCGAGTTATACGGATTGTTGCTGCTGTTTTTTCCGTTCGCTATCGCCATGCTGGCGTTTTCCATTCCCTTCGTTTCCTATTCGTTCGAAATAGGGGAAGTTTCGGATGCGCCGGGCGGTCTGCCTTACCGCTGGGCCATCAAGAGTTTCCTGCCGTTGGGCATCGCGCTCATGTTGCTTGCCGCCGTCAGCCGGCTGTCCCGCGTCACCGCCTATCTGTTCGGCTGGCCCCGCAATGTCGATTAACGACCTGCTTTCAATCCTGATGTTCGTATCGTTCATCGGCCTGATTCTCACAGGCTTCCCGGTGGCCTGGGTTCTGGGCGGGCTTTCAATCGTATTCACGGTCATTGCGATCGTGCTCGATATCGATCTCGGCTTCACCCTCGGGGTCGATTGGGCCTATGCTTCGCTCAGCGTCAACCGGGTCTGGGACGTGATGAAGAACTGGGTGCTGGTCGCGCTGCCCCTGTTTATTTTCATGGGCATGATGCTGGAACATTCGGGTATCGCCAGTGACCTGATGAACAACCTGAGCCGGGTTTTCGGACGAGTTCGGGGCGGCCTGGCCATTTCGGTGACGATCATCGGTGTCCTGCTCGCCGCGACCACCGGTATTATCGGTGCTTCGGTGGTGTTGCTGGCGTTGCTTGGGCTGCCGGTGATGCTTGCGAACGGATACCGGCCGAGCCTGGCGACGGGAACGGTTTGTGCCGTCGGCACCCTGGGTATCCTGATTCCGCCGAGCATCATGCTGGTGCTGATGGCCGACCGCCTGGCCATGCCGGTGGGCGATCTATTCCTGGGCGCTATGGTGCCGGGCCTGATTCTCGGCGCGCTCTACATTTTTTACCTGTTGATGATCAGCCGGCTGGACAAGCGGGCTGCACCGGTCCCCGCGGATGCCGAACCGGTCAGCGTCGCCGCCCTACTGGGTGTTTTTCGCGCGGTGCTGGCTCCGGTCGGTTTGATTCTTGCCGTACTCGGTAGCATTTTTTTCGGACTGGCAACGCCCACCGAGGCGGCCGGCGTCGGCGCCTTTGGCGCAATGCTCCTGGCCCTGTTGCGCAAGCGGCTCAAGCTCAGTGTTTTAACCGATGTGCTGCAGCAGACCACGACGACGACGGCTTTCATCTTCGCCATTTTTGTCGGGGCAACGGCTTACTCCCTGGTGTTACGCGGCCTTGGCGGCGACGAATTGATCGAGAGCGCGCTGTTCGGGCTGCCGTTCGGCCCCACCGGGGTTGTCATCACCATCCTGTTCGTGACCTTTTTACTCGGGTTTTTCCTCGACTGGATCGAGATTTCGCTGATCATCCTGCCCCTGGTCGCCCCCGTCGTGCAAAGCCTCGGCTTTGACCTGGTCTGGTTTACCGTGATGTTCGCCGTTTGCCTGCAAACCTCTTTCCTGACGCCGCCGGTAGGGTTCGCGATTTTTTACCTGAAGGGTGTCGCCCCTGAGGACATCGATGTGCGCACGATCTACCGGGGCGTTCTGCCGTTCATCCTGCTGCAGTTGCTCGGGCTGGCGCTGATCTTCATCTGGAAACCGCTGGTCACCTGGTTGCCGTCGCAGGCTTACTAGACGTTGTCGCGCGGTATGTCCCGGGTCCAGCATTTCGTGAACACCCGCGTATCGCCTTCATAGGCATCCAGCTGGCTGGACAGGTGAAAATGCGTGGCGCTGGCCGTCATCACGCTATCCGTTTCGATACGCACCCGCCAATCCGTGCGCTGGAATTCGATGGCGGATCGAATCTGCTGCCGGGTGGAGAGCGGATCGCCTTCGCGCACCCTGAAAATTTCGGTGCTGCTGTGGTCCATTTCCAGGCCATGGTCGATGAAACGCCAGCGGCCTTCATCGTTGACCTGCCGGAAGGTAATCCACTGATTCACGCGGTCCTGCGTTACGGTGTGCTCCCGCCGCGGGGATCGAACAGCGGACACGCCCAGCGGCGCAGAGATTTCGGCCGGTTCGAAATCGGGGAGGTCGAGGTCTGGCGCCTGCGGAGCGCGAACGGGCAACCGCAGGCGGCTGCCCTCTCCCGGAATCAGCTTCAACGTAACCAATTCCGGCGAGGGCCATGCGTGCCGGGTAAATGTGGGTGACAATCCGATTCGCCAGCGGTGGCCGGTTGCCAGTTCATAGCCGGCCATCCGCAGCTGCACGGTCACACGGTAACGCTTGTCGGGCTCCAGGGGTTCAGGGTTCTCGTCGCTGTCCCGGTGAGTCAGGTTCAGCAGGCCCCAGGAAACAAGCACCGATGAACCATCGGGAGCGACGTCGCATAAACGAACGGCTACCAGCGCGTTGGGTTTGTCTGCTGCCAGTTCCAGATCCACTTCAGGATTACCCAGGATTGTGACGGGTTCGGTCACGGGCGCTGCGGTGAACGCAAGGCACTCTCCGTCTTCCGTGCGCTGGTCAGGCGGAAATTCACCCCGGGAGGCAAAATTGCCCCATTCGCCGCAATGGAATCCGTGACAAAGCTGGCCGCGGAAGTTGAGGTGGTCCGAAGTTTCCGGCGCTTCCGCCAGTGTATTTGCAGCGCCGTCAGTCGTTAAATAGCTCACTTCCTCTTTGATACAGGGCG
>JABDLD010000002.1 GCA_013001885.1 Lysobacterales bacterium
CTGCCGCGGGGTTTCGTTTAACGCGTGTCAGCTAAGGCTGATCAGGCAAAGCGGCGGAAGCCCACCATGCCCACACCCAGCATCAACAGGGCCATCAGCGCCAGGCCGTACTGGCTCAGCGTCGGGATACCCTCGAAGAATACCGTGTTATTGATTTCACAGCCGTTGCTTCCGGCCGCTTCGACCAGCATACGTGGTTCGCAGTCGTCGGTGGTCTCGACTTCGCTGCTGTCCACATTGGTCTCGTAGGCGGTGCAGAACGCATCACCGTCTGCGGTATCGACTTCTACCGAGGCGGTCACGCTGTCACCCAGGCCCAGGCCGTCCCAGTCCAGGTTCCACACGCACTGCGTGGAATCGGGCTGCGAGTCACAAGGCAGCGGTTCCGGGCTGGAAACGTCGCTTTCGCAGTCAATCACCAAAGTCACGTCCTGGTCCACGACGGTCTGTGAACCGGCACCCGTGATGTCCCAGGTCTTGGTGACGGAGAATGTGCCGGGCTCGGCGTCATTCTCCAGTGCACAGGCGTACTCACCGGCAGTCACGTTCTCGAATACGCAGGGATCGGACTGTTCATAGCCTTCCGTTGCACTCGTCTCTGAAATCGTGCAGTTCATGGCGCCGTTGATGAATTCCGTGGCGATGAACCGGAAGCTGTCCACACCGTCGCCGGCGATGGTAGCCGTTGTGGCGTTCAGGAAGCCGTCATCACAGCTGATGGAAACTTCAACGTCATCCGTTGTCGAGTCACTGAAAGTCTTGGTCACCGTGAAGCCCGCCAGCGAAGTGTCGTTGGTGATGTCACAGGCATAAGTCTGGCCGGAGGTTACCGGGCTGGCCGAGCAGCCTGCCGAGTAAGTCGGGGCGTAACCCGTTGGAACGGTCTCTGTGACCGTGCAGTCGGTGGCGTCAGCAAAGTCGGCAAGTGTGAACGAAGCTGAAAGACCTGAGGTCGTAGCTGAATCCACCAAGATTCCACCACATGTCAACTGAACATCTACTTCGCCGCCGTCCCAGATCTTGGTGATGTCGAAAGTGGCCGACCGGGTTACGGAAGTCGGGTCTACTGCAGTGTTGTTATCCGGATTGGAATCAGTTTCGGTCGACGACACTGTACCGGTGGCGGAAATGACATCTGTTCCCACAGCTGTAGCGGCACCAACGGTCAGTGTAATTGTCAGGTTGGCGGTAACGCCTGCAGGGTGGGTACCAATAGTCCATGTCAGGGTATTGATATCCCAGGTGCCTATGTCAGGGGATATTGAATCGATACTCACACCCGTTGGAATCACCGGTGCAACTGCTATCGACACACCTGAGGCGTCAGACGGGCCGTTGTTCGTCGCAGACAAAACATGTACCAGGTTTCCGGTACCTGAGCCGGCAACAACCGGATCGGGCGTATCGGCTGCGGCCATTAACATATCAACCGAACGTTCGACAGACGTCGGGTCGACGGCTGTGTCGTTGCCCGGGACAGGGTCAGTATTATCCACGGCGCTCACGGTGCCGGTGGCGGAAATGACATCAGTTCCCGCGACTGTACTGGCGCCAACGGTCAATGTGATCGTCAGGTTGGCGGTAACGCCTGGCGGATGGTCGCCGATGGTCCAGACAAACGTATTCTCATCGAATGTTCCGATGTCCGGTACGATGCTGACAGGCGTAACGCCGTCCGGCAACACTGGTGTTACCGCTACAGTCACACCAGCAGCAGTTGCAGTAGCGTCGTTGTTGGTCGCAGAAAGGATATGTACCAGGTTGCCATCACCGGAACCGGCAACCACCGGATCAGGAGCATCGCTGGCGCTCATCGACATATCAATCGCAGTTTGAGCGAACGCGCTCAACGGTGATAGAAAAGCAAGTGCTAGGGTTGTATAAACCCAGCGGCGTAAGGAACTGGTAGTCATTTTACACACTCCGTTCATCGGCAACTGATTATTATATTTTGATTAAAATACATGGAGTCTGGGACAGCTGCCTTGCCCAGATCGGGCTATTATTTGGCATTTGTCAAGAAAGGTCAAGAACCAAGCTCGTTTTCGCCCACAGTGATAACCGCCGGCTTTTCAATTTTATATCCCGGCCATCCCACGAATGCGAACCTCTCATCTGCTCTCAACATCATCACAATCCGCCGGGTTTTCAGGGCTTTCAATTCGCATTTTGTCCAGCAAACCAATATCCAGGCGCTTGGTGTTTCGAGCCCCAAGCTCTCTCAATTGCTCTGTTTGCCGCAGCAGGCTTCCCGCGCCGCCCGACAACTGGCCAAAGGCCTTGTCGTAACTCTGCTGCGCTTGCCTGAGGCGGTCACCCACGGCCTGCAGGTTTTCCACGAAACCGGCGAACTTGTCGTACATCAGCCCGGCGCGTCGCGCGATTTCCTGCGCATTGCTGTTCTGCTTGTGCACCGACCAGACCGAGGCCACGGTGCGCATGGTGGCGAGGAAGTTGGTGGGCGCGATCAGGGCCACCTTGTTGCGCAAGGCGAATTCGGCCAGTTCCGGCTCTGCCTGCAGGGCTGCAATCAACGCCGCTTCGATCGGCACGAACATCAGCACGAAATCCAGTGCGTGGAGTTCGGGCGCCTCGGCGTAACGCTTGTCGCTAAGACCTTTAATATGCTGACGGATCGACTGTACATGCTCTTTCAGGGCCGCCGCCCGGGCAGCGTCATCGGCCCCGCAGGCCTGGTATCGGGTCCAGGCGACCAGCGAAACCTTGGAATCGAGCACAATGGATTTACCCTCGGGCAGGTGCAGCACCAGGTCGGGCTGTAAACGCTGGCCGCTTTCCGTGGTCACCGAAACCTGGGTCGAGTACTCCACGTCTTTTTGCAGCCCGGCCAGTTCCAGCAGGCGTTCCAGTTGCTGTTCGCCCCAGTTGCCCTGGGCCTTGACATTGGACGTCAGCGCCCGCGACAGGTTGGTGGCGTCTTCGTGCAGGCGCTCATTGAGTTTTTCGAGGTCGCCGATTTTTTCCTTCATCACCTGGTGCTGGGCCGTTTCCAGCCGGTGCGCAGTTTCGACCGTGCTGCGGAACTCGGTCAGCTTATCGCTCAAAGGTTTCAACAGGCCGTCTAGCTGTTTCGTATTGAGATCCGAAAGCTTTTCCGAGCGGTCCTCGAAGATTCGCCCGGCCAGGCGCTCGAAGTTTTCCGCCAGGCGGGTCTCGGCTTGTTCGAGCTTTTCGATCTGCTCGCTGTAATGCTGTTCACGGTCGGAGAGGCGAGTTTCCAGCACTGCGCTGCGCCGGGACAGCAGCATGGCCACGATCACCATGATGAACAGGCCAATACCCAGGCCCAGGAACAGGCCCATTTGCGGATTAGCTATGCCCTGCTGAATCAGCCATTCGTTCATTCGATACCCTCTTGCCGGTGGCGAAGCTTGGCCTGCTGCCACAGTTCCTCCATTTCATCCAGCGGCATGGCTTCGAGCTTTTCGCGGTCGCCGGCCGCCTGCTCCACCGCGCGAAAACGCAGTTCAAACTTGGCGTTGGACCGCCGCAGAGC
>JABDLD010000006.1 GCA_013001885.1 Lysobacterales bacterium
TGATGTACAAGGTAAAGAACGGGATCAGCGAAGGACTGAGAGAATATCAGAAGGAGCAGGCTCGTCTCGAGGAAGAAAAATCAGGCCTCATTAAGCATTAATGAGGCTAAAAAGAGACTAAAACCAAGCGCATCTCTCGTAACTTATTGAAAAATTGGTGCCGACAGGGTGACTCGAACACCCGACCTACGCATTACGAATGCGTTGCTCTACCAGCTGAGCTATGCCGGCACTTGAGAGGGCGGCCAGTATATTCAAAACCCCCTGCCGGCACAATACCGGGTGAATCCCCTACTTCACTCCCGGCGCCCTCCTACGGCGCTTTTGGCCGTTAGCCGATTACGCTGTCATCACCGATTTGCGACGATTGCTCCATGAGCTTTTTCACGACCGGGATGCATTGACAATGAACGCTTCAAAACGGCGATCTGACCGCGGATTTTCATTGGTGGAAGTAGCAGTAGCCACCACCCTGTTTTCCATGGGACTGGGCGGTCTGTCCATCATGCTGCTCACAGCCATTCACGGCACAACCGAAGCCACGCATCAGACCGTCGCAACCGTGCAGGCGAGCTCGCTGGCCGAAATGATTGCGATGAGCTCCGATGCCTATGGGCACTTTGTCGATCCTGTTGAATTCAATCCGTATCAATGCACCGGGGAATGTCCCGGCAACTCACTGGCCAGCGCCAATTTTCTTGACTGGCAGAACCTCATCAGCCGGAAACTTCCAGGCGGCACGGGCCTGGTATGCCGCGACAGTACGCCGAATGACGGCAGTAACACCAATCCTTCCTGTGACGGCAGCGGTGCGCTGGTCGTCAAAATTTTCTGGTCAGAGCCTGCTCATGCCAACGCGCTGGACGCGGCACCGATGCGCGTCGTTTCGAGACTGGCCTGGTGATCCTTTTCCGGCCGCGGACAAGTATGCCTGGGTGCTCAGGACTGTCCCTGGTCGAACTGCTCGTTGCGCTGGCCGCCTCGGCCCTGCTGCTTTCCGGCCTGATCCAGATTGCAGCAGCGGCCAGCGCTTCGACCCAACTGCAGCGAAACCAGGCCCAGATGCAGGAAAACGCACGCCTTGCCCATCAGGCCCTTGCAAGGGCGGTTCACCAGGCCGGCTTCAATCCGCAACCCTGGAATCCGGATTTCGCATTGGTTGGCATCGCCGAGAGCACAGCTGACGGGGTCTCCGAAACGGGTGACCGGCTGGTGCTGCGTTCCTGGTCCAACCTGAACTGTTTTGACAGCCGCAATCCGGAAGTCGATGCTTTCGGGAACCCGCTGTTCTATATCCGGGAATCCGCATTCGATATCAGTTCATCCCGGAGCCTGACGCACCAATGCCGTTATGGCCCTTCGGTATCGGAGCTGACCACCCAGATCAGACGGCAGGGATTTATTAACGAAATTGAGGCTTTCCAGGTGCTGTACGGAGAGGACTCGGACGATTACGACGGCATCGACACCTGGGTCAGAGCGGGCCATTGGTCCAGTGTCTCGGACGTATCGGGTGTTCGCGTCGCCCTGTTGCAATCCAGCCAGGATGCATTGATCGCCCCGAAAGAGCAGACGCTGCGTGTGCTGGACACCACCATCAACAAGCGCGCGGACGGCAAGCTCCGCCAGGTTGTGGAATTCACTGCGGCCATCAAGGGGCGGACCGGATGAACCAGCAGGGTGTGGCGCTTCTGGCCGGATTGGTCCTGATGGCGGCCGTCAGCCTGCTGGCTCTCAGCGCGGCTTCGGGCATGGTTCTGCAGCGCAGTATGGCCTCGAATTTCCAGGAATCCATGCTCGCGCTGCAAAATGCGTCGATCGCTTCGGCCTACGCGCAAGCCTGGCTGTTCAGCCGGTCGGACCATGAGCGGGAGCGCGGCTGCCAGATCGATTGCCTGCTGCCGATGGCGATACACGAAGGCGGCACACTGCCCATGAACCCTGAATTTGAAAGCGCGGCCTGGTGGCGCAACAACGCCATACCGGCCGGGTACAATCCGGCGACAGCGCAAATGGAAATCACGCCGGCCCAGGGCGCAGAGCCGGCGCTCTGGTTGATCGAGGAAGTCCATTACGAATCGACAGGCGAAACAGAGCATGAAAGCCACGCCGGCGGTCAGGCCTTCTATCGAATTGTCAGCCGCGGTACGGGGCTGAACGCACGCAGCGTAGTGGTGACCGAGACGATTGTCGCCCGTCCGTGGGAGGGGGACTTTTCCGCCGGACCCTACCCGCCCAATGGTCCGGTTGAGACATTTTGCCGGCAATTCGACGATGTCTACGCCTGCGGTCACCTGGCATGGCGCCAAACGAGGTGAAAACTCACCCTTCAATAAGCAATTCGCACGGGTTTTCGATGCTGGAACTGGTGGTGGTCCTGGCCGTGATGGGTATTCTGCTCGCAATCGCGGTTCCGACTTACAGCAAATATGCACAGCGCGCTTACCGGGCCGACGCCATTCGGGTATTGCTGGCCGTCGCAGGATGCCAGGAGAGAGTCCGCCTGGTCAGCGGGTTTTACGATACTTCTCTGTGCATCGATCATGAGCCGGTCGAGAGCTACCGTTTTCGGCTGGAGCCGGCACAAGATTCGGCAGCGGAGCGCTTCACCGTTTTCGCCGAGCCGCTGCATACGCCGGGCAACTCCTGCGGCACGCTGAGCCTGGACCACACCGGTATGCGGGGGATTAGCTTAAAAGACAGTTCAGCAACGGCTTGCTGGAGTGGCAGGTGACTCAGCCACCGGCCCCCCTGGGCATCGGGACCTCGTCAGGAACCGGTACCGACCAACCGGCCTTGACCGCCGGACGGTTCGCGATTCTCAGGTACCAGGCCAGCACGTTCGGATAATCATCGAGGTCTACGGTCTGGAATTCGTGCCGCGCCACCCACGGCCAGGAAGCGATATCGGCAATGGTGTACTCATCATCGACGATAAACCGTTGCCCCGCTAACTGGCGGTCCAGAACCTTGTAAAGGCGATAGGTTTCACGCGCGTGCCGTTCTTCAGAGTATTCGGACTTTCCGCGGTTGAATTTCAGATAATGCAGCGCGTGTCCCAGCGTGGGACCAAAACCGCCTTTTTGCCACATCAGCCATTGGATGGTTTCCCAGTACTTCGCCGGCTCTTCGGGCAACAGCCTGCCGGATTTTTGCGCGAGATAAAGCAGGATCGCGCCGGACTCCATCAACTGGATCCCGCTTTGCCGGTCAACTATCGCCGGTATTTTCTGATTGGGACTGATGGCGGTGAATTCCGGCTTGAATTGTTCACCCTGGGTGATGTTCACCGGATGCACTTCGTACGGCAGGCCCATCTCTTCCAGCGCAATCGAAACTTTGCGGCCATTCGGGGTGGCCCATGTGTAGAGTTCAATCATTCCGCAAGGTTAGCACCGGGCCAGGACCTGGGAATTGAGCCAGATCAGGCGCTGTTTTTTACGGCGATCCGCAGTTCTTTTGGTAGGGCAAATTCGATATTTTCCGGTCTGCCGCTGATTTCCTGAGCCGATATACCGCCGTATTGTGTCAGGCGCTCTATCACCTGCTGGACGAGGCTTTCCGGCGCCGACGCCCCTGCCGTAACGCCAATGGCCAAGGTGCCGGATAACCATTCTTCCTGGACGTCTTCAGCGCCGTCGATCAGGTAAGCCCTGATACCTTGTTTTTCCGCCAGCTCCCGCAGGCGGTTCGAATTGGAACTGTTTACGGAACCGACCACCAACATCAGGTCTACCTGGCGCGCCAGCTCCTTCACCGCATCCTGCCTGTTCTGCGTGGCATAGCAAATGTCATCGTGTTTAGGTCCGACAATTTTCGGAAACTTCTTCTGCAGCGCCCCGATAACAGCCTGGGTGTCGTCAACGGACAGTGTCGTCTGCGTGACATATGCGATCTTTTCCGGGAAGTTCACTTCCAGCGCGGCCACGTCAGCGGGCTCTTCGACCAGGAATATCGCGTTTTCCCGCGGCGGAGCGCTTAGCCACTGGCCCAGGGTGCCCTCCACTTCCGGGTGACCGGCATGCCCGATCAACACGACATCAAACCCTGATTTACAGTACCTGGCCACCTCCATGTGCACCTTTGTGACCAGCGGACAGGTGGCGTCGAACACCTGCAGCCCGCGGGTTCCGCCTTCCGTCCGCACGGCCTTGGAAACACCGTGCGCGCTGAACACCACGGTGGCGTTATCCGGAACCTCGTCGAGTTCGTCGACGAATATCGCACCGGCGCGGGCCAGACGGTCAACCACGAAGCGATTGTGCACCACTTCATGGCGCACATAAATCGGCGCGCCGAACAGGTCCAGCGCGCGCTCGACGATCTCGATCGCGCGGTCGACACCCGCACAGAAACCCCGCGGATTAGCCAGCAGAATGTTCATTCTGACGGCTCCGGCCTGGATCGGGCGAGCAGCAAAACATCGAGTAAAAGCAAAATGACGCCACAGGTAATGGCTGAGTCCGCAACGTTGAAGGCGGGATAATGCCAATCCTTGTAGAACACATCGATAAAATCGACCACGTAACCCAGCTGGATCCGGTCCACCAGGTTTCCGATGGCTCCGCCCAGAATCAGCGCGAGCCCCAGGCCCGTGACCCACTCTGCCCTCGGCAGCCGGATCAGCCACACCAGCAGGACCACGCTGACAGCAGATGCCAGCACGATGAAAAACCAGCGTTGCCAGCCACCCGCATCGCTCAGAAAACTGAATGCCGCGCCGTAATTATGCGCCAGCGTCATGTTGAGCCAGGGAAACACCTCGACCGGGCGGTAAAGTTCGAGCGCCTCGGTCGCCAATGCCTTGGTATGCAAGTCAAGAATGATGACCAGGGCAGACGCGAACAACCAAACCCAGGAGTAAGGGGGAAAAGCGCTGCGCTGTGCTGTGCTTGCCGGATCAGTCATCACGTTCAGGCCACCCGCCGGACTTCTCCGCTCCCGCTGACATTGTCGGCGCAACGCCCGCAAACCTCGGGATGTTCCGGATCGGAGCCGACGTCCTCACGGTAATGCCAGCAGCGCACGCATTTCTGGTGCTCCGAGGGCGTGACCAGCAGCGCCAGTTCACCCTCTTCCAGCCTGACCCGCTCGGCAGTGTCCGGAGCCGCCTCGAGGTCGCCCACGCGTGCCTCTGAAGTGAGCAACACGAAACGCAGCTCGTCGCCCAGAGAGTCAATGGCTTTGCGCGACGCGCCAGCAAGCCACAAGTCCACCTCGACGGCCAGCGAGGAACCGGCCTTGCCGTCTCGCCGAACGTTCTCGATGGACTTGCTGACTTCATCGCGAACCTGCATGATCCGGCGCCAGCGTTCCCGCTCCGCTTCCGCGTCATCCATTTCGAACAGGCCGCCATACCAGGTCTCAAGAAAAATGCTGTCACTTCGCTGGCCCGGAATATGACGGTGTATTTCTTCCGCCGTGAAGCTCAGTACCGGCGCTATCCAGCGGGAAAGTGCTTCCAGCACGTGATACATCGCCGTCTGCGCCGACTTCCTGGGCACGCTGTCGAAACCGGTTGTGTACAGGCGGTCTTTCAGGATATCCAGGTAGAACGCACCCATTTCAAACGCACAGAAATTATGTACTTTCTGATACACCTGCAGGAACTGGTAGTCGTCGTAAGCCCGCTCGACCTGCTGCTGAAGCTGCGCCGCGCAATCAACCGCCCAGCGATCCAGGGGCAGCATGTCGGCGGGTTCCAGTGCCTGGTCAGGCGTGAAGCCATCGAGGTTGCCGAGCAGGAAACGGGCCGTGTTGCGAATTCGCCGGTACGCGTCCGCCACCCGTTTGAGTATCTCGTCGGATACGCTCATTTCACCGCGGTAATCCGCCGCCGCCACCCACAACCGCATGACGTCCGCTCCCAGGCTGTTCATCACCTTTTGCGGTGACACCACATTGCCCATCGACTTCGACATTTTTTTGCCTTCCGCATCGACCACGAAGCCGTGTGTAAGCACCTGCCGGTAGGGCGCGACGCCGTGCATGGCCACCGACGACAACAGCGAAGACTGGAACCAGCCTCGGTGCTGATCGGAGCCCTCCAGGTAAAGCTCGGCAGGACGCTTTAAATCTTCGCGCTCGTCCAGCACGCAGCGGTGCGAGACACCGGAATCGAACCAGACGTCAAGGATGTCCGTGACCTGCTCATAGTGTTCCGGATCAACACCGAGCTGACTGAATATTTCGTCCGAATACCAGCAGTCGATTCCCTGTTGCTCGACCAGGTCTGCGGTTTTTTGCATCAGGGCCGCGGTATCGGGATGCAACTCCCTCGACAGGCGGTCGATGAACATCGGAATCGGCACGCCCCAGGTCCGCTGGCGCGAAATGCACCAGTCCGGCCGGTTTTCCACCATGCCCCTGATGCGCTCTTCACCCCATCCCGGTATCCAGTCAACGGATTCGATGGCGGTCTTCGCCAAAGACCTCAGGCCGCCCTGTTCCATGCTGATGAACCATTGCGGGGTCACCCGGAAGGCCGTGGGTGACTTATGCCTCCAGCAATGCGGGTAGCTGTGTTCGAACGGCTCAACAAACAACAGCGATCCGTTCTCACGCATGACATCCAGGACATGATCGTTTGCGGCCCAGACCCATTCACCCGCAAACAATTCAACGTTTTCCAGGTAGCGCCCGTCCGCACCCACCGGGTTGGTTACAGGCAGGTCGTATTCGCGGCCTACCTGGAAATCTTCCTCGCCATGGCCGGGGGCCGTATGCACGGCGCCGGTTCCCGCTTCGGTTGTCACGTGATCACCGAGGATGACCGGCACGGTCTTGTCATAAAAGGGGTGTTTCAGGCGCAGGTGCTCGAGTACTTCACCCGGGGCCGTCGCCAGGACTTCCATCTGCTCCAGGCCAATTCGCGCAGCCACGGTCTCTGCCAGTTCGCTGGCCAGGACCAGAACCAACGCCCGGCCGTCGACGTGACCGGACACCAGTACATATTCGAGGCCGGCATTGAGCGCAACCGCCTCGTTGGCTGGCAATGTCCAGGGGGTCGTTGTCCAGATCGGAATTCCCGCTTCAGCCTTGACGCGCCCGACCCCGAACGCCTGGAACAGGGCCGCGTCATCATCAGCTGCGAACAGGACGTCGATGGCCGGGGAAGTCTTATCCATGTATTCGATCTCTGCCTCGGCCAGGGCCGAGCCGCAGTCGAAACACCAGTTCACCGGTTTCGCGCCTTGCACGATGTGGCCGCCGTCCAGAATGGAAGCCAGGGCCCGTATCATGTCGGCTTCGTAAATCGAGCTCTTGGTCGTGTAAGGATGGAACCAGTCGCCCAGCACACCCATCCGTCGAAAACCGTCGCGCTGCAAATCGATCTGGCGGTCGGCGTATTCACGGCATTTCTGCCGGAACGTCTCGGCATCGACCTTGTGGCCGACCTTGCCGACCTTTTTTTCTACCTGCAGTTCGATCGGCAGACCGTGGCAATCCCAGCCCGGCACGTACGGAGAATGAAAGCCGGCGAGCAGGCGCGACTTGACCACCATGTCCTTGAGAATCTTGTTGACCGCGTGGCCCATGTGGATGTCGCCATTGGCATAGGGTGGGCCATCGTGCAGAATCCAAACGGGCCGGCCGGCGGTATGGTCCTGAATTCTGCGGTACAGGTCCGCAGCTTCCCATTCCTTGATCATGCCGGGTTCGCGATTGGCGAGGTTGGCCTTCATTGGAAACGCCGTTTTCGGCAGGTTGATTGTTTCTTTGTATTCCATTCTTATTCGCTATCCAACGGGTTCATCTTGCGGCATTTCGGCACGGGCCAGGCAGCGCCTGGCATCCTGCTCATCCCGCTTCATTTGTACAACGAGATCATCGAGACTCTCAAAATCCAGTTCATCACGTAACTTTGCCACAAATTGCACTTCAAGGCGCTGTCCGTAAAGGTCTTGGTTGAAATCAAAAAAATGCACTTCCAGCAACGGTTCTTTTCCACCCACCGCCGGCCTGCGGCCCAGATTGATGACACTGGGCAGCCAGGGTCCGCCCTCCACCCTGGAGTACGCCGCCAAAACGCCGCCCAGAGGGCTTGGCTCGGCCCGAACGGCCAAATTTGCTGTTGGGTAACCCAGCGTCCGCCCCAGCCCGGCGCCCCGAATCACGTGCCCCTCCATCCGGAACGGCCGTCCCAACCAATCAGCCGCAGAGGAAAAATCCCCGGCCGCCAGCTTCGATCTTATCCCGCTGCTGGAAATGCGTTCCCCGTCAAACCGCACGGCCGCAACGGTCTCCACAGCAAAATTCATTGAGCCGCCCGATGACCGCAGCATGGCCACGTCGCCTTCACGGCCTTTACCAAAGCGGAAATCCTCACCGACAACCACAGCCGAGGCGTTCAGCTTGCGGACGAGAATCTGCTCCACGAATTCCCGTGCGGACAGGGCCGCCAACTCGCGGTCGAACCTCATCAGCCAGGTGATATCCACACCGGCAGCGCGCAACAGCGACAGCTTCTGGTAAATCGTGGACAGTCTTGCAGGCGCCTGTTCCGGTCGAAAAAAAGCCAGCGGCAACGGTTCAAACGTCACCACAGCGACGGCCCCGGACGGTCCGGCCAATTGCCTGCTCCGATCGAGCAGCGCCCGGTGCCCAAGGTGTATTCCGTCGAAGTTTCCGATCGCCACCACGGAGCGGCCGAAGCCACGGGCCCCGTGATTCCACTCCGGTCTGTTCCTGATCACTCGCATACGGGCTGACACGTTCCGCAAAAACGTCGAATTATACCAGTGGCAGGCGAGTAATTTCGGATTATGACAACCCGGTCACGACGCCCCTTTTTCGAGATGATGCTTACGCAAACCTCCCGCCACGAGCGCGATGCCATAGACGGCTGCACCCACCGCAATAAGCCAGGCCAGCCGCATCGAGCGCTCTACCGCCGATGCGTCCGCCCAATGTCCGATTTCACCGAATTGCCACCAGATGACGGCCACCATCGCGGCACACGCCGCGACAACCGCCAGCACAACCCGTCCCCATCCCGGTTCGGGCTGATAAACGGCCTGATTTCTGAGCCCGCGGTAAAGCAACCCCGCATTAATATAGGCGGCGACGGAACTCGCCAGCGCCAGTCCGGTATGCGGCCCCTTGAATGCCAGCGCAAGCAGGACCCCGACAAATATGAAGTTAAGCGCCATGTTGGAGACCATGGCGATAATGGCTATCTTCACCGGCGTTTTGGTGTCCTGCCGGGCATAGAATCCTGGCGCGAGCACTTTGACCGCGATGAATGCAGGCAGGCCGGCAGCGTAAGCGGAAAGGCTAAGGGCGGACATTTCGACGTCGCTCATCTGAAATGCCTGGTACTGGAACAGCGTGATGAGAATCGGCGTGGAAAGCACGGCCAGGCCCAATGCCGCCGGCAAAGTGATGATCACGGCAAGTCGCAAAGCCCAGTCGAGCGTTGCGGAAAATGCGTGCGGATCCTGACGGGCGAATTTACGCGACAGGTTCGGCAATATCACTGTCGAGAGCGCCACGCCGAACACCCCGAGTGGAAATTCCAGCAGGCGGTCCGAATAATACAGCCAGGAAACACTACCGCTGACCAGGAAAGTAGCGATCACCACGTCCAGCAGCAGGTTCACCTGCGCCACCGATGACCCGATTAATGTCGGAATCATCAACTTGAGAATCTTGCGCACACCTGAATGCCGCCAGCCCCAGCGCGGACGAGGCATCAGGCCCAGCCGCATCAAGGCAGGAACCTGCACCAGCAATTGCGCGATGCCGGCGACCAGAACACCCCAGGCCAGCGCCTTCACCGGCACATCCATCCTGCCGGACAACAGCACGGCGGCTGTAATCAAAGAGATATTCAGCAATGCCGGCGTCAGCGCCGGCACCAGGAACCGGTCGAAGGTGTTGAGGATGCCTCCCGCCAGGGCCGTCAGGGAGATCAGCAGAATATAGGGAAACGTGATCCTCAGCATGTCTGCAGACAGCCAGAATTCGGGCCGGCCTTCGATCAACCAGCCCGGGGCGAAAATGGACAGCACCAGGGGCGCGGCCAATACCCCGAACGCGGTCAGAACCAGGAGAATGCCGGCCAGGGTGCCGGAGACGTGATCGATCAAATCCCGCAGCGCCCTGCGGTCTCCGGATGCCCGAACCTCAGAGAGCACGGGAACGAAGGCCAGGGAGAAAGAACCCTCAGCGAACAGGCGGCGCATAAAGTTGGGGATTTTGAAGGCCAGAAAAAAGGCATCCGTTTCACTACTGGCGCCGAAGTAACGCGCAAACACCATGTCCCGGATGAACCCGAGAATTCGGGACGTGATGGTGGCAGTGCCTACCTTGGCCGTGGATTTAAGTAGCTGCAATTGCGGATTGACCCAAACGGTAAATAATAAGATAATGCCCGGCTAGATTTTTAACATTATTTTCTTTGGAGAAATATCTTGGCCAACAGTCTATCAGCTCGTAAACGGGCTCGTCAGTCGGAACGCAATCGCCGCCGCAATGCGAGCCAGCGATCACATGTCCGCACGTCCATCAAGACGGTGCTGCGGGCCATCGAAAACGGTGACAAATCTGCAGCCGAAGCCGCTTACAAGGCCGCGGTTCCCGCGATCGACCACTCGGTGTCGAAAGGAATCATGCCGAAAAACAAGGCTGCGCGGCATAAGTCACGCCTGAACAAGCACATACGTGCAATGTAATTATTGTTCCGGCCCTGATTATGGGCCCGGGATATGAAAAAGCCCCGCCAAAAGCGGGGCTTTTTTGTGGCGAATCCCATCAGGGATCGAACGGTTCTTCAGGAAATTCAGCCGTTTCGGGCTCGCGGACTGCCCGCGACTCTTCATCCGCCAGCAATTCGAGTTCCGCCGATACGCGCTGCATGAGCTCTTCCGTGCCGCTGTGCGCAACCGATGAAATCAGCATCCAGGGGCCGTCCCAGCCCAGCTCCGCAACAACCTCTTCCGCTTTCTCCTTTGCCTCGCCATCCGGAAGAAGATCAGCCTTGCTGAACACCAGCCAGCGGGGTTTGTCCATCAGTCCGGGATCGAATTTCTGCATCTCCAACTCGAGCTGACGAACCTGCTCCGCCGGATTCGAATCCGATGTAAGCGGCGCCAGGTCGACCAGGTGCAGCAACAGGCGGGTGCGCTGCAGATGCTTCAAAAACTGGATTCCCAGGCCCGAGCCTTCCGCGGCGCCTTCGATCAGGCCGGGTATGTCGGCGATGACGAAACTGCGTTCGTAATCAATTCGCACCACACCGAGGTTCGGGTAAAGCGTGGTGAACGGATAGTCCGCCACCTTGGGCCGGGCGGCAGACACGGCGCTGATCAGGGTCGATTTACCGGCATTCGGGAAGCCGAGCAGGCCGACGTCGGCCAGCACCTTCAGCTCCAGGTGGAGCGCGCGCGATTCCCCCGGGGAGCCCGGCACTGTTTTGCGCGGGGCGCGGTTGGTAGAACTCTTGAAGTGAACGTTACCCAACCCGCCGCGGCCGCCTTGCGCCACCAGCAACTGCTGGCCGTGCCCAGTGACCTCACCGATTTGCTCGCCGGTTTCGTTTTCGGTAACGATGGTGCCCAGAGGAACCCGGATGCTGATGTCCTCGCCGCTCTTTCCGGTCATATTGCTGCCGGAACCCCCCTGGCCGTTGGGCGCCTTGTAGCTCCGGTTATGACGGAAATCCACCAGCGTGTTCAGGCCGGAGTCCCCCTCAAGGAACACGCTTCCCCCGCGGCCGCCATCGCCGCCGTCAGGACCGCCGTACTGGATGAATTTCTCGCGCCTGAAAGAACCAGAGCCATTGCCGCCATTACCGGCATTCACGGTGATCAGTGCTTCATCAACGAATTTCATGACTCTATCTTAAACTCCGGGCGCGTGGCGCGCACATACAAAAAACCCCGCCTGGGCGGGGTCTTTTCTCAATTTCAAAACCGTTTTGTATTTCAGGAATTTTCGACACTCACGTACTTGCGCTTCGGTGAGCCTTTCAATTCGAATTTGACTTTGCCGTCGCTCAGCGCGAACAGCGTGTGGTCACGGCCTACGCCCACATTCTCACCGGCACGGAAACGCGTGCCGCGCTGGCGGACGATGATGTTGCCCGCAAGCACTGATTCTCCGCCGTAGCGTTTCACGCCCAGGTACTTGGGATTCGAATCGCGACCGTTACGTGTACTGCCGCCCGCTTTTTTATGTGCCATGAGTCAATCTCTCCTAATTTCGATGTCGCGATCAGGCGTCGATGCCGGTGATTTCAATCTGGGTGAAATACTGACGATGGCCCATCTGCTTGCGGTAATTCTTGCGGCGTTTGAACTTGATGACCTTGATCTTGTCGCGCCGGCCGTGATCAACCACCGTCGCGGTTACCTTGCCGCCTTTCAGAAAAGGAGCGCCGATCTTCACGTCTTCACCTTCACCGACCATCAGCACCTGGTCGAGTTCGACCGTGGAGCCTTTCTCGGCTTCGATTTTTTCAACCTTTATGACGTCTCCGGTGGTAGCCCGGTATTGCTTACCGCCGGTTTTGAATACTGCATACATTGGATTTCAGCTCCGTGTCGAAACGGCCCTACAAAAGGGCGAGAATGTTAGCTGTTTTCCGCTTCCCGGTCAACCTTTAACAGCCCACTATTGTACAGCAATTCGCTTTGCGTGTGAGTCCCTTCGGGGAGTATAGTAGTCGGTTTGGACGGGCCTATGGACAAGATTCTCATTCGCGGCGCACGCACGCACAACCTGGCCAATATCGATCTCGATCTTCCGAGGGATAAACTGATTGTAATCACGGGCTTATCGGGCTCGGGCAAATCATCCCTGGCGTTCGACACCATCTACGCCGAAGGCCAGCGCCGCTACGTGGAATCCCTTTCCGCCTACGCCCGGCAGTTTCTGTCGATGATGGAAAAACCGGATGTGGACCACATCGAGGGCCTTTCTCCAGCCATATCGATCGAACAGAAATCCACTTCACACAATCCGCGCTCAACCGTGGGCACAATTACCGAAATATATGATTATTTGCGCCTGCTGTTCGCTCGAGTCGGCACGCCGTGTTGCCCGGATCACGGGATTCCGCTCGAGGCCCAGACCATCAGCCAGATGGTTGACCACGTACTCAACTTCCCAGAGGGCACCAAATTGATGCTGATGGCGCCCGTGGTCCGGAACCGCAAAGGCGAACACCTGCAGCTGTTTGACGAACTGCGGGCTCAGGGATTCGTGCGCGCCCGGGTTGACGGTGTCGTTTATGATCTCGACGAAGTCCCACCGCTGGAGTTGCGGCGTAAACACACCATCGAGGTGGTCGTGGACCGCATCAAGGTGCGTGAGGACCTCAAGCAGCGCCTGGCCGAATCGTTTGAAACCGCGATCGTACTGACCGACGGCATTGCGATCATTTCGCCCATGGACGAGGACAGCGCACTGGAAGAAAAGCTCTTCAGCGCCCGGTTTTCCTGCGCGTATTGTGATTACAGTCTGCAGGAACTCGAGCCGAGAATGTTCAGCTTCAACAATCCCAACGGCGCGTGCCCGGAGTGTGACGGCCTCGGCATCAGTCAGTTCTTTGACCCCGACCGCGTCGTCAGCAGCACGCATGTCAGCCTGGCGGGGGGCGCAGTGCGCGGCTGGGATCGCCGTAACGCCTATTACTTTCAGATCATCCAGGCCCTGGCCAGGCACTACGGCTTTGACGTGGATACGCCATTCGAGGACCTGCCGAGGAAAATTCGAGAAATCGTGCTGCACGGCAGCGGCGACGAAATCATCGAATTTCGCTATTTCGGGGACAACGGGGTGCAAAAAAGACAGCATCCTTTTGCCGGCATCATTCCCAACCTCGAGCGGCGTTACCGCGAGACGGACTCCCGCATCGTTCGCGAGGAGCTGTCAAAGTACATCAGCCAGAAACCCTGCCCGACCTGTGAAGGCCAGAGGCTGAACCGGGAAGCGCGCAATGTTTTTGTCGCCAAGACCAACCTGCCGACCATCACCGCCTGGCCCATCCAGCGTTGCCTGGAGTTCTTTGACAGCCTTGAACTGGAAGGGCGACGCGGCGAGATCGCGCCGAAAATCATCAAGGAAGTGCATGAACGGCTGCACTTCCTGGTCAATGTCGGCCTGGACTACCTGACGCTCGACCGCAAAGCCGACTCACTCTCGGGCGGTGAAGCGCAGCGAATCCGCCTGGCCAGCCAGATCGGTGCCGGGCTGGTTGGTGTCATGTACATCCTCGACGAACCGTCCATTGGCCTGCATCAACGCGATAACGAACGGCTACTCACCACCCTGACAAAGCTCCGGGATCTGGGCAATACCGTGATCGTCGTGGAGCACGACGAAGAGGCCATCCGCGCGGCAGACTTCGTGGTCGACATCGGGCCCGGCGCCGGCGTGCACGGCGGAAAGATCATCTTCAAGGGCACACCGCAGGAACTGGAGAACGATCCTAAGTCAATGACCGGACAGTACCTGTCGGGTAAGAGAGAAATCGCCATTCCGGACACCCGCACCCCGATCGACCCGCAGCGGATGCTGAAAGTCATCGGGGCAACCGGCAATAACCTGAAGAACGTGACGCTGGAAATTCCTGCAGGCTTGTTTATTTGCGTGACCGGAGTGTCGGGTTCCGGTAAATCCACGTTGATCAACGACACCCTGCACCGCCTGGCCGCCCGTGAGCTTTACAGCAGTTCGGCCCAGCCCGCCCCGTTTTCGGCAGTTGAAAACCTGGGCTTGTTCGACAAGGTAGTCGATATCGACCAATCCCCGATTGGCCGAACGCCCCGTTCAAATCCAGCCACTTACACCGGTATGTTTACCCCGATCCGGGACTTGTTTGCCGGAACGCAGGAAGCAAGGGCCCGTGGTTACAAGCCGGGACGCTTCAGTTTCAATGTCAAAGGCGGCCGCTGTGAAGCATGTCAGGGAGACGGCATGATCCGCGTGGAAATGCATTTTCTGCCGGACATCTACGTGCCCTGCGATGTGTGCAAAGGCAAACGCTACAACCGCGAGTCGCTCAGCGTCACTTACAAGGGCAAGAACATCCATGAAGTGCTGCAGATGACGGTGGAAGAAGCGCTTGATTTTTTTCAGCCGGTACCGGCCGTGGCCAGAAAGCTGCAGACCATGACCGACGTCGGCCTTTCTTACATCACCCTGGGCCAGAGCGCGGTCACGCTATCCGGCGGCGAGGCGCAGCGCATCAAGCTTTCCAAGGAGCTCAGCAAACGCGATACCGGGCAAACGCTTTACATCCTGGATGAGCCGACTACCGGCCTGCATTTTCAGGATATCGAGCAACTGCTGAAAGTGCTCCACCGGTTGAGGGACCACGGCAATACCGTGGTGGTTATCGAACACAACCTGGACGTGATCAAAACCGCCGACTGGATCATCGACCTCGGCCCGGAGGGCGGCGACAAGGGCGGTGAAATCATTGCCCAGGGCACACCCGGGGAAGTAGCGAATATTGCCGGCTCGTATACCGGTCAGTTTCTCGCCCGCATGCTGGGTGCGAGGCAGCAGCGCAAGAGCGCATGAACACAAACTGGATCAGCGACGCTCCACAGGCACCTGGTAGCTGAAGCGCCGCCCGTCGGCCGTCGCTAACTCAATAGTGACCGTCCGGCCGGGCTGAATTTCGCCGACAGGCATCATCAGCATCAGATGGTAGCCGCCAGGCTCCAACATGACCTCGGCTCCCGCTCCAATGCTCAGCGCCGGCACTTCCAGCATCCTGCTGACTCCGTCCTGCACTTCGGTCCGGTGCAGACTGACGTCACCAAAATCCGGACTGGCAAACGAGACAAACTCAATGTCCGAGCGCCCCGGGTTACTCAATACACCAAATGCGGCCGTCATTTTCATGCCCGGCGGAACGGGTCGAACCCACGACTCGGTAAATTCAGGCCCGGCCTTGCTGCCCGGACTGCAGGCAACGAGTAAGATACCGAATACCAGCCACCCATAGCCAAGTTGTCTGAATATATTTTTCATGCGGTAACCCCAATCACCCTTCTATTGCGTTTAAAGGGCAGACCCAACGGAGACAAACCATGAACAATCCCACCAAGAACCTGCTCCCCCTGTTAATTGGCGCCTGGTGCGCCGGTGTCGCGGCGGCAGCTGAACCTGCCGCCAGCAATGACTCCATTACCATATACTCCAGCCTGCAGCCCGGGGCCGTGTCGCCCGAATTGTACCGGCCGGTTGCCGGGCGAAATTTCGGCGGCCAGGTTCCCGGCTACGCGATCGTGCGCCATGACCGTTCCTATGATATCGAAAAAGGACTGCGTCCACTCAGGGTAAGTGATGTTGCGGCGCTGATCGATCCGACTACCGTCACATTTGCATCGCTCGATGAACCCGGCACGCGTGTGTTGGAACAAAGTTTTCAATTTGACCTCGTCAGCCAGGCGAAATTGCTGCAGCGCTATCTCGGGCAGCGGGTTACTGTCGAGTTGCCCAGGGGCGATAGTGTGGACCTGGCCGAAGGTATTTTGCTGGGCGCAGGAGACGGCCTCACGCTGCAAATGGATGACGGCAGCGTGCAGGCAGTGCGCAGTTACAGCAACATCCGGTTCTCCCAGTTACCGGGGGGACTTATCACCAGGCCGACCCTGGAATGGCTGCTGGACAGCCCGGCCAGCGGCTCGCAGCAAACCCGCATCAGCTATGAAACACGCGGTATGACCTGGTGGACCGATTACAACATCATTTACGACGAATCCCGGGATTGTTCCATGGATCTTTCAGCCTGGGTCAGCATTATCAACCAGTCCGGAGCAGGTTACAGCGACGCCCGGTTAAAACTGATCGCAGGCGATGTGAACCGGGCTGAGAGCAAACAACCCCGCCGCGACGTCGTTTACAAAATGGCCATGGCAGAAGAAGCCGCCGGGTTCGTCGAGAAAACCTTTTTTGAGTATCACCTCTACACCCTGGGACGGCCCACCAGCCTGCCCGACAATTCCACCAAGCAGATTCAGCTGATGCCCACAGCCCGCGGGATAAAGTGCAAAAAAGAGTTGGTGTTCGCACCGACACTGGATATCCAATATTACGGGTATCAGCAATTCAACCAGGAATATGGACGCTACGGCAACGGCGACGTGAATGTATTCTTGCGTTTTGAAAATGACAAGTCACAGCAGCTTGGAATACCGCTTCCGGCCGGCCGTATCCGGGTGAACCAGGCGGATCCAGCCGACGGCAGCCTTGAATTCATTGGTGAGGACGTGATCGGTCATACCCCGCGAAATGAAGACGTGCTGATCGAAATGGGGAACGCCTTTGACGTCGTGGGCGAACGCAAACAAACCGATTTCAGGGTGGATACCCGCACCAGGAACCTGTGGGAGACGTTCGAGATTACGCTACGAAATCACAAGGATGACGCTGTGGAGGTCGCGGTTCTCGAAAATCTTTACCGAGCAGCCAACTGGAAAATCGAAAACGCCAGCCAGGCGCACCAAAGGGAAAACAGCAATCGAATCCGGTTTGATGTGAAAGTGCCCAGTGAAGGCGAGCGCGTGGTCCGGTACACGGTTCACTATTCGTGGTGAACCGGTTGGGTTAGCGCTTTTCGTACTTGACCGGCGGCACCACCTTGTTCTGTTTGCCGGCAACCGGCGTGCCCGGCGCCCGCGTGATGGGGCTCGGACGGGCAAACTTCACGGTTTTGCCATTTTGATAGCCGGTGTAGGTTTTTGGGGACCAGATAATGATGCTGCCCTGGGGGCCATTCACATAATGTCCCTGGCGGTACTGGCCGTAGCCGGTTTGCTGGAAAGCATGAGTGTGGTTCATATTGGGCGTATCATGCGCCCGGGAAACTCCGGGCAACAGGGCCAGTGCGCCCGACACCATCAGTATTATGTAGCGTGTTTTCATCTTTTGCGGCCTTTCCTGTGCTGATACTTGTGGACTTTTCCGTGTGACCGTCCGGGGCCGTGACCACGATGAAACCGTCCCGGATGTCCGTAACGCGACCCATGATAGCACTGAGGCCCGTGACCATGCACCGGCGCGGCGATCACTGGAGCGTAGCCGTACACAGAACCGTAACTCAAGGCACCGCTGTAGCCTGAGTACCCGGAGGAATTTCCATAAACCGCGACGCTGCCCGTCCAGCCGCTGTCCCGGTACCCAACGGAGCCGTTCCAGCCGTGCGCCAGAGCAGTTTCGCACAGCGCCAGCGCCAGCAGCCCAATCCAAAACACCCGGTAAAAGTTTTTCATGGTTTCGTCTCCTTTGCGCTCCTTTGACACAAAGTCTAGACTGCAACGGCTGAACACATACTGAATAGGGAAAAGCGATGCTCGAAACCCTTGACCACGGGGAAGTGCGTGAAATTAAACTCGCCCGCCCGCCGGCGAATGCGCTTAATGCCGGAATGGTGGAAGCCATAACAGGCGCCTTGAATGAAGCCGGCCAAGTGGCCGACGCAGTGGTTGTTTCAGGGCTGCCCCGCATGTTCTCGGCGGGTCTCGATGTGCCGGAACTGATCCATCTGGACCGGGGACAAATGTCTCTTTTCTGGCAGTCCTTTCTCAGAATGCTCAAAACGATCGCCCACATGCCCGTACCCACCGTTTTTGCCCTGACCGGCCATGCCCCCGCAGGCGGAATCGTGATGGCGCTGTTTGGCGACTACCGCATCATGCCGGGCGGCGGGTTCAAAACCGGCCTCAACGAAGTGCAGGTTGGACTGGTGGTTCCGCCTCCCATTCACCGGGCGCTGGTACGCGCCGTTGGGCCGCATACCGCAGAACGCGTCCTCGTAGCCGGTGAGATGATGACGTCGGAAAAAGCCCTGGAAATCGGCCTGGTGGATGAACTGGCGGACGATCCCGAGTCCGTGGTCACCCGCGCGGTAGAATGGTGCCAGCAGCACCTTGCGCTGCCCCGGCACGCCATGCTGATTTCAAGGCAAATGGCGCGTGCAGACCTTCATGACTGCTTTGACGATGGAAGTGGTTTGGGTGTGGAGCAGTTTGTCGATATCTGGTTTACAGACTCCACCCAGACGGTGCTTGGCGCGCTGGTAAAACAGCTGGCCGGCAAATAGTCCGTCAGGGCGTTTCACCGGTTCGAATCGGACGGGACGGATCCCTGATCCACTCACTCCAGGACCCGGGGTAAAGCCGGCTTCCCGGCAGTCCGGCCAGCTCCATGGCGAACAAGTTGTGGCAGGCGGTTACGCCGGAACCGCAGGAATGCACGACCCGCTCCGGCTGCCCCGGCGCTGCGAGCAATTCAAATTCGGCCCGTAATCTATCCGGGCTTTGGAACCGGCCCTTGCTGTCCAGGTTGTCGCTGAAAGGGCGGTTAACGGCGCCGGGAATGTGACCGGCCTTGCTGTCGAGAAGTTCCACCGTGCCTGCGTAACGTTCCGGCGCCCGGGCGTCCAATACGGTCAATTCAGGAGACTCCATGCAGCGCAATATTTCGTCTGCGGATACCAGCTGCGCCTGGTCTGAGATGAGTTTTTCAGGTTGGGTTGACTCGAACCGGCTGTTGCCCGATTCAAGTGGCAATCCCGCCTCAGTCCAGGCCGAAAGGCCGCCATCAAGTAACGCCGAGGGCTGGCCGGTGTTGCGCATCATCCACCAGAGCCGTGAGGCTATGGCATTTGAACCCTCGTCATAAGCGACCAGGAGCCGGCCCCTGGACCAGCCGATGGAGGCCAGGAAAGCAGCAAAAGCGGCAAGTTCAGGCAGCGGGTGACGGCCGGAGTCAGATTGGATGGGAGCGGCCAGATCATTGTCCAGGTGCGCGTATGCCGCGCCGGGAATGTGCCCGGCCAGCCAGTCCGCGCGTCCTTTTCCCGGGGCTGACAAGTCGAACCTGCAATCCACGACCGTGCATTCGCCGGCCCGGATCAGTTCATTCAGCCGTGCGCTCGAAAGCAGAATTTCGTTGTTCATTCCTTGCCTGCATCCTGGAAATCAAGTTCAGCAACATGTCCGCCGTGGCGCCCCAGATGATGTAGTGCTGCCACTTCAACGTATGTATCGTGTACTCCCGTCCGTGCCGCGCAACGATGCGGGCATCGTATCGTTCGACATCAAGCACCACAGAAAGGGGCACGGTGAATACTTCCGCAACCTCCCGTTGATCCAGCACCCACTGGACCGGGGGGGTAACCAGCGCAACCACCGGCAGCACCCGGTAATCGGAGATAGTGTCCATGCGATCCAGAAAACCGATTGGTTTCGCGGCTGCGGGCGGCAGGCCGATTTCTTCGTAAGCTTCACGCAATGCGGTCTGAACAGCCGACGAGTCAGCGTCTTCAGCCGCACCGCCCGGAAAACTGACCTGGCCAGGGTGTTGCGGCAAATGGTCTGCCCGGCGGGTCAACACCACCTGCGGTTCATGCATATCCAGCAACGGCACCAGGACGGCTGCCGTACGGGCCGGGCGGAATGCTCCCTCTCCCGGGGGGCGGTAACCACTGACGTCCAGATTGCGTACACCTGACTCTAGCGGGGAGACAGATTCCAGCAATAGTTCACGCCAATGGTGCATCACGGGCAAAAGGTCCTCAATTGAAACGGGGCCCAGAAGGCCCCGTGATTCGTTGTTACTGGATGATTTCGACCAGCTTGAGGTCAAATATCAATACTTCATTGGGGCCGACCGGGGGGTTGCCGCGGGCACCGAACGCCATTTCAGGCGGAACGAAAATCTGCCACGTAGAACCGGTTTTCATCAGCGGAAGGACTTCCTGCCAACCCTTCAAAACAGAATTGACCTGAAATTCTTCGGGCACGCCGCGAGCAAAAGAACTGTCGAATTCCAGACCGTCGGTCTTGGAACCTCGATAGTGCACTTTAACGGTACTTTCCATCCCCGGGCGAGAGCCTTCACCCTCTTCAATAACCCGGTACTGGATGCCGCTGGGCAGCGCAACGATTCCGTTCTTGGAGAGGTTCTTTGCGAGGAACTCTTCCGACTTTTTCTGGTTTTCTTCAGCCAGTTTCTGGAAAGCTTCGGCCTGTTCCTGCCTGACTTTCTGCTGCAGAGCGGTTAAAAGTGCAACCATTTCATCAGCAGGAACCTGGGAATCCCGGCCCGCAGCTGAATCCCTGATGGCGGCGATGATGGTGTCAACGTCGAATTCAGCACCGCGGCGCTGGATGTCTTCGCCAATGTCCCATCCCACTGCATAGCTAAGTTTGCCCTTGTCACTGGTTAAGTCCTGAGCCATTGCGGGGCCCGCAACAAATGCGGCCAGAACGATGATCGCGAAAATAAATCGCATCAGGTATTCCTCCTGCTTGTAAGCAAATATCCGGCAAAATGCCGGCTCGTCAAAAGTGAACCATTTTACAGGAGCATGACGTTGTATGCCATGCGCAATCGAATATAGCTGTTTCACCTTGACCCGTGCCCCAACGTGGGCAGGGGCATAGACCGCAGTTTTTCAATCTAGTTTCCGCCACCTTTTGGTCGAATTGGCTATTGGATGCGAACCGGCCGCGGAGATGTTCTAATGAAAAATCATTTTTCCCTGTATTATCAGTATCTTAAAATCTTCATTCACGATGGCACGAACCCTGCATTAATCCTACTAGAGATTGAACAACCAGGAGCAAAATCTAATGGGTATTTTTTCGCGATTCAGCGATATCGTAAACGCAAACATTAATGCCGTGCTGGAAAAAGCCGAAGATCCGGAAAAGATTATCCGGCTGATGATCCAGGAAATGGAGGACACCCTGGTGGAAATCAGGTCCGCCGCGGCAAAGTGCATCGCCGACCGCAAGGAGCTAGGCCGCCACATCGAGCACCTCGAAAAAGAGAAGGAAGAATGGGCCAATCGCGCGGAGCTCGCGATCCGGCGTGAACGTGACGATCTCGCCCGCGCCGCCCTGGTGGAAAAACAGGCCATCAGCGACCGGGTGGAAACTATGAGTCACGAATTGGACAGCCTGGACGGCCAGCTGGACAAGTTCAACGCAGACATCACTCAGCTTCAGAACAAACTGAATGACGCGAAAACGCGCCAGCGCAGTATCGTGATCCGACACAAGACAGCCAGTTCACAGTTGTCGGCCAGGAAGCACATCCACGACGACAGCATCGACGAGATGCTGTTCCGTTTCGAGAGCGCCGAGCGCCGCATCGACCGCGTGGAGTCGGAAGCCGAAGCCATTAACCTGGGAAAGGGTAAAAACCTGGCCAGCGAAATTGCCGACCTGGAACAGGATGATCGTGTCGAAGCTGAGCTGGCTAACCTCAAGTCCAGGGTTGGCGACAGCAAAGAGGAGAAATAACGATGTATGAACTCATTCCAGTTCTGTTAATCACTGTTTGCTTGCCGCTATGGATCATCTTCCATTACGCCACAAAGATGAAGATGTCGAAAGGCCTCTCCCCGGAAGATGAAAAAATGTTAAGCGAAGTCTGGGAATCGGCCAACAAAATGCAGGAGCGGATCAACACGCTGGAGCGCATTCTTGATATCGAAGCCCCGGACTGGAGAAGACGTTCATGAACGATTTCTACAAACACAAGAACCCGCACCGGCTTTACCGGGACAAGGAAAATGCGATGCTTGCCGGCGTTTGCGCCGGAATCGCAGAATACTTTGGCCTGTCCCGAAAAGGCGTGCGCCTGGTGACGTTCCTGTTCATGCTGTTTCCGCCATTCTTCATGTTCATCGTTATCTCGTACGTAATTTTGACGCTGGTGCTGCCGGTTAAACCGACCGACCTGTTTGTAGACAAGGAACACGCCGAGTTCTGGCGCGGTGTTAGCAATGCACCTTCTGATGTATTTGGCGCGTTGCGCCATCGCTTTCGCGAGTTGAATCACCGGCTCGAAAAAATGGAAGCGTTTGTGACCTCAAAAGAGTTCGAAATTGACCGGGAACTGGGCAGGAAATGATTCGCCCGGCCCTGAAGACGGGCCGAAAGCGACAAAACGAGCGATAAAGACGCCAGTATGTAACCAAACCATCATTTTCTGCGTCAATACTTTAAGAGAAAGACGGTCTCAATCAATAAGACAGGCTGAAAACCCGGGCCGAATAAAAACGCGGAGCAGAAAGCATGAACACGAAACACCAGGAACCGAGAAAACCACAGAAGCCGAGAATCCCTATCTACGGCTCGATGTGGATTGCACTTTTCCTGGGGCTGAGGCAGGAGTTGCTGCAACCCCGGACGGCCAGTAAGAGCGACTAATGCGAATGATAGTCTTTCTCGCCCGCCGTTACAGCAAGGTCCAGCCGGTTTTGCTGCGGAGGCAAAGGACAGGTTGAGTAATCAGTGAACGCGCAAGGCGGGTTATAAGCCTTGTTGAAGTCAATCACCAATTTCCCGTCTTTTGGCATTCCGTCACTGTAAAGAAAACGCCCCGCGCCGTATGTTTCCCTGCCGCTGGTGCGGTCAGCAAACAGAAACCACACCGATTCAGAATTTTCCTCGCCGAGGCCCAGTAAACGGTAAGTTTCACCATTACGCTCGAACTCCACGTAGCCGTGCACCGGTGTTGGGCTCAACTGTCCCAGCACGTTAGCGATATCGATGCTCTGGCCCTCGTTTGCCGGTATAAACCTTCCTTCGAACCTCCAGTCCCGGCCGAAGTCATAGCTTTTCACACCGGTAAATTCCCGCAGGGTCGCGGCCTTCCTGTCCTTGATTCGCAACGCATAGGATTCCCTGTAAATCACGTAAAAGCTCAGGTCGCCGTGGGACACCACAGTGGGCTCGCCCCGGTTGTCGGCAACCAGCGGTGCTTCCGGGGCCGCAGCTCCGTCTACCATGACGCCGCTGCCCGTGGCGAGCACGAATCTCAATTTGTCATCCGCCAGGTAGATACTCCCCCATTCCAGCGGGCCGCCGGGAATGCGGGCTGAGCTCGAGGGACTACTGCCGACACGGTTTTCGCCTTCCTGCAGCCACTCCAACCCAACCAGCGTTAACCAGCCGTTGTCGCTGGACAGCCGCTCGTGCCTGGCTTGTCGCCATTCACTGATTTGTTTTTCGTGAAGCGCGCCTGCCTCCCGGTCACCCGGCCCGGCCGGGACTGTGGAAGGGATGATGACAAGCCCGGCAAACAAGACCAGGCAGAAGACCTTCAGAGATACTGTGTTCATTTGATGCGCCCGTAAATGTCTTCGTACCTGACGATATCATCCTCTCCGAAGTACTCTCCCGTCTGAACCTCGATCAGGTGCAGGTCTTCGGAACCAGGGTTTTCCAGCCGATGCAGTGTTTCCAGCGGTATATAGGTGGATTCGTTCGGGTTCAGCATGAACTCTTTTTCGCCCAGGCGAACCTTGGCCGTTCCCCGGATGACCGTCCAGTGTTCAGCGCGCTTGTGATGCATCTGCAAGGAGAGCACATGGCCCGGCTTGATGACGAGGCGTTTGACTTTGCAATCCTCAGCATCTTCGAGGATCGAGTAACTGCCCCACGGCCGAAACACCGTCTTGTGAAATTCTGCGGCCTCGTGCTTCAGGTCGCTCAACTGGTTGACCACTTCCTTTACATCCTGAACCCGGGCCTGATCGGCCACCAGGATCGCGTCGCCGGTATCGATAATGACCAGGTTGTCGATGCCAACGGCCGCCACCAGGCGGTTTTCCCCGCGCACAAAACAATTGGTGCTTTCCACCATCACCGCTTTACCGTGTATGCGGTTACCGGCTTCGTCTGATTCGTAGAGTTCGCTCATGGCCTTCCAGGAACCGATATCGCTCCAACCGAAATCGCCACCGACAACCGCGCAGTTGGTCGCTTTTTCCATCACTGCGTAGTCGATGGACATGGAAGGACACGTACTGAACAGTTCGAGTGGTATCTCCATCGGTTGCTCACCAGACTCCATCGAACCCCAGCATTCAGCCACACATTGCGCGATTGCCGGTGCATGCTGATGGAGGGCGTCAAGATAGGCGCCCGCGGCAAAACAGAACATGCCGGAATTCCAACCGTATTCGCCGGACTCAACGTATGCGAGTGCGGTTTGCTCGTCCGGTTTTTCAACGAACGCAGCCACCTCGTGACCCGCCGAACCGGATATGGCCTGGCCCCTGCGAATATAGCCATAACCGGTTTCTGCGTGGGTTGGGAATATGCCGAATGTGACCAGGTAACCGCGCCCTGCAAGTTCCCGCGCATCATTGACGGCGGCCTCGAACCTGGTCAGATCCCGGATCAGGTGGTCCGCGGGCAAAACCAGCATCAGGGCATCCGGGCCGGCAGATTCCCGAACGTAATGGGCGGCAAGCGCGATGGCAGGAGCCGTATTGCGGCCGATGGGTTCGAGCAGAAACGGGTGGCCGTGCTCCTCTCCGTCAATCTCGTTGTACAGGTCACGCGTATAAAAATAATAATCGCGGCTCGTTACCGTGAGCACCGGACTGTCTCCCGCCACATCCAGCGCCCGCCGGAACGTCTTTTCGGCCAGCGATTCACCGTCAACCAGTTTCATGAATGGCTTGGGATGTGCGCGCCTTGAAACCGGCCACAATCGTGTGCCTGAACCGCCAGACAGAATGACGGGCACCATCTTCTGTTGCGGGTTACCGGGATTCATTTTCTGCCATCTCCTTGATGCAGGATTGCAGCGACTGTCGCATTCCTGCAGGTTCAATTCCGAATTCCCGCCGAATTTTCGTCGTATCCAGTACTGAAAACAGCGGTCTTTTTGCTTTCTGCGGAAACCCCGACGTCAGCACGGACTCCATCTCGGGCATCCGGTCCAGGATTCCCGCCTCCACAGCGATACTGAAGATCGTGCGGGCGAATTCATACCAGGTCACGGCATCACCGTCACAGTAATGATAAATGCCACTGGCGGGCCGCTCGTCCGAGTCCGACAACAGGCCGGCCATGACCTTTGCGGTGACGCCGGCCAGATTACGGGCCCAGGTCGGGCAACCCTTCTGATCGCTAACGATACTGAGTTCAGGCCGCTCCCGTGCCAGACGCAACATGGTGAGAACGAAGTTGTTGCCGTGCCCCGAGTAGACCCATGAGGTCCGTAGAATGACGTGGCGGCACAAGCTGGATGTAATGGCACGTTCCCCCTCCAGCTTGCTCTCACCGTAAACACCCAGTGGCACAGCCAAATCCTGCTCGATGTAGGGGCGGTCAGACTCCCCGTTGAAAATATAGTCGGTCGAATAATGCAACAGCAGGCGATCGTTGCGTTTTGACCAGCGCGCGAGGCAACCCGGCAATTCGGAATTGACTCTGAAGGCGACCGAAGCATTGTCTTCCGCCAGGTCGACCGCAGTGTACGCCGCTGCGTTCACAATGACATCCGGGCGCAAGCGGTTCAGCATGATTTCAACACGGTTGAGGTCGCCGAGATCGAGTTTCAGTGTTTCTGCTTTGCCGGGAACAGCCACGCGGTCAGCCAGCGTGACTCGGCCTAAAGGGCTTATTCGCGGGAGCAGTTCCTGCCCCAGCTGTCCGGCAGCGCCTGTCAGCAGAATATTCAAGGCTGCATTCCCGGCAAGGCATCGTCGCTGATATCCCGCAGACGCGGAGCGGCTGCATCCTTCTGCGATAACCGACCGTTCTTCAGCGGCCAGCGCACGGCAATATCCGGATCATCCCAGGCCACCACGGCGTCGTACTCGGCGCGATACACCGCGGTGCAGAGATAGCTCAGCAAGGCTGACTCGCCCAGCACGCAAAAACCGTGGGCAAATCCTTCCGGCACAAAAAACTGGCGATGATTTTCCGCGGACAATTCCACTCCCACCCATTGCCGAAACGTCGGCGAATCGGGACGGATATCCACGGCAACGTCGAACACCCGGCCTTCGAGAACTGAAATCAGTTTGGCCTGTGGTTCGGGATATTGATAATGAAGCCCGCGTATCACGCCAGCCCCCGACCGGGACAGGTTGGACTGGACGAATTTTGCCGGCAGCCCGGCGCCTTCGTAGCGGTCCGCGTTCCAGGTTTCCATGAAAAAGCCGCGGCTGTCTCCGTGCACATTCGGTTCGATGATCAACAGGCCCGGAATTCCGGTTTCAATCGTCTTCACCCTTGATGGCCCCTGCTTAGCAGGTCCAGAAGGTATTCCCCGTAGCCACTTTTGAGCAAGGGATCGGCCAGAGCCCGGACTTGGTCTTCGTCAATCCAGCCCTGCATGAATGCGATTTCCTCAGGGCAGGCTACTTTCAGGCCCTGGCGGCTTTCGATCGTTTCGATAAAATTGGCCGCCTGCTGCAAAGACTCGTGCGTCCCGGTGTCCAGCCACGCATAACCGCGGCCCAGCCTGACTACGGAAAGGCTTTCGTCTTCCAGGTAAAGCCGGTTCAAATCGGTAATTTCCAGCTCGCCGCGGGCAGACGGGGTCAGGCTGCGCGCCAGCTCGCTCGCGCGCCCATCATAGAAATAAAGGCCGGTGACCGCATAATTCGAACGGGGCTTATGCGGTTTTTCCTCGATGCTCAGCGCGCGGTAGTCCCGGTCGAACTCCACAACGCCATAGCGTTCCGGGTCCCGCACCCAGTAACCGAACACGGTTGCTCCGTCGTAGTGATTTGTTGCCTCGGTCAACACATCACCTAAGCCGCCGCCGTGGAAAATATTGTCGCCCAGGATCAGGCAGGATGGAGCACCACCCAGAAAATCTTCTGCAATGATCAGCGCCTGCGCCAGCCCTTCGGGCCGGGGTTGGCCTGCATATTCAAGCTGCAGGCCCCATTCGCTGCCATCTCCCAGCAACTGCCGGAACAAGGCTTGCTCATGCGGGGTTGTGATGATCAGGATCTCGCGGATATTGGCCTGCATCAGAGTGGCCAAAGGATAGAAAATCATCGGTTTATCGTAGACCGGCAGTAACTGCTTGCTGACCACGCGGGTCAGGGGATACAGCCGGGTTCCGCTGCCACCCGCCAGAATGATGCCTTTTCTTGCGGCCGTCATGGTTTATCCCCCAGCCCCAGTCTTTCACCCTGGTAGCTGCCGTCACGCACGCGTTCAATCCACGATGTGTTTTCCAGGTACCAGCCGACCGTTTGCTGCAGCCCGGTTTCGAAATCAACCGATGGGCGCCATCCCGTTGCCTGAATCAACCGCGTGCAGTCGATGGCGTACCGCCGGTCATGCCCGGGCCGGTCCGTCACGTGCGTGATCAACTGGCGCCGAGAACCAAAAGATTCGTCTGGATGACGCCGGTCGAGGGCGTCACAAATGGCCTGCACTACCTGCATGTTGGTGCGTTCCGACAGGCCGCCGATGTTGTAAACCTCGCCCGTCTCGCCGGCCGCAAGAACCTGGTTTATCGCGTCCACGTGATCATTGACGAACAACCAGTCCCTGACCTGCAGGCCGTCACCGTAAACCGGCAAGGGTTTGAGTTCGAGTGCGTTAAGGATCATCAGGGGGATGAGTTTCTCCGGAAACTGATACGGCCCGTAGTTGTTGGAACAATTCGTGGTCAGCGTGGGTAAGCCATAAGTGTGGTGAAAAGCGCGGACCAGGTGATCAGAACTGGCCTTCGAGGCCGCGTAGGGTGAATTGGGCGCATAAGGCGTGGTCTCCAGGAAAGCGCCGGTCTCACCCAAACTTCCGTACACCTCATCGGTAGAAACATGCAGGAACCGGAATTCGGCCTGGCCGCCGGAGGGCAGCGATTTCCACCAGTCGAGCGTGCACTGAAGCAGGTTTAGCGTGCCGACCACGTTGGTCTGTACGAATGCAGCCGGACCGTCAATGGAGCGGTCCACGTGGCTTTCGGCAGCAAAATTCACGACTGCGGACGGCCGGTACTGCGCCATGATCTTACTCACCAGGCCGGCGTCGCCAATGTCACCCTCGATGAACACATGCCGGTCGTCGCCTCGCAACGGCCGGAGCGTGTCGAGATTCCCGGCGTAGGTCAACGCATCCAGGTTGACGATACGCAGGTCACTATTCTGCGAGAGGCAGCGAAGGACATAATTGCCTCCGATAAAACCGGCGCCGCCGGTAACGAGCAGGGTACGCATGATTGATCCCTCGCGGGTCAGAACGGTATATCGTCTTCTGCGAAGTTGTCTTCGGCCGCGGCGGGTTCAGGCTTCGCCTGCGACTCGCTCTTCTGGGCCTGTTGCTTATCCCGGAAGCCGCCGCCGGCAGGACGTTGGCCGGCTTCGCCGCCACGGCTGCCCAGCATCTGCATTTCATTGGCGACAATTTCTGTCGTGTAGCGGTCCTGACCGTCTTGCCCCTGCCACTTGCGTGTGCGCAGCGAACCTTCGACATAAACCTGGCTGCCCTTGCGCAGGTACTCGCCGGCGATCTCCGCCAAGCGACTGAAGAACACCACCCGGTGCCATTCTGTGCGCTCCTGGGTTTCGCCGGTCTGCTTGTCCCGCCAGGATTCACTCGTCGCGATATTGATGTTGGTTATGGCAGCGCCGCTCGCTGTATAACGGGTCTCGGGGTCTGCGCCCAGATTGCCGACCAGAATGACTTTATTTATACCACGTGCCATCAGGCATCTCCTTAAAAATCAACGAACGAAGTGTAGCACAATCAAGGGTTTCCTCCTGTCGGAAAAACACCCTTCGCAGACACTTTCAACACAATGGCCCAGAGCAGGCTGACACTGCCCGCGGCGACCAGCGCAGCCTGGCTGCCAAAGCGGCCCAGCAACCAGCCGCCCGCCACACCGCCGGCGAAAGCGCCAAGGAACTGAAAGGTGCTGTAGATGCCGAGTCTGCGGCCCCTGCCGCGGCTGCCCGTGATGCGGGACAGCAAGGACGGCATGGCCGCCTCGAGCAGGTTGAACCCGAGAAAGTACACCGCCAGAACCGCACCCAGCGCAGCCAGGTTGGCGCTCACGGGCAGGACCGCGACAGCCAGCGCCAGGACCACGAAGGCCCACGGCAGCATGCGTTGCTCCGACAGGTTCGATCCCACCCGCCGCAGGATGGGCAACATGAATATCACGGCTCCAATCATCGCCGGCACGTAGATTTTCCAATGCAAGGCCAGCCCGTAACCAAAATCGCCGACCAGCATGGGGGGCAATGAAACGAACAGCAGGGTCATCACCGCGTGCAGCAGGAATACACTGACCGAAAGCAACCAAACCGGAAGCATGCTGAATTCCTGCTGCTCCAGTTCCGGCTCCTCCTGCGGGAGCGCTTGTCGGGGAATCGTCAGCACCAGCCCCATACCTGCGATTGCGAACACCACGGTTAGCCAGAACATGCCCTGCAGGCCGAGAATCGTGGCCAGCGGAACCGAAAGCCCCATCGACAGCAAAAAGGCGGCGCCGATGCCAATACCGATGATCGCCATGATGACCGGGCGGCGCTCCGGCCGCGTGAGGTCGGCCGCAAACGCCATGGCCACGCCGGCAATCGCGCCACACCCCTGCAGGGCGCGGCCGGCGATCAGCATGTGCATGGAGTCCGCCAGCGCCGCGACCACGCCGCCCACGGCGAACAAGGCCAGGCCCAGCAGCAAAACCGGCTTTCTTCCCCAGCGGTCGGACAGCCAGCCGAAAGGTTGCTGCAGCGCGGCCTGCGTCAATCCATAAATGCCCACGGCCAGCCCGGCCGCTTGCGGAGTGTACCCCGGCATATCGCTGGCCAGGATCATGAACACGGGGAGAATCAGGAACAGACCCAGCATGCGCAGCGTTATAACGCCCGATAAAGTGGCGGCAAACCTCAATTCGCGGGATTTTTCGCTTGGTGCGGTCAACAACGGACTCCTGAAAGGAAAGGCATTATAGGCGTAACGGGCTTGTGTTCATACCGCCCGGAATTATAATTGGCCGGTACCCGCAGCAAGGAAGAGAATGGACCAGTCCAGCGTCCGCGAAGCCACGGCAGCCGCATCGGCGACCCAAATTCAGCACGTGTTCGATCTGTGCGCGGATGACATGGTGCTGGTGAACGGTCTCATCCGCAAAAGCCTGAACTCCGATGTCGTATTGATTCGGCAAATTTCGGAATACATCATAGGGTCCGGCGGTAAACGGCTGCGCCCGATGCTGGTGCTGCTAGCTGCCCGCGCCTGCGGCTACCGGGGTTCAGACCACATCACGGTTGCCGCCATCATTGAGTTCATTCATACGGCCACGCTGCTGCACGACGACGTCGTGGACGAGTCAGACCGGCGCAGGGGCCAGGAGTCGGCGCACGAGGTCTGGGGCAATGCCGCCAGTGTTCTGGTTGGCGATTTCCTGTATTCCCGCAGTTTCCAGATGATGGTCACCGTCGATTCCATGCGCGTAATGGAAGTGCTGTCAGACGCCACCAACACGATCGCCGAGGGGGAAGTGGAACAACTGCTGAACATGCACGATCCGGAAGTCAGCGAAAAAAGCTATTTCACCGTCATCGAGAAGAAGACGGCGAAGCTGTTCGAGGCGGCTTGCCAACTCGGGGCTGTGCTGGCGGGCAAACCGGAACTGGAGCAGCCGCTGGCGCATTTCGGGCGGGAGCTCGGAGCCGCATTCCAGGTAGCCGATGATGTGCTCGACTACACTGCCGACGCCGTCACGCTTGGAAAAAATGTCGGTGATGACCTGGCGGAAGGCAAACCGACACTGCCTCTCATACTCAGCAGAAAATACCTGCAGGCGGAGCAGCAGGCATTGGTTGACGACACGATTCGCCAGGGTGGAATCGACCGCATAGATCAGATCGTGGACTTGATCCGGAGCACCGGAGCCCTGGATGAAACCATGGAGGTCGCCCGCAACCGCTCCCGCGCAGCCGTCGCTTCAGTCGCGGCGTTGCCAGCCACGGACTGGAAGGACGCACTGATGGATCTGGCGGCGTACAGCGTTTCCCGCAGGTTCTAACCCAGAATATCATTCCAGGCGTTGATGCGGTCGGCCTGGGATGTCAGAACTTCCTCTTCGCTCTCGAGCTCAATGGACTCGATGATGTCACCCACTTCGATGGCGTTCACAACCACCTGGTCGTCTGCATCCAGCACTTCGCCAAACACGGTGTGGCGTCCATCCAGCCAGGAGGTTTCCACGTGGGTGATAAAGAACTGGCTGCCGTTGGTGCCCGGCCCCGCGTTGGCCATCGATAACTTGCCCGGGGCGTCGTGCCGCAACTCGGGCGTGCACTCGTCTTCAAAACGGTAACCGGGCCCCCCGGTTCCGGTCCCACGGGGACAACCGCCCTGAACCATGAAGTCCGGAATCACACGGTGAAAACTGAGCCCGTCGTAGTATCCCCGTTTTGCAAGATTGACGAAATTAGCAACTGTTAGCGGCGCTTTATCGGCAAATAACCGCAATTTTATATCGCCTTTACTCGTCTTCATCACCGCTTTGACTTCCTGAATGGCTTCACTCACTTCTTCGTTCTCCTGTCTGAAATTTTTTGCAACTTTTTTACCGCTGATGCGGTCTATTTTACGTAAGGCCGCGGGATGGTCTCTCCCTCAACCAACAGGGTAAACTCTGCACTCCTCACCCCTGACCCGCGGCCTTACTTTTTTTGCGCCCGGCGAACGCCTGCTCGGTCAGTTCAAAGCCGCTGAGTTCTGCAAATTGACGGCCCCGATCGCGGTAATCGGTGAAGCGCGGAAAACTCGGCGCACCCGGCGACAACAATACTACCCCACCCGGCCCGGTCAGTTTTCCGGCCAGCCCGACGGCTGCCGCCAGGTCGTCGGCTTCATGCCATCCTTTTCCGGGGCTGATGCCTGCCTGCTGCAGCGCGCGAATGATTTTCGGGCCGCTGTCCGGCAAAGCTATTATCGCACGCGGCGGCACCTTCCTGATCCGATTCATATAGGGCGACCAGTCCACTCCCCGGTCAAGTCCGCCCACCAACAACGTCACTTCCTGTCCCGCGCAGGATTCCAGCGCGGCAACCGTTGCGAACGGTGTCGAAGCGATGCTGTCGTTGACATAACGCACACCCTCCGTTTCGCCCAGTAACTGCAAACGATGCGGCAGACCTTTAAATGCCGAGACGAACCGGGCTGCTTTGGCCACATCTTCACCCAGCAGGCGGAGAACAGAAAGTGCTGCGGCCACGTTCGTCAGGTTATGGACCCCCGGCAGGCTCTGCGGGAGGCTTACCGGCAACTCCGTATCGGCGTCGAACAGGCGGCCGTCCTGCACATGGATCGCAGATGCGTGGTTGAACCACTCGACGTTGTCCCGGCCGGAGAGTGCTTCCGTCAGCACCGTGTCTGCCGCGTTGAGAAGCAGGGGCCGCTGGCCGGAAAGCCTGGCCAGCCGAAGTTTGTCGTTGCGGTAAGTTTCCTCGCCGCCATGCCAGTCCAGGTGCTCTGCCGTCAGATTCAGAATGACGGAAACGGTGGGAGAGGCGTCGAGATCAGCCAGCTGATAGCTCGACAATTCGATCACCCACCAATCGACTTTCCGGTCGTCGCAGTCCAGCAACGGCAAACCGATGTTTCCCGCCAGCCGGACGTGTTGGCCGAGGGATTCGAGCAAAAACGCCAGAAGGGACGAAGTCGTGCTTTTGCCCTTGGTGCCGGTGATGCAGATCGTTCGCTCACGCGGGTGCGCAGCGAACCATAAATTGCTGGGCGTCGTGATTCTTGCTCCTGCTTTGATCGCACGCTGCAGGCTGGACCGGTAAGGACTGATGCCCGGTGACCGGATGAGGGTTTTGAACCGATGGAGCCCGGCCTCCGCCAACGGTCCGGTCAGCACGTGGTCCCGCGCCGACAACTGGCCGATGAAATCCGCTTCGGGTTCAGTTTCCGCAATCAGGGTAATGGAATCCTGTGGGTTTGACTCCCGCAGAAACCGCCAGGCCGCCTGGCCTTCACGGCCGGCACCGAGGATGGCCACCGGCGCCGCCAGCATGGCGGTCGGGCTGTCGGCATCGGTAAAGCACGCGGGGATGAAGTGTTCTCCTGCAGGCTGCAGAAGCGGTTCGAGCGGCGGTACATCGACCCGGCGCAACTCGGGCGCCAACGCCTGCACGATGACGTGCCGACTCCAACGCTCACGCCCGCCGAGCGCTGCGAGCGCCGCGCGGCTCTCACCGGCCTCACCCACGCATTCGAAGGGCTTGTCGCGGCCCAGCCCGCACAATGCGCGAAAGCCCTGCTCCTGGTCCGGGTCATTCAGCAAGTCGCCGCCCTGAATTGCGATCACTTCTTCCGGCGGCAGGAACACTGCCAGGCTGAGGGCGGCGAACCGGCACTTGGGACAATTAAGGCACCACCGGCCCTGCACCCGCGGCCCCTCCAGGTGGAAATTCCGGTTACAGCTGGAGAAAACCGGGTGAAATTTTTTCATCGCACTGAAGCGCTGCACTACCCCGAGCTCCGAAAAGGGCCGCAGAATCGAAAAATACTCGATATCCGGGCTGACCTGAGCAGCGATCACAGCGCGAAAAGCAGACTCGAACGCCGAGCTTTTGCTGTACTGATGATTGACTTCAATCCCCTGGGGAGTTACCAAAGTCGCCTCATCGGCTGACCGCTCGTTGGAAAAAACGACGTAGCGAAAACCATAGAGAACCGCCGCGCACAACAGGATAGCCGAGTTGATTGCGGTCACGGGCACATGCCCGTTCCACGCACCCGCGCGGTTCATTGCGGCCAGCTCAGGCGCCAGCTGCCGTCCGACCTGGAGTAGGGGAAGCGCTGCGGACTTTACCGTGCTTTTGATCAGGTTGGAGCTTCCGACACAGATCGGCATGACTTCCAGCCCGGCGCCTTGCACCCGGTCCAGCCCGACGAGACTATCCTTGCCGCCGCCCATGGCCACCAGGGCCCGCTTCGGCAGTATCAACGGACGCGCCGCATCCCCCATTTCATCGGCAGGCAGGCTGGATCGGGGAAAATGGACACGTTCCGCGATATTCACTTCATTCACATAGCCCAGCTCCCCCAGGCCATGGACATAGAGTTCAGTCAGAAAGGACTCGAGCCCGGCGAGCGACCTGGTGTTTTGCACCTCGATCTTTCGGCACAGCCCGGCCTTGTAGTAACTAACGCCCGCCACGAGGTGCAGCAGCTCGAGCGCCCGCTTGAAAACCGCCTGCCGGGAAGCTTCCGGGGGCCAGGGCGCGTGCGGAAAAACAATTTTCTCAACCAGTTCAGGCCCGTCATCAAAAGAATAGGAAAGCCGGGCAATTCCGCTTTCCGGATCGTAGCTGCAGGCCAGGAAACGAAAACAATCCGCTTTGCGCGGGTCGGGAACGGGCTGGTTTGAAGAGACGGTCATCAGGCGTCGTCACCATCGGCGAGCCGCTGAATCTGCGACCAGCTGGCGCCAAAACCATCGGACTTATCGCCTCCGGAAGGGTCCTGCAAGGGAATCAGTGCCCGGTGGGCGTTTTTCAGCAAAGTTTCGTGATCGCCCGAATTGACCAGCAGACTCAGGCACAGGTCGTTAGCCGATTGCGACACCATCAGCAGGGGGTGTTCTTCAAAATACTCCATCGTGCCCTGCAGCCGGGACAGGGCCGTGCGCACGCCCCGCCCCACCAGGTTGACGCACACGCAGTCGCGATACAGCGTTACCTTGCAGCGACTGCCCAGGTCTTCGACCAGGTCATTCAGCTCATCGTCACCCAGGTGGTTTGCTTTGGAATTGACCGCCACGGTTGTAGTGGTCTCCGATGTGGCTACCAGGTCAATCGAGATTCCGCGATGCCGAAAAACCTCGAAGACCCCGGCAAGAAAACCCACGTGGAAGCGGGCGTCGAGATTTTGCAGCAGCAACACGGCCATTCCTTTCTGGCAGGTAACTGTCTTGACCCCGCCTTGGCCGGTCTGCTTCTGCCCGATCCGGGTCCCCATCATGCCGGTCCGGTTCAGGTCTCGTATTTCAACCGATGTTCCGGTTGCCGCCGCCGCGCGTATCGCTCGCGGATGCACCACTTTGGCACCGCTTGCCGCCATTTCCAGGGCCTCGGAATAGTCGATTTCAGCCAGCAACCGCGCATCACCGATCAAGCGCGGATCTGCAGTGAACAGACCAGGCACATCGGTCCAGATCTCCAGCTTTTCAGCCGACAGGCGGCCCGCAAGCAGTGCTGCTGAAGTGTCGGAGCCCCCGCGCCCCAGCAGGGCCGTGCGGCCGTCCTTTGTCTTTGCAACGAATCCCTGGGTGACCAGCACCGGGCTCAACGCCGACCAGCGTCCAGCGAGGCCGGGCGCTTCGGCAGCGCTGCAGGTTGCGGAGAGCCATTGCCGGGCCGGGGACATGTGCTCTTCCGGAACCACCTCTAAGGCCTCTCTGGCGTCCACCCAGCCGGCGTCCAGCGTCTGGCGCAGAAAACAGCATCCAATCTTGGTGCTGAGCCACTCCCCCATGGCCAGCAGCGCAGCGTGGAACTCGGGCCCGGGATCATGAGACAGATCGTGCAGGCACTGCTCCAGCAACCCTTGGGACTCGGGGAACCAGTTCTGTTCGTGGACGCCCAACGCGGCGCCCAGCTCACGGTGGACTTTAATCAACTGCTCCAGCCGGCGGGCGGAATCAGGCTTGTAAGCGAGCGCGCTCAGCTGGTTGGTCACACCCGCAACGGCGGAACAAACCAGCAACACCCGGTTCCCGGCCGCAACGCGCGCGTGCGCCAGGGACGCAATCGTTTCCCACTGGCTGCGACCGGCCACGCTGGTGCCGCCAAACTTGAGCACAATCCAATTGTCAGCCACGGTTAAAGATCTCTGCCGCCGGGGTCTAAAGCACTGCAGGAACGTTACCTAAATCAGCAGAGCCTGTACAGCCGGCAGGGGCCAAAAACCCGGCTTTTTCCGGCTACCGTCATCCTATCGCCACTATTGCCCGGCAGGGCCAAAAAAAACGGCGCCGTAAACGGCGCCGAGAAGGAGGGAGTCGTGCAGAAAAAATGACTGCCCTTAAGGAGTGTAGTCACGAACAACTTCGTTAACTGCCATCTATGACCAGAGCCCGGTGAAGGAGTTCAATCGAAACCGATAAAAAATCAGCAGGATTCGATTGACCAACATCAAGGCCCGCTTTCCATTTCCTGCCTACCATGACAGCGGGTCCCAGCTAACGGGATCAGACTAACCCTTTCTGCCTGAATCTCCGCTGAATGACCGTGCAGACAGGCAACAGCCACGGGATTTGGCGCATCTGCAAATCTGTACTAGGATGTCCGTCCCACAAATATAAAATCAGGAACAGCGAATGCCGAACTATCGCACCGAAGACATCCGCAACATCACCTTTGTCGGCCATTCCGGCTCGGGGAAAACCTCGCTGGTAGAAGCCCTGCTCGTCAAGGCTGGAAAAATCGGGGAAGCCGGCACGATCGAGCGTGGCACCACGACCACCGACCACGATCCGCTGGAAAAGGAATTTCAAAGTTCACTTGACTCAGCCCTGGCCAGCCTCGATTTCGAGGGCGCCCACGTCAACATGGTCGACACCCCGGGATTTCCTGATTTTCGAGGCCCGACCGTAACCGCCATGAGTGCCGCGGAAACGACGGCTTTGGTGATCAACGCGCATAACGGCATCGAGCTGTCCACGCGCCGCCTGATGCGCCGGGCCAAGGGTCGCCGCCTGTGCAGAATCATCGTCGTGAACAAGATCGACCAGGAAGGCGTCAACCTGACGAAGCTGATCAAGAAAATTCGCGAGGAGCTCGGCCCCGAGTGCCTGCCGATCAACCTGCCGGCAGATAATCTCAGCACCGTTAAAGACTGCTTCTTCGGAACCGAAGGCGAAACCGATATATTTTCGCTGGCCGAGGCCCATGAAGCCATTATCGATCAGGTCATCGAGGTGAACGAAGAGCTGATGGAGAAATACCTGGAAGGCGAGGAGCTGAGCCGGGATGAACTTCACGACGCCTTTGAACAGGCATTGCGTGAAGGCCACGTGGTGCCGATCTGCTTCACATCGGCGATAACCGGCGCCGGGCTTGGCGAGCTGCTCAAGTTTTTCAAGCGGCTGTTGCCGAATCCAACGGAGGGTAATCCCCCGCCGGTCTTCAAGGGCGAAGGCAAAGAGGCCAAGCCGGTCGAAGTCAAACCGGATCCGAACGGTCATGTCGTTGCACATGTATTCAAGATCACCAACGACCCGTTTGTCGGCAAGCTCAGTATTTTCCGTATCTACCAGGGCACGGTGCGCCCGGACACGCAGTTGTTTATCGGCGACGCGCGCAAACCGTTCAAAGTGGGACACCTGTTCAAAATCCAGGGCGCCAAACACGACGAAGTCGATGCCGGTATCCCGGGCGATATCTGCGCCGTGGCGAAAGTGGACGAGATTCACTACGACGCAATCCTTCACGACTCTCACGACGAGGATAATTTTCATCTCAAACCGGTCGCCTTGCCACAACCCATGTACGGACTTGCGATAGAGCCCAGCAGCCGCGGTCAGGAGCAGAAACTGGCCCAATCCATCCTCAAGCTGACCGAAGAGGACCCGTGTTTTGTGGTGGAGCACAACCAGGAACTGAACGAGACCGTGATACGCGGCCTGGGTGAGTTGCACATGAGGGTCATGCTGCAGCGCATGAGCACGCGTTACAACGTGGAAGTGGACACCCGTCCGCCGCGGATCGCTTACCGCGAAACCGTTACCCGGCCGGCTGAAGGGCATTACCGGCACAAGAAACAGACCGGTGGCGCCGGCCAGTTTGGCGAAGTGTTCCTGCGGATCCGGCCGCTGGCGCGGGGCGAAGGCTTTGAATTCGTCAACAAGGTGGTCGGCGGCTCGATACCCACCAGCCTGATTCCTGCGGTTGAGAAAGGCATCCGCATGGTGATCGCCGAAGGCGCCATCGCGGGCTACCAGATGCAGGATATGGAAGTTGAGGTGTACGACGGCAAGTTTCATCCGGTGGATTCAAAGGAAATTGCCTTTGTCATCGCCGCGAAACATGCCCTTAACGACGCCATCAAGAATGCCGGCCCCCAGATCCTGGAGCCGATCGTCAGCGTCGATGTTACCGTGCCCGACTCCGTGATGGGCGATGTGACCGGCAACCTGGCCGGCAGGCGCGCCCGCATCAGCGGCACGGAGGCCCTGGGCGGCGGACAGGTCACGATCACGGCCGACATGCCTCTCAGCGCGCTCAGCGACTACCACACCGAGCTGAAGAGCATGAGCCAGGGCCAGGGCAGTTTCACGATGGAATTCAGCCACTACGACCCGGTGCCGCGCGAAGTGCAGCGCCAACTGGAGGCAGACCACAAGCCGAAGGAAGACGAGTAGCCGGTCTTTAAGTTCTAACGAAAAACGGGCGCTGCGGCGCCCGTTTTTCAATGCTTGATCGGCGAAGAATCAAAAACTAATTACAATTACGGAAGGCCAGGACGCAAAACAGGAGCATTGAAATGGTGACTGACATTTCGACTCTGCTGAAAATCTTATAATCTTGATATTCATCCTTGTAATCCTCCGTCAAAAGATTTGTGAATCTCCGAATTATTTGAAGCTTGCGAAAATCTTTGAAGAACGGATCAAAACCCTGGTCGACTAAACTTAATTTTTCCCGGGCATGCTCCGGCATTTTCAAACCGACCAGTTGTCTGACCAATCTTTGCCTTTTCTGGCGCGAATAAATTGCATGACCATAGAGCCGAGAATAAGGCTGAGAATCAGAATTGCACAATATTCCTTGGCCACTAACGAAGTCCTTTGCAAATTGCATCCGGTCCAATGTGGTAAAGCCACTGAACCTTGTCCGCGCCCAGTGCCTCAGCGTCCTGAAGCAAACCGGGAACCGCAATCACCTTGCATTCATCTCTTCAACAAAGCTCCGTTTTCACACACGTTTCTTCGTGAAAGACCAGAATGTGACAACCCAACCATAAGCTACTAATAAGAACATGATGACTGCAGCCACTGACTGGCTTTTTTCGGAAGCTGAAACGAGTGAAACCGCGTCAAGTAATCCCTTCAAACTGTGATCAAACCATAGCATCGGCAGAACTGACAATAGATAGATGGAGATAACTGCTTTCGACACTTTGGTTAACCAAAGCCAGCGGAGACAAGCGGTGACGATTCCTGCTCCTGCCAATAACTCCAGCATAGCAACCTGTGAAAAGAACGCGTTGAACGCGATAATCGCGAACAGCACCCCCTGTATCAGCCAATAGTAGCGTCTGGAATTCGGCAAATTATCAATCACCAACTTCACCCCCTATGGAAAACCCGGCCTGACAGCGGTCGAGTTTTTTGGGCTTCGCTCACACATCCTGGATGCCCCGCCCTCTAAAATCGAATCCAGGACGTCATTAACATCCCGTTCAAATAGTGCCAGCCTCCTCCCTGCGCTGATGATTCGAATCAACTGTATAAGTCGATTAGGAGAAGGAATGTAATATTCGGGCGTTACCCAAGGTACGACAATTCCCTCGATATCGGCATATTCAAACAACGTCCAATTACGTTTTGATGACTCACAGCCTCCGCATCTAGCCACACAATCAATTATCGCTCCCACGTGGAGATTGCCTTCAACGTCAATGACAAGCCGGTCTTCACTATTCATCCTGCGACTGGACCAGATGGGCCAAATGCCGTCGACATACCAATCTGTTTTTCGTACAGTTCCGGAAACCTGTTCGACACACAAGCCCAATGGGTCGATAACCAACAAGGGATTGGAAGACCCATATTCATAGGAATTTCGCCCACCAAGCAAGCCAATCGGATCACTCTGGATATACCGCCCCAAGTCCGGGTCGTAATCCCTGTAGTAGTTGTAGTGTAGCCCAGTTTCTTCATGGTAGTACTGGCCCGGGAACCGGATGTTCAACTCGTAGCGCTCCAAATCGCCATCGGGATCTTCATTCACCGCGGCCGAGCCGAATGGCCGGTATTCAGCGGACCAGACGATTTCTCCGTTTGCGTCCGTCACGACATGAGGCGTTCCGAGGTGGTCGGTGTGGATATATTTCACGCCGGTCAGCGCCACCGGTTCAGGGCGGGGGACAAGCTTGACGGCGTCAGCCGCGAGATATGCACCTGCCTGGCCTCCAATATTGTCATCACCCATCAGGTAGAGTCCCTGGTATCTGACTCCGGCCGGAGGCGCGTTGAATTCAAATGTACCCAGATGTGCCCAATCGCCTACGCTGATGCCGGAGTGAATCACCCGAACTGAAGTCCAGTAGCCCTGGACTTCGTCGTTGATCCGGAGAAGGCGGTACCAGGTCTGAACCCCGTCGTTTGCTGGCTTCAGCCACTTGACGTAAACGTCATAGCTGCCTGCCTGGAAATCTCCTTCGTCCACGAACCACCTCACCGAACGGCCGCTGAACTTGCGGTTTCTGAGGTAACTCCCGTTCACGGCGGCCGAACTGGATCTCTCCGCCCAGCGGCTGCCGGTAATATCAACCCCTGATCCGTCGCTGTCTACGATAATCTCCGGCGGCAGAACGGCTACCTCATCCGTGGCGGGTTCACCCAGGTCAGCGACCAGGATTCCATCGAGGTACACATACTCGTGCACTGCGTTGCCGTTTCCGTCCAGTTCAGCAAGCAATTCGCCGCCGGTCCCGTAAACGAATTTGCGGATTTTCGACGGACTGCTGGAAGATACCCGCTGGCCTAGCCCGTCATATTGATAGGCGGCGAGCACTTCAGATGTCTGGCTGTCAGCCACATCGAGAAGGCGATTGTGACTCGAATATGAGTAGCTGCTGCCTGAACCGCCGGAGTCTGCCGCACTTGCCGTGTTGCCATTGGCGTCCAGCGAGTACAGCAGGCTGCCGAATGAACTGACCCGGTTTGACATCGGTTCATAGATGCCGGTTTCCACCTGACCGTTGGTTACGCGCGAGGTGCGGTTTCCAGACTTGTCATAACTGAAAGTGGTTGCCGTTTCCTCCGTAATGGCCGAGCTCAGCCTATCGTGCGCATCGTAGCCGATGGCGGCTGAAGAAAATGAAGTTTCTATCGCCATAGGATTGTCGGCCTGGTCATAGGCGCTGACATTCCAGTCCCAGGTTCCGGTCACGTTAATTGCGACCGGCCTGTGCCGTGTGTCCAGGTCAATGGTTGTCGTCTTTCCATTGCCCAGCCTCCAGGAAACGGGCCGGCGCAGAGGTGAATACCTGATCTCATCGACCAGCGTGATTTCCGAGAGGTCCGAAGTCAGTAGGGTGATGGAACTGGCCAGGCCGCCGTCTTTGTGGATTTTCACCTCCCGGCCCGAGGGATAAACGATCGAATTGAGCGACCCCTGAGGGCCGTAGGTGTAGCTGAGTCCGCCTTCATTGCTGATCACGGAAATTTTCTCGCCGAGCGCATTCCAGCCATAGTCAACGGTGTGTCCCCAGCCGGTCGTGATGGAGCAAATCCGCCCCAGCCCGCTGGAGCAGTCATCGTAACGGTAAGTGACGTCGTAGTCGGTTCCTTCACGATTGATTCCGGTCAGCCGGCCCGCGGCATCGTAGGTATAAATGCTCGCCAGACCCTTTGCATCAACCGAGCGGACCAGCTGCCCGGCGGCGTTATAGGCATGAACCGTTGTCCCCGTCTCGGGACTTTCCTGACGCACGAGATTGCCCAGGTCATCGTATTGATAACGGGTTGAGTGCCCTTCCGGATCGGTCATGCCGCTTGTGTTCCCGTGCACGTCATAACTGAACTCGGTGATGACCTGCCCTACCTGTTCCGTCCTCGTAAGCCGTTTGAAATCATCGTACGTGTAGGCGGTCGTTTTCGACTTGCCGTCGACTTTGGACGCCAGGGTACCGTTCGGATTGAAGCGGTAACCCTCGGTCACGCCGCCGCTGCTCAGCGAGTCAATGCGGCTATGCTCGTCGAAAACTCTCTGGATGACGATATTTTCTCCCGCCAGATCTGAAGACGCACGAGTCTCCACAATGACGTTTCCAGCCCCGTCGAACTGATAGGTTTCCCACTGATCAGCTTCGTAGGAATAACCGTACGAAGACAGCGTGCGGGAAACACGGGATTCAGTCCTGTACAGCCGCCGCGCACTGTCGTAGAACATGCGCGTAATGACTTCCTGCCCCGTTTCATCATCGAGGATGATCATTGAAACATCACCGGCAGGTGTGTATTCCCAACGAGTCCGATTGTAATTACCGCCGTCAGATTCGGTCATGAACTCAACCCGGTCATTTTCCGGGTGATAGCCGTAGCTGATCAAAACGCCGTTTGGCCTTGATTCCGACAGGATCTTTCCGCTTGCGCTGTATTCGATGTGATCCCTGAGCCGAAGGCCGTTCGGATCGATCACAGCCTTAAGCCGGCCCCTGTTCAGACCCGCAAGCGCCTCGTCTGGATGGTATTGAAAATGGGTTCTGTCATCCACGTCGGCTCTTGGGCCATCGGTCGAGGTGATTTGCCCAAACGGCCCGCCGAAGGTACTGCTCGTGGTCCGGGACACGGGTTGACCGTCCGGATCGAAACCTGAAACGGTCTCGCGGGTCATTTCACCATCATCGTTGTAGGTTCTCTGGGTAACCTTGTGGCCTCCGCTGAACACCGAGGACTCTGTTATCCGGGTGATCCTGTTGCGGAACCTGGGGTCATATTCGTAGTCCACCCGGCGCTCGTCCGGCGTATCCGCCGCCTGGATTTTGAAGCCCGGCTGGCCCTTCGAATCATAATTCCCAAACCTCGTTGTCACTCCAAAGGATGTCTGGCTGATCACGTTGGCCTCTTCGTCGTAGACAAACTGGGTATCCGACAACCCGCAGCCCTGTGAACAGATCGGCCCGCTGATCCCGTCGAGCACGCCCCGCCTGTTCTCGATCCTCGTCTGGTAAACCGTGGCGTTTCCCAGCGGATCGAGCACGATGCGTTCACCGTTTTCACCGTAACGGATGTCAACCCGGTCGGCATCGTTTGCATGATAGGAAGCAATCGCCATGCCTGCCTGATCGTATTCATAGGTGGCGTAACGGACCCCGTTTTCATCGGTGATTCCGGTCAGGGCGTAAGGGTGACGCAAATCCTCGTAATGGTATTCACGGGTCGTGCCGTCGGGGTTTTCCACAAAACTCAGGCGCCCGAGTATTTCGTAACCGTAGCGCCAGGTTCTGCCAGTGTGATCCGTAAGCGATGACAAACGTCCTTCGGAGTCATATGAAAAATCGAGGCTGCCGCCGGAGTTGCTCTCGACACGCGCCAGCCGGTCGTCACGGTCGTATGTTGCGATCTCGGTCATGCCCCTCGGGCTGACGATTTCAGCGAGGTAGCCGTCGATGTCGAATTGCTCGACGGTCATGTTCCCGTCCGTAAATTGCCAGCCGCCTGCCGTCTGCTCCAGCCTGGCCCGTATACCGGGGCTGGGCTCAAATTCAGCGCCGTTCCATGAAAAGCTGATTTTTCTTCCGTCCGGACGAATGACTTTCACCGGATCGATCGCCGGGTTCGCCGGAATCTCGACCCGGCGGTCGTAGCTGTGGGTCCAGTAATTTCGGAATGATTCGGAAACAAAGCCCAGGCTGTTGTGAAAGCGGGTAAACCGGATCGGAGAAAGCCCCGACTGCGGCATATCGATTTCGCGCTGAAACTTATTGCCTATCGCCAGGCTGATCGGGTTGCCAACCCGGCCGCACGCCCGGCCCTCCTCTTCCCCAACGCCTTCCTCCACGTCCGGATGTTCCTGTTCCGGATCCAGGTCGTCTATGTCATCGATGGCAAAAAAATCGAATTCGGGCTGGGTTTCCATCCAGCGTGTACTCAGTTTCAGCGTGTAAGTGCCCGGTTTGGAACCCAGGTGAATGATGGCCTCATCGTTTCCGTTAGCGTCTGTTTTACTGCCCGGACCAATCCCGTAAACTGCAGCGTTCTTTGCTCTCCTGGGTCCGGTCAGCGTTCCGGTTACCGACTCACCTGCGACAGGATAAGGCTGCTCCGGCGTATCCTCGAACGTGGCGAGCCGGAACCGGAACGGCGCGGCAACATCCTGGTTGACGATACCAATTCGGCTGCCCCCGTATTCTTCGGTCAAGACCAGCTCTTTCATTTCAAACGTCATTTCTTCCCCGTGGCCGCCGCGAATGACTTCTTCGACCTTCCAGGTTCCGAGGCTTTCGGTCGTCAACGGGCTGCGTCTGGACTCAAAGAATTCGCGGAACCAAACATCCCCGACATTGAAATAGCAATAGCCGCTGCCGCTGACGCAGGGTCCGAACCACTGGTAATAGCCGTTCACCCCCCATTCGTACAGTCGTTCGATCGGCTCCCGGCCGGGTATCGTCCACCGCTCCAGCATGTCCTCATAGGTAATCCAAAAATCCAGCTCCGTCGTTATCGTGACGTCGGACAAGGACGCTGCGGGCGGATCAGTCGCTTCCACCAGCGGGCAGTTGTGAAACGGGTCCGCTACCGGACCGTCGTCTATCTCGTCCAACGTCCGGCATCGTCGGACCTGTGAGCCGTCGACGTACGGCGTGTACGCCATAACGTAATCGTGCCAGATGAGTGTGAACAGAATCAGGATAAGCGTAATGCTGAGTGAAAACGGCTGTTTCATGCTTGTTGCCCCTTTTGATTTAGCAGATGAATACGCTTGATCGGGGCAATGGGTCAACAGCAAAACGGAAGGACTGCAGCAAGCAGGGGAAGGTCCGTCAGGGACGTGAGCCGCCTTCCTACAAAATGCAGATTTTATGTGAGGGAGAGGCTAAACCGAGCTCTTCAATTTTTCCAGCAAAACCCACCCCGCCTCCAGATCGCCGAACCAGTTCGGATTATCCGGATCGATGCTGCGCCGTTCGGTGGCAATGGCGATCGAACTCGCCAGGCGGCCGCAGATCATCGGCACCAGCACCGAGAGTTCCGTGTCGCTCAGGGGCAGGATTTCGGTGTAGGCTCGGGTGACAATGCCGGCGGCGTGAAGCGAATCTTCTCGTTTCATCATTATGTAGGTAAGGCAGATTGCGAGCTCGCAGATCAGCGGATTGAAGCAGGCGTCGCCAAAATCGATCAGTCCGGTCACACAGTCTCCTTCAACCACGATATTTTCCAGATTCATGTCGCCGTGAATGAATTGCCAGGGAACGTTTTCAAACTCATTTTCTGCCTGCTCCCAGGCATCAAAAGCCCACTGCAAAAGGGCTCTTTTTCCGGTGTCTTCCAGCAGCGAAATTTTGTCCCTGTGATTGCCGGCCTCAACCAGGCTCCAGCGATGGTTGCGGTGCGCTGCAGGGTGATCGAAGTCCTGCATCGCCAGGTTGTACTGCGCTACTGTTTTTCCCAGATTTTGCAGCAATTTATCTGATATATCAGTTATATTGTACAGAATAGTACCTTCAATATAATCACATATTCTCAGTTGGTTAGACCCATTAAATGGATGTTTAATTCCGGTTTCTATTTTCCTATATATATTTTGTACAATTTCGGGAAAATGAAGCCCGATTCCTGCAGATTCAGCAAATCCGATCGCCTCATTTTCCATCTCGACCACCTCGGAGGGCATGTCGTCGTCGACGATTTTTACGACGTAGCGTTCGCCCTTTTCAGTGGTCAAAAGATAGTTCAGGTTCTCCCCCGACAGACGAATCAAAGTTCCGGTAATTTGATAGTTGTGCTGCACGCACTCAAGGACGGTCAGTTCGTTGACTTCTCTGTTCATGGAGACTCCCGCGGATGCCTTATTATCGGCAATTTTCAGCCCCTGCGGGTAAATTTCGGCCTCCTGAGCAGGCCCAGGATCGCATTTTTCAATCCTTGTGATGAGTTAGTGGCCCAAACCCGGCCACGTGCATTAAGCGGCGTTTTGAGGCTAAAATAGCGCCCAACCTCGTAAGACAGGGCCCAGGACAGGGATGAAAACAAGAACCCTGACGGTTTTAGGACTCGCCTGCCTGCTCGCACAGGCATCTCCGCTCGTCGCCGGCAACGCCAACCAGCAACCTGCCCGGCTGGAGCTCGCCGAGCAATTCTCCGAGTATTTTAGTCGACAGGTCAAAACCGCGAACATCACCGGGGCCGCTTTCGCCGTCGCGACGCCCGAGGGCATCGTGCGAATCGGTACCGAAGGACACACCGACACCAGCCGTAAGCAGCCCATTGACCAGGACACGACTTTTCGCGTGGCCTCGGTCTCCAAGACTTTCGCCGCGAGCCTGGCCGGCGTACTGGTCGACCAGGGTGTGTTCCGCTGGGAAGACCCGGTCGTACGCCACGTTCCCGGTTTCCGCCTCAGGGGGGACGCCGGAAAGGTGCAGGTCCAGCACCTGCTGGGACAGAGCTCCGGGCTGGTGCCTCATGCCTTCGACAACCTGATCGAGGACGGCGTGCCGCTGGAGCGAATCCAGAACCGGTTCAGCGAACTCAGCTACATTTGCCAGCCCGGGAAGTGCTACTCCTATCAAAACAGCGTATTCAGCATGATCCAGCCGGTGATCGAGACCACCACCAGGCAGTCCTACTCGAACCTGATACAGCAAAAGCTTTTTCAGCCGCTGGACATGCAGACGGCCTCCGTGGGTTATAAACCGCTGATCAACAACCCCAACCACGCCAGGCCCCACGTGAAAAGCCGCGGGCGCTGGAAGACCGTCCGGGTCAAACCCAATTACTACCGCGTGGCGCCGGCTGCCGGCGTCAACGCGAGCGTGACCGACATGGGCAAATGGCTGACCGCCCAGATGGGCGGCAACCCGGCGGTACTGAGCCCCAGGGTGGTGGAAGAACTGACCCGGCCGCGCATCAGGACGGTGCGGGACACCCGGCGAAAATACTGGCGCGATATGCTCACCGATGCGCACTACGGCCTTGGCTGGCGTGTCTACCGGCTGGGTGACCACGAGATCGTTTACCACAGCGGCTGGGTATCCGGTTACCGGGCGGATATCGCCTGGTCCGAGGAGCACGGCGTCGGCATTGCCGTGCTGATGAACGTAGAAGGCAGCAGCATCAGCGAGATGACCACCACGTTCTGGAAAATGGCCTTCGATCTTCTGCCGCCTGAGAGCTCCGTTGCAAACACGGCGCTGGTGGCAGCCTCGTTCAATACACGCTGAATTAAACCGGGGGCTCGACCGGCCCCAGACGGCGCCAATCGTCAAATCGCTTGCTCAGCACCTGGTAATCCTCATCGTTATCCACGTCCAGGCTCAATCCCCCGTAAGGCGTGATGACAATGCGAACGGCGCCGCCCAGCACATCCCCACAGGACCGTTCGGCATCCGTCGTCTTGTTGAACGAACGCAGCCAACGGTATAACCGGCCTTTTTTCTTCGAGGCCGCCAGGGTCAGCTGCAGCCGGAATGTGAACCAGGCCGCCCGCCAGCCGCCGGACTGTCCGAGGAACTTCCAGATCAGACTCATCACGTTCTTCAGTTTTTCAGCCTTGCGGTGGGCAAAGCCGGTTTCCAGAAACGCCTGGTTTGACAGAGCACGGGGCCGGCCGACATAAATGTTGGCCAGCCGCAGCCGGCAGTCGCTGAAATTGACGTAAGGCCGGTGAATGCCCTCCTGGTCGTCCTCAGCGTAGAACTGCCGCAGGGAAGATTCCTCAGCCACCCCGGCCAGCATCGCGTACTTGACGTCCGAGACGCTGTCTTCATGCGCACAGCGGAGAACAAAGTCATCGACAGCCGATGCGCTGATCAGGGGCAAGTCGCTGGAGATGAACAGCAGCGGCCGCAACGGATCGTCACCGCCGCTGCGCTCGCGAAAACGGGCCTCGGAAACCCTGATGGCCGCCCACGCATTGGACATCAGCCCGCCGGACTGCTCGACGATGTGGATATCAGGAGAGAGCCCAGCCAGGGCTGCCTGCAGGCGCTTTGCAGGGCCTACTACATAAATGTTCCCGATGGTGGCGGCCTCCAGCAGGGTCCTCACCACGCGGTTCACCAACGCTTCGCCGCCGAGATTCAGGAATGCCTTGTTCTGGCCTTCGACCATGCGCCTTGGATTGGTGTCCGTACCGGCCAGGACAATGGCATCCAGAGGCTCCGGATAGGCAGGTTGTGGCGGGATATCCATGGCTCAAAAATGCCACCTCTTGGCGCCGGTTTCAATAGGTAATTACTCCGGCTTTAACCGCCACACTTCGCCGTTGTCGCTGCCCAGGTAAACCAGGCCGCCTTTATCCACCGCAATGGAACGGATCCTGCCGAGCAAGCGCTGCACCAGACGCTCTTCTGCCACCACTTCGCCGTCCCGCAAAACCAGCCGGTTGAGGTGCAGCCCGGCCATCGCGCCGATCAGGAAACTGTCTTTCCAGGCCGGAAAAGCTTCGCCCTGGTAAATCACCATATCGCTGGGGGCGATGGAGGGAACGTACACCCACGCCGGAATCTCCATGCCTTCTTTCCACGGGATGCCCATGCCGATGGGTCCGCCTTCGTACTGAAATCCGTAGGAAACAACCGGCCAGCCGTAGTTGGCGCCTTTCTTCACCTGGTTCAGTTCATCGCCGCCGCGCGGTCCGTGCTCGTGCAGCCACAGCACCCCCGTTTCGGGATGCAGGGAAAACCCCTGCGGATCGCGGTGGCCGTAGCTCCAGATTTCCGGCCGGGGCTTTGCCCGCCCCTCTTCTTCCACGCCGACGAACGGGTTGTCTTCCGGCACCGAGCCGTCATCGTTCAGGCGCACCACTGTGCCGGCGTGGTTGCTGTTTTCCTGGGCCGTGGGCGGATGCTGTCGGTCACCGATGGCGACGAACACCTTACCGTCGACAAACTGAATGCGCGCGGCAAAATGATAGGCTGCTTCTGAATAGGCATCCGCGGTAAAAATGCGCTCGACGTCCCTGGCCTTGGCGCCGTCCAGGCGGAAACGGTCCAAGACCACCGTGCTGTGCACTTCCTGGCCCTCAGTGTAAGTAATGTAAATCCAGCCGTTTTTGTCGAATTCCGGATGCAGTTCAACGTCGTGCACCCCGGCATCGCTGAACACGACCAGTTTCGGCAGCCCTTCGACATCGGTTTTTTCACCGGAATTGAAATCCGCCAGCGTGACTAGCCCGCGGTCGCGCTGCAGCACCAGGGCTTTGCCGTCCGGCAGAAATTCGATCGCGACCGGCTGCGAGAGGCCGTCCAGAACCCGTTCGGCAATGATGTTGCCGTTCAGCGACGGAAACACGTGGCGCGCCGGCGGAGTTTCATCATCTGCAGTGAGCAGGCCCGGGAAATAGAAAACAAGGGATAACAGCAAAACGCGGACTACTGAACCAGTACCTGTCATATTTTTCTCCATTATCAGGCAGGGCAAATCACGAAAAACCGCCTGATTATAGACCATTTAAGAAAAAACCCCGCGGCAGACGACTGCCGCGGGGTTTCGTTTAACGCGTGTCAGCTAAGGCTGATCAGGCAAAGCGGCGGAAGCCCACCATGCCCACACCCAGCATCAACAGGGCCATCAGCGCCAGGCCGTACTGGCTCAGCGTCGGGA
>JABDLD010000017.1 GCA_013001885.1 Lysobacterales bacterium
GGTTGGCGGCTGCCCCTTCAGGTTGATGCCGACGTCGACGCGAGTTTTTGTAGAAGGCTGCACAAGTGCAAACTGCTTATTTCGCCTGAGACTCACGTAAGCCTTCTTAGGCGCTATTTCTACGTCGTTGCCAAAACTGGTGACAACCTTGATGATCTCGTCGTAAATTGGCCGCAGCCCGTCCTTGGGGCCCTTGTACTGCGCCTCGACCAAGTCATCTGCGCCGCCGGTGTCGCCAGCGACAGCATCGCGGTGCAGATGCGCAATCAGATTCGCGAACCCGTGAGTTACAGCGTGCTCAGACTTGAGCCATTTCACTATTTCGCCGTGTTTCTCAAATTTTTTCCTGGCCAGAATTTTGAGCCACTGATCAAGCGACTTGCCCGTCTTCTCAGGCAGGTTGTCAATCATTGTCTGTGCAGCGGTTTCGGGTGACGACTTGGGCATGATATCTCCTGAATGTCTTACAAAACTGGTTGCATGACACATGTTAATCGCGACTGATCGCTTTTGGCCAGCAGCAGTTGTTCAGCAAGTTACCACCCGAAAGGCAGCCATCGGCCAGAAACCAAACGTCAGCAGTCAGTTTTTTGGCCGCATTGACAATTGCCGGAATTAAGCTCCGGCCGCTTGAACCTGCTTCCAGAGACCCCAGCCACCCCAGACCGCAATCACGGGGAGCACAACCCAATAAGCGGCCTCGCTCGGTATATTCCAGCCTTGTGCATTTCTTGCCGTAGCCACGGCAGTCAAGCAGACAACAGGCCAATAGACTGTGATGCCGAGCGCGGAAGCAAGGGTGATCTGTCCCCATTGCTTATTTTTCCAAAGGCCGATCAGTCCCAATGCGAGCAGAGGGATGTAGATCAGAAGATCACCTAAGGCAAAGCCATACCAAAAAGCCACACCCACCGCTGTGATGACTTCCACAGACTCCTGTGTCCCCATGGCGACCCCCAGTTCATAATCAACCGCAGGAATAGCCTGGGCGTAAAGCAAGTAAAGTAAAAGTAGCCAACCTGGGCCCTGAATCATCCAAAAACCAATATCTCGTTTCATACTTCACCATTCGAATCTCATCGAAACTCCAGCATATATTTAAACATGAGTTAAACATCCTGGATTTCACCCACAAAAAAAGCCACCCGGAGGCGGCTTCTTTTTTTGCGTTGATTCTTTCACCATCAACGCTTCAGGGATATGGCGTCCCCTGGGGGATTCGAACCCCCGTTGCCGCCGTGAAAGGGCGGTGTCCTAGGCCTCTAGACGAAGGGGACACTGTGTGGTGGAGCTAGGCGGGATCGAACCGCCGACCTCTACACTGCCAGTGTAGCGCTCTCCCAGCTGAGCTATAGCCCCGGAAAGCCGACGCATAGTACTTATTTGCTCACTCGATGTCAACGTGGATTCAGCTGATTTCCGCCAAAACAGCCTCTTTCCGGCCATCATGCAAAGCGCTGTTGGCTGCCTTCATCGTGGCGACCGAGTGTCCCTGCTGTAGCAGGTAGTCCAACCAGCGATCCAGCGCACGATTTCTGCGCCAGGCTTTTTGCAAAATCTGCTTCACCGGATAAGACGGGTGCGCAGTCCTGCTGCATCCCTGCGCGACGTTGAACGACGTGGCCTCGGCGATGCGGGCGTCGTGATAAAACCGTATGTGGGCGTCCGGGGCGTAATTCCTGACCTCCCCTTCTCCGAACTCGTAGGTCAAACGAAAAAACGTGGTGTAGCTGTGGCGTTCGAGCACCTGCAGGCGCAGGTCGGGCGAACCCGCCACCCGGGAGCGCATGGAATCGTGGTACGCGAACTCGTCCGGCAGCAACAGGTGCAGCTGGCGATAGATCTCCTCCTGCACCTGGTGCAGTCGTTTCAGGGCCGGCTGTTTACCCAGGCCGTTTGGCTGGCAGAATGAAACCATAAAAAAAGTCTATCACAGCATCAATCAAAACATATCCCGATGAATACCCTGAAGCGCCAGGATCGATCCTGCCGGCGAATTCTTCAATGGAGCTGTGCGTGGAATGAATGACTTCGATGCCGTTAGCCTGCAGCAGGCTCTCGGCCGCTTCCACTTCCCAGTGGCATTGCTTCAGCGCCGAATGGCGTGTTTTCGGGCGGCGGCGTAGACACCTGGCTAATGCTGGCGGCCCATAACCAGGCCGCCAGCGAATAGCGTTGAGAATGCCGGATCAGGCCTTGCCCATACCGCAGTCATTCTGCAGGTAGTTTTCAATCAACTGCAGGGTCTGCTGGTGGTGGCGGTAATACCAGGGCAGCTGATGCGGCATGTCGTCGATCAACTCCAGTTTTGCCGGCACGCGGTCTTTCACATCGTTGTAAAAGTTCTTCGCATGCCACGAGGGCGTGCGCACATCGCGGTCACCCACGTACAACATGATTGGAATGTTGGCCTTTTCCGTGTGGTCCATCGGGTTCATGCCCGTGACCGTTTCGGCCTGTAACAGCCGCTGCAAACGGTTTCCGCTCCAACTGGTGTTGAGTCGCGCAAGGTCTGCAACAGGCGCGCCGGCAATGGCGCACTTGAAGGGGCCGTCAGGCCGCACGGTGGCGGCGATGGCGGCAAATCCGCCATATGAATAGCCGAACACGGCCACCCGGCCGGAATCGGCTATGCCCTGCTCCGCCAGCCATTTCGCGCCGTCGTCGAGGTCGTCCTGCATCGCCAGGCCCCACTGTCCGTCACCGGCCAGCCAGAGTTCACGGCCCAGGCCCGAACTGCCGCGGTACTGCGGGCGCAGCACGGCGTATCCGCGGGAGGTCAGGAACGGCACCCAGCCGGAACCGTCCCAGCCCGTTGCGTCACGTGCCCAGGGCCCGCCATGCGGATGCACAATTGCCGGAACCGGCCCTTTTTCTTTGCTCCAACCGGCCGGCAAGTCGAGAATCGCGGGTATTTCGAGTCCGTCCCTGGCTTTGTAGGTAACCCACTTCTGCTCGCCAATGTCTTCGCTGTTGATCCACGAACGCTGGCTGCCGAGCAATTTGACCTGCTTGCGGTCAGTCAGCAGATGATAGGCCGCTGGGTGACTGTTGCTCGACGTGGTAAACAGGATGCGGGACAGGTCGTCGTTATAATCCGTAATCCGGACAACCTGGCCCTCGTAAGCCAGTTTGAGACCTTCGTGAATCGAGCGCATGACGGGATCCACATAGGTCGTCTCATAGGTGGGGCCGGCAACGGTGAAACCGAGCAGCCTGTTGAAATTGCTCTTCTGATTGCCCAGTACCAGCCCGGCGATGGAAAATTTCGGGTGGGCCACCAGGGGTTCAGCGTCAAATTTACGGGCCTTCGGGTCGTACATCCACGCCTGAACGTAATTGGAAAATTGGTCGGTCAGCACGTAGTACTTGCCCGTTTGATCATCGCGGCCTGCGACTGAAACCGAGTAGCGCTTGGTCAGCAACGTGGTCAGCTTGTCATGAACCTCGAACTCGCCGGTGGCATCGTTCAGGATCAGTATCCGCTGTTCATATTCATCGCTTCCCTTTGCCTCGATCCGGTTCCGGGTGAGCAGCTTGCCGTCACGGGCGTCGAACAAGCCCGGAGTTTCACGATCCCCGGCTTTGAGCAGCAGCTCGGATTCGCCTGATACGAGATCATAAAGAAAATAATCCGCGTTCAGATCCATGCCGTTCACTTGTTGAATGAGTACCTTGCTCGGTTCCAGGGGCAGTGTGTTGACCAACCCGGCGCTGCCGGAAATTTCCAGGCAGCGCTTCATCTCGTCACTGATGCCCAGGCGGTGAGCGCCGCGCGCAAAAGCCTCGGAGAAGTCGCTATGCTTGGGATCGGTCAGGTAGGTTTTGAACACGAAAGTTGCGGTAGAACCGGAAACCTGGCCCTCGCCACAGCCAGCCAACTGGCCGGTCCATTCCTGCCGGGCGCGAACCAGCAGCTTGCCTGCCTTCAGGGCGTTGGCGCCGATGAACTTCATCTGGTCGCCGCTGGGCGTGATCACCGGCAGTTCGTCGATCTTGTCCACGTCCCAGGTGGCGAGCGCCGTTTCCTGGTAGTCGGACCCGGGTGACGCCACGATCGCCACGATCTGTTTACCGTCCGAACTCATGGAGACCGAATTGATGGCCGGCATACGCGCGAGTGACTCGATCGAAACGGGATTTGCGGCGGAGGTTCCCGCAAAAAGAAAAATAGAAAAAAGCAAAAACAGGAAATTGGTTTTAAGGTGCATGATTGATATTACCGATGAAAGCGAATAACCCGGTAGATTTTAGCGGAAACCGGGAGCGTTTGCCCACAAAAAAACCGCGGGCTGAAAAGACAAGCGGCGCCGAGGCGCCGCTTGCATTACAGATTGAAAATGAACTGCCGATCAGAACCGGTAGTTCACCCGTGCGAACACCCTGCGACCCAGCAGGTCGTACTGGGATGCAGCAACAGGCACATTGCCGCGACGGGCGCGGAATACATCCGACACCACGTCCGGAGATTCGCCAAACAGGTTGTTGATACCCAGCAGGAAGTCCCACTTCTCCTGTTGATAGAAAACGGAGATGTTGTGGAAGAACGCGCTGTCCATCTTGATGTCAAAAACGGCTCCCCCCGGATATCCGAAATAACCGCCGGTTGCATCAGTAAACGGCGAATCGTCGGTCGATCCCACGTACTGGACATAGTAGTTATAGGTCCAGTCATCCCGCGTCAGAGAGGCACGAAGGTTGGATACGAAACTCGGGCTGCCCACCGTACCGACAAAGTCCGTCGTGTCGAACCCTTCCACCTGGGTTGGATCGAACAGTTCCTGGGTATTTTCCTTGTACCAGGTGCTCTGGTTTTCAATCACCAGGCGGCCGAAGCTGAAGTCGTGATCGTAGCGCAGATTCGTGTCGAGACCTCTGACCCGCTGTTTGTTCACATTGATGAAGGTGTCCTTCACTTCAAGAATGTTGTTCGGGAAGTTTGGCGAGGTCGGCGGCTCACGAGTGAACAGGTCACAGAACGAATTCGGAAAATTTGTCGCGTTGTAGCAACCGCCGACGATAGATCCGGCACCCAACTGTGAAATCTGGTTTTCGATTTTGATGTCGAACCAGTCAACCGCGAGGCTCAGGTCCGCGAATCCAGGTGTCCAGACAAATCCGACCGTATAGGCGTCGGAAGTTTCCGGCTCCAGGTTTTCGGCTCCGCCACCCGAAATTACGGTAGCGGAAGCACCGGCGCCCGTGTAATCGATGGGAATTCCCTCAGCTTCGCAGTTACGGCGGATGTTGGCATTGGTGCTTTCGCCCCAGTCGATACAGGGATCAATGCCAAGCTGGCCAACAAAGGCGGTCTGGTTGCCCAGGAACAGCTCAAACAAAGCCGGCGCGCGGTACGACGTACCCGCGGTTCCGCGCATCATGAAGGCTGGCGTAATGGCCCACTTCAGGCCTGCCTTCCAGACCCAGTCGTTGCCGCCGACATCGTAATCGAACGCGCGGGCTGACAGGTTGAGGCTCAGTTCCTCGACTGCTGTCATACCGGCAAGAATCGGTATTTCAGCTTCCGCGAAGACTTCCCACACTTTGTTGGTGCCTTTGGTCACCAGAGCGGATGATTCACCCCACAGGTCGCCGTCAATGGAAGCCTGGCTGGGTTGGTCATCGATACTGAAGTTCCGGTACTCGACACCGAACGCGGTGCCAACGGTGCCGGCCGGCAGTTCAAACAGGTCGCCGGCCAGAATACCCACTATCTGGTACTGGTCATAAACCGTGTTGCCGGTGTGATTGAGGCCCACCGCATCGACCAGGCCCATCATGTTGGAACCGTCCAGGTACTGCGGGCTGAAGTAGTTGATGCTCGGCGGATTCGGATCGAAGTTGATGTCGCCCGAGATCGAAGCAAGGATGGAATTACGCGTGTAATCGCCATCGGAACGTGAGTAAGAACCGTATACCTGCCAGGTCCAGAAGTTCTTGGTCGGCAGCAGTCCTTCGAAACCTGTCGTGAAGTACACGAAACTGACATCGATATCCGAGTTCGACGGATACGGCATCACGGGCAATGACAGGGGCACGCCCGGGTTATAGTCCGGGTCGCCGGGGTATGGAACGAAATCAGAACTGCTGATCAGAGGGAAAAACTGCCGCCAGTTTTCCGAACTTGATTTCCGCTGTGAGTACAGGAAATCAGCGTCCCAGTCCACGCCGCCCAGCACGTCGAACGTATAGTCCGCGGTTGCATAGACGTTGGTGCGCTCCAGGCGGTTGATGGCCATTTCAGAGCCGGTGACGTCGAAATTAAGCTGGTCTTCGTAATAAGCCTGGCCCTCGGGGCCGTCATACCGGCCGTTCTGGCGCGGGCGGTAACCCGGGAAAGGCCCAATCGTAACGCCGTCCGGTGACGGGATGTAACGCGCCCCTGAGAACAGGTCGATCACCGTATTGGCGTACAGGGGCTGACAACCGCCTAGCTCCGTATCGCCGATAACCGAGCGGTCTTCACGATCGATGCGCTGGCCGTCCGGAGAGTAGATGAGGTCTTCCGGGCAACTCAGGAAATCACGGTCTTCAACCCGCAGTGGCGTTTGCTTTTCCCACTGGGCCGAGATGGTGAAAGAACCCTTTTCGAAGATTCTGCCGAACATGGCGCCGACGCGGTAGCGCTCGCCACCGCTTTCGAACGGGATTTCGCCCTGTGCCTGGATATCGAAACCGTCGAATGACCGGCGCGTGATGACGTTGGCAACACCCGCTACGGCGTCAGAACCGTAAATCGAGGAACTGCCGTCGAGCACGATTTCATACCGTTGCGCGGCGATTTCCGGGATATTGGCCAAATCGAAGGCATTCACTGCGCCCCGCGTGCCGCTACCGCCCGGCCGCCGGCCGTTCAACAGCAACAGGGTCCGGCTGTCGCCCAGACCGCGAAGGTCCAGCGTCTGCACACCGGTGCCGCCCTGCACCACGAAGCCGTTGAACTGGTTGTTCAGCTGCGTCGTACCTGCGGCAACAGTGCTGCCCTGAAGAATATCGGCTGCGCTGAGCTGGCCAACCTGGGCCTGTGTTTCAGCGTTGATGATCTGCATCGGCGAAGTCGAGGTGAATTCTTCGCGACGCAGAAGCGAGCCGGTGACGGTGATACGGCCCAGATCCGCTGAATCGTCTTCAGCCTCGGTCGTGTCTTCGTCTTCACTGGCTGCTTCGTCCTGTGCCCATGCGGTGCCGGCCGTAAAGGACAGCAGCAGAGCGAGAAGCAGAATCTGCAGTAGGGATTTGTTACTGGAATTTCCCCTGAGAAGCATATGGTCTCTCCCATTTAAAAGTTTGGAGCTGGTTTTACTAACGACTTTGGACTGCAATCTGCAGTCCGTTGTCCCACGCTTTATTAAAATAATGTTAAGGCGGAGGCATTGTACGCAAGATTCATCCGTTTTTGCAACCGGATAGATCACCTAATAACGGCCGGTAGTAGCGCAGTTCCGCGATCGACTCGCGGATATCCGAAAGCGCCTCGTGGCGACCGTCCTTTTGAAAGCCTTCGAGCACCTGCGGCGCCCACCGAGCGGCCAGCTCTTTCAGCGTGCTGACGTCCAGGTTCCGGTAGTGAAACCAGCCCTGTAATTCGGGCATCAAACGGAACAGGAAACGGCGGTCCTGGCAGATGCTGTTGCCGCACATCGGCGAACTCCCGCGCACCGTCCACTGTTCCAGAAATTGCAGTGTCCCCTGCTCCGCGGCTCGCATGTCCGTATCGCTGGCCAACACCCTGCTCCAGAGCCCGGAAGCGCCGTGGTGCTCCCGGTTCCAGTCATCCATGGCCTTCAGGGTCTGCTCGGAATGCCTGATCGCATATACCGGCCCTTCAGCCAACTCGTTCAGATCGGAATCGGTGACAATGGTGGCCAGTTCCAGGATCGAATCACTGTCTGGGTTCAAGCCGGTCATTTCCAGGTCGATCCATACCAGCCGCTGCTGGAGTTCCATATCGGTGTTCATGCACAGGAGTTTGCTTGATGGAAGTCAAGGGTACAATAGCGAACATGAATCAACCGGCACTCATACTGGTTTCCTACGGCGCGAACGGCATCGCCGAACTGCCCGATGGCAGCCGGCTGGACGTCAGTTACCGGCGCTCGGTTGGCCGGCCCTTCTGCGGTGACCGCGTTTGCATAAAGGCGGCCGACGGCCAGACGCCATTGGTGAGCCGCATTCTCGAGCGCAGGAACGAGTTTGCCCGGGCTGACGCAAGACGACGCAAACAGGTTATAGCAGCGAATCTCGACCAGGTGGTGATCGTCATCTCGCCACGGCCGGAGCCCAGCACGGATCTGGTGGAACGCTACCTGGTCGCTGTTCACAGCATGGGCATCCGTCCGGTGATCGTCGTGAACAAGGTCGAGTTGATGGAAAAAGGCATGAGCCACGAAAACGGCCCCCTGAGTCACCTGAACGAATATCGTGATCTTGGCTACGAGGTGCTGGGTACTTCGTGTAAAGGCGAACCCGGGACCGTTACTTTGCAACCTCTGCTGGCCGACACCACCAGCATTCTCGTCGGGCAATCGGGTGTCGGCAAGTCTTCACTGGTCAACGCCCTGTTGCCCGATCATGACCTGCAAACCGGAGCGCTTTCACGAACGACCGGCAAAGGGACCCACACCACGACCACCACGATCATGTACAACCTTCCGGGCGGAGGCAAATTGATCGACTCCCCGGGCGTATGGGAATACGGTTTGTGGAAAATGGAACTTCAGGAATTGGCCCACGGCTTTATCGACATCGAGCCATGGCACGGACACTGCCGTTTCAATGACTGCCGCCACTCGGGAGAGCCCGGTTGCGCGGTGGCGGATGCCGTGACTCAGGGCAAAATCATGCAGTGGCGCTATGAAGCCTATAGAAGGTTGCTCGATCAAAGCGGATGACGTGTTATATTTAGGTACCGTGAATGCTGATTTGGAGGCAGTGACATGACAAGGATGGTTCTGACGCTGATTTTAGGTTTTATCGCCGGTTTTTCTGTACCCGTGACATTGAGCGCTGACGTTTTACTCATCGAGGAAGTCAGGCAGGCGGGGCGGATGGATGTGCCGGCCAACGGCATGAACACCGCAGAGGTGCGCGCCCGCTTCGGCGAACCGGTGAACGTGCATGCAACCGTAGGCGACCCCCCCATCACGCGTTGGGAATACGATCGCTGGAGCGTGTATTTCGAGTATGACCTCGTATTGTTCACGGTCCTGCACAAGGGCGCCGTAATCGACAAGAAAACCGAATAACACCGTCACAGACTTCAATCTCGCGGCAATGGTTACTGAAGTCGGGCGAATTCTGCCCGTATAGGGTATCCTTTCGCCTTTTCCGAAACAGGCACCCTGAATGTCGCAGCAAGCCGGAGACAGTCTCCAGGACCAACCCATTCGACGCGTAAGCCGGGACGGGGTTGAGTACACCTTATTAGGTACCGCACACGTTTCCCGCGCGAGCGCCGAAGCGGTGAAGGAACTGGCTTCATCAGGGGAATTCGACGCCGTCGCGGTCGAATTGTGCCAGGCGCGCTACGATGCATTGACAGCAGAGCGCAATTGGACCGACCTTGATCTGTACCGGATCATCCGCGAGGGCAAGGCCGGGCTGGTTATGGCCAACCTGGCTCTCAGCGCCTATCAACGGCGGATCGCGGAACAGTTCGGTATCGAGCCGGGGGCCGAAATGCGGGCCGCCACCGTCGCCGCCAAAGAGCGGGATTTGCCGCTGCAGCTGGTCGATCGTGACCTGGCCACCACCCTCCGCCGCAGTTACGCCAGTGTGCCATGGTATAAACGCATTTACATGATGGCCGGTCTGGCTTTCGGCATGGTCAGTTCTGATGAAATTGACGAAGAGTCGATCGAAAAACTCAAGGAAGGCGATATCCTGGAATCGACCTTTACCGAGTTCGCCGAACAGTCACCTGAACTGTACGAGGCCCTGATTGCAGAGCGCGACCGCTACATGGCAGCCCGTCTGCGCGAAGAAAACGCCGGCGCAGAGCATAAAAAAGTACTGGTAGTGATTGGCGCCGGCCACATGGAAGGCCTGGCCAAACACCTCGATGCCGGCCAAGCCGATCCCCAGGCAGAGCGCCGGCAACTGGAAGCGATGCCGGCGAAGTCCCGCTGGCCGAAAATAATCCCCTGGGCGATCATGGTGCTGGTGCTTGCCGGGTTCTTTATTGGATTTTCCCGCAGCCCGGAACTGGGCTGGAAACTGGTTTTTTTCTGGGTCGCCATCAACGGCGGCCTGGCGGCGCTCGGCGCACTGATCGCACGCGGCCATCCGCTGACCATCCTCAGCGCCGTCGTCGCGGCTCCCCTGACCTCGCTGAACCCCACCATCGCGGCGGGAATGGTCACCGGACTGGTGGAGTCCTGGCTGAGGAAACCCCGGGTTTCCGACTTGGAAAAGCTGCGCTTCGACATCACCACGGCCAGGGGCTGGTTCCGTAATCCGGCCACCCGCATACTGCTGGTGTTCCTGTTATCCAACCTGGGCTCGGCCATTGGAACCTGGATCGCCGGCTTCAAGATTTTTACTGCGCTCTCCTGAGATGAACATCGGCCCTTTTCATATTGAGAACCCGTTGGCGCTGGCGCCGATGGTTGGCGTGACCGATAAATTCTTCCGGCGCCTGTGCCGGGAACTGGGTGCGGGTTACGTCGTATCGGAAATGCTTGCCTCGAACCCCGCGTTGCGCGAAACGCGCGTGTCGCGCCGGCGCGGCGACTTCGAAGGTGAACCCGGCCCCGTGGTCATCCAGATAGCGGGCAGTGACCCGGCCTGGATGGCGGATGCCGCGCAATTCAATGTAGAGCGCGGCGCGCAGATCATTGATATCAACATGGGCTGTCCAGCCAAGAAAGTGTGCAACAAGCTGGCCGGTTCGGCGCTGTTGTCAGATCCGGACCAGGTCCGGAGAATACTTGATGCCGTTGTTGCGGCTGTCGATGTGCCGGTGACTCTCAAGATCCGAACCGGTCCTAATCCCAACCTGAAAAACGGCGTTGCCATTGCGGAAATGGCCGAGCGCTCCGGAATCGCCGCACTGGCCGTTCACGGCAGAACCCGTTCGGACCGCTTTAAAGGCAATGCAGAGTACGAGACCATTCGCGCGATCTGCGCCGCCGTTTCCATACCGGTATTTGCCAACGGTGATATCGATACACCGCAAAAAGCACGGGAAGTCCTCGAGTTCACCGGAGCTGACGGGCTGATGATCGGGCGCGCAGCCCAGGGTAACCCCTGGATCTTCCGCGAAATTCACCATTTCCTCGATACCGGCAAGGAACTGCCGCCCCCGGGCGCGGCAGAAGTGCTCAGCGTCATGCAGCGGCACCTGGCTCAACTGCATCGGTCATACGGTGAATTTCAAGGCGTTCGGGTCGCGCGTAAACACATTGGCTGGTACCTTAACGGTCGTGCGGGCGCCGCAGCTGCGCGTAAGCAACTGATGCGCGCAGAGAATGCGGCCGATCAGTTCTCCATCCTGAATACCTATTTCCGTAAAGGAAGCATGCATGCACCAAGCAAAATCCGAACGGTTGCCCAGTCACCTGCTGCTCTTGATACCACTGGTGTTGATTTCAACACCCGCGTGGGCGCTGGAGGCGCCTGACGCCACGCCGCTCTCCTGGGTTTCTGTTCTGCCCCCGTTGTTGGCCATCGTGCTGGCGATGACTTTGCGGCAGGTTATTCCGGCCCTGTTCCTGGGCGTCTGGTTTGGGGCATGGGCCATTAACGGCTTCAATTTGCCGGGGCTCTGGAACGGGCTGCTTGACGCTTTTCAGAAATTCGTACTCGACGCCGTCGTCAAGCCAGACCACGCGGCGGTCATCCTGTTTTCACTGATGATCGGCGGCACGGTGGGCATCATTTCACGCAACGGCGGCATGCAGGGAATCGTGAACCTGATTGCCGCCTGGGCGGACGATGCCCGGCGCGCCTGCCTGGCGACCGCGGCCATGGGGCTGGCGGTCTTTTTCGACGATTACGCCAACACCCTGGTGGTCGGAAATACCATGCGTCCCGTCACCGATTCGATGAAAGTCTCCCGGGCCAAGCTTGCTTACATTGTGGATTCAACCGCAGCCCCGGTCGCCACGGTTGCGCTGGTGACCACCTGGATCGGAACCCAGGTCGGACTGATCGGAGAGGCTATATCAACCATTCCGGACCTCGATGCGGAAGCCTATCTGCTGTTCCTGGCGTCCATTCCTTACAGTTTTTATCCGCTGCTGGCCGTTGCTTTTGTGTTCATGGTCGCCGCCAGCGGCCGGGACTTCGGACCGATGGCAAAGGCAGAGGCCACTGCCCGGCTGGCGGACGCTGAAACGCTGCATCACCTGCAGTCTGCCGTGGCCGCAGATTGCGAACCGATCGAGGCAGTGAAGGACAAGCCACAGCGCGCCGTCAACGCGGTGCTGCCGATCGCGATGCTGATTTTCGGCGTCATGGGCGGACTTTACGTGACCGGAAAAGCCGGTGTGGGCCTCGATGGCGCCAGTCTGAAAGACATCGTCGGCGCCGCCGACTCTTATAAGTCGCTGATGTGGGGATCGATGATCGGCATGATGACGGCCGTTGTCATGACACTCGCACAACGCATCATGAGCCTCGAGGAAGTTGTAAACGCCTGGTACAAAGGATTGAGAACGATGTTTTACGCCATGATCATCCTGGTCCTGGCATGGGCGTTGAGCGGCATCGCCACGGAAATGAGAACGGCCGACTACCTGGTCTCGATCCTCGGTGACACCCTGCCGGCTCAACTGGTGCCGGTCATCGTTTTCGTGCTGGCGGCGTTTACCGCTTTCGCCACCGGTTCCAGCTGGGGTGCGATGGGCATCCTCATTCCCCTGATCATCCCGCTGACCTGGGCCGTAATGAAATCCAGCGGGTTTGCCGGTCCGGACGACATGCACATCCTTTACTCTTCCATCGCCGGGGTTCTGGCCGGCAGTGTCTGGGGCGACCACTGTTCGCCGATTTCGGACACCACCATCCTGTCCTCGATGGCGTCTGGTTGCGACCACATTGAACACGTCCGCACCCAGATGCCGTATGCCATCCTGGTAGCGGCAGTTTCGATCGTCATCTGCCTGGTGCCGGTCGCTTACGGCCTCCCCTGGTGGGCCGGCCTGGCGCTCAGCCTTGCTCTGCTCTTTCTCATATTGCAGATCGCAGGCCGGAATCCACCGGCCCCGGCTTGATGGCCGAAAGTCCGTTCAGTGCCCGCTTCAGGGACTCCATAGAAACATGGAGTGGATTGCACGGAAGTGCCGTGGCCATCGCGATACAGGCGGCGGCGAGCGCTCACAAGGGTGTGACCTTCATCGTGACACGGTCAAGCCACCAGGCCCAGGTATTGGCGCGCGATCTCGAGTTGCTTGCACTGGGCGAACTCCCGGTCCAGGTTTTCCCGGACCATGAAACCCTGCCCTATGATCCATTCTCTCCGCATCCGGACATTATTGCCGAGCGGCTGAAAACCCTGTCTGCACTGTCTTCGCTGAGCAACGGTATCGTGCTGGCACCGGTGACTTCGCTGATACAGCGATTGCCGCCCGCCGGTTATATTCTGCAGCGCAGTTTCGACCTGGCCGCCGGCCAGCCGCTGGTCATCAGCGATTTCCGGACCCGGCTTAACCACGCCGGTTACGAGTCGTCCGAACAGGTTTACCAGGCGGGCCAATACGCCATCCGCGGATCGGTAGTGGACATTTTCCCTGCCGGTAGTCCTGGTCCGTACCGCCTGGACCTGTTCGACGAGGAAATAGACACGATCCGTGCTTTCGACCCGGAGTCGCAGCGTTCCACCGGAAAGGTCGAATCAATCAACCTGCTGCCGGCGCGCGAATATCCGTGCGACGAGGAAGGGCTGGAGAATTTTCGGCGCGCCTTTCGCATGCGCTTCGATGTCGATACGCGCAATGTGACGCTGTACCAGGATCTCAGGTCCGGAATACACCCGCAGGGACTGGAGCAGTACCTGCCTTTGTTCTACCCGGAAACATCTTTTCTGTTTGAGTACCTCAGGCAGGATCCAAGGCTGATTATGCAGCCGGGCAGCCTCGAAGCCGCCCACGATCACATGCGCCGCACCACCGAGCGCTGGGAGCAACGCCGGCACGATATCGAGCGGCCGGTTCTTGATCCGTGGGAGCTTTACTTCACACCGGAACACTTCGAAGAACGCCTGCGGAGCTGCGACACGACGCACCTGCAGGATCCGGATACAAAGTTCCGCGCCAAGCCGGCCTTTACCAGCTCCCCGGCCCCGGACGTCCACATTCACGAACGAGGCAAGGAAGCGGCCGCCGACCTGAATGCATTCCTGGAGGCGTTCAACGGGCGCGTGCTGTTTGCTGCAGACACGCCGGGAAGGCGGGAACTGCTCAGGACCACGCTGGCGACGTTTGGCGTTAAACCTGAATCTTTTGATGATTTCGCCGGGTTTGTGCGGCACACAGCCCGACTGGGACTGGCGGTCCTCCCAATAGACGAAGGGTTCATGATCCCGGGCGAACTGGCGCTGATCACCGAATCCCAGATGTTTGGCGGCCGCACGCGGCCCAGGTTGCAGCGCGCAGCGTCCGAACGCGATCCTGAATCGATCATTCGCAATCTGACCGATCTGGCTGCGGGCGCTCCGGTCGTGCACGAAGACCATGGCGTTGGCCGCTACCTCGGCCTCGAAGTCCTGGAGATCGATCAACGCCCCGCCGAATTCCTGATGCTCGAATACGCCGGCGGCGACAAGCTGTATGTGCCTGTGTCCTCTCTGCACCTGATCAGCCGCTACACCGGCAGCGAGCCCGAGTCCGCGCCGTTACACCGGCTGGGCAGCCAGCAGTGGGAGAAAGCCCGGCGCAAGGCGGCCCGGCAGGTCCGTGACGTTGCAGCCGAATTGCTGGACCTGTACTCGCGCAGGCTGGCCCGGCAAGGTTTTTCCTTTCCTCTCGATCAAAGACTCTATGCCGAGTTTGCCTCCGGTTTTCCGTTTGAGGAGACAACCGATCAACAAAACGCCATCGATGCGGTAATCAGCGATCTCGAGTCCGCGCAGCCAATGGACCGGGTGGTGTGCGGAGACGTGGGTTTCGGCAAAACGGAGGTCGCCCTGAGAGCCGCCTTCGTGGCGGTGCAGGCCGGCCGCCAGGTTGCTTTGCTGGTGCCCACTACCCTTCTCGCTCAACAGCATTTTTCAACCTTCAGCGACCGCCTGGCGGACTGGCCGGTCAAGGTCGAATTGCTTTCCCGCTTCCGCACCGGAACCGAGATGAAGATGGTGTTGAATAAATTGCGTGAGGGTAAGGCCGATATCGTGATTGGAACACACCGCCTGATCCAGAAAGACATCCGGTTCAAACAACTGGGGCTGGTGATCATCGACGAGGAACAGCGTTTCGGAGTGCGGCAAAAAGAGCGACTGAAACAGCTGCGCGCGGAAGTGGACCTGTTAACGCTCACGGCGACCCCGATTCCCCGAACGCTCAACATGGCCATGTCCGGTATCCGCGACTTGTCGATCATCGCCACGCCGCCCGCCCGCCGCATGGCAGTGAAGACCCTGATTTCGGAATGGGACCGGTCCATTCTGCGGGAAGCCCTTTCACGTGAGCTGCAACGCGGCGGACAGGTCTTTTTTCTGCACAACGAAGTCAGGACGATCGAACGCATTGCCAGAGAAGTCCAGGAAATGGCTCCGAACGCCAGGCTGGCCGTGGCGCATGGCCAGATGCCGGAGCGCGAGCTTGAGAAAGTGATGCTGGATTTCTACCGGCAGCGCTACAACATCCTGGTCTGCACCACCATCATCGAGAGCGGCATCGACGTTCCGACCGCAAACACGATTGTGATCAACCGGGCCGACCGTTTTGGGCTGGCGCAGTTGCACCAGTTGCGCGGGCGCGTCGGGAGATCGCACCACCGCGCTTATGCCTACCTGATCGTGCCGGAAAAACGCAGTATGACGGCCGACGCCCGCAAGCGTCTCGAGGCGATTGCATCACTGGAAGAACTCGGCGCCGGGTTCACACTGGCCACGCACGACCTGGAAATTCGCGGGGCCGGCGAATTACTCGGAGCCGAGCAGAGCGGACAAATCAACCAGGTTGGGTTCAGCCTGTACAGCGACATGCTGGCGCGGGCCGTGGAGGCCTTGCGCAAAGGAGAGGAGCCTGAGCTGGAAGATCCGGTGCACCGGGGAATCGAGATTGAACTGCATCTGCCCGCGTTGATTCCTGAAAGCTACCTTGGCGACGTACAGGCTCGCCTGACCCTGTACAAACGGGTCGCCAGCGCCAGGGATTCCGCCTCGCTGCGCGAACTCCAGGTAGAGATGATCGACCGATTCGGCCTGTTGCCGGATGAAGTCAAGGCGCTTTTTGAAATCGCGGAATTGCGCCTGCTGGCGGAAAGGATTGGTATCATGAAAATTGACTTCGGCCCGCAGGGTGGAAGAGTGGAGTTTTCCGAGCACGCTCGCGCCGATCCGGCGGCGCTGATCGGGCTGATCCAGGAACGGAGCGCCGATTTCCGGCTGGATGGCCCGCAAAAGTTGCGCATCCTGTTACAGGATGCCAATGAGGCCAGCCGCTTCAGTGAAACAAGGGCGCTGCTAGAACGGCTGGATTCAAATAAATAAAGGTATCTATTTCAATGAGATATTGTTCTTTATTAATGTTGTTTTTCCTTTTGGCCCAGGTGGCTCTCCCGCTGCAGGCCCAGGAAACCCGTTACCGGGTCGAACTGCTGCTGCTGACTCATCTGAATAACGATGAAGAGCCAGTTGAAACGGCCTGGCTGAACGATTATTCGGAGGCCCTGGATTTTCTTTCCCCGGCCGAAGAAACGGATGAAGATGGACTAGAGCAGCCAGAAGCCATAATCGATGCAGCGACAGATGCGGAAGAACTGCCGATCGCGGACAGCACGGGCTCTGGAACAGCCGAATACGTCAACCGCATAGTGCACCTGGAGGAGATGGGTGAAGCCATGCAGGAAGCCTGGCGGCGCTTGCGTGCCAGCGGACCGTTCAGACCGGAACAGTATTTGTCCTGGGAACAGGGCGACCAGCCCCCGTTCCCCACCCTGCGCATCCATGACCTCGATGTGGTTCTGACGGCAGATCCCTGGGCCGAAGCGCGGGCCAAACTGGAGGAGCAATCCGGCGGTGCCGTCGTTTTCGCAGATGCAGCCGGACTGGACGCCCTCAGCGAGGACCCCGCCGCCGAACTGCCCGCTCCTGTTGTTTACTTCCGCCTGGATGGCAGCGCGTCGCTGACGCGCAGCAGGTTTCTGCACCTGGCGCTGGATTTGCAACTCAGGCAGCCCGCAGAAACTGAACCGCTAGAGGCGCCCTACCCCGTGCTGAACAGCGACAGCCGGCAAATCGTGTTGCCGGCGCCTGCATCTTTCCTGGTGCATGACCTGAAGCAACGCCGCCAGGTGCGGACCGGCCGGATGGAGTATTTCGACAGCCCCGTCATGGGCGTGTTGGCTTACATCACCGCAATCGATACTGAAAGCGGCTTGACGGAGTGAGTGGAAGACACCGGCGAATCGGACTAGGCTAGTCTTGCAGCAAAACAACAAGGGAGAAACCGTAAGTGAATTTTGAAAAAGTTGTATTTGGATTTTTCATCGTCCTGGCGCTTACTCTCAACTTTGGGTTCTTCGTCGGCGACATGGATAATCCGGAACACCACCACGCCATGGAGCTGGGTGCGGCCCTTGCCGTGAGCCTGATTGCAACGATCATGAAATTCGGCGACCGCTCGCAGATGGGCGCCGTGTTACTCGCCACCAGCCTGGTGGCGGACCTGCAGTTGTTGATCGCCTGTTTCATCTGGGCTTATGCGGCCTATGCAACGGAGGCCGGCGTCACCAGTGAAGTGCTGGCGAGCATTGTTTCGGTTGCCGGCGGCGCGCTGCTGGCCAATTTCGTATCCGTTACTCTGCTGGTGGCCGAGACCATTACGATACGACGTTAATGAACGATATTGTCTGGCTCACCATGCGGCGTTTGCGAACGCCTTTGATCCTGATGATCCTGGTGTATTCGCTGTCCGTGTTCATCCTGGTGCATATTCCCGGCCAGGATGAGGCCGGCAACCCGGTCCAGGTGGGCTACCTCGACGCCGTTTACTTTGTGGCCATCACCGCCACGACCATCGGCTTTGGTGAAATGCCGTATACGTTCACCCATGCACAGCGCCTGTACGCCTTCATCATCCTGTTTCCCAATGTTATCGCCTGGCTCTACTCGATCGGTACCATTATCAGCCTGTTCGTGGACCCGCAGTTCCGGGCGGTGATGGCGCGTGCCCGATTCAGCCGGCGGGTCAGGCGCATGAGCTCGAACTACTATATTGTCTGTGGCTGCGGCCATACCGGCCGGATGATTTTGCGGGGACTGCTTAAACGCGGAATCAGCGCCTGTATCCTGGAACGTGAACAGAGCATCATTCACAGCCTTGCGCTCGATGACAGTCTTTCCCATCTGCCGGCGTTGTCCGGCGACGTCACTGACCGACGCCTGCTCGATATCGCCGGCCTGAGCGAGGAAGTAGGCCACTGCATCGGCGTCATCGCAATCACCAACGATGACCACGCGAACCTCACCATTGCAATCACCAGCAAACTGCTGCGGCCGGACCTGCCGGTACTCGCTCGCGCCGAAACGCGGCGCGTGGTGGCAAATATGGCCTCTTTCGGCACGGACGCCACGGTGGACCCTTACACTATCTTCGCCCAGCGTTTTTACCTTGCGCTGACCTCACCGACCAAGTACCTGGTGCAGGACTGGTTGATCAGCGTGCCGGGAACCCGGTTGCGCGAGGAAATGAACCCGCCCTCGGGGCGCTGGATCCTGGCGGGTATCGGCCGGTTCGGCTCGCGTATGGCGAAAACTTTTGACGATGCAATGGTGCCCTACACCGTCATAGACGTGCACAAGGAACGCGTCGATGCCCGGCCCGGTTCGGTGCTGGGCCGCGGCACGGAAGCCAAAACGCTGCAGGAAGCGGGCATCAGTGATGCGGTCGGAATCATTGCCGGCACCGGCGATGACATGGACAACCTGTCGATTATCATGACGGCCAGGGAAATGAACACGGAACTGTTCGTGGTGGCGCGGCAGGAAAACCCGCAGAACGACGAGCTGTTCGATGCCTCCGGCGCCGATCTGGTGGCCCGCCGCAGCCTGATCGTGGCCCGCCGCATCATGGCAGTGGCGACCACGCCGCTGTTGCCGGTGTTCAATGACCACCTGATCCACGAGGACGTGTCTTTCGCCAATTCCCTCAAGCGCCGGTTGAGCCGGATACTGGACGGCCGATCGCCCAGTCTCTGGACCATGCACCTGAGCGGCTCCTGGGCCGCCAGCATCCGGGCCGCCAAAAAAGAGAGGATCCAGCTCCGGCTGGAGCACCTGATCCAGAACGCCAGGTCTTCGACTGCTGAGCCGCTGCCCTGTCTGTGCCTGCTGCTGGAGCGGGGTTCGTCCAGAACTTTTCTGCCCGCCCCGGAGGAAAAACTGAAAGAAGGCGACACACTGCTGTTCACCGGCCGGGGATCGGCCCGCATTGAGATGTTGTTCGCCCTGGAAGAACCCACAGCGCTTCTCAGCATTGCCTCCGGGCGGCCTCACCCGCGCGGAGCGGTCATGCGCCGCCTGGCCCGCAAACAGGCAAATTAAGACAGATCGGCAATCTGAAAGTCATCGGCATCGGCCTGGAACGGAAAGTCCGAGTGTACTTGCGCTATCCGGGCAAGATCCATTTCAACCACGCGGGTAGTTTCTGTTTCTGCAAGATTCGCTGTGCAGGCGCCGGAAGGGTCGTGAACCACGCTGCAGCCCGGGTATTGCAGGCCGTTGCCGTCCTCGCCAACCCGGTTCACTCCGATAATCCAGGCCTGGTTTTCGATCGCGCGCGCCTCCAGCAGCAGGGACCAGTGATGCACGCGCTTTGACGGCCAGTTGGCAACCAACAGCATCAGGTCATAGTCGTTGCGGTTGCGGCACCAGACCGGAAAACGGAGGTCATAGCAAACCTGGAGATTGATGCGCCAGCCGCGGTAATTGACAATGACGCGCTCATGGCCCGCCGTATAGCGTTTGTTCTCGCCGCCGAATGCGAACAGGTGGCGTTTGTCGTAATGCTGGACCGATCCATCCGGCTCAACGAAAATGAAGCGGTTGTAGCGATGCCCGTCTTCGGTGATCACCGCACTGCCGGCGAGTGCGCTTTCATGCTGCGCCGCCATTGTTTTCATCCACTCAACGGTGGGACCGCCCATGTCTTCGGCCGGCAGGTCAGTATCGCCAAGAAAACCGGTGGTAAAGGTTTCCGGCAGAACGGCCAGATCAAAACCACCGGCTGCGCCGGCAATCAGGCTCTCCAAATGCGCACGGTTCCGGGCCGGGTCTTTCCAGCGCAGCTGCGCCTGGACTACAAGTGTTTTTAGTTTGCTCATACGCTACATTCTAGGGTTCTAGGCAACGAACAGGTAGTGCTCTCCCTCGACCCGGTCGTGGCGTTGCATGAACTGACGGATTTCCGGGCGCACGCCAGCCGCGCCAACCGCCACCAGTACAAAAACTTCCGGCATCCTCCCGATCTCATCAATCGGCCATACCGGGAGGTCGCGCTTGCGTCCACCAATCCGCCGGGGGTGAACTTCCAGAAACCCGGTAACGGACGTCCCTTCCTGCGCCAGCAAATCATGCATCAGGCGGCCGCCGGGGCCCGCGCCCCAGATCACCAGCGGACGTTCCTGCGACAACCGGCAGAGGCTCAGATAATGCGCCTTCGCAGCCTGGAATTTCCCGGGATGGTAACGCGGATCGGTCCGCGTCAGCCGCTGTCCGTGCTCACGCCAACGGTACAGAACCGGGTCCGGCTTGCCCATTCTCATGCCGGCCGCATCGGCCCTGAGGAACAAATCGTAATCCTCCGGCCATTCAGGGTCCCGATAGCCGCCCAGGCTTTGCAGGGCAGCCCGCCGGAACATAGCGGTCGGATTCGGAATGGGGCTTTCAATAAACAGCTCCCGCCGGATCCGCTCCGGACTGCGGCATTCATTCAGCCACGCCTGGTAGCGGAGGTTGCCGCCAAGAATTTCCTGGTCTGAAAAAATTTCGACACAGGCGCCGCAAATATCGACTCCCGGATGCTTCTGCAGGTAACGGTACTGTGTTTCCAGCCGCTGCGGCAGCGACAGGTCGTCGGCGTCCATGCGGGCGATAAACGCTCCCGTTGCGCACTCGAACCCGGTATTGAACGCACTGCTGACACCCCGTCCGGGATTGCTCAGCAGAACGAGCCGCGGATCATCGCCGGTGAGCCGGGAAACGGCCCCGTCATTGCTGCCGTCATCCACCAGGATCAGCTCCAGTGAATCGAAGGACTGCCGGAGAATGCTCTGAACTGCTTCTTGCAGGTAACCGCCGCCATTGCGCACCGGCAATACGACGGAAACGACAGGATCCAAGACGCTCAACCCGTCAGGCTTCAGGTCTCATGTAGGGGAACAGCAACACGTCACGGATGGACGGCGCATCGGTATAGATCATCACCAGGCGGTCGATTCCGATGCCCTCACCCGCTGTAGGCGGCATGCCGTACTCGAGGGCGCGAATATAGTCGGCGTCGTAGTGCATGGCCTCCAGGTCACCGGCGTCCTTGTTCTCGACCTGGGCCCTGAAGCGTTCGGCCTGGTCTTCCGGATCATTCAGCTCGGAGAACCCATTGGCAATCTCGCGGCCGCAGACGAACAGTTCGAAACGGTCGGTCACGTCGGGGTTATCGTCGTTCCGCCGTGACAGCGGCGAAACCTCCGTCGGGTACTGGGTAATGAACGTCGGCTGCTGAAGGTGTTCTTCCACGGTCGCTTCGAACAGCTCGGTCAGCAGTTTTCCCGCTCCCCAGGTTTTTTCCGTATGAATCTGCATCGCGTCACAGGCAGCGCGTAGAAATTCCGGATCCCACAGATTGGCTTCGGCAAGCTTGGGGTTATAACGGCGCACGGCCTCTTCCACCGACAGGCGCTCGTAAGGGCCGCTGAAATCGATGACGTCGCCCTGGTAGGTTACCGCGCTGCCGCCCGTAACGGCCTGCGTCAGACCGACCAGCATGTTCTCGGTCAAATCCATCAGGTCGTTGTAATCGGCATACGCCCAGTAGAACTCCAGCATGGTGAATTCGGGGTTGTGGCGCGTGGAAACTCCCTCGTTGCGGAAATTACGATTGATCTCGTAAACCCGGCCCAAACCGCCAACGATCAGCCGTTTCAGGTAGAGCTCCGGCGCAACGCGCAGGTACATTTGCAGATCCAGCGCATTGTGATGAGTGACGAACGGCCGCGCGGTGGCGCCGCCCGGGATCGGGTGCATCATCGGCGTTTCCACTTCGAGAAAATCCCGCTCCGGGGATTCCATGAACGAACGGATGAAAGTAATGATCCTGGAGCGGGTCCTGAACACCGTACGTGAATCTTCGCTCATGATCAGGTCGACGTAGCGCTGGCGGTAGCGCATCTCGGTATCGGTCAGTCCATGATATTTTTCCGGCAGCGGCCGCAGGGATTTGGTCAGCAGGCGCAGCGCGTTGACACGGATCGAAAGCTCCCCTTTCTGGGTGCGGACAATGGAACCCGTGGCGCCGATAATGTCGCCAATGTCCCAGTGCTTGAATTCCTGGAACAGACCTTCGGGCAGGTTATCCCGCTGGATCATGAGCTGAATTGAACCGCTGCGGTCCTGCAGCAGCACAAAAGCGATTTTTCCCATTACCCGCTTGGCCATCATCCGGCCGGCCAGTGCAAACTGCTCATCAACCTTCGCCAGATCCTCCGCATCGCAGCTGTCGAAGCGCGTGTGCAGCATCCCGGCGGTCGTGTCTTTTCTGAAGCTGTTGGGATAGGCCTGGCCCGAGGCTCTCAAGGCATCGAGCTTGCCGCGACGCTCTGCGATCAGGCGGTTTTCATCGGCCTCGTCGGCCGGCGTGTCTTTCTGATTTTTCATATCGGTCATTTGCCGCTCCTACAAACCCTGTTTCAGGGACGCTTCGATGAATGGATCGAGGTCCCCGTCGAGTACGGCCTGGGTGTTGCCGACCTCCACGCCGGTGCGCAAGTCCTTGATGCGGGACTGGTCCAGCACGTACGAGCGAATCTGGCTGCCCCAGCCAATGTCTGACTTGGAGTCCTCCAGCTTCTGATGCTCCTCGGTGCGCTTTTGAAGTTCATGTTCGTACAGCCGGGCCCGCAACTGTTTCATCGCCTGGTCCCGGTTCTTGTGCTGCGAGCGGTCGTTCTGGCACTGCACGACGATGCCGGTCGGGGTATGCGTCATGCGCACCGCCGAGTCCGTCGTATTGACGTGCTGGCCGCCTGCTCCCGACGCCCGGTAGACATCGACCCGGATGTCGGCAGGGTTGATGTCAATTTCGATATTGTCATCCACTTCAGGCGAAACGAAGACGGCCGCAAACGACGTATGCCGCCGGTTGCCGGAATCGAACGGTGATTTGCGCACCAGGCGGTGCACGCCCGTTTCGGTGCGACTCCAGCCGTACGCATAATCGCCCGTGATGTGAATGGTGGCGCTCTTAATGCCGGCAACGTCACCGGAGGAAACTTCGACCAGTTCCGCATTCCAGCCCCGCCTTTCCACCCAGCGCAGGTACATGCGCAACAGCATTTCCGCCCAGTCCTGCGCTTCGGTTCCGCCCGATCCGGCCTGGATGTCGAGATAACAGGGATTGGCGTCCATTTCGCCGGAGAACATGCGCTGGAATTCCAGCCGCTCCACCCGCGCCTGCATTTCCTCCAGGTCTGTCCCTACCGAAGCGACGATCTCCTCGTCCTGCTCCTCTACCGCAAGTTCAAGCATCTCCCCTGCTTCACTCAGCCCGTCCTTCAGTTTATCCAGCGAATTGACTATATCTTCGAGGGCCGCACGCTCGCGCCCCAATGACTGGGCCTTTTCGGGATCATTCCAGATCCCCGGATTTTCCAGCTCGCGGCTTACCTCTTCCAGCCTGTCACGCTTGTGAGCGTAGTCAAAGATACCCCCTAAGCGCTTCCGTCCGGTGGGCAAGGTCTTCAATTAAATTGGTTTGCAGGTTGGTTTCCACTTGGGTTTGTCCGGAGGTCTCGAAGGGGTGCATTCTACACAATGACATTGCCGGTTTATACTGTGCTAAATTACTCCGCTGATCACTTCGAGGAAAATCCAAATGACCAAAAGACCCATCCATTTTTTGCTGAGTGTTATCGCCGTAATGTTTTTGACCAGTCCCGCTGCCGCGCTGGCAGCTGACGCACCTCCCGAAATGGCCGATATGTGGCTGATAACGCCGAAAGAGGGTCATGCCGCTGATTTCAGAAAAGCATTGGTAAAACACATGGCGTTCCGGTCCGAAAATGGCGACCCCCGCCGCTGGGAAGTCTACACGCCCATGCTCGGGAATGACCTGGGCCGTTACGGCATCCGCCATTGCTGCTTCAAATGGGCCGATCAGGACAGCTACCGGGAATGGCAATCCGGAGCCGACCAGATCAGCGAACACTTCGATGAACACGTGGCGCCGCACGTCCAGCACGCCGAGCACTACTTTGAGTCGATGGATTTGGGCAACTCGCACTGGGTTGAGCCCGACACGCACTACGCGATGTTTGCGGTGACCGAGTATTACGTCAAGCCCGGCCACGGAATGGAGTTTGATGCGGCGAAGGAAAAAATGAGCCAGATTGCACTCAATCATGGCTGGGCCACCAATGAACGCTCCTGGATCTGGGCTTCCACGATCGGCGGTGAGACCCAGGAGAGCATCATCATTCCGCACAAGGATTTCGCCAGCTTCGAGGGCAGCGGCGAGAGCTTCCTCAGCTTTCTTTCCCGGCACATGGGGGAAGCTGAGGCCACCGCCCTGCTGAAACAATTTGCCAGCGCCTCATCCAGAACAGAATTCCAGATCTGGGAATACCGGAAAGAGCTCTCCATGAGCGAGGGAGACTGATTGAGCTGGTTCGATCAGCAATAACGACCGCGGCCTCTGTGCCGCGGTTTTTTTTAAACACAGGAGTTCTGAATGAAAGAACTTGAGTCGTTCAGGAAAGAAACCCGCGCATGGCTTGAGGCCAACTGTCCGGAATCCATGCGACACCCGTACGGCTCGGAAGCCGACGCCTGCTGGGGCGGGCGCAACTGGACATTTCAAAGCAAGGACCAGAGAACGTGGCTGGAGCGCATGTCCGCGAAGGGCTGGACCGTGCCCGCCTGGCCGCCGGAGTATGGCGGAGGCGGCCTGAATTCAAGGCAGGTCAAGGTGCTGAAGCAGGAATTGGCGCGCATCCATGCCCGGCCCCCGCTTGAGAGTTTTGGTGTATCCATGCTGGGCCCGGCACTGCTCAAGTTCGGCAGCGAGGAGTTGAAAAAGCAACACCTGCCGCCGATCGCGCGAGGTGAAATCCGCTGGGCGCAGGGCTACAGCGAGCCCAATGCCGGATCCGACCTGGCCAGCCTGCAGGCCAGGGCCGAAGACCACGGAGACCACTACCTGCTGAACGGTTCCAAAGTGTGGACTTCTTATGGCGATCTGGGCGACTGGATGTTCTGCCTGGTGCGTACCGGATTCGAGGCAAAAAAACACGAAGGAATCAGTTTTGTGCTGTTCGATATGTCCACGCCGGGCCTATCCACCCGGCCGATCAAGCTGATCAGCGGTAAATCGCCTTTCACCGAGACCCTGTTTGAAAATGTGCGGGTAGAAAAAAACCAGGTTGTCGGCCAGGTGAACCAGGGATGGACCATCGCCAAGTACCTGCTGACACATGAGCGGGAAATGATCGGCGACTCCAGCCAGTTGAGAGCCGGCAGTATCCCGATCAGCCAGGCCGCCATCAGGGCCCTTGGCACCGACAACGGGATACTCGCCGATTCGCTGCTTCGGCCGGATATTGCGCAACTCGAAATGGATGCCCGCTGCTTCCAGCTGACCGTTGAGCGGGCACGGGATGAGGTCAAGGCCGGGGTCAGCCTCGGGGCGGCGTCATCCATGTTCAAATATTACGGCACGGAGCTTAACAAGCGCCGCTATGAACTGCTGATGAGCATCAACGGTTCCGACAGCCTGATCTGGGAGGGCGACGCCGGCCGTGATGGTTACCTGCCCAAAAGCTGGTTACGCACCAAGGGTAATTCCATCGAGGGCGGAACCTCCGAAATTCAGCTGAACATCATCGCCAAGCACATCCTTGGCTTGCCCGGGTAAGGACACAGGCCAATGGCGCTCATACTCAACGAAGAACAGATCATGCTGCAGGACGCGGCCCGAAATTACTTGCGTGAAAGCGCCCCGGTCAGTCATTTGCGACAGCTCCGGGACCAGGGCAGCATCGAGGGTTTTTCGCGCGAACTGTGGCGTGATATGGCCGACATGGGATGGACTGCGATTCTCGTCCCGGAGGAGTTCGGGGGCCTGGCCTATGGTTATACCGGCCTGGGGATCGTGCTCGAGGAATGCGGCCGGACATTGGCCCCCAGCCCGTTATTGGCAACCGCCCTCACCGGTGTGACCGCGCTGACGCTGGCCGGCTCCAAACAGCAACAAGCGGAATTGCTGCCGGCCGTGGCTGCAGGATCACACCTGCTCGCCCTGGCCTGTGATGAAAGCGCGCGCCATCGGCCGGCGCAGGTGGCGTCAACGGCCGAATCCGTGGATCAGGGTTACCTGCTGCAGGGAAGCAAGACGGCGGTTGTGGATGGCCACATTGCCGATACCCTGATCGTCAACGCCCGCACCAGCGGCGGGATATCCCTTTTCCTGGTGCCCGCAGACAGCGCTGGAGTGACGATTGAACGCTATCCGGTGCTGGACACGCATGCGGCTGCCCGGGTGATTTTTGACAGCGTGAAGCTCCCTGCCGGCAGTCTGCTGGGCGAACTGGACGAGGGCCAGGATTTGCTGGACCGGGTGCTCGATGCAGCACGCACAGGTGCAGCCGCCGAAATGCTGGGAATTGCACAGGAAGCGTTCGCACGAACCGTGGATTACCTCAAACAGCGCAAGCAGTTCGGTGTGCCCATCGGCAGTTTTCAGGCCTTACAACACCGTGCGGCCCACCTGTACGCTGAGATCGAACTGTGCAAGTCCGTGGTTCTGAAGGCTCTGCAAACGCTGGACGAGGACCCGCTGGATGCCGCAGAGGCCGCCAGCCTGGCCAAGGCAAAACTGTGTGAGACCGCGCATCTGGCTACCACCGAGGCTATCCAGATGCATGGCGGCATCGGTATGACGGATGATTTCGACATCGGTTTTTTTCTGAAACGCTGCAAAATCCTGGAACACCTTTATGGCGACCGCTATTTCCACCAGGACCGTTTCGCCAGGCTGCAGGGCTACTGAGGAATCAACATGTCCAACACCATCAAAGCGCACGAACTCCCCTCCCTGGTAGGCCAGGAAACCGAGCCGTCTTCCTGGTTTGAAGTCACCCAGGAGCGGGTCAACCGGTTCGCCGACGCAACCAACGACCACCAGTTCATTCACATAGATGAAGAAAAAGCGGCACAAACGCCGTTCGGCGGCACCATTGCCCATGGATTTCTGACCCTTTCACTGGTGCCGTTCCTGACCGCCGAAAAAGCCACGCAGGTTGAAGGCGTCGAGATGGGTATCAATTACGGTTCGGATAGAGTTCGCTTCCTGCAGCCCGTGCCGGTCGGCAGCCGAATCAGGGCACGGCAGGTTTTGAGGGAAGCAGTAGAAAAAAAACCGGGCCAATGGCTGACCAGAACAACCGTGACGATTGAAATTGAAGACCAGGAAAGACCCGCGTTGATCGCGGAATTTATTGCAATGTTGATTGTTAGGTAATTTACCTATTACATTGTATTTATTGATTTTATGGAGTATTTATGAGCATCAAATTGGATGGCCGGGTGGCGATAGTAACCGGAGCGGGACAGGGCCTGGGCCGGGCGCATGCCCTGGCGTTGGCGGCTTATGGAGCACGGGTGGTGGTCAATGATCTGGGCGGGCCGGACGGCGTTTCGGCCAATGCGGAATCGGTTGCCGCCGAGATCCGTGATGCCGGCGGAGAGGCCTTTGCCCATGGTGCCAACGTGGCTCAGCTGGACCAGGTCCAGGCGATGGTGCAACAGGCGATGGAACAGTGGGGCCGGGTCGATGTGCTGATCAACAACGCGGGAATTCTGCGCGACAAGTCGTTCCTGAAGATGTCGATGGACGATTTCAGGCTGGTCATCGACGTGCATCTGATCGGTTCCGCCAACTGCACCAAGGCCGTCTGGGAGATTATGCGCGAACAGGGTTACGGCCGGATCGTCATGACCAGCTCCAGTACCGGTCTGTACGGCAATTTCGGCCAGGCGAATTACGGCGCGGCCAAGATGGCCATGGTCGGCCTGATGAACACCCTTCACCTGGAGGGCGCCAAGTACAACATCAGGGTCAATTGCCTGGCCCCGGCTGCCGGCACGGCAATGACCGAAGGACTGATGCCGCATGCAGTGTTTGAGTTACTGGCGCCGCAATCCGTCAGCCCTGGGGTTGTATTTCTCGCCAGTGAACAGGCGCCCAGCCGCACGGTGCTGTGCGCCGGCGGCGGAAGCTTTGCCGTTTACAGGGGCTTTGAAACTGAAGGTGTGAACCTCGCTCCGGATAACGTAACCGCGGACGGCGTGGCGACTGCCTGGGACGACATCACCCGCCAGGAAGGAATGTCGGAACTTCAGTCCGGATTTGACCAGACTGGAAAATTTGCCCGCCAGGGTGCGAAGGCGCTCGGAATAGCGCTGGATTGATGCTCAGAAAAGCCTGAGGGGCTAAGCAATGAAAACACTCGTGTGCAAGGAATACGGACCGCCGGAGAGCCTGGTCATTGAAGAGCATCGTGACCCGGCTCCGGGCGCGGGCGAAGTGCTGGTCAATATCAAGGCCGCCGGAATCAACTTCCCGGACGTGCTGCTGATTGCCGGAACTTACCAGGTTAAATTGCCCCCGCCATTTGTCCCGGGCAACGAGGCGGCCGGCGTGGTCGAGGCCACCGGCGAAGGCGTTACGCGCTATAAACCCGGCGACCGTGTCATCGTCTTACCGCAGTCAGGGGCTTTCGCTGAAAAGTGCATCGTTGCCGAAAAACTCTGCCTGCCGCTGCCCGACAGTATGAACTTCGAGCAGGGCGCCGGTTTCACGATTACCTATGCCACCAGCTATCACGCATTCAGGCAAAGTACGCAATTGAAGGCGGGTGAGACAGTGCTGGTGCTGGGCGCCGCCGGCGGCGTGGGGATCACCGCCGTTGAGATTGCAAAATCTTTAGGCGCAAAGGTCATTGCCGCGGCCAGCAGCGAGGACAAGCTCCAGTTTGCACGTGAAGCCGGAGCCGACGAAACGGTCAACTATTCTGAAGTTTCGTTACGCGACGCGGTGAAGGAACTGACCGAAGGCCGGGGCGTGGACGCGGTCTATGATCCGGTGGGCGGAGACCTGGCCCAAATGGCTTTACGTTCCCTGGCATGGCACGGCCGCTACCTGGTGATCGGTTTTGCCAGCGGCGATATACCGGCTTTTCCCGCCAACATCGCCCTGCTCAAGGAAGCCAGCATCATTGGCGTCTGGTGGGGCACCTGGGCCAGCCACAATCCAGATGATTCGCTAATGAACATGATGGAACTCGCCGCCATGGTGGACAAGGGCGTGTTGAGTCCGCGGGTGACGGAAAGCTATCCCCTCGATCGCTTTGCCGACGCGTTTTCAGCAATCACGGAGCGCCGCGCCAGGGGCAAGGTGGTCCTGACATTCGACTGATCGATTCGACAAATGAAGAAATGAGGCCGGCATGAACAGCGTCATGTTTACTGACCGGAATCAACTCTGGCAGGAACTGAAATCGTCTGCTGAAAACCGCTGGGACGTCATCGTGGTCGGCGGCGGCATCACCGGCGCCGGAATCCTGCGGGAATCTGTCCGCCGGGGCTATCGAACCCTGCTGATCGAACAACGCGACTTCGCCTGGGGTTCGTCCAGCCGCTCGTCCAAGATGGTGCACGGCGGACTGAGATACCTGGCCGCCGGCAAAGTTGCGCTGACCCGTCACGCCCTGCACGAACGGGAAAACCTGATCGCTGAGGCGCCGCGGCTGGTAGAGCGCCTGGGTTATTACTTTCCGCTGTATCTTAAGCGCTTCCCGCCCCGCTTCATGGCCGGGATTCTGTTCTGGCTGTATGACCGCCTGGCCGGCATACGGAATCACCGGCAGGTCAGCAATCAGGAGTTGAAACAGGTGTTCACCCGGATGGATACCTCCAACATCAACGGAGCTTTCTATTACACGGACGCGGTAACCGATGACGCCCGGCTGACCCTGCGCGTGATGCAGGAATCCATCAAACAGGGCGGCCATGTGCGCAATTACACCCGCGCCACTTCGTTGCTGAATGCGGGTGAACGGGTGCAGGGCCTGACGGCAGAGGACCTGGAGACAGGTGAGTCCATCGAGCTGCAGGCACGGGTCGTGATCAATGCGACCGGCGCCTGGGCTGACCGCCTCGGTAATGCCGCGTTGGCCGGGATGAAAATACGGCCGCAACGGGGCAGCCACCTGATCCTGGGCGCCGACCGGTTTCCGGTCCCTCACGCCATTTTTCTGCTGCATCCAGAGGACGGAAGGCGGTTGTTCATCTATCCGTGGGAAGGCCTTACAATCGTGGGAACGACTGATATCTACCATCCGGAGGACCTGGATATCGCGGCCAGCATGACGCCGGACGAGCTCCGTTACCTGCTGACTGCCGCCCGCCAGCTGTTCCCTGAAAATCCGCCCACGCGGGACGATGTCATTTCCACCTGGTCGGGGGTCCGTCCGATCATCACTTCCGGCAAGTCCGGCGATCCCTCCAAGGCCAGCCGCGAGCACCAGGTCTGGGTCGAACCGGGAATGGTCAGTTGCAGCGGCGGCAAGCTGACCACGTTTCATCACATGGCGCTGGATGTTCTCTCGAAGGCGGAGCCGTTTCTACCTCCAGCCGCGCCTTTTTCCAGTAAACGGATATTTTCAGATCCGGCGGTCGAAGGCTCCGAGATCATGCCGGAAGATCCCGACAGAGGCGAACGTCTGCTGGGCCGGTACGGTGAAAATGCAGCCGCCCTGCTCGCTTCCGCTCCCGCTTCCGAGCGCGCTACGATTGCGGGCACGCTGACTTGCCTGGCCCAGGTTCGCTGGGCGCTGCTGCACGAGGCCGTCCTGCACCTGGACGACCTGATGCTGCGCCGGACCCGCCTGGGCATTCTGATCAAAAACGGAGGCGCCGGGATCCTCGACCAGATCAAACCGCTGTGCCGCGAAGTATTGGGGTGGACCGAGGAGAAATGGGACTTTGAGGTTCAGCGCTACCTGCAGATCATAGACCGCTATTACATGGTCCCTGCCGCGATCTGACGGGCCTGCGTCCCTGCCCGGTCATCATCGCTCCCGAATCAGCCGCTGGCAGTGCTCGCCCAGGCTCTGGGTGGCCAGGCCGAACGTTCTGAACCGCTCGTCCTGGGTCTGACCGTGGAAATAACGATAGTAGATCTGTTGCAGAATGACGCCCACCCGCCAGTATCCGTAAACCGTGTAGAAGGTGAAATCCGAAGTATCGACCCCGGTTTTTTCCTTGTAGAGGTCCAGTATTTCCCTGCGGCTCAACATACCGGGAGCCGTTGAGGGCTGCATCACGAGTGCTTTGAGCCCCGGCGGATCGTCGGCCTGCATCCAGTACGCCAGCGAACTGCCCAGGTCCATCAACGGGTCGCCCAACGCGCAGATTTCCCAGTCCAGCACCGCCACGATGTGGCAGGGGTCGTTTTCATCCAGGATGACGTTATCGATGCGGTAGTCGCCGTGCAGGACCGCGTGACAGCCGCTGTCGGCAGGCCGGTTGTCCTGCAGCCACGCCCGGACGTCTGAAAACTCGTCCACATCCGGCGTCATGACTCTCTCAAAACGGCCGTTCCAGCCCAGTATCTGCCGCTCCACATAACCCCCCGGCTTTCCAAAATCCCCCAATCCGGCCGCAACGTAGTCCACCTGGTGCAGATCGATCAGTTTTTGCCAGAACGCAATGCAAAAGCGCCGCGTATCCTGCTGCGTGAAGCCCCATGCAGCCGGCAGTTCGTCCTTTATCAACTGCCCCGCGACTTTCCTCATGACATAAAATTCGGAGCCGATGACAGACTCATCCGCGGTGTAATACAGGGTTTCGGGAACCGCCGGAAAGACCGGTTTCAATTCGGTCATGATCCGGTATTCCCGGATCATGCTGTGCGCCGAGCGGGCCTTAGTGCCAAACGGGGGACGCCGCACCACCAGGTCGTCGTTCTCGTACCGGAGCCGGTAGGTGAGGTTCGAATTACCGCCGGAGAACTGGCTGATCTGCGGTCTTCCGCGCAGGTGCGGAATCGCCTCTTTCAGGCACGCATCCAGTGCCGGCCAATCCAGTTCCTCGCCGGGCCTGACCGGCGTGGCCGGGTTATCGCTCATCCCAGGGTGGCCCCGCCATCCATGACCAGAGTGGTTCCGGTGGTGTACGCCGCCTGATCAGAAACCAGGTACAGAACGCCAGCCACCATATCTTCGGGCTGTCCCGCCCGCGGAACCGGCAATTTCGATATCCATTTCTGCACCCGCGGGTCTTCGGTCAGGGCGGCCGCAAAGCGGGTTTTGACCACACCGGGAAGAATCGCATTGACCCGGATCCCCTGTTGGCCGTACTCCTTGGCGAAGGCCTTGGTCAGGCTGATCAGCCCGGCCTTGGTCATACCGTAAACCGCCTGGCCGGGAAGCGGGTTCAGCGCGGCGATCGACGAGACGTTGACGATACTGCCGCCGCCGCTTTCTATCATTAACGGAATCGCCGCACTGGAGAGAAAGTACGGCCCTTTCAGGTTGACCTGTACGGTCTTGTCGAAGGCTTCCGGGGTCAGGCCTGCTGCCGGCCCGTAGAACGGATTGGTGGCCGCATTATTAATCAGGATATCCAGCCGGCCGAACGATTCACGCACGTATTCAAGTAAGCCCTGGATGTCGTCCAGGTTGCCGGCATGGCAGGCTTTGGCGACAGCCTCACCCCCGGCCCCCGTGATCGAATCCGCCACTTCCTGAACGCCTTCCTGGCTGCGGCTGGTCAGAACCAGGCGTGCTCCACTGGCAGCCAGCCCCCTGGCTATCGCTTCACCGATGCCCCTCGATGCGCCGTTGACCACAGCCACCTTGCCCTTCAAATCCGAATAATTCATTCTGTTTCTCCACCGATTTTTCTTCTGAACCGCCTCATGCCGCTGATCCAGCGGTCGTGGTCCATCGCTTTGCGCTGAAAGTACGTGGAAACCTGCGGATGCGGCAAAATCAGGAACCTTTCCTGCTGAATACCGGCGAGAATGCAGTCGGCTACGTATTCCGAGCTCAGAATTCCGTCAACGTCATTGCCGCCAAATCCGGTGCTGCCGTCTTCCAGTTCGGTGTCCTCATCGACGCCGATCATGCGGGTTGCCACGGCTTGAGGGCAGACCAGGCAGACATGGATGCCGTCGTCCTTGTGGGTAATGGCAAGGGACTCGGCGAAACCGACCGCTGCGTGTTTACTCGCCGTGTAAGCCGCCTCGCCCACCTGGCACAACAACCCGGCTGCCGACGCCACGTTGACCAGGCATCCGCCGCCACGCTGCTTCATGCGGGGCACCATCGCCCGCGCCGCATAGACATGGGCCATCAGATTGACCTCCAGGCAGGCCTTCCAGTTCCGATCCGGAGCCGAAGCGGCGCCGCCGGGCCCGTCACCAAAGGCGACTCCGGCATTGGAAACGAAGATATCGATCGGACCCAGCTCGCGTTCAACCTTCTCGATGGCGGCCACCAAGTCAGCTTCCCGGGAGACATCAAGCCCGATCGCCAGGCCGCCGATTTCCCCGGCCACTTTTTTTGCCTGCTCGGAATCGAGGTCGGCAACCGCCACCTGCGCGCCCTCGATATGCAGCGCCCTGCATAGGGCCCGGCCAATGCCGTGCGCGCCTCCGGTAACCAGGGCTACGCGGTTTTTTACATCCATTGAGTGTGCCTTGAATTTCAGTTTCAGATGAGTTTTCAATGCTAACAAGGTTACGGACAGGGGTACAATGAAACGCATGAATTCAAATGACCCAATGCATATCCTCCTGACCAATGACGACGGTCACGAAGCACCGGGTATCCTCACACTGCAATCCGTGTTGAAATCGAAGGGTTACCGCGTGACGATGGTCGCTCCCAGCAGTGAACAGAGCGCAACCAGCATGAGCACGACTACCCGGCGCACCATTCCGCTGGCGGACCTGGGCGGCGGCAGCTGGCACCTGGACGCCCAGCCGGCCGATACTGTGCTGGTCGCGCTGCGGCACCTGCTGGCCGACGACCCGCCTCAACTGGTCCTGTCCGGGATCAATTTTGGACCCAACCTGGGCGTCGGCCTGCACGCATCCGGCACCATCGGCGCAGCGATCACGGCGCTGCTGAACGGCCTTCCGGCTATCGCCGTCTCCGCCGGCATGCTGTTCGAGGAGGCGCGCCAGTCACCGCGAACATTTCCGAGTACGTTCAACGTGCTGGGGCCGGCAGCTGAGTTCACCTGCACGGTGATTGAATCACTACGGACACAGGCCAATTCGAACGGCCGCTTGCTACCGCCCGGTATACTGCTGAACATCAACTACCCCGCCCTGCCCCGGGAGAAGATCAAGGGCGTCATTTATCCCGAAGTTTCCTCGGGCCATCTGATCGAACTCGATTATCACCGCTGTGAAAAGACCGGTCACGTGACCCCGCGCTACTACGCGGGCGTCAATCCGGAACAGCCCCACCGGGAAGAAGGCGACGTGCGGGCGCACATGGAGGGCTATATCACCGTTTCGCCGGTCAAGCCCAGCTGGAACCCGCCCGCCGGCGAGAGCGCCGAACTGATACGGCAGCTGGACCTTGCCGGCCTCGACTATTGAGTCGTCGTTTTACGGTTTCTCGGGTTTGAAAACACGTTCCAGGTAGCCGCCCGGTTCTGCAGCAGGATCATCCAGCGCTGTTTCAATGCCGGCGAGTTTTTGCGCCATCTTCTTGCGTGATTCCAGCTGGGCCGCACGCGCCATCTGCACCCGTTGCGCCTGCGGCGAGCCGGCGCCATGCAGGGACTCTGTGAGGTAACCCACTGCGTTCCGTCCCAGCGTCAGGTTTTCAATCAGCCGCAGTATTCTTACCCGGTCGCCGGTTGCGACACCCTCGCGGCCCTGCAGGTACTTCTGCAGCAGCGGCCCAATCTTCTCGTGATCGAAGTCCTGCTCCGATGGCAGCGTGACGACCAGCCCGCCGGCCAGGTCCTGGGCCAGGCGCGCCAGTTCATAGGGGGTCCGCGTGACGTGGTGCTTGCAGACATTAGCGATCATGTCGTCGCACAGCCAGGCGCCCGATTTCATTTTCGCGGCCTGGTAGCTGGCGGCGATACCGGTGCTGTAGATGGTTTCATTCTGGTGGGTCATCTCCACCAGCTTGTCCCGGATATGAGAGGCCCGGTCAACGCCGTTGTAGTCCGCGATGGTTGCCGCGGCCCCGATCAGGACATCGCCAACCCCTGACTTACAGACGTAGCTGCGCCGGTGATAACAGGTGAAGCGCTCCACCAGCATGGCCGCGAAATCAGTCTCGCCATCCATAAAGATGCGCTCGTTCGGAATGAACACGTCATCGAACAGGATCATGGCCTCCTGACCACCAAACTTCGCATTACCGGAATCGACATCACCCGCTTCCATAGCCCGCGTATCGCAGGATTGGCGGCCGTAGATGTAGGTGATACCGGGCGTCTCGACCGGAATGGCGCCGACCACGGCGAAGTCCCGGTCATTATCCCCGAGCCGCATCGTAGGCATCACGATCAGCCAGTGGGAGTTGATGCAACCGGTCTGGTGCGCCTTGGCGCCGGTGATATAAACGCCGTCTTTGGTACGCCGTGTGACGTGAACAAACAGATCCGGATCCGCCTGTTGGTGCGGCGCCTTGCTGCGGTCGCCCTTGACATCCGTCATCGCACCTCCGATGACGTAACCGTGCCTTTGTGCGAATGCCACGAAATCGCAAAATCTCTGGTGATAGGAAGTCCCGCAGGCCTCGTCGATTTCGAAGGTCACCGAATGCAGTGCGTTGAACGCATCCATCCCGACGCAGCGCTGAAAACAGGTTCCCGTGAGCTGGCCCAGGCGGCGCTGCATCTTGTTCTGCATGACCAGGTCTTCCCTGCTCGCAGCGATATGCAGAAAACGGTTAATCCGTTCCCCGGTAAAAGGAGAGACGGCGGTTGCCAGATCGGGATCGCGCCGCGCCAGCTCATAAGTCTCCGCCACGGCGTTGATCGACGGCCGGATCACCGGATGGTCGACCGGCTCCTCCACCTTTTGCCCAAACAGGTAAACGTCCAGGTTCCTGCCCCGCAGGCTGCCAAGGTAGTCTTCACGGGTTTCGATCATTTCGGGCTCACTTTATGATTTCCTCCACCATTAGCTGGCAACTCTCGTTTCCGCGCCAACGGTTAATGTTCAAACGGTACAGCAAGCGAACAGCGCCTGAAAGTGGCAGGTCTTCCGGCAGCCGGTTGAACGCAATGGCGTCCACCGGTTCACCGCCTGCGACGGCCTGGACGATCATTTTCAGATGCGCCCCGGCCAGTACCCGGTGGTCCAGCACCCGAAACACACCGTCGAACACCGGTTCCGGAAAGCGCTGTCCCCAGGGACTCAAATTCTCCAGCCGGCGCGCGAAATCCAGTGATATGTCTTCCCCGTCCAGTTCACCGTCCGTCAAAATCTCAGCGCTGAGCACGGTTTCCCCGAGAACGGCAGCGACGGCAGCAGGCAGCGCCTGTTGAAATTTGCGGTACGCCTCTTTTTCCAAACTCAACCCGGCGGCCATCGCATGACCGCCAAAAGCCCGGATCATACCCGGATGGTGGGAATCCACGTAAGCCAGCACGTCCCGTATATGCAGTCCTTTGACCGAACGGGCGGAACCTTTCAACAGGCTGGCGCCCTCCGACTCCGGGGCAAACGCAAGAACCGGCCGGTGAACCTTGTCTTTGATCCGCGATGCCACCAGCCCCACGATGCCCTGGTGCCAGGTTTCGTCAAAAAGGCACAGCGCCGGCGGCAGTTCATTCTGTTCAAGCGACTGCAGCAGATCTTCCACCTTGGACTGCGCCTCCTGCTGCATTTGATCCTGCATGTCGCGGCGTTGCCGGTTCAATTCGTCCAGCTGCAGGGCCAGGTCCCGGGCTTCCGATGGATCGTCGGTCAACAGGCAGCGGATGCCGGTACTCATGTCTTCCAGGCGCCCCGCCGCATTGAGCCGTGGGCCCACGGCAAAGCCAAGATCGGACGCACTGGCGTATCGATAATCCCGCTTGCCCAGTCTGAGAAGAGCCATCAGCCCGGGACGAGCCAGCCCGCGCCGGATTCGTTCCAGGCCCTGCCGAACGAGCACCCGGTTGTTGTAATCCAGCGGGACGAGATCGGACACGGTACCCAGCGCAACCAGGTCGAGGAACTGCGCCAGGTTGGGTTCGGGCCTGGATCGGTTGAACCAATTGCGGTCGCGCAGCTCCCGCCGCACTACGCTGAGAAGGTAAAAAATCACGCCGACTCCGGCCATAGCCTTGCTGGCGAAGGTCTCGCCCGGGCAATTGGGATTGACAATGGCATCGGCCTCGGGAATCAGATCTCCCGGCAGATGATGGTCCGTTACGACCACTTTGCAACCCAGGGAACGGGCTTGCCGCACACCGTCGACGCAGCTGATGCCGGAATCTACTGTCACCAGCACCTGCGGCGGATCATCAGCCAGCGTCTGCACCAGCGGCACGGTCAAGCCATATCCGAACTCGAAGCGGTTTGGCACCCTGAAATCTACTGACTTACAGCCCATCGCTCTCAGGGACAGCAGGGCCAGGGCGGTTCCGGTCGCGCCGTCGGCATCGAAATCGCCCACGACCAGGATACTCCGGCTGCCGGTAACCGCCTCCGCCAGCACCGCGGCGGCTTGATCGACTCCGCCCAGATCGTTGGGCCGCAACATGTTCGCCATTTCAAGCGATAGCTGGGAGACGTCATTGACGCCGCGAGCGCGCAAAATCCGCTCAATGACCGGGTGCATTCCGCCGGGCAGCCGGCCTGCTTCTCCAGGAATGTCCCGGCGCCTGATAATGCGCGGTGTCATCATGCCCCGGCGGGCGAAGACAGGACAGAATTCAGCGCTTGTTTACGCCGCCAGAATCGGCGGCGCGCACTGCGATCGTAGTGCTTTCCGTAACCGCTGCCGTCGTACAGGATGAGTTCAGCCTGATTTCGGTCTACCAGCTGGAGCAATTGGCCACAGAGGATTTCCAGGTGCTCCAACTCCTCAACGGCATAAAGGGAGGCGGGAATCCAGTCGATCAGAACCGAGCGGCCGTCCCGGCTGAAGTTTCCGACTCCCGCCATATTCTGCTTTTTAAGCCTGCAGTCGTTGATGATAGCCAGGCCGCGTGTCACCGGATTGTTTGAATAAACGGTATCAATGACGTTGTGCGCAACGGTGTCAGGAAGAAACCCGCCGCCCCAGAACCAGACCGAATTGATTTCCTGCTTGCCGCGTTGACGGCGGCGGATATTCACCGGGCAGTGGTGCAGAGCAACCTGTATCTCATTCAGGATGCGTTTCCAGAAACGGGCCTCGGGGTGAGTGGGCAGCGCATCGGCGACATCCATGCCCAGGGCCTCGTCCAGCGGTGTGAATTCGAACTCCAGCGGTTTATTCAGCGCAATACACCAGCGCTCCGGATGGTCGGAATGAAAGTCTATGCCTTCTTCCATCAATACGGTGCGGATGCAGTTTTCAATTTCATTTCGCTCGTAAGGATCCAGGTCGGCAAAACCGTAACTGGTCATGAACACCTGCGCCATGTCCGCCCACAGGGTCACCGGATCACTGCGCAGCCAGTAATAACTTTTTTGACGCGCCCTGGACCGGTCGCTCACGTGGGTCAGCGCAGCCACCGGCAGTTCGCCCACGGTCTCGATCCCAAACAGGGAAAATCGCAGGTGATTGGGCGTGTCTGCGGGAAGGTTGCAGGCGTCGCCTTTCGCGAACACCTGCTCCAGCGCGGCAAAACGGTGCGGCTCGTCTATCGCCGCGACCATACTTTTGAGGTCTTCAACCAGTAGCGTGATATGTGTTTGTGTCACCTGTACTCGACATCGACAATTTCGTATTCCCGGTCTCCCACCGGCGCCCGCACCACGACGACATCACCCACTTCGCGCCCAATCAGGGCCCGTGCGATTGGCGAGCTTACCGCGATACGATGATGCTTGATGTCGGCTTCTACATCGCCGACGATCTGATAAATTTTTTCTTCCGCGGTTTCTTCATCCGAAAGCGTGACCGTGGCGCCAAACACGACTTTGTCGCCGGGATTGAGTTTCTCCACGTCAATGATCTGGGCGTGCGAAATGGTCGACTCCAGGTGTTGAATTCGCCCTTCGATGAAGCCCTGCTGTTCCCTGGCCGCGTGGTACTCGGCATTTTCTTTCAGGTCGCCGTGCGCCCGCGCTTCCGCAATAGCCGCAATGATCCCGGGCCGCTCGATTTTCTTCAGCCTGGATAATTCTTCGCGCAGGCGCTCAGCCCCTGCCTTGGTCAATGGATGTCTGGTCATAAATCCAGCCCCCGGTGCAGCTGCTGAAGGCTGTGCACCGTGTAGTCATTTTCGTGATCCAGCGCCCGCAGCGTAGCCCGGCCGCCGGCAATGGTCGTGGTATAGCTCACTTTTCGCTGAAGGGCTTCACGCCTGATGGAAAAGGAGTCCGAAATGGCCTGCGCGCCCTCCGTGGTATTGACAATGAACTTGATCTCATCGTTCTTGATCAGGTCGACAATATGGGGACGGCCTTCCAGCACCTTGTTCACTGATTCGCAGGGAATTGAATTTTCCACCAGAAACCGGGCTGTCCCGCCGGTCGCCACCAGTTTATAGCCGCGCCCTATCAGTTCCCGCGCAATCGGAACCAGAACTTTCTTGTCGGCATCCCGAACGCTCAGAAAGGCTTTTCCGATTCGCGGAAGCCCGTAACTGGCTGCCTTCATGGATTTTGCCCGTGCGCCGCCGAAACTCCAGCCTATGCCCATCACCTCTCCGGTGGAACGCATTTCCGGCCCGAGTATCGGATCCACTCCGGGGAACTTCATGAAGGGGAAAACAGCCTCCTTGATTGAGTAGAAATTAGGTACTATTTCCCTTGTTTGATTTTGTTTTTGCAGGCTTTTTCCTGCCATTACCTTCGCAGCTATACCGGCCAGAGGCAAACCCGTCGCTTTGGACACAAACGGTACCGTGCGCGATGCCCGGGGATTCACTTCAAGCACATACACATCTTCGCCCCGGAGTGCGAATTGCGTATTCATCAAGCCGACGACTCCAAGTTCCAGCGCCATCAACCGGATCTGACGCCGCATCTCGTCCTGGATATCTCGAGACAGCGAGTAAGGCGGGAGCGAACAGGCAGAGTCGCCGGAATGCACGCCGGCCTGCTCGATGTGTTCCATGATCCCGCCAACCAGCACGTGTTCGCCGTCGCAAATGACGTCGACATCGACTTCCGTTGCAAGATCGAGAAAGCGATCCAGCAATACCGGGCTGTCGTTGGAAACGCCGATAGCGGCATCCATGTAGGCCGCGAGATCGTCATCGTTATAGACAATTTCCATCGCCCGACCGCCCAGCACGTACGACGGCCGCACGACCAGCGGATAGC
>JABDLD010000045.1 GCA_013001885.1 Lysobacterales bacterium
CGATGCGCTCGTCGTGCATGGACTCCGCATTCGACAGGTCCGGCAGCTCGCAACAGGTATAACCAGGGCCCTTGGGCTTGCCGGCCAGCCAGGCATCGGCCAGCGGCGCAAAGTCAGGCTGACCTAAGAAATTCACGCCCTGCTCGAACTGGGCGTAGGGCGTCTGCCCCATCCCCGAAAAAGGCGGCGGTAACGGGAACTCCACATCTTCCTGAGAAGAATTAATGTCGCCAACAACGATTACCTGCGTGCCCGGCGACATGGGCAGGGCCTGAACGGTTGCCAGCAGCTGGCTCGCCTGGGCGGCCTGGAAGAAAGGCGCAGTCGGGTCCGGCGCCGGATACTGGACCTCGAGGTGGGTGTTTACGAAATGGAAGGCGTTATCCTTAACCAGTGCCTTGACCCCAACGAAACCCCGCTTGAATTCGATGTCTGTCCCAAGCAGCGTCGTGGCAGCAGCGATATCGAAGTTGCAGCCATCCAGGGAGGGCCTGTTACAACGCGATGGGTCATTGAAAGGAAGTGGTTTTGTGAGCACATCATTACGCGCCAGGATCACATCCCGATCAATCACCGTAACGAAAAACGCAGGGAAATTGTCTTCCGCGTCAAGATAGACCGGCAAACCAGGCAACGGAAATGTCGTTGGGCTGATATCCAGGTTCTTCACAACCGCCGCTATCGTGTATTCCGCGCCCAGCTCATCCAGCGCCGTCATAGTTTCGGCAAGATGATCGTTGAACGCGCCTGCGTAAAGGTCACACGCACCGGGCATTGTGCCCGACTCGATACACCCGAATTCGAACACCTCCTGCAGCCCGACCAGGTGCGGCTTCTTCTTTTTGATCGTTTTCGCCAGCGCACGGGCCCGCTCTTGGAAGTTGTTGCCTGACACCGATAGCAGGGCAGCGACAACCGCCATTTTGTAGGCCTCGAGGTTACCCGCCGCGATGATCGGCGTCAGGTCGGCGCCGAGATACTGGTTCTGCGTCATCACAGAAATCTCCGGCTTCTTGCCGGCCATTGCAGGCGAATTGAACAGACCGACGGCGGCAAGCGCGACGAGATACTTATTCATTGCAGTCCCCTTTATTTATGTTTGTTCTGGGCGGCCGGTCCGTGATCGCAGCTGGTTCAGGCCGATCACCTCCATATCCGGCGGGTCGCGTATTGTTCGCAACTCTTTGCCGACAGTGTAGCCACAAAGCCACCCCGTTTTCGAGCCGCACGCCCGCGAGCGGCCTGCAATATGTTAAACAGCGAGGCGATTCAAAGGCCCGCGGATTGCGTTTACCGTTCCTTGCCTCCAGCAAGCTCGGACCCGGAGCGCTCAGTCCGCGAAGACCAGGGTAATAAGTTCGGCGACCAGCGCAGGCCTGGCTTCGTCTTTCAGTTCCAGCACTGCCTCAGTTTCGACCCGCCACACCCCGGACGATCTCTCGCTCACAGCGACGATCTTCTGGCGCGCGCGGACCAGGCTGCCGACGCGAACGGGGTTCAGGAAACGCACCCTGTTCGATCCGTAGTTGATTTTCACCGCCAGCCCCGCAGGCAGGCTGGACATTTCGCCAAGAAGATGGGGCAACAGGGAAAGCAGGAAATATCCGTGCGCGATGGTGCCACCCAATTCTGTCGTGGCGGCTTTTTCCGGATCGACGTGGATGAACTGATGATCGTTGGTGACATCGGCAAACTGATCTACACGCTCCTGAGTAAGCTGAAACCAAGACGAAGGCTCAGACTCCTGGCCGATCAGGTCCCTCATCTGTTCAGTACCGATCCTTGCCGGCATACTTCACCACTGATACTCGTCGATCCGCGCGCGCCGGACCTTCCCGCTCCAGGCCTTATTATCCCCGGGCATAATGCGCCGGGCCGCCCCGACAGTCATTCAGACGAACTGCCGCAGGCGCCCCTTCCTGCAGTCAGATCTGGCACCGGCCGCGCAGCCCTGCACCGACCCCACTTTAACCCACCCAGCGCGAAGTTCATCCCCATTCAAAGGCAATGGGGGTAGAATCATCGGGGGCAACGGCGGTTTAACGATCTGATGTCGCCACAGCCGAAAGCCAAAGCGGAACCGAGGAGTGGAACTATTTTAGAAGACCAGAAACGCAAGACCTTCGCCGCTGGCGAGACGATTTTCCGTGAACATGAGCCCGGGGACTTTGCCTATTTTATCGAGTCCGGCAAGGTCGAGCTGTCCGCCGCCAATCAGGGTAAAAAGATCGTGCTGACCACGCTTGGCCCAGGTGAACTGCTCGGTGAAATGGCGATCATAGAC
>JABDLD010000089.1 GCA_013001885.1 Lysobacterales bacterium
GCGCTGAGCAACCTGGAATACGCGCCGCTGGCCGAGCTGATGGGCCGGATCGGCTGGGCGTCCGAGGTGTTCAACTGCCAGGCGCCGGATACCGGCAACATGGAACTGCTGCACCAGTTCGCCACGCCGGAGCAGCGAGAGCGCTGGCTGCTGCCTTTGCTGAACGGTGAGTTTCATTCTGCATTCGCGATGACCGAGCCGGATGTCGCTTCGTCCGACGCCACCAATATCCAGACCCTGATCCGGCGCGACGGCGACGATTACGTAATCAACGGCCGGAAATGGTTTATTTCCAATGCCGCCCGGCCGGACTGTGAACTTTACATCCTGATGGGTAAGACCGATCCGGAGGCGGAGACCCACCGGCAGCAGAGCATGATACTGATCCCGGCCGACGCGAAGGGAATTGAGGTCATCCGTAATATCCCGGTGATGCATCATATTTCCGTGGAAGGGCACTGTGAGATCGTGTTCCGAGACGTCCGTGTACCGGCCTCAAACCTGCTCGGCGAGGAGGGCGGCGGTTTCGCGATGGCCCAGGCCCGCCTCGGCCCCGGCCGGATTCACCACTGCATGCGCAGTATCGGCGCGGCTGAACTGGCGCTGGAACTGATGGTGGAACGTTCGCTGGAACGCAAAACGTTCGGCAAATTCCTGCACGAGCACGGCGCCGTCTCGGACTGGATTGCCCAGTCAAGAATCGAGATTGAGCAGGCCCGATTGCTGGTGCTGAAAGCCGCCTGGATGATCGACAACGTCGGCGCCAAGGCCGCGCGCAAGGAAATCTCGATGATCAAGGCCGTGGTGCCGAGAATGTGGGGCGAGGTCTGCGACCGCGCCATGCAGACCTTCGGCGCGATGGGCGTCAGCCCGGACACACCGCTGCCGGAAATGTGGACCTGGGCCAGAGCGTTGCGCTACGCCGACGGACCGGACGAAGTTCACCTGCGTTCAATCGCGCGGATGGAGATCAAAGAGCGCAGGGCCAGCCTGGGCTCAACGGCCGCTTACTTTTACATTGAATAACCGGGTATTCAGCCCCTACTGGATGATGAAGATATCAATTTCTGACTGCGTGATGTACGAGACTTGCTTCAACACGAAGCCGGACAAGTCGGGATAAAGCTCTCCCTGGCAGAGATTCAGGTTGAGGTCATCACTCCTGATTCGTTGGCATTTCAAGCCAGAATTCCAGCAGACCCAGTTTATCAAGGAAGGGCGGCCAGCGTAGATCTGAATGGACGCTGCGCAGGGCTGGATCACCCAGTATGAAAATTGGAAAATAGCTGCTGTTTTCCACCATGACATTCAGCCATTCGAAGGTTTTATCTTTCTCACCGCGATATCCGTAAACCCTGGCAATGCTAAAGGGATTTGAATCCGAATCGTAATCAATTAATTTGGCCAGATGCTCATCGGCCTTTCCCGAATTACCCAATGCATAATGAGTTATTGAAAGGGGGGCTGCGAGGTCGTCAAAAGCGTCTAACAGCGCCAGGGCGGCCTCTAAGTCGCCCTTTAAGAATAATGTTTCCCAGAGATCGAGACTGCCGTAGGCATCCGGACTCAGATCCAGTAATTTTCTGAATGACGCCTCTGCTTCATCCAGTCGCCCGGAGCTGAGATAGGCCTTGCCAATAAACCAATAAAATTCCGGCACTACGGGCTCCAGGGCCAGCGCTGCCTTGTATTGGGTAATTGCGCGCTCAAACTGCCCCGTGACAAATGCGCCTTTACCTATCGCTGCGATAAAAAACGCGTTGTCAGGTTCCAGCTCTAATGCGTAGTTGAAATCTTCGATCCCGCGGTTAAATTCTTTTTTGGAAAAAATCCACGATATACCCCGAACATAATAGGCAAACGCGTATTCCGGGTCGATGCTTATGGCTGTTGCAATAGCCTGGTCGGCAAGGGCATGTCCTTCCTCACGCGAAAATTTTTCTGAAGCCCCGATCCATATATAGCTATCGGCCAATTCTGCCCATGCCGGAGCATAAGCAGGATCGATCTCAACGGCTTGCTTGAAAGCCTCGATGGCTTTAAGAAGCGAGTCCTCCGAAATCTGACGTTTCAGATACTGTCCTTCGAGAAACAATTGATAGGCTGCAAGGTCGGTTTTTCGTATTTTGGGTGCTTCACCTAACAACTTGATCTTCAGAGCATCGACAACCGCGATCGCGATCTCTTCCTGTATTTCGAAAATATTATCCAGTTGCCGGTCATAGGTTTCCGACCACAGATGGTAGCCGTTATCCGCCTGGATCAGCTGTGCGGTGATGCGCAACTGATCGCCGTGTTTGCGCACGCTACCCTCCAGCACATGAGCCACTTTCAGACGCGAGGCTATTTCTGTTATCTCGAGGTTTTTCCCCTTGAATGAGAAAGAAGAAGTGCGGGCTGCTACATGCAATTCAGGGATTTTTGCAAGCAGATTCAACAGTTCTTCGGCCAGGCCGTCGGAGAAATACTCCTGCTCTTCATCAGAACTCATGTTGACAAAGGGCAGCACAGCGACGGAGTTGTCGGGCTCCGTTTTAATGTCCGGTGCAACCAATACTGGCTCGGTCACAAGCTGTTGCTTGCCTTCGGCCCGTTCAGGCGCTCGATGGGGTCCAGGGACAAACTTGTCGTAAGCGAGATAGCTTAGGGCCACCACCAATACAGCGACGATGGCGCGGTCCAACTTGCGCCCTGTGATGTGTCTGGTTGATTGGGTACGGTCTATTTCGGACTCGCGCTTGATGCCTTCCGGTGTGACTTCGTAGACCCAGGAGAAAAACACCACTACGGGGAAACCCAGCACCATTACCAGCATGATGGTCTGCATGACCCAGTCGGGTGAGCCAATGTTTTCCAGCACCAGGTCGGCCACCTGGACCAGCAGCCAACTGGAAACGATGTAGCCAATGGCTACGCGGAAGACGTTTCGCTGTTGAAGTTCCTTGAAAAATTGCAATGGCTGGCTTCTGTCTGGCCGTTAATGCCATTTAGAGTAGTCAATAGTTTCATTAATGCCAACAAGTATCTGGAAAAGCTCAGGATTCGGGGCGACCGAAATTCGTCCTTGAGTCGTCAACGATTCAAAATCTCGACGCGCAAATATTAATGCTGACCCAAAATTTCCTAAAAAAAGGCCGCCTGTTAGGCGACCTTTTGTATTGGTGGAGGCGGCGGGCCGCTCCCGGGCATCCTGCCCTACGCGGCACCGGCACGTCCCTGTACATTGGAATCTCACCCGCGCAGACGGGGATCTCATCCACACCAAATCAATCAATAAAAAAGGCCGCCTGTTAGGCGACCTTTTGTATTGGTGGAGGCGGCGGGAATCGAACCCGCGTCCGCAAGCACTCCGCCTTTGGCTCTACATGCTTATCCGGTCTATTGGTTTAGTCGATGGTTACCCGACAGGCAGGGAAAACCATAAACGATCCTGGATAGGTTTTAACGAGTCCACACCAGGCGTGCTTCGTCGCGATCCCATATAGGGTGACTCCCGTGATCCGGACGTATGGGCACGAACCGGGCGGAAGGCGCTGAGCAGGTTTTTAAGCTGCTAGTGCGTAGTTGTCATCATTGGCAACTAAAAGTTTGCAGTCAGTTTAACGAGTTGATTGCAGCTCGGCATGCACCTCAGGTTTCATTACCCGCGTCGAATCCAGGTCGCCCCCAAAGTTTGCGTATTGTAACCGTTTTGAGTCTTTTTGACAGGTTCAGTTCCCTATTGAGGATAAATGTTTAACCTGCATGATCAGCATCATGAACTCAATGTCAATCAACAAGTAAGCTTTTGTTATCCGGAATATTTCTAAATTGCATTGTTCAATGCACAGCCGGAACTAACATCTGAATATTCAGGACTGAGCGAGATGATCGAGATCAGGATTCATGGACGAGGCGGCCAGGGCGGCGTGACGCTGGCCAAGCTTATCGCGGCGGCTGAACACAGGGAGGGGCGCTCCGTCCAGGCCTTCGGGATCTACGCGGCGGAACGCTCGGGTGCTCCCGTACAGGCTTTTTTACGCGCCGATGAAGAGCCCATTCATAACCCCAACCAGATCTACGAGCCCGACCACCTGATCGTTCTGGATCCTACACTGATCTCACCGGTGATTCTTTCGGGTCTCAAGCCCGGAGGATGGATTCTGCTTAACTGCGAAACAACGCCGGAGCACTACGCCGGCCAGGAACGCGTAAATTCATTCCGCATTGCCACCATTGACGCCACTTCGATTGCGGTAAAACATGGCCTTGGGTCCCGCACGGTGCCGATCGTCAACACGGCGCTGGCCGGCGCAGCGGCACGCCTGCTCGGCATGAATTTGGAGTCGGTCGTTGCCGCATTCGAAGATTTCGGATTCCACGGCGGCAACCAACTCGCCGCCCGGGAAGCCTGGGACGAAGTCCGGGTGCAAAAAGATCCGCCGAAGCCGGGTGAATTCAAAAAGCAGGAGATTTCCCATGCCCGCGGTCATGCTTTCATCGGCGGCAATGAAGGCGCGCCCCCGGCGATTCATACGGGCCAGTGGGCCAACCAGCAACCGGCCTGGGAGAACGCCACACCGCCGTGTAATTTCATATGCCCGGCCGGAAACGACGTTCAGGGATTCCTGGCGGCATTGACCGAAGAAGACGTGGACGGTGCGCTCGAGATTCTGTTGCAGACCTCGCCGCTGCCATCGGTGTGCGGTCGCGTATGCCCGGGATTTTGCATGATGCAGTGCAACCGCTCTGAACTGGAAGGGCCGGTCAACGTCCGCGGGCTGGAACGTTACGCAGGTGACCATGGGGAAGTGCAGGTAACAGCCGCTGCGGGCAGACCTGAACAGGTCGCCGTGATCGGCGCCGGTCCGGCCGGTTTATCCGGCGCTTACCATTTGGCGCGGTTGGGCTACGGTGTAACGATTTACGAGGCCGGATCGGAATTGGGCGGCCTGATGCGCACCGGCATACCGGAATACCGCTTGCCGCGCGCGGCGCTGGACCGGGATATCGAACGAATCACGAGGCTGGGTGTGAAGACTGTGTTCAACCGCCGGATCGATCACCGGGCACTGGAAGAGCTAACACACGAATACGACGCGGTGATGGCGGCTACGGGGCTGCAGCGCCTGACTTCGATTGATCTCGGGCTGGACCTGGGCACCGACCAGGGACGGGTTTTGCAGGGAATTGAGTTTCTGGACAAGGCCCGTTGCAGCGCGGTTGAGGTGACGGGCGAGGATGTCGTCGTCGTCGGCGGCGGGAATACGGCTATTGATGCGGCACGTTCGGCCCTGCGGCTGGGCGCGAACGAGGTTCGCATCATTTACCGCCGGACACGCGACGAAATGCCGGCCATTCCTGAAGAGGTGGACGATGCAATCGATGAAGGCATCCAGATTGATTTCTTATGCTCCCCCGTCCGCATAACCCGTGAAGGAGAAAAAAGACAACTCAGCTGCCAACGAATGGAGCTGGGCGAACCGGACGAAAGCGGCCGCCGGCGGCCGGTGGTGATTCCCGGTGCCGAATTCGAAATTCCGTGTGACCGGGTCATTCTCGCGGTTGGCCAGGCTGCTGACCTGTCTCTGCTGCCGGAAGGTGCAGAGCTGTCGGAAGATCATCCTGTTGAGGAAACGGTCGACGCGCCGGTTTACGGAGCCGGCGACCTGCTGACCAACGAGGGAACGGTAACGGCGGCCATTGGCTGTGGACGGGACATGGCACTGATGCTGCACGAACGGTTCAGCGGTGAAAAACGGTACGCGGATCCGCCGGATGAAGCGACTGTCGTGCGGGCTGACCAGGTGCGTTTTCAGCATTTCGAAATGCAGCACCGCCATGATGAAAAGGTACTGCCGTTCGAGCGCAGATCGGGCTCGTTCGACGAGGTAAGGCAGGGTCTGGAAGGCGTCGACGAGGCCAGGAGATGCCTTAGTTGCGGCGTCTGCAACAGCTGCGACCGCTGCGTGACTTATTGCCCGGACGGTGTGCTGAAACGGGTTGGCAAAGAAATCGTTTTTGACTATGACTACTGCAAGGGCTGCGGTGTGTGCGTGAGCGAATGTTCACGCGCCGTCATTTACATGAAGACCGCTTAGCTGAAGGTATCCGAAAAATGAACATGCAACTGGCAACAGGCAACCAGGCGGCCGGACACTCGATGAGCATAGCCGGCGAGGCGAACCGCCATGCCCGCGGCAGCATTTCGGGAATTTATCCGATCACACCGCAAACCGAAATCGTGGAATACGTCGCGAAGTTTCCTTTTTCGAAAGGTCGGGTGATTCCGGTCGAAAGCGAGCACAGCGCGATGGGGGTGTGTATCGGCGCCTCTCTCAATGGCGCCCGCGCTTTTACCGCCAGTTCATCTAACGGGCTGGCGTATATGGCGGAGAACGTCATGGTGGCGGCGTTTTACCGCTTGCCGATCGTGATGGCCGCGGTCAACCGCACGCTCGGCCCGCCCTGGAACATCTGGGCCGACCAGGGCGACTCCCTGATGTTTCGTGATTTCGCCTGGGTCCAGCTGTATTGCGACAGTAACCAGGATGTCGCCGATACGACGCTGCTGGCGTTCCGGCTGGCGGAAGATCCCCGGGTACTGTTACCGGTCATGGTCTGCATGGACGCGTTCATCGTGTCGCACACGTCGATGGAAATCGAACTGGCCAGCCAGGAACAGGCTGACCGGTACCTGCCGCCGTGCGAAATACCCCATCACCTGGATCCAGCGCACCCGGTCACAGTCGGCGGAATGGCGTTTCCGCAGGAGACGCTGACGCACCGGATGGATCTGGACCAGGCGATCCGGCAGGTTCCCGCGGTGCTGGAAGAACACCGGGCACACTTCAATGAGGTCTTTGGTCGCGAGGTATCCGGCGCCGTTTCTGCTTACCGGACCGAGGATGCTGATCAAATTTTCATCGCCTCGGGAACCATCTCGCTGACCCTCAAAGACGTGGTCGATGAACGGCGGCAGAAGGGCGAAAAAATCGGCATGATCCGGATAAAAATGTTCCGGCCCTTTCCAACGGCTGAGATCGCAAGGCTTTGTCGGAATGTGGAAAAAATTGGTGTGCTGGACCGCAACTACTCGGCCGGTACCGGCGGTATTTTCTGGCAGGAAATTCGTGCCGCTTTGCAAGGGAGGGGCGGGCACCTGGTGCAGGGCTACCTGACCGGTGTCGGCGGAGGCGACGTGGTGCCGGACGCAGTCCGGGAAGTCGTGGCGGATCTGAAGCAAAGAACCGAAGCCGGTGATCCGGTCTGGAAAGGAATCGATCAATGAACGCTGCTATTTCTGAAGATGTAAAAGCGGACTGCCTGCTACGGCCGGGTAACACCAACTGCGGCGGTTGCGGCATGAGTACCGGGCTGACCCTGCTGGGCCGTGCGCTGGAAAACGAAGATTACTCGCTGGTGATACCGGCTTGTTGCGGCATTGTGACGGCGGGCGCCTTCCCCACCACGGCCTACAGTGTGCCGGTCACCGCCGCGACTTTTGCTTCATCCCCAGCCTTTGCCAGCGGGGTCGCCGCCGTCAATGACCTGAACCCGGACGGCAAACCAAAGCACGTTATTTGCTGGGCCGGAGACGGCGGCACCTACGACATCGGCATAGCTACATTATCCGCTGCGGCCGAGCGTAACGAGAACCTGATTTATATCTGTTACGACAACGAAATTTACGGCAACACCGGCGGTCAGCGCAGCTCGGCCACACCATTCGCTGCGAAGACCACGACGACCCCGGGAGGTAAAATCGAGAGCAAGAAAGACATTATCGGTATCATGGCGGCACACCGGGTGCCGTACGCCGCCACCCTTTCCATCGCCCATCCGGAGGATTTCCGGGCCAAGATCGAAAAGGCGCTAAAGATAGAGGGTTTTCGATTTTTCCTGATTCACGCACCGTGCCCCACCGGCTGGAAGACCGAGCCGGCCGAGTCGATCGAACTGGTCAGCCTTGCCGTGCGTAGCGGTATGTTTCCGTTATACGAGGTTTTTGACGGAACCGATTACCGCCTCAATGCTGAACCGGACGGAACGGACCCGGAAAAATATTACACAAAACAGCGGCGATTCAGCGGCCAGCCCATCGACCTGGATTCAGTGAGGGTGGCTGTGGGCGCCAGGATGGACCGGCTGCGGCGACTGGCCGGCCTGGGCCGGCACTGAAAGGACGCGTTGTTGGAACCCCGTTATTCCGCCAGCTCGCCCGAATAGGACCTGCAGTCGCCGGGTTCAATCTCGGCTACCTGTTCCCGCAATTCGAGGTCTGTTGCTTCAAATCGCTGCAGCTCCGCCTGGCTTGCGGCCTTTACCCTGTCTTCACACTCCTGGGACTGAAGCGTGTCCCAACCGGTATCCGGGCATTCATTCTTTATCCGCTCGGACAAGGCCCGCTCCGCCTGCTCCCATACGTTCTCGTTTTCCCTTATTTCCAGCCGTAATGAGCGCTTCTTCGCCTCGCATTGACTGGCGAAACAGTTGGGGGCGGGTGCGCCGTCGATCGAGTAGCCGACGTCTACGTAAAACTCCTGAAAACGGCTGCGGAATTTCGCATCGTTCGGGTGTTTTCTAAGATTCAGATTCACCCGCGCTTTTTTTCCTTCCTCGACATAGCCCGTGGGGTTGTGTGTTTCCGCCACTACGAAAGTGTCCGGATCGATGCGTTCGATGCACATGGCCCAGTAAACCGAGCCCGGGCACTGGTTCTGCACCACGATGTCAAAACTCCTGTATTCGGAAGACAGGTGGCTTTTACTCCAGACCCGGTAGTTCATACAGGAGAAGTCTACCTCAGCCGCCTGGGCCGGCATCGCGGGCAGCAGCATGCAGAGCAGGGCTGCGAGCATGGGAAACGGATTGTTTGTTGGTTTTTTCATAGTAGGGCTCCGTGAGGGCCCTACTATATCAAAGCTCAGGCGCTTCGGCGAAGCGGCGGGTGCGGCGGAATGCTGCCGGGAATGTCCGCCAGCCGGCCCACCACGTAATCTGCTCCAAGCGATACGGCGGGAACGCCGGTATAGCCGTCAGGGACCAGTATCACCGGCACCTTCGCAGCCCTCGCCGCGCCCACATCGGCGCCCGAGTCGCCGATCATTAGGGCATCTTCCGGTCGGCTGCCCAGTTCGTCCAGGCAGGTCAGCAAAGGCAGGGGATCCGGCTTTTTCGCCGACGTGGAATCGCCGCCTATAACGCTGCCGAAGTATCCCTTAATGTCCAGCGCATTCACAATCATCCGGGTAACGGAGATCGGCTTGTTAGTGCACAATCCCTGCTTGATACCGGCATGGTAGAAATGTTTCAGCACGTCCCTGGCATTTTCCACGAGGCAGGTATTTTCGGTGCAACAGGCCGTATAGATATCCATGAACCGGGGCACCAGCGCATCGACTGCCTGCTGATCCAGGGGGGCGCCGGAGGCGCGGAACCCCCTCTTGATCAGCTTCGCCACGCCGTGGCCGATCATCGGGCGCACTTTGGAAACTTCGTGTCCCATCTGGCCCTGCTCGTTGAGCAGAGCGTTCAGGGCAGTGGCAAGATCGGCTGCGGATTCGACCAGCGTACCGTCGAGGTCCCAGACGATGGCGTCCGGGTAGCCTCCTGCCGAGAGGTTTTCAGGCTGCGACATTGAGCGCGTTCCTCCATCCGGGGTAGAGTTTGTCCGCATCGGCCGGGAAGCTTTCGAACGCCCTGGCGAACTCCATATGCTCCTGGGCAAATGCGATCGGATCGGCGCCCTCGCGCCAGCACATTTCGGCTTGCCTCAATGAGGTTGCGCCGGCGGCCGGTCCATCCACGTGGCCATAGGAACCTCCGCCTGCGGTCAACACCAGGTTGGAGTGCCCGAGATTTTCGAAAAAACCGGGCAGGCGCAGAGCGTTCATTCCGCCCGAGATGATCGGCGTTGTGGGTTTCATGCCCGCCCATTCCTGGTGGTAGAAAGGCCCATCGGCGCTGTCCTGCTCAATCATGTAGGCAATGGCGCGGTCATCCATCTCACCTTCCATCTTACCGTAGCCCATGGTCCCGACGTGAATTCCGGATGCGCCCTGGCAGCGGGCCATTTTGGCCAGGACAAAGGCCGTGTAACCGCGCTGGGTCTGCGGCGAGGTTACGGCGCCGTGACCGGCTCTGTGGTAATGCAAATATTGGTTCGGAAAGTGGCGGCGCGCCGTCGTGATCGCGGCCGGGCCGGCAACGTAGCCGTCAACGAGAAAAGCCACGTGATCGGCGTTTTCAGCAAAGGTCTCCAGGATGAAATCACCGCGGGCAATCATTTCCCTATAGTCATCCGCCGTTATGTTGGCTGAGAACAGCTTTGCCTCGCCGGTCTTGTCCTGGGCCCGCCGCATGGCATCCGCCACTGCGGTGATGGTTTCCTTCAACGGAGCGAACACCTGGTTTCCCTGAGGTTCATCGTTCTTGATGAAATCGCCGCCCAGCCAGAAATTGTAGGCCGCGTCGGCAAACGGTTGCGGCCGCAGCCCCAGTTTGGGCTTGATGATCGTGCCCACGATGAATCCACCGTCCACTACCGGACGTCCCAGTACGCGCCACATGTCGGAAATATCGGTTGAAGGACCGTCATAGAGTCTCAGGTAGGCCGGCGGGAAGTAGAAGTCGTACATCTTGGCGTATTCCACGTCGCCCATGCCCTGGTTGTTACCGATCGTCAAAGTCAGGAAGGACGCCAGCATGGCGCGGCCGTCGATGATGTTGCGGTCGAACAGATCGACCGGATAGGCGATCTTCATGATCTCTTTTGCTTCATCGATTTCGTATACCAGGGCGTCGACGCCGCGCGTAAAATCGTCGGTAGTGGAAACCTTGACGTTCGTGCCGGTAGACGATTCAGCCGCAAAATGCGCGGCTGTTGCCAGGTAGCCGTCAAATCCCGCCTTGGGTTTCATAATGTAGGCGCAAAGTACGTGACGACCCTCGGCGATCAGATCCTCTTCGCGTAAATCCAGATTTGCATATCTATTCGATTGGTCCATGTTTCTCTCCGGTTAGGGGGTTTTATGCAGATTTCTGTACTGCTTGAATGTTCGCGCGTCTGCCGCCGGCACGGCGGCTACGCTCCATCAGTTGCATGATCATGGGCGTCAGGACCAGCTGCATGGCCAGGTCCATTTTTCCGCCGGGTATCACGATAGAGTTCGCCCGTGACATGAAGCTGTTGTCAATCATCGACGTCATGTAGGGGAAGTCGATGCCGCGGGGGTTGGCAAACCGGATCACGACCATTGATTCATCAGGTGTTGGAATCCACCGGGCGATAAACGCGTTGGACGTATCGACCGTGGGCACACGCTGAAAATTGATATCCGTTTGAGAAAACTGCGGACAGATGTAGTCCAGGTAGTCCGGCATGCGACGCAGAATCGTGTCCTTGATGGCCTCATGCGAATATCCGCGGTCCATCTGGTCGCGGTGAATTTTCTGAATCCACTCGAGGTTGACCACCGGAACCACGCCGATCTTGAGGTCACAGTGTTGCGCGAGGTTAACTTCGTCAGTCACAGCAGCCCCGTGCAGTCCTTCGTAGAACAGAATCTCGGTATCTTTCGGAATGTCTTCCCAGTCTGAAAAAGTGCCGGGCGGCGTGCCGTAAATTTTTTCTTCCTCTTCGTCGTGCACGTAATGGCGTGTCTTGCCGGTTCCGGTTTCTCCAAAATCGCGAAAGACTTCCTCGAGTTCCGCCAGCAAGTTGGCCTCGGGCCCAAAATGGCTGAAGTGGTTGTTGCCCTTATCTGCCTCCCGCGCCATCACTTTTTTCATTTCGACCCGGTCATAGCGATGAAATGCATCCCCTTCTATGAAGGCGGCGTTGATCTTCTCGCGAGTGAAGATGCGCTGAAAAGTCTTCTTGACCGAGGTCGTGCCTGCGCCGGAAGAACCGGTTACCGAAATGATGGGGTGCTTGGTTGACATGTTTTACCTCCTCTTTCAGCCGGTCCGGAACAATCCCCGGTTTCCGAACAGTTGTGAGCGCTCTCGCATTGGGTGGACTTCCGCGTAGTAATGGGCAAGCAGGTTAACCTCGTTGCGAGATCCGAAGATCAGGGGGGCACGCTGATGGATATCAGTCGGCTCGATCTCCAGGATCCGCTGATTCCCTGTGGTTGCAGCGCCGCCCGCCTGTTCCACCAGGAAAGCGATGGGGTTGCATTCGTAAGCCAGGCGCAACCGGCCGCTTCGATAAGCCTCACGGCGGTCGCCCGGATACAGGAATATGCCGCCCCGTACCAGAATGCGGTGACATTCAGCCACCAGCGAGGCGATCCAGCGGGTGTTGTAATTTTTCTCGTGCGGCCCCTCGGCGCCATCCAGGCAGTCGTCGATATAGGCTTTGACATGCCCGTCCCAGCGGCGGAAATTGGATGTATTGATCGCGAATTCGTTTGTGTCTTCGGGGATCGCGATGTGGGCTGTCGTCAGGCAGAATTCCCCAGTATCGGGATTCAGCGTAAAAATGTGCGTGCCTTCCCCAAGCGTCATCACCATGGCTGTCTGAGGGCCGTAAATGACATACCCGGCGGCCAGTTGGTGCGTGCCTTGCTGCAGGAAGCAGTCAGATTCACTGTCGCCCTTGTCGCACTTCATCGGCATAACCGAGAATATCGTGCCGACCGATACGTTAGTGTCGATATTCGAGGAGCCGTCCAGGGGGTCAATGGCCACGTACAGGGGCGCTCCCTGGTTAATCGGCACCGGCAATTCCAGTTCCTCGGAGGCCAGGTAGGCGACCGGCGCGTCGATCATTTCGTCGATGATCAGTTCGTTCGCCCGCATATCCAACGCATATTGAATGTCGCCGTCAACGTTCTGACCCTGACTCGCGCCCAGGCTGCCCGCCAACGGGCCAAGCGCAATGACTTCCGATATGGCACAGCAGGAATCAGCGATCGAGAGCATGGTGGCTGCCACGGCCTCACGCATTTCATCGCGATTGGCCCAGCGGTTGAGATGTCGCTTCAGGGTTTCATGTTCGGTCATCTTTGCAGCCCTCCCGGAACAACCGGCTATTCGACCAGTGTAGGCAGCCTCGACGGCTGCAGGAACATCCATCGGGATGGGAGGGTCGGTTTAATCGGGTGGGGTAAAAACTACCCGTATGAGCGGGTCAGGATTTCAGATACATCGCGATCGCCTGTCCACGGCTGTTGACGCCGAGCTTCTGGAACAGGTTTCTCACGTGAAATTTGATCGTGTTAAGGGAAACGCCCAGGTCGCGGGCAATTTGCTTGTTGGTGCGCCCGGAAGCGAGGTCGGCAAGCACCTCCATTTCCCGGCGGGTCAGCGTGGACAGGGGGTTATCATAAATGGAGCGTACGTCAATATAGGGAAACACCATCCGTCCGGCAGCCACTGCGGCGACGGTATCCAGCAAAACGGCGGGCTGCTCGCTCTTGGACACGAAAGCCGCTCCACCGTGCGACATAACCTGGGAAGGTACGATTTTGCTCTCGTCTCCGGTATACACGACGATCCTGGGTGGGTGTTCCTGTCCGTTCAGATGATCGAGGATAAAGCGCCCGTCGCACGGGCCGATAATCCATCCGATCACGCCGACATCAATAGGATTGGTGGCGGCATTGCGCAGGAAATCGTCACAGTTGAAGGCGACAAACACCAGCTCGAACCGGTCGTCTTCGGACATCAGGTGTTTCAGGGCGGCATGCATCAGAGGATTCTTGTCCGCCAGGCCGACTTTTATGGGCGCTGTTTTGTTCACAGTATTAGTTTAATCACATGCCCTGGTATGCATCTTGATACGTGTCATCGGGAGGTCAGGGGCAGGCTACCCCCGTTTCATGATCCGGCCTTTTTGCCGTTCCCAGTCGCGGTCTTTTTGGGTTTTGCGTTTGTCGTGCTGCTGTTTGCCCTTGGCCATGCCGATTTCTACCTTGACCTTGCCACGCGACCAGTACATGGCGGTCGGGATCACGGTATAGCCCTTGCGGTCGACGGCGCCGGTAAGGCGATCAATCTCGCGGCGGTTCAGCAACAACTTTCGGGTGCGCACCGGATCCGGCCTGATGTGGGTGGACGCCGTCGGCAGGGGGTTGATTTGGCAACCGAACAGGAAAGCCTCGTTATCCTTGAGCAGGACGTAGCTGTCTGCAAACTGGACGCGGCCTTCACGCAGGGATTTCACTTCCCAGCCCTCCAGCGAAATTCCGGCTTCGATGCGTTCTTCGATATGGTATTCGAAGCGTGCGCGTTTGTTCAGCGCGATAGTTTTTCTGCCGCCTGTTTTTGTATCGTTCATATGGGTGCCTATTCTACGTTCTGCGGGGCTGCACATGCTATGC
>JABDLD010000093.1 GCA_013001885.1 Lysobacterales bacterium
GTCTACCTGTGGCTGGTTGCTCCGCGACTCATTCCGGAAAGGCAGCCACCGATGAGCGGCTCGGTGACCCGGATTTATACCGCGCAAATCCGGCTGGACAAGAACAGCACCGTGGTCGGCAAGACCCTGGCGGACACGACCCTGAGAGTCGGAGAGGGCCTTCGGGTTGAAACCGTGCAGCGCGGCAAGGGCGTATTCATAAACCCCCTGCCTGACGTGGTACTCAAGGCCGGCGACCGTCTCACCACCAGTGACACCCAGGAAAACCTGCGTGAATTCTCTCGGTTGCTGGGCGGCACATTGTTTTCCGGCGACCAGGCGGTCGATGCCGAACATCCGCTCAGCGCAGAAGGCCAGCAGATCGCGGAAGTGGTGATTACGCCGGCATCGCGTCTGAACGGCGTTCGCATCGGCAAAGCACGGCTGCGCTCGAGATACGGACTAAGGCTGCTGGCCTTCAACCGCTTCGAAGATTCGCAGCAGAGAAAGGCGCCGGGCCTGGACGAGGTTCAGATACGTTCGGGCGATGTGCTTTTGGTTCAGTCTACGCCTGAAAACCTGCGTGAATTGAAGGAAATCGCCGACTTCCTGGTACTGGACGGCAGCATACAGTTGCCCAGCACCAAGAAGGCACCGATAGCTCTGCTGACGATGCTGGGCGTCGTCGCCCTGGCCGCACTGAACATCATGCCGATTGAAATCAGCGCAATCCTCGGTTTCACGTTGTTGATTCTGACCGGCTGCCTAAACTGGAAGGATGCGATGAGCGCGCTCAGCACCCAGGTTATCCTGATCATCGTGTCCTCACTGGCCATGGGCGCCGCGCTGCTCAAAACCGGCGGCGCTGACTACCTGGCAAAACTGTTCGTTTACGTCACGTTCGGCGCGCCGCCGTCGGTGGTTTTGGCCGGGCTCATGTTGATGATGGGCGTCCTGACCAATATCGTTTCGAACAATGCGGCGGCTGTGATCGGCACTCCGATTGCCATCGGCATCGCCCAGCGCCTCGGGATGCCGCTCGAGCCGTTCGTACTGGCCGTTCTGTTCGGCGCAAACCTGAGTTTCGTCACACCAATGGCATACCAGACCAATATCCTGTTGATGAACGCGGGCGGTTACAAATTCAGCGATTTCGTCCGTATCGGGCTGCCTTTAGCCATCGGTTTGTGGCTGGTGCTGACCATGGTCCTGGTCTGGGCATACGGAATGTAGCGCACAAGGAACAAGAATAAATGGAAGCACACATTGCACCCCAGGGGGTGATTCGTCACGGCCCTTACCCGGAACTGACCTGGGCAGCCATTCTGGTCGGTTATTTCCTCGGCACCATTATCGCGGTCAGCATCGGTTACGCGGCCCTGATCCTTGGTTTTTCCATCGAGGGATCGGAACTCGCCGCGATTCTCGGTTTCGGAATCCTGCGCGGTATCCTGCGGCGAAACAGTATTATTGAGAACAACATCACGCAGACGGTTGCCAGCGCTGTCAACGGTGCATCCAGCGGCATGATGTTTTCTGTCCCGGCTATTTTCATTCTCGGCTACGGGTCGGATTTCAACCCGGTGCTGCTCACGTTCGGCGCCATCGCCGGCGCGTTCCTCGGCATCGGCTTTATCATTCCGTTGCGCAAGCAGATGATCGATTACGAGCGCCTGACCTATCCAGGCGGCGTTGCCGTGGCGACCATTCTCAAGTCACCCGGCGCCGGTATCCAGAAGGCCATGATGCTGATCGGCGGCGCGCTGCTCAGCGGCGGCCTGCATGCCGTTAGCCAGTCCAGCGGGGTGGATAACTGGGACCTCGGAAGCCTGATCGGCATGCCCGGTTACATGAATGGAGTCTGGTACCTTTCCCTGCTCACCATCGGTGTGGGCTATATCGCCGGCAAAGGCGGCGTGGCTTTCATAATAGGCGGTTACGTGTGTTACTGGATCCTGGCGCCGATGCTGGCCGGCCTGGACATGTTTCCGATCGATCCGGCCAACGGTGAAGTCACCCAGGAACCCGACGCCCTGCGGCTGCTGCTGTTTCGTCCGGTTGGGATTGGCATGCTGATCGGCGGGGCTATCGCCGGTGTCGTCATGGCTTTTCCCATGATTGTCAGCGCGGTTCGCAGCATGCAGAACGCAGCCAAGTCGGATGCGGCGATGTCGCGTGACGAAATGCCGATCAAGCTGCTATACACGGCGATTGGCGGAGCTGCCGTATTGCTGGCGGTCATGGCGATACTCTCAACCGAGAAAATGGGCCTGGGCCGCGGAATCATCATGGCATTGGTCGGCACGCTGTGGGTCTGGATTGCCGGCGTGATCCTTTCAGAGGCGATTGGCCGCACCAACTGGTCGCCGCTGTCCGGCATGACCCTCATCGCTGTGACGATACTCATTTTTATATCCAGCGGGCTGGGCGACACCCGCGCCGCTATCGTTTCCGCCATCATGGTGGGTGCGGCGGCCTGCGTGGCAATGTCCCAGGCTACAGACCTGATGCTCGATCTCAAGACCGGCTACCTGGTGGGCGCGACGCCCAGGCAACAGCAACTGGGTCAGTTCATCGGCGCCTGGCTCGGACCGATTGTCGTCATCCTGCTCATTTTTGTCCTGAACGAAGCATACGTGCTGGGCAGCGACAAGCTGCCCGCGCCACAGGGCCAGGCATTGGCCAGCATGGTCAACGGCATCATGGGCGGCGATGTGCCCACCCAGAAATACCTTGCGGGGGCCGGACTGGGGGCCATGTTGAGCCTGTTCCAACCCGGGTTGGGGATCACCGTCGGGCTGGGTTTTTACCTGCCTTTCAATATCGTCCTCACCTACAGCATCGGCACGGTTCTCAGGATCGTCAGCGACTACAAGCTGGGGCACGCATTTGCAGAAAATTCCGGGATTCCGGTCACGGCGGGCTTCATCGTCGGAGAGGCGCTGGTCGGCGTCGGTTACGCCATATCCATGATCATGAAGGCGGTATAAACATGAAAATTATTGCCCTGATCCTGATCGCCGCCTCCTTCCTGGCGGGTTCGTTCCTCTCGGTCGTTGACCCCCGGCTGGTCGACTGGAACTACATGATCCCGGTGTTGGCGGTCGGCGTAGCCGGCCTCGGCCTGTTCCGGTCGGTGAAGAAAAAAGAAACCCGTGCGGGACACCGGCTGGCCGGAAACATCGAGATTCTGCAAACAAGCCTTTCCCGGATCCTGGCCAATCTCGAATTACTCAACGCGCGTGGCAACGACCTGCCGGTTTACCAGGCCCGATTCGAAATCGACCGGCTGTTTCGCGAGGACCTGAACAATTTTGCCGAAGCCCGGGAAAGCATGATCCATGTATTCGGGATTCAGAACTATGCGGATGTCATGAGCAACTTTGCCGCCGGTGAACGTTACATCAACCGGGTCTGGTCGGCATCCACTGACGGTTACATCGATGAGGTGCGCAATTACCTGAACAGGGCTATGAACCAGTTCACCGAGGGCAACCGGCACTTCGCGGAACTGATGGCCGAACATTCAGAAGCCATCAACACTCACCAGGGCGCCTGATTCAGCAAGTCGGTTCGGGCGTCACCGAAGGTACGGCACGCCCACTCCACGCGCTCTTCCGGGTTCCTGTGTGAAACTTCCAGACGGTCCACCGCATCAAGCCGTGTGCGCAGTCCGTTGCGGTTTGCGATCTGGATATTGAGGCCGGGCCTGGCATTGAGTTCCAGAATGAGCGGTCCCAGGTCACGATCGAGCACAATATCAACGCCCAGGTAACCGAGTTCAACAGCCTCGTAACAGCGGGCCGCCATGGACACGATACGACTCCAGTGCGGAATCTGGAAGCCGGTAATCTCCGATCCCGTATCCGGATGTACCGATACCGGACTGTTGCCGGAAACGCCGCCGACGGTTACACCGCTGTTGAGATCGACGCCAACACCAATTGCGCCCTGGTGCAGATTGGCTTTTCCATGCGACTGATGGGTCGGCAGCCGGGCCATCGCCATTACCGGGTAACCACGATATACGATCACCCTCAGATCCGGAACGCCCTGGTACGTCAGGTTGGAAAACGCCGGGTCAAAATGCACCAGTGATTCGATCATGGCTACATCGGGTTGTCCGCCCAGCGAATACAGTCCACCGATTACGTTGGTCAGGTGGTGGACCAGGTCGGCGCGCAGCACGAGTCCATTGTCAGAGTCGACAAAGTTATCCGATTTCCGATCCTTGATCACCAGGATGCCGTCGCCGCCGCTACCGTGGGCGGGCTTGATCACAAACTCGCGGTGGTCTCCAAGCAACTCCTCCAGTCGGGAAGCCTGCTGCATGAAGGATGCGATCGAAATGAGCTCGGGTACGGCCAGGCCGTGCTGTTGGAGTTTCTTCTTGCACAGGACCTTGTCATCCACCAGCGGGAAAAACTTGCGCCGGTTCAGTTTCAGAATGTACTCACCGTTGCGCCGGTTAAGCCCCAGCACACCGGATGAGCGCATTCCGCCGAGCAGCGACAGCATGCCCGTCACGCCTTCGGCCTCGCCAGCTGGCGAAAACGGAACAGCTCCGTCAGGCGGAACCCGGTATACCGGCCAAGCGCCACGATCAGGCCAAGTACGATCAGGTTGACTTCCGGAAACACAGTCACCCAGTACTCGAGAATATCAAGCGATATGACGACGTAGGCAAGAGATGCCATCAACAGGCTTCCCAGCCCTTCCCTGATAGCAGTTGCCGCGCCACGTTCTTCCCAGACGATCGACATGCGCTCGATCACCAGGGAAATAATGACCATCGGGAAAAGTGAAACAGAGAGACCGGTCTCAAACCCTGCCTGGTTGCTCAACAGACTGATCAACGTCATCAACAGCACCACGATCGTTACAACCGCCGCGAGCCTCGGCACAAGCAACAGGCGCAAACGCTCAAGGTAAAACCGGAACACCAGCCCGAGAGATACAATCAGGATAAAAAGCAAAACCCCCTTGAGCAACTCGGTCTCCCTGAAAGAGAGCGCGATCAGCACCGGAGCAAAAGTGCCGAATGCGCTGAGGCCGACAAAATTCCTGAGCAGTACGATGACCAGGATGCCAAACGGAACCAGCAGCAGGACTTCGTAAACCGATTGCGTCTGCACCGGAAGGTGCAACAGGGATATCCGCCCGACGAAAGAATCCCGCATCTCCGCCCGCCTTGCGGCGAGATCCAGCGAACTGACGTGGCGCATCTTCACTGAAATCTGAAAATCGCGGATCACGCCGCCGCTGACGCGGGCCAATTCCTCCTCGCCCCGCCACCAGATCATGAACGGCTCCGGCCGGCCTTTGTGTCCGGTTTCCGGATCGAACAACAGCCATTCTTCACCGTTCCAGACACCGAGCATCGTTTTCAGCGCCGACCTTTGTACGTCTTTCTGCAGCATGATTCCGTGTATGAGCAAGGAAGGAATCTGCGCAGCAGCGAGAACCGTCTGGGCAAGACGCGCGCGATCGTCCTGGGTATCAACCTGTTCCAGGAACAGCCCGAAGTTTTCGTCCGGACCACGGCCGCTGATGCGGTCCAGGACTTCAGCGGCAAACGATTCCACGTCAGCCGATTCGCTACTGACCTCCTCTACGATATCGCTCAAAGCGCCTGCCCACGGCTCACGCAGTTGCGGCGATTCGGGCATTCCCGGCCTCTTCGCGAATCGTTGGTCTTGCGGGTTGCCGATCACCGTGGCGCGGTAATAGAGGGTTTTGGGTTTGGGCAAGCTTCGGATGGCCCAATTCGCCTGGCGCCTGAAAAGATCCTCGTCCAGCGTTAGTCCAAATCCTCTGGATACGAAATTTTCCTCGCTTACCGTAAATCCAGTGGCCCTGGCGGGGAGTAAGATGCTGGCCTGTACCGGCCCATCCTCCGGTTCGATCTCCATCCTGACCTGAACGACCCATTGCTCGCTTTGTTCGTCCGGCAGCGCAGGATAGCCCAGCGTCGCTGTCTTGTAGGCAAAGATCAGACATCCCAGCGATACCAGGAATAATGAGAGCACCATCCATTGCCGGCTCTTGGTCATGCTTCACTTTATCCTTTTTCCGGCGCAGCGCAATCAGTTGCACCCAGGAAAGTGCTGCCCGGATCGACCAGGGCAAAAGAAGCCAGCGCACTGCGTCCGAGGAGCAGAGCGTAGTTGAATTCACTCCGGTCGATCAGGCTGACTTCGGTCTGGAGCCACTGGCCTGCGACGCAAATCTGCAGTTCTACGACGGGTCTGACCTGGCGGGTGCCGTCATGTTGGACCACGCCAACGGTCCTGACGCGTTCCCTCACCATGATCGTTTCGGCCCCGCTGTCGCGGTCGATGACTGCAAATCGAACCCAGCGTTTTCCCGACTTGCGAAACTTCTTGATGATCCGGGCATCCAGGGAGGAAGTCTCAGCGCCGGTGTCCAGTTTAGCCTTGACGTGCCAATCCGGGCCAGCCAGGTAAGCGTTTTCCACCCAACCGAGAATCCGCAGGTCCGATGTATCCGCTGAGAGGCCGGCACAAAAAACCAGCGTGACTGCGGCGAATGAAATTTTAGTGAATCTACTCATTACGCGGTATTTTCCATATTGTTGCACTCAATATTGTAAAAATTACGTTAGTTGAGCCAAAACGACGCGGAATGGTTGTTATAAACAATTGACTCGCGCGTTCGGCAAGTTATACCCTTCTGAGTCCGGAAGAATTACTTTTGATTTTTCAACCGTTATCCATTTTTCAAAACTGAGACCAAGCATGCTTATTAATCAAATGAAGAAAAGGCTTTTGCCGAGCGTCATTCTGGTTGCGGCACTCTTCGCGAGTTTGTCCGCCTCCGTGTTTGCACAGGCAACCGTGGATCAGGTCATGCAGGAAGGCGAAAAACGCGCCGATGCCGGCGCTGCCGAACAGCAGCGTGTCGAGCAGATCGCAAACCAGACCAACGACTTGTTAAATCAGTACAACACGACGTCCAAAGTCGTGGATGGACTGATCACCTACAACAGTTTGTTGCAGCGGCAAGTTGAAAATCAGGAGACCGAGAAAGCCGCATTGGCCGAATCGATCGACAACGTGGCGCTGATCGAACGCCAAATCATACCGTTGATGACTAAGATGCTCGATTCACTGGAACAGTTCATCGCGCTGGATACGCCCTTTTTGCTGAAGGAACGTAACGAGCGTATGGCGAGACTGCGCGATATGATGGAGCGTTCCGACGTTTCTTCGGCGGAGAAATTCCGGCGCGTCATCGAAGCCTACCAGATTGAAAACGACTACGGTCGCACCATCGAAGCCTACAAAGGCACGGTGCCAATCAACGGCAATCCCCAGGAAGTGGACTTCCTTCGTATTGGGCGCGTATCGCTGGCATACCAGTCAGTCGGCGGGGCGCACACCGGCGTTTGGGATACGGAAAGCGGAGATTGGGTTGAACTCGATCCAGCTGACTACAAGAACCAGGTCGCCGATGGCCTCCGGGTCGCCCGCAAGCAGGTCGCTCCCGACCTCTTGATCATTCCAGTTGCTGCTCCTTCGGAGGAATAATCATGATTAATAAAATTTTCAAAGCAGCAGTAATTGCTGGACTCGTATTCGGACTGGGCAACACCGCTTATGCGGCACAGGCTGTGTCTCTGGATGAACTTCTTCAGCAGGTCAAATCCGGACGTGTGAAAGACGCCGCTGAAAACCAGAAACGTATCGCTGACTTCCAAAGCGCGCGCGGCGAACAACAGCGTCTTCTGCGGCAGATGGAAGCCGAGCAAACCCGCCAGGAAGGGATCTCTCAACAGTTGGAAGACACATTTGAGGCCAACGATGCCCAGATCATCGATCTCGAGCGGGCTCTGCAGGAACGCCTTGGCGAGCTGAAAGAACTGTTCGGCGTGCTGCAACAGGCCGCTGGTGATGCTCGGGGCAACTTCGACACCTCCGTGACCCAGATCCAGTTTCCGAACCGCGGTCAGTGGCTGACTGAGTTCGCTCAAAAGATGGGATCGACCACACGCATGCCGACCCTCGAGGAAATTGAGCGGATCTGGTTTGAACTTCAGCGTGAAATGACCGAGTCCGCCCGTGTCGTGAAACTCAACACGACCGTAATCAACGCGGACGGTGAGGAAGAGCAGCGCGATGTGGTCCGGGTTGGGCTGTTCAACGTGATCTCAGACGGCAAGTACCTGGAATATGTTCCTGAAACTGGCCGCCTGGTCGAATTGCAGCGCCAGCCTGCAAGCCGTTACACCGGTCGCGCCGATGATCTGCAGGACGCGTCAGATGGTGTGAACAGTTTCGCGGTCGACCCGACGCGGGGCCAGTTGCTCGCATTGCTGGTGCAATCACCGAGCCTGATGGAGCGCATCGCACAGGGGAAACAAGTCGGTTACGTAATTATCGCCCTGGGTATCGTCGGTCTGCTCATCGCACTCTGGCGTTTGTTTGCCTTGTGGACTACGTCAGTGAAAGTCGTCAACCAGACCAAGCACCTCGACAAGGCCGGCAATAATCCGCTGGGCCGGGTATTGAAGATCGCGATCGACAATCCGCAATCGGATGTCGAGTCTCTTGAGCTGAAGCTGGGCGAAGCGATTTTGAAAGAAACGCCGAAATTCAATTCCATGCTGTCGTTCCTGAAAATCATCTCGGTCGTAGCCCCGCTGCTTGGTCTGCTGGGTACGGTAACGGGTATGATCATCACGTTCCAGGCCATCACGCTGTACGGCGCCGGTGATCCGAAACTGATGGCGGGCGGTATTTCAACCGCTCTCGTGACCACGGTGTTGGGTCTGGTGGTCGCTATTCCGACCGTCTTCCTGCATACCCTGGTTCAGAGCAGGGCGAAACGCCTGACCCAGATTCTGCAGGAAGAGGCTGCGGGCATGCTCTCCGAGCGTGCTGAAAGGACGGCATAACTCCTATGGACGTTATCTACTACTATCTGCCATTCCTTGAAACCATCAGGGACTTTTTCGAACTCGGTGGCCCGGTATTGAACGTCATCGCGGTCGTTACCCTGTTCATGTGGATGCTGATCATTGAGCGCCTGATCTATTTTCGCACCGGTCACCGGACGATGATCAGAAAGGCACATAACTACTGGGACGAGCGGGGTGATTACTCCTCCTGGCAGGCTCATCAGATCAGAGACCGGATCATCTCGCAGGTTTCCGCGAATGCCGAGCGCAATATGGCGCTGATCAAGACCTGTGTTGCGTTGTGCCCTTTGCTGGGCCTGCTCGGCACAGTCACCGGCATGATCGAGGTGTTCGAAGTGATGGCTATTTCAGGATCGGGTAACCCCCGATCCATGGCTTCCGGTGTGTCCAAGGCGACCGTGCCGACAATGGCAGGGATGGTAGCGGCGCTCTCAGGCGTAGCCATGTCGGCATTCCTTGAAAACAGGGCGCGTAGGGAACGTGAGTTCATAGCAGACGAATTGATAATCGAGCACGGTTGAAGGGGCGTCCCTTCAGCCTGCTCATGCAGGAGAAAGACAAATGCGGCAACATTTAGCCCAGCAATATGATGAGGAAGAATCGGAAATCAACATCACGCCCATGCTGGACGTGGTGTTTATCATGCTGATCTTCTTCATTGTGACGGCAACCTTTGTAAAAGAAGCCGGAATTGAAGTTAACCGTCCGGATGCGGCCACTGCGGTCAAGCAGGAAAAGGCCAATATCCTGGTGGCTATCGGCCCAAACAATGACATCTGGATCGATCGTCGCCAGGTTGACATACGTTCCGTCAGGCCAAACATCGAGCGACTACACGCCGAGAACCCACAAGGTTCAGTCGTTATCCAGGCGGACAAAGAGTCCAAGACAGATACGCTGATCCAGGTGATGGACGCGGCCCGCTCGGCCGGTGTGTTCAACGTGTCAATTGCGGCCAATGAACCTTAAGAGGTAAGCCATGTCGGCTACAATTCTTGAAACATTACACTTAAACCGGACCGGCCATTTCGTTCGCATTGGGGTTGGCGTCGTGTTGGGTGTCGTTATCACCGCCGCGCTCTTCTGGTTCATGCAATACCTGATTGTCACGGCAGACCGGGAACTCAATGAGGGCGCTTCCGGCCACCTGATCGATTTTGTCCGGCTCAAGCGTGACGAATCCATTCAGCGCCGGCAATTGAAACCAAAGAAGCCGCCACCTCCAGATGCACCGCCGCCTCAGCCGCCGACGCCCCAGCTGGAAAATCTGAATCCAAATGCTGAAAAAATCGCGATTTCATCCGCCCCGGTTGAGACCGATATCGAAATGAGCGGCGGGTTCAGCCTCGGGGTTGGCGAAGGCGATTACCTGCCGATCGTGAAGGTAGCCCCCATCTATCCGCAGCGCGCCCTGTCGCGCAGCATCGAGGGTTTTTGTGTCGTGCAGTACACGGTAACCAGGAATGGAACCATTCGTGATCCGTTCGTCATCGAGGACCAGTGCACCAGTTCGCTGTTTCATCGGGCTTCGGTACAGGCTGCCTTGAAGTTCAAGTACAAGCCCCGTGTGATCGACGGCCAGGCTGTAGAGGTTCCCGGCGTGCAGAACAAATTCACCTACGAAATTCAGGAATAGGCAAAAACCTATGCATAGATATCTATCAAATCTGATCGTGGCTCTGATCACTGGCGCCATGCTGCTGGGTGCAGCGGAAATTTCCTTTGCTCAGCAAAAAGACGAAAAGAAAACCAAGGAAACCGTGGCGATGAGCCAATCGGTATATGAGAAGCTGACGGAAATCCAGGAACTGGTGGAAGCCAAGGATTATGCATCCGCGCAGCGTCTGATTGAGGAGGTAAAGGGTAAAAAAGGTTTGAGTGATTATGAAATGGCCCAGATCTGGAATATCAGCGGATACTCCTACTACCTGCAGGAGCGTTACGACGATGCCATCAGGGCATACGACAATGTAATGGCTCAACCCGGCCTTCCCGAGGCCCTGATGCTGAGCACCCTGAAAACCAAGGCACAGCTCCAGTTCCAGCAGGAAGACTACGAAGGAGCGCTGGTGACGGTACGCCGCTTGCTCGACGTCGTCAGTGAACCCAGCGCCGACATCATGATGCTGGAAGGCCAGGCACTGTTTCAGTTGGGGCGCTACGACGACGCACTTGAACCGATCAAGGCCGGGATCGAACTGTACCGCAGCCAGGGCCAGGTTCCGAAGGAAAACTGGCTGCTGCTGCTGCGCGTTATCTATTTCGAGCAAAAAGACTATGAGAGCATGATTGGTGTCGTGAAGGAACTGATCGTGTATTACCCGAAAGACACTTATATCCTCACACTGGCCGGTATTTACAGCGAACTCGGCGATACCAAGAAGCAACTGGCGCTGACCGAAGTTCTGTATGAAAAGGGCATGATCTCCACAGCGTCTAATGCGGTCAACCTGGCGAACCTCTACTTGTTACACGGCCTGCCCTACAAAGCGGCCGTTGTGCTGGAAAAGGAAATGGCCGAGAACATCGTGGATGCAAATGAAAGAAACCTGAGGCTCCTGTCCCAGGCCTGGTACCAGGCGCGCGAAGATGCCAAAGCCATCCCGCCGCTGCGGCGCGCAGCCGAACTTTCTGATGACGGTGAGCTTTACATCAGGCTTGCGCAGGCCCACATCAACCTCGAAGACTGGGAAGGGGCGGCCAGTGCCGTTCGCCAGGGGCTGAAGCTGGGCGGACTGAAACGCAACGATACCGCGAACATCATGCTGGGAATGGCATTGTTCAACCAGAAAAGGCTTGAACAGGCACGGCGCGCATTCGAAGTCGCCGCCCAGGACAGCCGTTCCCGGCGTACTGCCAACCAGTGGATTGCCTACGTGGACAGCGAAATCAAGCGCAGAGACCTCATGAGGCAGGACATTCCTGAATACCAGGCCCGTGAACGCGACCAACTGGAAGACGTCATCGACCAGTAGCCCATTTTTAGCTGTCGAATAAAAAAGCCCCGGTAACCGGGGCTTTTTTTTGATCCGAATAACAGCGGGTCAGCTAGCTTATAGCCACCACGTCGATCGATATCTTCTCCATTACCTTTTCTACTGTGCGGCTGCTGAACGTCGCCGACAGTCCCTTGCGGGGGCTGATACCGAGAATGACCATGTCGGCGCCCACTTTCTCGGCAGTACCGGCAATGACGTCTTCCGGCTTTCCCATGTCGCGGTGAACGTTTTCGCGCGCCAGGCCGCTCATCCTTCTGATCAGGGACCGGTCAGGAAAATTCTCGCTGTCCTTATAGGCGTTGACCACGTGCAGGTCCGCTTCAAAGTATTCTGCCAGGAAGATCCCGCGCTCCAGGACCCTCTCGGCCAACCCTACATGCGCATCATCTTGCTGCTGTGTGTTAACCGCGGCAAGAATACACTTGATCGGGGCGGTTGTTCCTTCGTCTGCAATCACCACATCACAGGAGGAACGACGCACCAGATCCCACTTTGAATCCGTGATCCCGCTTTTGTGCTCCGCTGACGACTCGCACAGCATGATCGTGTCGCAGTCATAACGGCTGGCCGCATTTGAAATAGACTGGCGCCAGTCGCGCGTCCAGAAATACTCGGTTGTATAACTCACACCCAGCTCATCCAGGGGATGCAAAAGATCTTCAAACCAGGCGCTTGACTTGACGACCTCCATCGGAGTTTCAGTATCGGTCTTGTCGCCGATCTCGAAACCCATGATCAGGTGAAATTCCAGGTCCCACTTTCGTTCCTGGCGCACAATTTCAAGCATGCGCTCCAGAGCAAGATGCCTTTCATGAGACGGGTCGACAACGACCAAGTACTTTCTTTTTTCCACTTGCAATTCCTCCGGACATTGATCTGATATTTGCAAAGCCCTGTTGCCGGGCAAAACACATTCTACCTTATAAAAAGCTGGAAACCCGCCCACATCATGAAATTTGATTCATCAGTGGACTTCAAACTGGATTCTCGGGTGCGCGAAAGCGCCTCGGCGGCGTCGCCAGTCGCTTCCAGAGCGGTATAGAATTCACGCACAAACCCGGTTGAGCGGGCCTCTCCATCAAACCACAAACTTACCAGTACGTTTTTGACGCCCCCGTCCAGGAGGTCCGACACGAAACCCATTCGGCTGTCGAACCCGGAGCGGCCGGCGCCGATGGCCGCGGTCTGGCTGAGGACCGCGAGGTCGGCCCGGAATGTCGTTCCCCGGATGTCATGGGGTTGGAGATTGACCGCCGCCCTGTCGTTACCTGCGCGGGACATCAGCAATACGGAGCGCTCCGGAAACGCGAGGTCCAACGTGCCCGGAACCGCCAGGTGGATAAGGCCGGCTTCTGCTAAACGGGTATCGGTGAATTCTTCCCGGGTCAGCGCAACCCCCTGAACGATGTGCAATCCGGGGCCGACAAAACGGTCGGTGACGCTGGCCACTTCCTCGGAGGCCTGCACGTCGTAACTGAACAACTGCCGGTCGGCCTGCGGGTTGCCGGCCAGAAAAACTTTTTTCTGCTCAGCAACCGGACGCCGCCCGTCGAACGGCGCCAGGCTCACGAGATTGATCACATCGTAGCGTTCAGCGAGAAACTTGCCATTGATCCTCAACGCGTTGAACGGGAACCCGTTTAGCGGCCCGGCTGGCAGAAGATAAATCGTATTATTCAGGTTTTTTGCAAACGGTTGCAGCAGCACCCTGCCCATCGACTCGAGTTGGGACAACACGTCAGAAGAACCGTTGTTGACCAGCCCGCGCAGTGCGTAAAGCCGCTGGGCAAGCTTGTCGGGGCCGCGCAATTCAGAGAGTGAAATGCCCCTTCGGCTTCCGATCAGAATATAGCCAGCGGAATCCGTGAAATAATAGGTGAGCAGCGATTCGTCTCCGGACAGGCCTCCCAGCAGTTTTTCCAGCGCCGATGGTGAGAGCGGACTGATCGATGGCTCAAATACATCCTGCAGGGCCCGCAATTCAGCATTGACCTGCTGCGAGAGGATCACGGCCTCCTGGCCATGTGCCGCCTCACGGCGTGCCAGCGCCGCCCGCAGAGACTCATCCTGACCTTCATCAACAATGCCGCCTGCTGTCCGTTGTTCATCGGCTTCGATTAACCTGATGCGATTGAGCGCCAGCAGAACCCGTGCCCCATCCACTGTGCCGCCGGAGGTGCCGCCGGACTGTTCAAGCGTTGTCGCCATGTATTCCTGAAACAGGCCCACCTTGTTATTCCAGTACCAGGAACCCAGGACGCCGGGAAGCGTTTGGCGAAAAAACCGGATTTCGTCAATCAACTGCTCCATCAATTCCAGCGCCTCGACGGATCTCCCTTCGCGATGGAGAATTTTCGCGCTGACGAACTCGGCTTCCAGGGATAGTGCAGGCAAACCGCTGTTTTTCAGCTCATTTCTCTGCCGGCGAACTTTGCTGGTGCTGCAAGCTCCCCTTCCCCTTTGCTCCAGTTCCAGCAGACACTGATGCAGTCGGGCTCTGTATTCAAACATCGGTTGACCACTTTGCACGGCTTGCTTCAAATTCGCCGCAAGCAACTCAGCCGCCCGCGTCGAGCCCCTGCCGTCGAGCTGCCGCGCATCCATTGCCGCTTCAAATGTGTAATCGATGCGCTGTGCCTCTGTCTTGACCTGCTTTGCCTGCTGCTCACGGAATGCGGACATCTGGTCATAATCTTCCAGTGCCCGATAAGCCCCGGCAAGGATGCTGTATGCCCTCACGAGGGCATCGTTATTGCCATTCGACGGGGTCCTGGGCAGCGATTCCATGATCAACCGTACAGCCTGTTCCCGGTCACCCAGTGAATAATGAGACCATGCAAGCGCAAGGCCAGTGGCGCCCCAGGGACCGGAATTTACGTTTGAACGCTGCAACTCAAGTGCCTGCGTAAGCTCCTCAACGGCTTCCTCATAACGGTAGCTGCTGTTCAGCAACCGGCCCCGTTCCGACAGGTTGGCGGCGACTTCCCCCGCTGCGTCACTTTTCAGGTCCCCTCCAATGTCTTCCAGCATCTCTATGGCCCCGGCCGTACTGCCCAGCGTTTCATAAGCCGCGGCCGCCGTGCCACGAATCTCATTCACCAGTTCCGCGTCGTTGGTCGACAGTGAAACGTCCAGCGCTCTTTGAAACTGGCGGATCGCGGCCTCCAGTTGCTGCTGCCGTTCGTACGCCAGGCCGTCGTGGAACAGTGCGCGGGCCTGCTCCGATTTCAGTCCCAACTGATCAGCCAGCAATACAACACGGTCAAGGACACCGTGAGCCTGCTCCAGGCGGGCATTTGCAATGGTGCCCGAGCCGCTCCCGCCGGCCGTCATCAAAGCGTCGCCTTCCAGTATCAGCGCCGCAAGTTCGATCACTTCAAACCCCGCCTTGCGGGCGGAACGCTGGATTTCACGCGACAGTTCAAGGGCAAGCACCACATCACTCAGCTTGTACAAAACCAGGTGTGCCGCGTAAAACTCTGACCAGAGACGCATCTCTTCCCAACCGAGGCTGGCAAAAGCCCTGGCAGCGTTCTTCAGGGTGTAGGTCTTCATCGCCCAGGTCGATGAGTCGTTGCTGTGAATGGATTCAGTGCCATAAGACAGCAGGCGGTATGCCTGCGCCAGGGCGGCGCTGTTGCGATCCCTTTCGGGCAACTGAATCAACTCCATGCCGATTTGCGCACGATCGACCGTACGCCCGGGATTCACTTTAATCATTAACTGGCGCGGCGAATCAACGGCGCCGATGTATTGGTACAGCGGCCCAATTCGTGAAAAAGGAATCCGGGATGATTTGAGCAGCGCATCCTCGGGCCCGTATACGTTTGAATCGAATTCCGTTTCTGGCGCATCGATCTTGACGACGAGAGCCACTTCGGGATACTGGTAGATCATGTATTCAGCCGGCCGGTCAGGCGAGGCCTCGCCCGTCGCCGCAGACTCCGCGGCTGCGGGGAAGGCAATCAGCATGATGATCAACGCAGTCCGGAACATCAGACATAGATAACGGTCCGAGAGGTTTAGGTCAACCGTCAATTGCCCCTGCGGCGCCTTTTTGTTAGCTTGCCAGAACCTATGCGAAGACCGAACAGAGAAACATCCGTATTCAGCACCAGCGCAATCGACCTGTTCGCATCCGCGCTGGGCGCTTTCATTCTGCTCGTCATGATCCTTTTTCCTTACTACCGGAACGCGGGCGATGACGCCGCTTTTTCCCGCACCCTCGAAATTCAGGAAATGCGCCGGCTCGCTTCCGGTGAAATAGCCCGGATGCTTGCAGAGCAGCAGGTCTCACAAAGCGAAATCCAGGATATGAACGAGGCGAACAGGGGCATCGAAGAGGCCATTTCCCGCATCCGGAAACGGATGGCCGATATCAAGACGCAGCTTGCCGAAACACCGGTTCCCAAGCCCGAGCCGGTCGAGGAAATTATCGAAGAGCCGGAACCCGAAGCAGTGACCGCGGGTGTCGAGTTCTCCATTCTGGGCCTGGCGAGCGAAGCCAAGTCCTTTGTCATCGTCGTGGACATGTCGGGCAGTATGCTGTCCTACACCGACCTGATGATCAAATCGGTGCTCGAGGTGCTCGAGCCGCTGGACGACAGCAACGAATTCGCGATCATCGGATACCAGGGAAACCCCTCCCCCGTTCTCTGGACCTTTCCGGATCGTGGCGGCCTGGTCCGGGGCACCGCGGACAACCTGGATGCGGCAAGGGGGTTCATCCAGTCGCTGGCGCGGCGGTTCGCCGGTTCCACCCCCACCCATTACGCCGTGATGTCAGCCATGCAGTATCCGGCCAAGTCCATCATCCTGATGAGTGACGGCGAACCGGACAACGCACCCGGCTTCATCATCCAGGACATCACCGGGCTGAACCGCTTTGAAAATAAGGAAATTCATACGGTTGCCATCGGCGATTACACGCAGAACCGCGGACTGGTCATGTTTCTGCAGACACTCGCAAGACAGAACGGCGGCGATTTCGTGGGGGTCTCGAGATGAAGTCGCGGCAGCGTAATTTCGAAGTCTATTCCCTGTCCGCCGTGGACCTGTTCGCGTCGGCCATGGGGGCGTTCATCATTATTACGATCATCCTGATGCCGGACTACCAGAAAGAAGTGCGTTCGATCGGAGACCTGGAATACCTGGAACAGCTCGCCGGTAAAACCCAGGCGATGCTGGACGAGACCGAGGAGGGCAGCAAGGACATCATGGAGGCCCTGCTGGCTGCACAGACCCGGCAACAGAAGCTGCAGGCGCAGTTCGAAGTAGTATCCAGCGAACTGGAGACGATCAATGCTGAGCAGCAGGCCCGCAACGACCAGCCTCCACCGCCGCCTCCCAGCCCGGTGGTGACGCCGGAGAAAGAAGGCAGCAACCAGGTCACGTTCCGCTTCCTGGGATTGAAAACCGACAAGAAACGCATCCTGTTCCTGGTGGATATGAATGCGTACCTGGCCGGACACGAGTCGCTGGTCAGGCGCACGGTGATCAGGGGGATGGAATCACTTCAGTCGGGTTACCAATTTGCCATCCTCGGCTTCCAGCAACAGGACAGCGGTCCAAAATATTACCGCTGGCCGGCGGACGGCAGCCTGGCCAACATGTCGGACCGGACCCGTGTGCAGGCAATCAGTTTTCTTCAGGGGCTCTCACGCAAATTCGAAGGGTCCTCCTCGCTGCTCAGCGCCTTTGGCGTTGCATTTCAGAGCCCGGCGGAAGCCATTATATTGATCAGTGACGGCCTTCCCAATCCTGCCTTCAACAACAACCTGTCACCCGGCAGCCTGGTTCGGAATATCACGGTCTCCAACACCGGCGGGAAGGAAATTCACGCGGTAACCGTGGGTGAGTATTTCAAATACCGTGGAACCGTGGAGTTCATGGAGTCGCTGGCCCGGGCGAATGCCGGCGGCTTCCTCGCACTGGCGGAATGAACTAATCTTCCCGCGCGACGCGTAAAAGCCGGATCTCGTAGTCCCCTATCCGGACGCAATCTCCCCCCCGCAACTCGGTCGGGGCCAACACGGCCTCTCCATCCAGTAAAACCGGCCGTTCCTGCCCCCCGGGCTGTGCGTAAAATTTACCGGTTTCAGGGTCAAGGCTAATGATGGCAGCGCCATCAGCCCCGGCCTTTTTTGCGTTCAGGTCGCGGGTGCCGGGTTCTCCAGTGAACCCCGCCGGTTGCTGAAGGTCAATGGTGTCAGGTTCATCATCAGGCTGGAATCTGCGGGCTAACGGATTGTGGCCGGACTCAATGCTGTCCCTGCCGCGCATTGCGCGCGGGGCAGTTGACGTCTGGTTTTGCTTTTTTCGCTTGAAAATCATGCATCAGCACCGTCACGGGATCGAACACAATGTATCATACCGACATGGAAAACAGCGGGAAAACCATAGGGCGCGCCGGCGACTGCGATCTCGTACTGGAGGACGACTCCATATCACGCAGGCACGCGCGCATCGAAGTGACGCCCGAGGGCTACCTCTGCGTCCAGGACGCCCGCTCCAGCAACGGCACGTTCCTGCACCGTAACGGCCGCTGGATCCGAACGCGCAAAGTGATTCTCGGCACCCAGGACCGGATCCGTTTCGGAGAGTTCGAGGTCCCGCTGAGCCAACTGGTTGAACTGTTCGGAAACCACAGCATCCGCTTGCGTGAAGGTTACTCTGTGCGGGGTAAACCGCTGTTTTTCGACACCAACCTGGCCGACCTGCCCAAGCCGAAAATCGTGCTGGAAAACCCTCGGCGAAATCCGTTGACCGGAGATATTGAGGAGAATAAGTAGTGCGCATCATCACCCTGGTTGTCAGTCTGGTCACCGCACTGATCGTCATCGCGCTCCTGACAAAAACCTTGCCGCCCTCGGCGGCCGCCATCCTGCTTGATATCAAGCGTTCTTCATGGCCGTTCACGGTTCAGAACATCCTTTGGGTTGTTTTTTTCATCGGGCTGGGCGAACTGTCTATTCGCTGGCGGGCCGGCCGGCTGGAGGCAAGCCAGATTGACCGCGGCTACCTGCCGGAGGACGAAGAAACCGTGCTGCGCCCAGGTGAGGACATGACTCCCATCTACCAAAAAGTACGCAACAGCAAATACCGTGAAACCTGTTTCGTGCCGCGGCTGATCGAACGCTGCGTGCTGGGTTTTAACCTGAGCCATTCAGCCGATCAGACCAACTCGCTGCTGAACTCGAGCATCGAGCTGTACCTGCATGAAATCGATCTGCGTTACAACATCATCCGCTACATCACCTGGCTGATTCCTTCGCTGGGCTTTATCGGCACCGTAATCGGCATCATGCTGGCACTCAATTACGCCGGTGACCGCGCCAATGTGGAGAGTCCGGATATGCTCTACCAGGTGACCGAACGCCTGGGTGTCGCCTTTTCAACGACGCTGCTGGCGCTGGTGATGGCGTCGATACTGGTCTTTATCCTGAACATCGTCCAGGGCAAAGAGGAGAACGCACTGAACAAGGCCGGTCAGTACTGCCTCGATAACCTGATCAATCGCCTCTATTCGCCCTGAGGACAGGAATCTGATGCAACGTTCCTTCGTCAAGCTGATCGCCCGGCTCGCTCTGAGCATGGGCCTGCTGATGCTGACGGGAACATCAGTCGCACAGGATCTGCAGCGGGGAGGCCGCTACGTTCTGCCGCCCGGCTCAATGCCGGCCTGGACGGTCCCGGTGCTCCGGCTGGTTTCTGCCACGCACGTCGAGCCGACGACCGGGGTCGTTCTGTCCGATACCGGGCTGGTCCTGGTGCCGGAGGAGTTTGCCGGCGCCGGCGATGAGATTATCGTGCTTGATGGCGGCACCGATATCATCCGCAACGGCAGGCCCGCGAAGATTGAACGCAGATTCACCGTTGAGGGTCTGCAGGTATTATCGGTACAGGGGCTGAAAAGGCGCGGCGTAACGCTGGCCTCCAGTCCGCTCGAGCAAGGCAGCGAAATCGTCTTGACCGCCTTTCCGCCCGCTGAACAGATTGCCCTCGGCGAACCGCCGCTGAGCCTTCCGGCAACCGTGCTTGTATATGGTGAAAACCAGCGCCCCTCCGTTTCCGGCGAAACCGCGCTTCCCAACGTGACCGGGGCATTGGTGGACACCTGCGGAAACCTGGTTGGAGTCAGCATCGCCAATGAAATCCAGAGCATGGAAAGTTCTCCCGCCACGCGTTACCAGTGGCGTGACACCCTGCTCGGCATCCTGCGTGAATTGGGTGTACCCCCCAGCGAGTCGGCCTGCTCTCCCGTCGAGGATGAACCTGCAGCGCCGCCGGTTGACGAGCCTGAGCCGGAGCCTGTGGTTGAAGACGCCGCTCCGGCTGAACCGGAGATTGAAGAGCCGGTAACTGAGCCGCCCGAAGAAGTATCGGAGACTGAGCCGGCACCCGAGGAACCAGCCGAAGAATTACTGCCGGACATTCTACCGCCGCTGGAGAGTGGCGCCGATGAAGCTCCGGCCCCGGTCGAAGAAACCCCGTCACGTGCCTGGTTGTGGCTGCTTGCCGGCGTCTCGCTGATCGGGATCGGTTATTTGCTGCACCGGGTGCGCCGGCCCAGAACCGGGGAACTGGCAAAAACAGACGGGAACGAACCCCACCAGCCTGACACCGGCGCGCAGGCGGCCGGCGAGTCCGAAGCTCCGACGCTGAGGCTCGACAGCGTGCTGCGGATATCCGGAGCCCTGGCGGACGGTACCGAGTTCGAAGACAGCTGCCCGGTCAGCGAGCACGCGATCAACGTCACGATCGGGCGGTCGGGAACCGATCTGGTCATCGACAGCCGGGCCGTCAGCCGCCGGCACGTCAGCCTGAATGGCCCATGGCGGGAACTGACCGTCTCTGACCTGGGCTCCAGCAACGGCACGTCCATAAACGGCGTACCCTGCCTGGAGGGGGAAATCATGTACATCGAAACCAGAGACGTACTCGTGCTGGGTGACGCGCGCTGCGCACTGGAGATCGGGCCGCGCTCAGGAGCCGGGAGTATCGAGTCGTAATGGCGGAGCTGTCACTGGCGCCGGGCGCCATTATCGAAAATCTGCGAATTGACCGAATTCTCGGCCAGGGCGCTTTTGGAGTCACTTACCTGGTGACCGATCAGCTTCTGAGCAAGTCGTTCGCACTAAAAGAGTACCTGCCTCGCGACCACGTGAGCCGCAGCGAAGACAGCCGGCTGCAGCCGAAGAACGAAGCATCCGCCAGCCTGTTCGCATCAGGACTTGAGCATTTCCTGGAAGAAGGGCGCAGGGTGGCGCAGCTGAAACACCCGAACATCGTAGAAGTTTTCCGCTGTTTCGAAGCGAATGGCACGGCTTACCTGTTGATGCCTTACTACAGGGGAGAGGCCCTGCACACGCTGCTCAAGCGCAGCGGGGTGTTCAGCGTCGAAGAAGCACTGGCCCTGGCCCGCCCAATGCTGGACGCGCTGGAATACATCCACAGCAAAGGGCTCGTTCACCAGGACATCAAGCCTGCGAACATCTATATCACCGATACCGGCCAGCCCATACTGTTGGACTTCGGCGCAGCCGGGCAGCGCCTTGACGCTGCTGCATCGACCCGCTGGAAACTGGGCAGCGAGGGGTACGCGGCACCTGAGCAGTCCGAACATAACGGGTCTATCGGGCCGTGGACGGACATTTATGGCCTCGCTGCCACGCTCTATCGCTGCATCAGCGGGCAGATACCGGTTGCAGCTGCGCAGCGGCAAAGCGCCGTCGCAGAAGGAGAAGCCGACCCGCTGGAGCCCGTCGCAAACCTGGTGCCGGCCCAGCCCTATTCCAGCATTTTGAAAGCCATCGAGAGCGGGCTGCGACTGCAGCCAGCCGCCCGTCCCCTGGACGTGGCGGGCTGGCGCCCGGTTTTTGGAAGGACCGCGGCAGCGGGGCCCGGCGCCGGCAACGCGGCGATAGAGCAGGAAGGAAGGGAGTGGCTTCCGATCATCCTGCTCAGTATCCTGGGCATCGTCCTGCTCAGCGCCGTAATTTACCTGCTTGCCGGCGGGGACGGAAAGCCGGCCGACCCAGAGGACGGAAGGACTCCGCCATCGGCCGGGACGGACCAGCAGGCTGAACCTACCAGGGTCTCCTCACCCGAAGAGACTACCCGCTGGCAGTCTGCGCTGGAACTGGATACAGCGTATGGCTATCAGTTGTTCATGCATGATTTCCCGGACTCCATCCACCGGGAACAGGCTGAAATGCATCTCGAACAGCTGGACGACCAGGCCTGGGGATATGCCCGCCAGCAAAATACCCCGGCTGCGGTTGCAGCCTACATGGATACCTTCCTCTCGGGAAAACATGAAGCCGAGGCGAGGATCCTGATGGATGAATTCCGGCTCGCAGCCGACGCAGCGCAACGCGAAATGATGGAACTGGAGCGCCAGGATGACGAGGCCTGGGAGAAGGCACGCGCTGATCGCACCATTGGCGCGATCAATCAATACCTGTCCGACTGGGCGGGTGGGCGGCACGACGACGAGGCGCGCACGCTGCGGCGGCAGATCCAGGCTGAACGCGACGATACCCGCGCCTTCGAGGCCGCCGGCAAGCTCGATACCATCGACGCTTACAAGTCTTACGTTGCCGCTTTTCCAGCAGGCCGCCACGTAGCCAGGGCGCTGGAAGCGATCGACGACCGCACGCTGCGCCCCGGCAAAAAGTTCCGGGACTGCGAAGACTGCCCCTCGATGGTGGTCGTGCCGGCCGGTTCATTCTGGCAGGGCTCTGAGGAAACAGCCCCGCTGGCGCTGAAAATGGAAACTCCCAGGCGAATGGTCACCATCGCCGAACCGTTCGCCGCAGGAGTTTTCGAAATCACGATGGCGCAATGGGACCAGTGCGTCGCCGACGGCGGTTGCAAAACACGTCCGCCCGATAACGGCTGGGGCCGGAGCTCACGGCCGGCGATCATGGTCTCGTGGAACGACACGCAGGAATTTACCGCCTGGCTGAGCCGTAAGACCGGGCAGTCCTACAGCCTGCCCAGCGAGAGCCAATGGGAATACATCGCGCGGGCCGGCGAGGAAAGTGACTGGCTGGGCGGCAGCGCCGCGAACGTCTGCCAGTTTGGAAACATCGCCGGCAGCGAATCGGGTTTTCGCTGGCAGCACGAGGAGTGCGCCGACCAGGCCGCCATAGAAACGCTGCCGGTGGGTTCGTTCCGTGCCAATGCGTTTGGCGTTTACGACGTGATCGGAAACGTGGCCGAGTGGACACTGGACTGCATGAACCTTTCCTATCTGGATGCGCCGGCGAACGGAAGCGCCTGGGGGCGCGGAATCTGCAGTTCACGCATGACGCGTGGCGGATCCTGGTTCACCGGTTCGCGGGAAGTGCGCCTGCCGGCGAGGTTTAATCTTAAAAACGGAGATCGCAACGACTTTACCGGTTTTAGAGTGGTGCGTAGGGTGGAGCCCCAGTGATCGAAACCAGCAGGGAAGAAAGCCAGCGCTTCTTTGCCTGCGGCAAAACCGCACGGGCTTTCTTCCCTGCTGGCTGCTTCAGGGGGCGTTCAGTTTGTTGGTGCATAATTGAGGCATGGTAAAAATGCGTATTAATTTGCTTGTTTTCCTGCTGGGAACCTTCTGGCTGCCGTTGGCACTTGCCCAGGAAGCGGAGCCGGCGGAGGACGCGGACGATTCCAGTGACCAGGTCGAGCAGCGGGACGATTCCTACCGACGGCAGATGGAACTGGAGGACGCCAGGGCGCGCGACCGCAGCTACATCGACAACACTTATACACCCTCGGGCGATCTCGAAAAGATCGACAAGCTGCCCGAGGAGTCACGGGAAAACATTCGCGACCAACTGGTTGACGTCATCATGGAGAACGGGGAATGGGAGCCTTCCGACGCTCTCGAGGAATATCCATACCAGCCTACCGCAGCGGCCCAGGCCGACGCCGAATTGATGGAGCAGGAGCAGGAAGCCTGGGACGAACAGATCGAGAAATATCACAAGCGTGAAGCAGCGGCATTCGGCAGTTACCGCGGCCCGGTTCCGGGACCCGGCAACCCCACCGGCCAGGAGGGCGGACAACAGGGAGGGGAGCAGGGCAGCGGCCAGGAAGGACAGGACAGTGGCCAGGGAGCCGACGGCTCAGGCTCAGCCGGCACTTATCAGCCCTACGAGCCCAACTCCTCGAGTTCAGAAGATGAAACCAGCACCGCCGGTGTTTCGGAAAGCGCCCTCGATTTTCTGCGGAGCGGCCGCACGGGAGCGCAACAACAGCAGGCTCAGCAGGCCGAAAACCCGGAGCAGCTCGCCGAGCAGTCTTCAGAGCAAGCTGAAGAACAGGTTACTGCCGAGCAGCAGCGACCTTCTGAGCAGGCGATACAGCCCGACCTTCGCGGCATCATCGCGATCCAGGACCTGGACAAGCTGGAGGGCACAGAAATCCCGGTTGCACCTGAAGAGCAGGAAGACCCCTAGCGCTCACACAAAGCGACATTGTCCAGGGCAACTCGCTGGATCGAGACCTCACCCTCCAGGTTAACCGAAGGAATCCTGTAGTGAATTATGCCGGCGTTGCAGTCGCTGAATGAAACCTGCATTGTGCCTTTGACCTCTGCCGGACCGGCCGCGGGTAAAGCTGAATCGAATATCCCGCCGCTGGTTACATTAATGTCAAAGGACACACTGTTTCCCGCATAAGGACCCTGGGCAGTCAGCCAGCGGTGCCCCGGATCGCCCAATAGTGATTTAACGTCTTCTGGCGGCCGTTCGGTATCGTAGGTAAACCACGCGATAAACATGTACTGGATGTCTTCCCAGACGATAATGAAAAATCCCTGGCCGTTGGTTTCGGGGTCATACCAAGCATCATTCAGGCCGGAATTAATAACGAACGAGCTGCATTGGTCTTCGAACACACAAGACACCCATTCGGGGTGATCAATGAACGGATTTCGGTTGCCCTGGAAAGAAGCAACGGTCTCGTGATGCTGAATCTCCACCAGGTCTACCGGGTCCTGCAGGTGCCACTCCAGCAGTACCGACAGCATACCCATGTAACCGGTGTCTTCGTTGAAACCCGTACGCGAATTTTCGATCAACTGCCGGTCGTCTGTCAGTATCAGGTCGGGCTCACTGGCACCGCTGCCCGTGTGCGAACCGCCTTCGTACCTGACGTCCATGTACATCAAAGCGCGCGCCACGTCTCCCCGGCGACCGCTCCACACTTCCCAACTGCCGTATGTGAACTCGCCGATTTGCCAATTCGAATCTCCCGGGTAACCGCCTCCCGTTCCGCCGCGACCGCCATTATCCGAGGTTGGGTATTCCTCGCAATTCTCGTTGCAGTAGTCGAAGGGATGGTTTGAACGCGCAAAATTGTAGTCCGTATCAGACAGGAATAGTGCGTGCATGTCTGTATAGGGGTAGTTGATCGTGCTGTCGTTGTCCGGAAAGCCGTAGGACTTGGGCCAGGTATGTTCGCGATTATAAAAGTCGTTGCCCCCGCCCCGCTTGGAAAAACCTGCGTTTCGGTAAAGCGTTATTACCTGCCCTTCGTCGTCCGGATTCTGATCTGCCATCTCCAACACATCCCAGGTGTCCGTCAGTGAAGAAGTGTATGGAAAGCGCTGGTGGTCATCGATCAGCTCATGCAGCGACTGGCGCAAAAGTGTGGATGAAGAGTCGTCGACACCCTCGTAGTAGTTTTCAGTTTCCGCCATCAACAGCAGGGGGGGAAAAGCCAGAACGGCGCCAAGTGCCAGCATTCTCATGAGCAAACCAGAAAAAATAAAAACGCCATTTTACGTCATTTGCGGTAGGTAGAGTGCAGGGCATCATTAAGATCGAATGGTTTTTGTGCAGCAAGCGGAAACTGTTTACCCCCTTGGCCCAGAAGCGTTCATGGTACCGCCTGGCGAATTGACATGCCGCCGGGGGTGAACCAGTATGGCAGCCTCATTCAAAATACGAAATGCAATGACAGCTTCGGCCACCGCCAAAGACTACCTGGACAGTCCGGACTACCTGGCTTACAAATTCAATTTCAGCACGGAAAATATTGAGTTTCTGCCGGTACGGAAAAGCGAGATTCGCCGGGCCAATTCCCTTAGCCGCGAGTTCATCGGCTCCGACCGGCCGCTGATTCCGGTACCGCTCGCTGAGCTGGCTCCGCTGCTTGACCCCTCCAGCCGCCAACTGCAGGACAATCCTCCGCGCTTCGTGTTTCACACCGCTTTTTGCTCGTCTACTTTCATATCGCGCTGCCTGGATGTCGATGGGATCAGCATCGGTTTGCGGGAGCCGCAACTGCTGCTGGATGCAGCCAACGCGAAAAGGCTGCAGTGGCGGTCCCAAACGACCCCGCTCGATCATCGCGACTGGCCCAGGCTCGCCCTGCAGTTGCTGGGAAAACACGCCGGCCCGGCCGGGAAACTCGTGATCAAGCCGATCAATTCAGTCAATAATATTATCTCCGAGCTGTTGCAGATCACGGGCACCGGCAGGTCCCTGATGCTCTACACCGACGCGCGGAATTTCCTTTTGTCGACGTTGAAAAAGGGTGAAGAAGCCAAATTTACGGTCAGGGCCATGTTTGACCTGACGCGTTGCGATTTTCCGCACCTGGCGAATCTCAGGTTGTCCGATACGATTCACATGACCGACATCAAGGTCATACTTACCCTTTGGCGGCTGCAGATCGAGCAGGCCGAACAGGCATTGCAGCAATTTTCAGCCGCAAACAGGATGGCCTCTGTCTATGGCGAACGCTTGATCGACGACCCCCGAAATACACTGCAATCAGCCAACCGGTTTCTGCAACTTGGCATTCAAGCGAGTCAGATTGATGACATTGCAACAGGTGACCATCGCTTCAGCGACGCGAAAAACACCGGTCAGGCATTCAGCACTGCAACGCGGGAAAAGGCCTACGTTCGGGTTGAGAAATACTACGGTACCGAGTTGGATAATGCCCTCAACTGGCTGTTCCAGAACAATCCGGGCACGCGGCTTGAGCCCAGGTTGAGCGGGGCGTTGCCGGCGGAGAACGGTCCGGAGTGAGTGAAGCCAACCAGTCTTTCTGAAACGCTTATTCATTGGTACAGCCGTCAGATCGAGGCGGCATCCAAAAAGCGTTTTTCCAGCAGGTCTTCCGCCATGCTCTCCAGTTTCCAGTTTTTCAGGAAGCCGCAGTGGCCACCGTGTTTTGTCACAATCAACTCCAGGTTTGGGTTGGTCGGCAAGTCGGCAAAATCAGAAACCGGGACCACCGGGTCGTCCGCACTGGTCAGGATGGTGGAGGGCACTTCGAGCGGCGCCAAACGGCCGTCGGCAATGGAATAACCTTCGAAATACTCATCGGCGCTGTCGAAGCCGGCGTGACGCGTAGCCAGGTAATGTGTGCGCTCTCTCAGGCCCTTGATGTCGTGCCAGCTCTCCTGCCCGTATAGATCGGGAAAAGCCGCCTTTTTGATACGCAGAGAGCGCGACCATTTACGTTCAAAGTAAACCTCGTAGAAGCGAATGCCCTGCTCCATCGACAGCATGGCGTTGGCCGGGTTGATCACCGGGCAGACCGCAACGATGTGGCTGATATCCACGCCGTCCAGTTGGGATCTCAGCGCAACGCGCATCGCGAAGTTTCCGCCCAGTGAATAACCGGCAAGAAACCATCTGCTGGCTTCCAGCCGATTCTGCAGATCGCGCAGCGCGCACACCACTTCGTCCAGCCGGCAGGAGTGAAAAATTTCGTGGTTAAGGTGATGGGTATCGCCATGATCCCTGAAATTCAGCCGAAAAATGTCAAAGCCTGCCTGGTACAGACGGGCGCTGTTACCCAGCACATAGTTCGAATTGACGCTGCCCTCCCAGCCATGCAGCAACACCACCAGTCCCCTGCTCTTCGCCGGTTGTTTCGAATACAGGCCCTGTAAGCGGATGCCTTCGCCCCCGTCCAGTGTCCAGACCTCGGCATTCTGCCGGATCGCCCTGGACCGGCGCAGCACCACACGCCGGCGAATGGCGCTACTGCTGATCAGGGACTGGACATGCCCGCTGCGCAATCCCAGTGGAGGTTTGAATTCGGAGAAAGTTTTACTCATCTCGCAAATCCGATTCGTAAGCCGCCCGGACAGTTTTTTCTGCCTCTCCGGCCAGGTGCCTCCGCTGCTTCCCTTCGACATCGATCAACGGCAATATGTGCACATCTGCCACGCACGCCCTCTGCATCAACAGGCGGGTGAAGTTGGCCAGGAAATGTTCGCCCGGAAAAAAAGTAATATCGTCATAGCGAGAGCCGTCTCGAACATACCGGATCATTGCCGGCTGCACCGGAGTTCCGGCCTGGATCGGGGCTGCAAACAATCGGGCATGAAAGTACTTTATCCCTTCACCCGGCAATATGCCGCCTTCAGGGAAAATAGCCACCTTGCGGTTTTCCTGCAGGCGTTCGGTCATGACGGCCGCCACCCCGCTTGCCGAATCATGACTGCCACGTTGGTGAAAAACCGATCCGCCGGCCCTGGCCAGCAGACCGAGAAGGGGCCAGCCGTCAATTTCCGCCTTGGCCACGAATCCCAGGGCGGTGAAGCTGTGCAACACCGCGATGTCGATCCAGGAAATGTGATTGGCGACCACCAGCTGCGCGCCCGGCTTGAACTCACCGGAAAGCCTTCGCCTGATGCCAAAAATTCGGCAGTTCACCCTACACCACCAACAGGATAAAATTTCGGCCAGCGGCTGACCTCCCAGTTGCAGTGACCTGCCGATGGTGCCCTGGCAAACCACCGCTACCGGCGTACTGATCAATAAGTGCAGCAACAATAGGGGTAGACGGTAAGCAAGTCTGAAAAAACCCGGCAGATTCATCGTCTTAAAACCCGATCAGCCGCCAGGATTTCTGCCGCTTCCAACTTTTACCGTCAGTTTGGCTGCGCAGCACAGGTTATTTTCGTCGTCTCGGATGTCTATTCGCCAGAAATGTAGGCTTCTGCCCAACCGGACGGGGCGGGCTATACCGGTTACGGTGCCCGATCTGACCGTCCACACGTGACTTCCGCTGACTTCAATCCCGGCTACCCGGGCTTCAGGATCATCGCAGGAGATGAGGTAGGACGCCCAGCTTCCCAGCGTTTCAGCCAGCACGATCGAAGCGCCGCCATGCAGCACCCCGAACGGCTGGTGTGTGCGCTCATCCACCGGCATTTCGCCACAAATGAAATCGGGGCCGACAGCAATGACCTTGATACCAAGGACCTTCTCTATACCGCCCTGAATTCGCTGATTCATCTGCTCCAGGCTCACCGGAGCCTGGCTGATATAAGTGTTCAAACGACCGCCAAAATGAAAAGAAATCGGCGCAAGCCTACCACAGCGGGGTGTAATCGGTGAAAATGTCCGGCCTTAACGGGAGAAAAGCGTGAAGGAATTCAAAGTCACGATAGCCGGAAACAAAAAAACCTTCCGCGTCAGGGAGGGAGAAAACATACTGGTCGCCGCCCTGCGGCAGGGTGTGATGCTGCCTTATTCCTGCAAAAACGGCACCTGCGGCAGTTGCAAGGGCCTGATTGAATCCGGAGAGGTGCATTACCCTTTTCACCCCCCTTTGGCCCTGGAAAAAAGCGACCATGCCGAGGGTTACGCGCTGATGTGTCAGGCTGAACCGCTCGAAGACCTGACGATTCGCGTACGGGAAATCGAGGCCGTGCGCGACATCCAGGTTCGGATGCTGCCTGCACGGGTGCTGGAAAAAACCCGGCTGGCGGATAATGTTATGCGCCTGCAATTGAGGCTGCCCGCCGCCCAGCGTCTGCAGTTCCTGGCGGGTCAATACGTCGATGTATTGCTGACGGGCGGTAAACGGCGCGCATTTTCAATCGCCAGCAGTCCTTCGCTGGAGAGTGAAATTGAATTGCACATCCGGCACGTCGAGGGCGGTGACTTCACAGGCTACGTGTTCGACGAACTGAAAGAACGTGACATCCTGCGGCTCGAAGGCCCGCAGGGGAATTTTTTCGTGCGTAACGACATGTCGGAGCGGCCCATGATCATGATGGGCGGCGGAACCGGCTTTGCACCGCTCAAATCGATGATCGAAAACCTGATCGAGCACGGTGACCGGCGAACCATTTACCTGTATTGGGGAGCGCGGACCGACGCAGAACTCTATCTCGGCGAATTGCCGGAAGCCTGGGCCCGCGAACACCCGAACATCAACTATCGAAAGGCGATTTCAGAATCGGGAGATGAGGGCAATGGCGCGTACTTCCCGGGTTTCGTGCACGAGGCCGTAATCGCCGATCATCCGGACCTGTCAGCTTTCGACGTGTACATGAGCGGGCCGCCGGCGATGATTGAAACCGCCAAAGCTGAATTTTTGAGCCATGGGGTGCCCGAAGACCGGTTATTCTACGACTCGTTTGAATTTGGGCTTGATGTGCCGGTCCGGGTACTGGCCCGACCGCATTAGGGTTGCCAAAGCCCTATTCGGTCTCCGGCGTTTGCGGTGCTTCCAGCCTGGCCGTCTCGCCCGGCAGCGGCTTGGGTTCCTTACCCTGGTTCATGCGCAATGCGTTGCGGAAGCAGGCCATTGCGATTTCCAGCTCACCCTTGCGTTCCAGCAGCTGGCCCAGTGAGTCATAACCGGCGACCGTCGGTTCCAGTTCCAGGCTTCGAATCATGTGATGTCGTGCTTTACCCCACAACTCTTCCCTGGCGCACAATCGGCCGAGAGTGAGATGCAAAAGGGAGTCGTCCGTGTGGGTAAGCAACCATTTCTCACATTGCTTCAGGCGTTTTGATGCGTCGTCAGGCCCGGGTTCACCATAGGGAATGAGCAACATCGGAATCCACTCGCTTTTCAATCGCGACCGGATAACATCCTCGGTGAGTTCTGGCGCTCCGATTAAAACCGCCTTGTCGGTATACGCCCGGATCACTTCGGTAGTCTTTTGCATGGCTTTAGGCAACGCCCGCCAGCCGGCCTGCAGATCTTCTTTGTCATTACAGCGATTGATTTCGCCCATCGCCGCGACCCGACGCAGTTCTTCTGCTTCCTGCTCGTCGATTACCTTCGCTTTCTGCATCGCGGGCAGCAGCTTGACTAAGGCGTCCCATTCTCCAAGCTCACGGTAGCAGCGCGCCAGCATTTCCAGTACCTGGGGATGACGCTTACGTGTCCGCGCCAACGTCTGGAGCACCTCCCTCGCTTCCTCATAATGACCATTTTGAGTGAGGATACGAGAACGTGTGAGGTCTACCAGAAATTTTTGTTTGCGGTTGCGGGTATCCGCCTGTTCCAGATACCAGTCAGCCCGGTCCCCGGCGTCCTGGCCATCAGCCGCCTCGGCCGCCGCTAGGTAACGCGCGGTCGTGCGCCCGTGGGCACTTGCGGATTTTTGCAGGGCTTTTTCGGCCGTGCTCCAGTCACCCTCGGTCAAAGCGAGCAGGCCTTTCTCGAGCTGCGCCAGGGAACGCCGTTCGCGAATCCGTTGCGCCGTTTCGGTTGGAATTTTCCACAGCCTGACCACCACCCACACGATCAGCCACACCGCCAAAACAGAAAGGATCAGGATCAACATACTGGTTTCGACCGTCCAGCCACGGAAGTGAATCTGCACCATGCCCGGATCTGCTTTGAAAACCGGGGCAACAGCGGCGGCCAGCAAGGCGAGCACCAGCGCAATCAGAATAAGAAAGGAGTTCTTCATCCCTGCTCTTCCTCTGCCCCGGATTCTTCCTCGACAACGGGCTCAATTTCCTCGACAACGGACTCAATTTCCTCGACAACAGGCTCAATTTCTTCGCCAACCGGTTCAGGCTCCCGGGCTGGCGGCAAGGCCACAGGCCGGGACTGCCCGGCGCGCAGCAATCGAAGCGTCGACCACGGTGCAGTGATGTCCGGAACGTCTGCCCTGACCTTGATTGCGTCAAGGGCGTCCAGTTGGTCACTGACGGACTGAACGCTGCTGTCGGCCGGATCAAACCAGGTGACAAGCGACTCCCTGACTCTTTCAAGAGCGATTGTGAAAGCCTTCTGATCTCTGCGCATCAAGGCCAGGTGTGCAATTTCAAGCTGCAGCCACAGGCGTTGGCGGATGAAGTCCTTGTCCTGCAGGCTGATTCTCGCGTTTTCCTCGTCAGTGCTTCGCCTGATCGTCACGAGATTTGAAAAAACGCCTTTGACTTTTTCCCACCAGCCATCAGCGGCGGCCGCTGATCCGTCCTGTTTTTGCGGATCGCTGGATTTGAACGGCAGCTGCGCTATCCGCTGTTGTATGGAATCCAGTTGGGAAGCCAGATCCAGGTAGTCCGGTATATCAACCGCTGCAAGGTTTCTCCGAGCTGCTGCGATATCCTGTCTCACACCCGTATACATGGGATTATCGAGCGCCGCGAGGTGCGTGTCAGCGACCTCAAGCGCCTGGTCGGCGCCCACAGGATCAGTAAAAAGCTTCAGGCGTTCGTTCGCCAGCCTGAGCAGGTAATCCACCTCCGCGAGATCCAGTTCGCCACCGGCGTCCAGTTCACGGGTCGACATCCCAGTCAGTGCGGCTTCAGCTGCCAGCATTCGGCCGTTCACCGAATCGGCGGCGGCCTGCAGCGAGCGGGCCAGCGACATCTGTTCGTCGAGCGCTTTCTCGACTTGCTCCATTTTTGCACGGTCGGCCTGCAGGCGGTCTTGCAGGGCCTGCCATTCGGCGCTTACATCACCGGTATTGAGACGGGCAAGCTCATCGCGGACTTCGCTTAACTTGAGCGACAGTTCGCTGTCGCGCCCATCCAGGCGCGCCATTTCCTCGAACATGCGCTCTTCTTCCAGCCCCAGGGATGACTGGTCCTGCCACCACATCCAGGCGGTGCCGGCCAACGCGGCCAGCGAGAAAAGAAAAGCGAAAAAAGCCAATCGCGACCGGCCGCGAGGCCGCTCTTTTTCAGCCGGCATTCCCTCGCTGCTGGCCTCCTGTCGCTCCGGCGTATCAGAGTTTTCAGGCATTTCAGACTCGTTCCCGGACATTTCGGTGTTCACCGTTAAAATCCTGTGGTTTAGTTATTGATTCCTGATGCTAACCAAAAGCGCTGGACAGTTCATCCTTTATTGCCCGATGTTTTGTTCGGTATCAGCTCAGGTTGCGAATGGCCAAAAACAACTCGCGGTTTCCAGGACCGGCGGCGAGATGAATTTCGGGCGGTCCGTAAGCGCGAGCCAGGCGTTTGAGCCGGTCTGAAATTACCAACCAGTCATAGCGGCAAATCTGAAACCACGTGGCTGGCGGCAACCGCTGTGACAAAGCCTTCATCGCGTTAGCGCTGGTCCAGACGGAAAGTACGCCAGAGGCCTCGCCCAGCCTGCCCAGGGACTGTTTGTCCAAAACGGCGGGTTCCGAACGATAGGCTATAACCAGCCTGGGTTGCCAACCCTGCTTACCCAGCCCTTCAAACAGTTTCTTACGGCCGCCGGCCGCCGCAATAATGAAAGCGAACGGATGGCCCGCTACCGCAGATGAGCCCTCCTCCGCGAGGGTCTTCAGCAGCGCCTCGCTGGTATAGCCATTTTTTGGAATGACGCTGACCCTGATGCCTGCGTCACCCAGCGCCTTTGCTGTGGCGGGCCCGATGGCAGCGATCCTCGCATTGAAGCGTACCGAATCCGGCAACTGGGCCAGGCCGTGGGCGACAGAGCGCGGACTGGTGAAGACTACCAGCGACCCCGAACCGGCCATGTCGATCTCATCGAACATTTCTTTCTGCGCGGCCCGCGCATCCACCGGAAAATAACTGAATGCCGGCTGCACAACGGTCTGGAGTCCGATCGTGTTCAACATGGCCGCCAGTTCTTCCGACTCTCTGCGCGGCCTGGATATGAAGACGTGTGTAAAACTCATCCCAGGGACGCTATGATCCGGGCTGCGCCCTGGCCGAGAAGTTCGTCGGCAACCTCGGCGGAAAGCCTGTCCACCTCAGCCACTTCGCCGGATAAATCGGCCCGGATGATGTCACTGCCGTCGGGCATTCCAACCAGGCTGGAGATACGGATCTGCCCTTCGTGCAGATCGGCGTAAACCGCCAATGGCACCTGGCAACTCCCGTGTAATGCGGTCGCCACCGCACGCTCCGCCCGGGTACGGATCACCGCATCCCGATCTTTCAATGGTTCGATCAGGTCGATCACCGCGCGATCATCATCCCTGCATTGGATGCCAATGGTCCCCTGGGTAGCGGCGGGTAGCCAGTTCGGAGGCTCGAGTGTCTCGGTGATCAATGAATCCATTCCGAGGCGTTCCAGTCCCGCGCACGCAAGGATGATGGCGGCATATTCGCCCTCCTGTAATTTACGAATCCGGGTGTTCACATTACCCCTGAGATCCATAACGGCCAGGTCCGGCCTGGTCGCCCGCAACTGGCACTGACGCCGCAGGCTGCTGGTGCCGACACGGGAACCGGCCTCGAGTGCAGCCAGCCGAACGCCGTCCCGGCTGAGCAAAGCGTCGAACGGGTTCGCGCGTTCCAGCATAACGTCCACGGTCAATCCAGGGACCTGCTCCACGGGCACATCCTTCATCGAATGAACGGCGATGTCGGCGTTACCCTTGATCAGTGCCCGCTCCAACTCTTTAAGAAACAGTCCCTTGCCACCGATTTCGGCCAGCGGCTGATCCAGGATAATGTCGCCTTTAGTCACCATCGGAAGCAGTTCTACGGTCAGGCCCGGATAACGGTCCCGGAGCAGTCCGGCGACATGATTAGCCTGCCACAGGGCTAGCTCACTTTTCCTGGTCGCAATTCTTATTTTTTCGATCATGAAATTTCGCTCAAGAGTTTCCTCAAAGAAGAGATGTTTCTCCTGCTCACCTCTGGTTTACGGTCTGTGCCGCTCAGAAGCACCTGGGTTTGCCCGTCGCTGGTCCGTTGCAGTCCCCTGAGGTGTTTACGCGATACCAGCGCGTTGCGGTGCACCCGAAAAAACATGCCGGGATACTTCTGCTCCAGTTCGGTGAGCGATTCGTCGATAACCGTCGCACCTTTTTCGTGCACGACCGTGGTGTATTTGTCTTCCGAAAGCAGGCAGATCACGCGGTGAACCGGAGTCAACACCACTTTCCCGCCAACGCTGGAGCGAACATAGTGCTCTTCCAGCGGTGCTTTTTCCTGGCCCAGAAGGCGTTGTGCCTTGTTCAGGGCTTTTTCCAGCCGTTCGCCGCGCACCGGCTTTACCAGGTAATCAACCGCTTCCACTTCGAACGCATTCAGCGCCTGGTCCTGGTAAGCCGTGCAAAAAATGATGGCCGGCGACGCCCCGCCTTCCTGCAGCACACGGGCCAGGGACATGCCGTCCATACCCGGCATGGAAATATCCAACAACAGAATGTCCGGGTTCAATTGCCGAATCAATTCAATTGCCTGAGCGCTGTTGGCGGCTTCTCCGGCAACGTCGTATTTTGGCAGGGCATCCAGCAGCCGATGCAATCGGTCGCGGGCCGGTTTTTCGTCGTCAATGATCAGTATGTTCAACATAAGGCAAACTCAACACCGCATAAAATCTGTCTTTGTCCTGATGGGTCAGCAAACTGGCGCGCGAGCCGAATGCGAGAGCCAGACGCTCCCGAATGTTACGGATAGCCATGCCATGGCCGCTGGTGTCCGAGCCTTCCGGCGCCAGCGGATTGCTGATGGTAATCACGACCTGTTCACTCTCGGCACGCCCGTAAAGGGCGACTTTGCCGCCATCCTGGATGGTCTGAACGCCATGTGAAACTGCATTTTCCAGCAGCGGCTGCAGGGTCAGCGGGAGTATGGCTGCCCCGGCCGGCAAATCCTTCACGCGCCAGTCAACCTCGAGCCGCTCACCCAGCCGCCGCCCCTCCATGTCCAGGTATTGTCGAGCCAGCTGCAGTTCTTCGGCCAGGGAAATGAGCTGGTCCGCGCGGCGCATGCTGCCCCTGAAAATATCGGCGAGATCCAGCGTTGCCGCCTCCGCATTGGCCGGGTCATCCGGAATCAGGCTTGCAATAGTGTTCAGGCTGTTGAACAGAAAATGCGGTCGAATTCTCGCCTGCAGCGCCTGCACCCTGGCCTCTGCCTGTGAGATCAAATCAGACCTCCATCGCGCCCGGAATTCGAGGTAGCGAAAGAAAACCACCGTTACCAGAGCTACGGCAAAGGCGTTCTTGAACACAAACATCGCCACCCGCTCATCGATCAGCTGCGGCCCGACGAACCGGTCCGCAAGCCAGGTTGCATAACTGAAAGCCAGTGCAAGGGATATCACGATCAGCCAACTTCCGGTCCAGGCGCCACGCACCGACAGGCGGCTGGTCCAGCCGCTGGTGACACAGAGCCCGGAAGCGCAAAACAGGGCCATCCACTGCGCGTAGAGGCTGGCCGCGAAAAACCATTGCCAGGACGGAAGGCCGCCATGGCCGAGTCCGACCAGGAACACGGAAACTTCGGTAATGACCATGACCGCCAGCAACAGCCGCCAGTCGCAAAAAGACGGCGGGTAAACGCCTATGGACTTTTCTCCAAGGTCGATATCAAGTGACCCGGCCATATTTTTCAGGCCAGGCACTTCTGCAGCCACTTTGCCAGGTCGTTTATTTCCTGGGGACAGACCGCATGCATCATCGGATAACTGTGCCACTCAACTGCGTGGCCCAATCCGCGCAGGCGCCCGGTAACCTGTTCTCCCAGCATGCAGGGCACCATCGGGTCAGCGGTTCCATGACCTACAAACACGGGCAACTCCCGGTTGGCCTCATGCCGGTTGTTTTCCAGCTCTGAGTCGTTCAACAAATAGGTCGAAAGCGCAACCAGCCCCGCGAGGGTCTCGGGATAACGCAGCGCCGCTTGCACTGATATCGCGCCGCCCTGGGAAAATCCGGCGAGGACAATTCGGCTGGGGTCGATACCGCGCCGGCGTTCCCGCTCAATCAGAGCGGTTGACTGTTCGATGCTCTGCGCGATGCCCTGTTGGTCCTGGTCACGGTTAAGCGACATTTCAACAATGTCGTACCAGGCGCGCATTTGCATGCCGCCGTTGATCGTGACCGGCCTCACCGGCGCATGCGGAAACACAAATCGGATATCTGGCGCACCGGGCCAAAGCAGTTGCGGAACGATCGGTTCAAAGTCATGTCCATCCGCACCCAGGCCATGCAGCCAGATGACCGCCGCATCCGGCGCCGGTCCGGTAACGATTTCGACTGTATCCAGCCTGGACTCCGGACCTGGCCCGGCTTGAGGTGCGGTGGCTGATTCCTGAGTATTCATGGCGTATAGTGTATCAGCCCTTGGATCACTCAACCCACCCATGAAAAGAACTGGAACACAAGCCGTCAACCTGCTTTGCTGCAGCTGCCTGATTCTGTTACTGGCCGCTTGCGGTCAACGCGGACCCCTGTATCTTCCCGATAAGAACGGGACCGCCGACCCCGCGCAGACCAGCGCCGCTTCCGATGAAACACCAGAGGAAGAAAAAGAGGAAAATGATGGCTCAGAAACCGGCCGCTAGCAGCCTTAGCCCCGGTTCGCCGCGTAACGAAACGGAGGGTCCGGTCCGGCGATGGCGTTGAAGTTCCACAAAATGCACGGAGCAGGTAACGATTTTGTGCTGATCGATTCCCGCGACCAGGAATTCCTGCTCACCCCTGAACGTGCATCACGCATCGCAGACCGCCACCTCGGGGTGGGATGCGATCAGATTCTCGTCCTGCGCGATGCGGAATCACAGCAACACCGGGCACGCTATGAAATCTGGAATGCCGACGGCAGCAACGCCGGGCAGTGCGGCAACGGTGCGCGCTGTATCGGTCTTTACCTCGAAATGTACGGCGAAGCCGGCGGAACTTCCTTTTCTGTGGAGAGCCCGGCCGGTGTTGTTACGATGCGGCGGTGCGGCGACGGGGAGTATGAAGTCGAAATGGGCCGGCCGGCGTTCGAATCCGCCCGCGTCCCGATTAATCTCGAGCCGGAGGATGACCACTACCACCTGGACTCGCCCTGGGGTGTGCTCGAATTTGGCGCCGTATCGATGGGAAACCCGCACGCTTTGCTGATCACCAGGGACATCGACAGCCCGGAAATTCCTGCGATCGGAGCATTTGTCGGTCATCACGACGTTTTTCCGAAAGGCTGCAATACCGGTTTCGCGCAATTGGCCGGTCCGAAAAAGATCTATCTTCGGGTGGTTGAACGGGGTGCCGGGGAAACCCTGGCATGCGGTTCGGGAGCCTGCGCCGCCGTCGCCCTGTTACACCGATCGGGGCGCGTACATGAAGAAGTGAATGTCATTCTTCCCGGCGGACATCTTGTGATAAAGTGTCGCGGTAACGGAGAGCCCCTGACGATGAAGGGGCCGGCTGAACACGTATTCAGAGGGACCTTGAATGAGTGACGATAAAACATCCTTGAAAAGCGTTGTTGCGAGCTACCTGCGCAAACACCCGGACTTCCTCGACAACAACCCCGACGTGCTGGAAGCCCTTGAAATCAACCATCAAAGCGGAGTGGCAGCTTCGCTTATTGAACGCCAGGTCGATCAGCTTCGAGCCAGCAACGAAGACATGGACCGCCAACTCCAGCGGTTGATCCAGGTTGCATCCGAAAATGAAGAGTTGATGTCGCGGCTGCACCAGCTGACTCTGGATCTTATGCTGATCAGTTCGAAGCAGGAGTTTTTCTCCCATTTGGGCAACAGCCTGCTGAACGACTTCAATGCAGACATACTGCAGATTTACCTGGTCGATCACGATACGGCGGCCCAGGCGGGTGAGGATGTGATCGAAATCGAGCCGGATGACCCGGCCATGGAGCAGTTCCAGCCCTATCTGGAAAAAAGCGAAACGGTCTGCGGCAGGCTCAACGAAAGCAAATTGAATTTCCTGTTTGGCAGCAAAGCACGCTGGGTGCAGTCCGCCGCGCTGGTCCCACTGGGAGACAGCGGAGTTCACGGCATGATGGCTATCGGCAGCAGTGACCCAGCGCGGTTCTATCCGGGCATGGGCACCTTGTTCCTGGACTTGCTGGCCAATGTGATTGCCGTGACCCTGGCGGACGACGAGCCCGAGGTTCAACGCCGCTCCGCCTGAATCCGGTGTATGCTTCGGCATCATGCGGCAAGTAACAAAATTTCTGGACTATCTTCATCACGAGCGCGGCCTGTCGCCAAGGACGCGCGCCGCATACCAGCGCGATCTCGATCTTTTCGGCCAGGAGCTGGGGCGCCTTCAAATCGACGATCCGCAAGCGGTCAATGAGCATCACGTACGCGGGCTGGTCGCAAGACTTCACCGGCAGGGCCTCGGCTCGCGCAGCCTGCAACGGCTATTGTCCGCTATTCGCAGTTTTTACCGCTGGCAGATGAAAGAGGGCCGTTGCGACCACAATCCGGCAATCGCAGTGAGGGCGCCCAAAGCGCCAAAAAAATTGCCGGCAACACTCGACCCCGAAGCAGTGACCCAGCTACTGGACATCAAGGAAGTAACGCCTCTGGCCATTCGAGACAAGGCGATGATGGAGCTGTTTTATTCCTCGGGCCTGCGGCTGTCCGAGCTCGCCGGACTCAGGTGGGATCAGATTGACCCCGCTTCGGGACTGATAACCGTGACCGGCAAGGGCAATAAAACCCGGGTTGTTCCGGTCGGCAGCTATGCCGCCGCTGCGCTTGAAAAATGGCGCAGGGCGCGGGGAAATTTCGCCGGATTCAATGAACCGCATATCTTTGTAAGCAACCGCGGAAAACCGATCTCCACACGCAATATCCAGGACAGGATAAGGTACTGGGCGCGCCGTCAGGGCCTGCCCCAGCAAGTGTATCCACACCTGCTAAGGCATAGCTTCGCCAGCCATATGCTGGAATCATCGGGCGACCTCAGGGCGGTGCAGGAGCTGCTCGGCCACGCCGACATTGCCACTACCCAGGTATACACCCACCTCAATTTCCAACACCTCGCCAGCGTCTACGACAAGGCCCATCCTCGCGCAAAGAAAAAAACCTGATCCCGATCAGACTTGGTGCCCCGGAGCGACCGGATGCCAGGCCTGAGTGGAAGAGGGGTCGTACCCACCCATGACGATCAACTGATGGCTTAACCTACAGTCCGGTTATTCCTCGAACCAGCGGTAAACCAGCCCGGCAACCGCCGCGCCGATGATCGGCGCCACCCAGAACATCCATAACTGCGCGATAGCCCAGCCACCGACGATCACGGCGGGTCCGGTGCTGCGCGCCGGGTTCACCGAAGTGTTCGTTACCGGAATGCTGATCAGGTGGATCAGCGTCAGACCCAACCCGATGGCTATCGGCGCGAATCCGGCCGGAGCTCGTTTATCGGTCGCACCCAGGATAATGATCAGGAACATAAGAGTCATAACCACTTCGGTAACAAATCCGGCCTCGATCGAATATCCGCCGGGGGAGTGGTCGCCGTAGCCGTTTGACGCCAGGCCGCCGGCCAGGTCGAATCCAGGCGCGCCGCTTGCAATCCAAGCCAGCAATGCAGCAGCCGCGATCGCCCCCAGCACCTGGGAAATGACGTATGCCGGAAGTTCGGCGAACTTGAACCGCCCGGCAACCGCGAGGCCCACCGAAACCGCGGGATTGAGGTGGCAGCCCGAAATATGTCCGATGGCGAACGCCATGGTGAGCACGGTCAGACCGAATGCCAGTGACACCCCGACAAAGCCGATTCCAAGCTCCGGATACCCGGCGGCAATGACCGCCGAACCGCAACCTCCCAGAACCAGCCAGAAAGTGCCGATAAATTCAGCAACTGATTTTTTTGCAAGCGACATTATTTTTCTCCCTCTTTCGATTCGCGCTGCAGAAAGCAGACAGTATCAGCATAGACCAATACGATTAAATTTCGAGCCGTCGGCTGTCAGTCGGTGGATTCACCTGCGATTCCCGACTGCCGGAGCGCCAACTGGGTGCCCGCCCAGTAGGCGCCGTACGCCACCAGAAACCATATCCAGATGTGATTACTCCGGATCTCGCCCAACCAGAAAGCCGGCCAGGCAATAGCCACGATGAAATTCTGCAGCGCGTCGATGAACAGCTCGACAAAGAGGTCGAACGAGATATTCCTGATGAGCTCCATAAAACCGCCAAGTTGGGCTACGAAATCGCGGATCTCCCGTAACTCGACCAGGGCGTACGTCAGCAATCCCACCACGCCGTAAAAACCGCCGCCAAAAGCCAGCCATTTTCGGTGCAGGGTATCGCCTTCCTTCTTCCGGTTTTTATCCTTTCTGCGCTTTTTCGCTTCTTGCTCAAAGCTCTTGATCGTGCCGGCCGGGGAAAGATAGTCGTTTCTGAGCGCCCACCAGACCAGGCCGTAGCTGGCCAGCCCGACCGGCAAGCCGGCCTTCACCAGGGCAATGAAAAATTCGCTGATCATGGGCGTGGACCGTTCTCCGCAGTGAAACCTTGCATTAACCATATGCTATCCCCACTTTCCGTGCATGCAAATCTAAGGAGCCAAAAGTGGAAAACTACCGGGGCACCACGATCTGTTCAGTCCGGCGGGGCAACCTGGTTGTCATGGGCGGCGACGGGCAGGTCACGCTGGGCAACACCGTCATGAAAGCCAATGCGCGCAAAGTGCGCAGGCTTTACAAAGACCGGGTCATCGCGGGATTTGCCGGCGCCACCGCCGATGCTTTCACACTGTTCGAACGGTTCGAAGGCAAGCTGGAAAAGCATTCCGGCCACTTGGTTCGCGCGGCCGTGGAAATGGCCAAGGACTGGCGCACGGACCGGGCGCTGCGGCGCCTGGAAGCCCTGCTGGCGATCGCTGATGAAAACGATTCGCTGCTGATCTCGGGCACCGGTGACGTGATCCAGCCGGAACACGGTTTGATCGCGATCGGCTCCGGCGGCCCGTTTGCGCAGGCCGCGGCGCTGGCCCTGATCAACAACACCGATCTGGATGCCGAGGAAATTACCCGGCAGGCGCTCGGCATCGCGGGCGATATCTGTATCTATACCAATTCAAACCTGACGATCGAAACGCTTGAAATAAAACCATGAGCCAAATGACACCCCGCGAAATTGTCCAGGAACTGGACAAACACATTATCGGCCAGTCCGACGCCAAGCGCGCAGTGGCCATTGCGCTGAGAAATCGCTGGCGGCGAATGCAGGTGGACGAGAGCCTGCGCACAGAAATCACGCCCAAGAACATCCTGATGATCGGCCCCACCGGCGTGGGCAAAACCGAGATTGCCCGGCGCCTGGCGCAGTTGGCAAACGCGCCGTTTATCAAGGTGGAAGCAACCAAGTTCACCGAGGTGGGCTACGTGGGAAAAGACGTCGAGTCGATTATCCGGGACATGGTGGACACGTCAGTGAAGATGACCCGCGAGCAGGCCATGGCCCGGGTGCGCTCGCTCGCTGAGGACGCCGCGATCGACCGCATTGTCGATATCCTGTTGCCGCGGCCCCAGGCCACGGCGGGAATCGGTTTTGCCAATGAACCGGAAGCGGAAGAGTCGGGCGACAGCAAGACACGCCAAAAAATGAGGTACAAACTCGTGCATGGCGAACTCGATGACCGCGATATCGAGTTCGACGTGTCGGCCCAGGCCGGCGTCGAGATCATGACACCCCCGGGCATGGAAGACATGGCCAATCAGCTGCAGGGCATGTTCCAGAACCTGGGTGGGCAGAAAACCCAGAAACGAAAAATGAAAATTCGAGACGCCCTTCCCATCCTGATCGAGGAAGAAGCCGCCCGGATGGTCAACGAAGAGGAGATCAAGCAGCAAGCGATCGAAAACGCCGAGCAAAACGGCATCGTGTTCATCGATGAGCTCGACAAGGTGGCCAGGCGTTCGGAATATGCCGGCGCGGACGTATCACGTGAAGGGGTCCAGCGCGACCTGCTGCCGCTGGTCGAGGGCTGCACCGTCTCGACCCGTTACGGCATGATAAAGACCGATCACATCCTGTTCATCGCCTCCGGTGCGTTTCACCTGTCCAAGCCCTCGGACCTGATCCCCGAGTTGCAGGGCCGCCTGCCGATCCGGGTCGAGTTGCGTGCATTGGAGGTTGAGGATTTCACCCGGATCCTGACCGAGCCGCAGGCTTCCCTGACGGAGCAGTATTCAGCCCTGATGCAGACCGAGGGCGTCCAGCTGGAGTTCAGCAAGGACGGTGTCCGGCGTGTCGCGGAAATATCCTGGAAGGTCAACGAGTCCACCGAGAACATCGGCGCACGACGTCTTCATACGGTGCTGGAGCGCCTGCTCGACACCATTTCATACGAGGCGCCGGACCGGTCGGGGGATGCGTTCGTGATCGACGGTGCTTATGTCGATGAACACCTCAATGAGCTGGCCGGCAACGAAGACCTCAGCCGCTATATCCTCTGATTCGGCACTCAGTGACGTTCTTTGCCGGCGTCTTCAGCCGGATTGCGCCAGGGGCTCAACCCAACAGATTTGCGGCTGAGAGCTTTTGGCTCACCGGCGCAAGTTCCGCTTCGAATCTCCGCCAGAGGCCAACCGAACTCGTGTGGATGGGCGCCCTCACCTGAGCTGCGCTGGCCGTCGAACACGGTTCTGCGGAATCTTCTATTTCGTGCAGATCTTCGGACCAGTCGAAGCCTATGTAGGCGGCAATCTGTTTTGAAACATCCTCTGGATTTGAAACCAATTCCTCATATGAAACGTCCAGGATCGCGCCGGGCATCAGGTTGTGCCAGTGATCCATCAGTTTCCGGTACCCGATGTAATAGCCGGCAAGCTCTTCCAGGTTGTAGGAATAGTAATAGGCCTGGTTGAAAAGTGTTTTGAACACGGCGTAGCAGGTATCCATCGGGTTACGAACCAGGTGTAGTATCCGAGCCTTCGGAAAGGCTTTCCTGATCAAGCCGCAATACAGGAAATTGAAAGGCGTTTTGTCCATGTAACACTTCGCCTCGCCCAGCATTCCCCTCATATGGCCGAGGTACCCGGCGGCTATCTCTCCGTAGTCCACCTCAAGTGCAGCACTCAATGGAGTTAAATTTTTGCCCGGGTTGGCGCTGATGTAATTGTTGATGACGGAACTGAAAGCGAACGTGAAATCGTTGGACTCTTCTGCCGATTTGACACCTCCGTGCCTGCTGACAATGCGCGCCACCAGCGTGGTGCCCGTGCGCGGCATACCAACGATGAAGACGGGGGCATCCTGCACATTTGAATCCGGAATTGAGGCAAAGTTTGCTGACTGAAATGTCTCGATGATGTCCTCGATATTTTTCAATTCACCGGCCAGGTTGAAATTCACAAGCTGTCTCTGGGTTGACGCTCCTGACCTCAGCGCTTCGAATGATTGCGAAAATTCGCCGAGGTCTTCCAGTTCCTTGGCCAGAGCGTAATAGCAGTTTACTGCCTCCCTTTTCGGCAGCGGCTGCGCCAGGTAATTTTTCAGCCCTGCAACGTGATTGTCCGTCGGAGTCTGTTTCTTCAGCTGTGACCTCAGCAGCAGTTTGCGCCCGCTCGACGGCAAACCCAGGTCCAGAAAGTCCGCGATGGCCTTCTCGGCCTCGGCGGTTTTACCCAGGAAAAACTGGTTGGTTGAATAGTCGAACAGGAATCTCGGATTTTTTCGATCTTTTGCGCCAGCATTCAGAAGGTAGGCCTCGGCGCCGGCATGGTTGCCGCACCTGGTAAAGATTCGCGCCGCGGCCAGTTGAACCTGCACGTTATCGGGTAAGCGGGCCGCAACCTCGGATGCGATTGCCTGCGCCCGCAGCCCCTGGCGGTGAATCAATTCGACGTCAGCCTGTTTCAAACGCAGCTCCGGCTCCTGCGGGTCCAGGTCAACAGCACGGTTTATATGATCCAGCGCCTGGCCGGCCAGGTTCTGGGCAATGGCGACTTCACACGCCAGAAAATGAACCAGAGCTTCGTCCGGCGCCTCTGTCAGCAACTGAGAACTGATTCGTGCTGCCTCCTGCACCCGCCCTTCAAAAAGGTGCTTCATGCCAACATTCACATTTTCGAGCTGATTCATCGGGATGATTCCTAGGAGTTCAAATGCAGGGTGCAGGATACAGGGTACGGCCTGAATTAATCCTGTTTGATTTCATCCTCAGCCCGCAGACCTGCGAAAGCACGCAGGCTGTCGTCCAGCAGAGGGCGCCAGTTATCCCAGTCGTGGCCGCCGTTGTTTGTCACGTAACGGATCGGATAGTCTTTTTTGCGCAGTGTTTCCACGAACCGCCGGTTTGCGGCCGCGTTGTCCTGCGGACCGCCATGGGATATGAAAATGGAGGATGGGCTGCGTGGCTTTTCCCGGTAGAGTTCTTCTACCACTGCAACATGCTTGTCACTTCCCGGTGAATGCATGATCAGTACCTGGAATACGCCCGGCAACATAATGCCGAAACAGGCGCTGTTGATGGCCCCGAACGAGGCCCCCATCAGCCCCCGGTGGGTGGTGGGATCGGCGCCGGTCCAGCGCCTGGAGATTTCCGGCATCAGTTCACCGATAAAGAATTTTCCGTAGTCAACCTTGCACATGAACTCGTTATTACGGCGGGTTTCATGCAGGAAGTCGGGATCCCGGCTATCGACGAAAATAGCCGCAAAAGGTGCGATTCTGCCATTTTCAATTTCCTGGTCCAGCAATTCCACCAGGTTTCCCTCGCCCAGGTATACCTGGCCATCGGTAATATAGAGTTCGGGGAGCGGTTTCCTGGCCTTTTTGGGCAGGTAAATCCAGTATTGAAGGTCATATCCAAGTGCTATGCTCGTGATGCGAATTGGACCCTTCAGTTTTCCGCCCGCAAGCACTTCGCTGGAACAAAAAATCAGCATCATGCCGGCCAGCAAAACGAGTATCTGTTTTTTCATCTGAATACCGAGCCAGAAAGTAGTTTAGGTTCTGTTTTAAGCCGCTAGAAATAAATCAATAAATAGTGCTTTTTCCGTTAAATTAATGTAAATTTAACGACTGGACAACATCGTTTTAAGGTATAAGTCCTCTGGATTCGCCATGGAAGGGTTGGATTGGTGGTTTTTGTCACGTTCAAAATACCCCCCGGCGAATCTATCAAAATATAGCACAAACAGGAGATTTACCATGTATCGCAAAAAGCACCTAAGTCTTTCGGTGTCTGCGGCTCTCGGGCTTACATCATTCATGATGATCCCGGGCGCTGCGTTGGCCCAAGACCAGCAAACCGCGGATGACAGCAGCGAAGTACTCGAAGAAGTAATCGTTACGGGTTCCCGCCTTATCAGCGAAGACGGTTTCGGACAAGTCAGTCCGGTTACCGTGGTTGGCATGGAAGACATCAGTTCTTACGGCCTCACCCGTGTTGAGGACGTACTCAACAACCTGCCGCAGATTGAAGCGTCAAACACAGCATTCGATTCCAACGGCGCAACGGGTACAGCCTCGATTGATTTGCGTGGTCTCGGCACGAACCGCACCCTGGTTCTGTTGAACGGCCGCCGCATGCAAAACGGCGGCGTCTCGACCGAATCGGTTGACGTCAACCAAATTCCCACCATGATGATCGAGCGGGTTGAAGTGCTCACCGGTGGTGCATCAGCGACTTACGGCGCCGACGCCGTCGCGGGTGTTGTGAACTTCATCATGCGCCGCATGAACGGTGTTGAATTCAGCGCCGGTTACAGTGGTTACCAGCACAAGAACGGTAACAAATACATCCAGGGATTGATGGATGAGAGAGGCTTCGAATACCCGACAGGCAGCAGCTTCGACGGCAAAGCCTACAACATCGAAATTGCGGCAGGCGGCGACTTCGCAGACGGCCGAGGCAATGCCACGGTTTTCGCAACCTGGCGCCAGAACGACGGACTGCTGCAGGGTGAGCGTGACTACTCAAGCTGCGCCCTGAACGCTGCCGGTAATTCTTGCGGTGGTTCAGGCAACGCGGTCGTCCCCAACTTTGCCATCTATTCATTTGGCGATGATGGCGAACTGGACGGAGCCAGCGGGCAGTACGTGGGCCTGCAGCCGGACGGAACGCTCGGCAGCACCACCATCTACAACTACAACCCGATCAACTTCTACATGCGTCCGCAGACGCAGTGGACAGCAGGCGCCTTCGTTGATTTCGAAATCAACGAGAATGCTGTTGCCTACGCAGAAGTCATGATGGCCAGTAACGAAACGCGCGGCCAGATTGCCGAGTCAGGTACCTTTTTCTTCGAAGCGTACGACCTGCCGGTGGACAATGCCTACTTCCCGCAGCCTTTCAGGGATTCACTTGCCGAACTGTTCCCGGGTGAAGATCGCCTCGGCATCTACATCGGTAAGCGTAATGTCGAAGGCGGCCCGCGTTCTGACGTGCTGAAGTACGACAGTCACCGTATCGTGGCCGGCGTCAAGGGCGCGATCAATGACGATTGGGATTACGATGTGAACTATCTTCACGCCCAGTCTTCATCCAGTTCGACCTACATCAACGACTTCCTGGCCCCAAGTATCGCTCAGGCAGTCGACGCCTCGCTTTGTGAGCCCGATCCCACCTGTATTCCTTACCAGGTGTTCACCTACCAGGGTGTAACTCCTGAGGCTGCAGCGGCAATGGGCGGCACAGCTATCCGTGCTAACGTCAGTAAACTGGATGCGTTCGAAGCAGTCGTCACGGGTGACAGCGGTTTTGGATTCTCGGCCGGCAACATCATGGTTGCGGGTGGTTTCCAGTGGCTGCAGCAGAAATACGACACCAAGTCTGACACGCTGTACGAACTGGGCCTGCTTCTCGGCCAGGGCGGACCGCAACCCAGTGTTGCCGGTACCATCCGGTCCAAGCAGCTCTTCGCTGAAGCCAATGTTCCGTTATTGGCTGATGCAGCGTTCGCACAGAACATGAGCCTCGACCTCGCTTATCGCTGGGCTGATTACAACACCACCGGTTCCAACAGCACCTACCGTGTTGGCCTGGACTGGCAGGTCGTTGACGCCTTCCGGTTCCGCACCGGCTACAACCGCGCCGTTCGTGCGCCGAGTGTTGCCGAGCTGTTCTCCGTTCAGAATATTGGTCTGTGGTCAGGTGTTGATCCCTGCGCAACTGCAAACCCGGTTTACTCTGAAGCGCAGTGCGCCAACACCGGCGTGTTGCCCGGTCAGTACGGCAACATCAGCGCCAGCCCGGCGGGTCAGTACAACGCCCTTTACGGTGGTAACCCCCTCCTGCAACCTGAGAAAGCCGACACCTATACGGTTGGCGTGGTTGTAAATCCGACGGAAACGATGCAGTTCTCAGTTGACTGGTGGCAGATCAAGATCAAAGACACGATCTCTAACGTCTTTGCCGAGACCAGCCTTACCCAGTGTGCCGAGAACGGCGCCTCACCCCTTTGCGACAACATCAGCCGCGGAAACGGCGGCACGTTGTGGCTGGGTCAGTCAGGTTTCGTCACGAGTACCAACCAGAACATCGGTACGCAGAAGTGGTCCGGTGTCGACCTGGCATGGGCGTGGCAGTTGGGTGACAACTGGAACTTCGACATGATCGGCACCTATACGCTGAAGAAGGAAACGACTCCGATCCCGGATCAGGCGGATTCAGCCTTCGACTGCAAGGGTGTGATCAGCCCGCGCTGCTATCCGAATCCGGAATGGCGCCACACCGCCACCGGTACTTATGATTCCGGTAGCTGGTGGGCCCTGACGGCTCGTTGGCGTTACCTCGGTAAGGTCAAATACGAAGGAACGACCGACTTGATCGTTGCGGACAACACGAAGGCTAAAAACTATGTTGACCTGAACGCCGTGTTCCGGTTCATGGATACGAATGACGTGGTTGTTGGTGTGAACAACATCTTCGACAAAGAGCCTCCGCTGATGGGTAACACCATTTCAGGCAACGGCAATACCATCGTTGGTTTCTACGACACGCTGGGACGTTACATGTTCGCAGACGTAACATTCCGCTGGTAACATAAAAGCCAGAAGTTTGTAGAAATAAGGTAAGACAGGAAGCGGGCCGAAAGGCCCGCTTTCTTTTACCCGGCAGAAAATATATTCTCGCTTCGATGAAGATGAACTCACAAGCGAGAGATGAGCTGGAACGCTTCCAGTCTTTTTTGCGAGGCGCCAAAGACAATCTCTCGGTGATCGACCAGGTTGCATACGCTCTGCAACAACGGTCTTTTCCGCTGGACCAGGCACTAAAGGCTTACGGCGACTACCTGGCAACACACCCGGACTCTGCCAATGCCGCTTTTAACTATGCCTGGTATTTGGCCAGGGACGGGCAATTCGAGGAGGCCGTGGCCATGTACCGGCGCGCACTCGATCTCGATGTCAATCAGCCTGAAGAAGTCCATCTGAATATTGCCAATCTCTATATGGACCATCTCGGGGATAACGATAAAGCCAGGGACGAGTTCCAGCAGGCGCTGGAAATAAACCCGCAATTCAGCGGCGCATACTACAACCTGGGTAATCTCGCCGAGCAGTCGGGCAGCCGGAATGAAGCAGCCACCCTGTTCAAAAAATGCCTGGAGATCGACCCTGCCAACCAGGCTGCGCTGGCGCGCCTGGCCGATACCCACAGGTTCAAGGAGAACGACGATCCGCTGCTCGCCAGGCTGGTCGAATCCGCGCAAGCAAATCAAAACAGTGACGTGCATTTCGCGTTGGGCGCGGCCTACAATCAGCTTCAGGATTTTGATTCCGCCTGGAAACATTTTGACCTGGCCAATTCGCTTGAACATGAAAACATGCCGCCTTACAGCAAACAGCGAACTGAGGAAAGGTTTCAGCGGATCATGTCGTTGTGCAGCGGCGAGTGGCTCTCCCGATTTACGGGCGCGTCGCCAGAACCCGTATTCATTTGCGGCATGTTTCGAACAGGCTCGACGCTGCTGGAGCAGATACTAGCTGCTCACCCCGCCTTTACCGCCGGCGGAGAAAGCGAGTTTTTTCCGCGCCTGGTCCTTCGAGAGTTCCATGAATATCCCGAAGGCCTGGATCAGGTCACGCCTGAAGACGTGCAGCTTTGGCGAGAAAAGCAGGCACGTTTCGCCAGCCAGTTTAACGATGATACTCGCCGGCTGACGGACAAGCGTCCCGACAATTTTCTCTATGCCGGGCTGATCAAGGCGATCCTGCCGTCTGCCAGGTTCATCGTCACAGAGCGCGACTGGCGTGATGTTGCGCTTTCGATTTTCACCACGCGGCTGGGCGCTTCACAAAACTACTCTACCCGTCTTGAAAATATCCGGCACTATATCGGGCAACAACAACGGCTGGTTGACCACTGGGAATCGATACTGGAGGGCGACCTGTTACGCATCCGTTACGAGGACCTGGTCGGGCGAACCCGGGAAACCATTACTGAATTGCTTCACTTCCTTGGAGAGGAATGGGATGAGCGCTGCCTGGAATTCGACAAGCTGGACAACACCGTGAAAACAGCCAGTGTCTGGCAGGTCAGGGAACCGCTTCATTCCAGGTCCGTTGGCCGCTGGAAAAATTACCGGCCCTACTTTGAGCAGGCGTTCGGCTCCGGTTTGGATGACTAAAGACCGCTTCCCGGGTTTCTCAGCAAATCGAGTTTATGGTGATATTTTTTCTGGTCCTCGGTTTGCTCGGCAACTTCCTCTGCCTTTTGCATCCAACGCTGAGACTCCGCCTTGTCTCCGCTCATCAGGTAACTGAGACTCAGAAGAAAGTATAGACGGTCATCGTCATCCCTCTGCCGAATGGCCATTTTCAGGTTTTTGATGGCCTCCCGGTAATCACCCTCGTTGAAAGCGGTATTGGCCAGTTGGTAACGGTAGTAAGGGTTTTTCATCCGGTGTGACTGGACTTTGGAGAGATACCACCGGGCCTGCTCAGGCTTCCCCTGCTCCTCGTAAAGGTTGGCGAGGTTGCTCATGGCCATCAAATTCAGCTTGTCATGTTCCAGCGCTTCCATGTAAGCCACTTCGGCATGCGAGGGATATCCCTCCCTGCGGTGCAGGATTCCCATGTTGACCCAGGCGGGGCTGAAAGATTCGTCCTCTTTGATACTTTGCTGAAAATTTGCGAAGGCCCGGCCTGATTCGTCTGCGAGCATGTGTTCAACGCCGATGTTGTTGAAAAAATGCGCTCTCGCCCTTTCGTCGGAGATTACCCGGGCTTCGTTCTTGACGTTGTATTCCAGCGTGTTGAAATCAACGACGCGTGAGAGAGCGCTTTTCATATCGACCAGCGCATTCACGTGCTGGCTGAGCAGAACAGTCTCCCCGGTCATAGACCAGTCGGGTGGTATATCCACTTCCTGGAAATTGACTTTCAACCCCACATCCCGGGCCATGGCGACAAACATGTTGGTGAACGAGATACAGTTACCGCGCCTGGACGCAAAGGTGCCTGCCGCAGTCCTGGTGGAATCGTCGTAGGACAGAAGAAAACGATCCTCGCCGATCACCGCATAAATCAGTTGCGCCAGTTTCAGATTCTGATTTGCGTCGCGGTCAATGTGTTTATCGAGAAAAGCCGTCATCTCGGTGCTGAGCAACAGGATTTCCCGTTGCGACACATCCCCGCCCCCAAGACTGCCCGACAGCGGACTGTCGATCAATACCATTTCGGCCGTTATCGGTTCCTCGCCGACCACCAGCCCGCTTTGACGCGTGGCACAGGAAACAACGACGACCGCCATGGCCGCTGCAGCGGCAAACCTTGTGAACGTTGCAAACCTGGAACTAATCCTTCCTCTCCTCGCCGGAGCCCGGCTCCGCCGCAGTTTCAGCTTGCTGGTCAACGGGAACCTCGCCCAGTTCTTCCACGGTCACTGTGCCCTTTTCCATGTTGATGGCGTCCTGCTTAGCCTTGATCTCTTTCAGATAAACAAGCAACTCCGGGCTGACGTAACTCCTTGAAGACGATTTCGAAATCAAACCCGACGACACGGCGGAAAAGCCGCTTGAGACGCTGCTTCCGGGACCGTCGGAACCCTGCGTGGTGGCTTTAACCGAGTCCAACAGCGCGGCGCTGTTGTCCGCCAGGCTGCCGCCAAGTTCAGGGTAAGAGCCGTAAAGATCGGTGATTGTCCAGTCGTTGATGTCCGGTTTGATGGTCGTGGCTGCCTGCAACTGCCCCCGGACTCTTCCCTCGAGCAAGCTCAGCAAATGTGTTTTCAGGTCCGCCTGGAAATTCGGAAAAAACGAACGGTTGCGATCATACAGGCTGGAAACCCGGAACACCTTTTCGTCTTTTGCGTATGTGCCGCGGTTGGAATTGACGAATTCCGCAGCATTTTCTGCAAGGTGACGCCGGACGTTTGCGGCCGTGTACGCGCTTTTTCGAATATTCGGCCCGCCAATGATGCCCTGGTAAAGGCCGTACAGCACAAGCGGATCGTTGCCGTAATTATGTCTCAGGATGGTGTACTGAATATCATCCAGGCTCAGCGGAACCCCGGCGACGTTTAACAGTTTCTTTTTAAGAATCGATTTCCTGCCGGTCAGTAGTTTCTTCAGCTTGCGTTTCGGATAGATACTGATGATCTCGTTGATCAGCGTAACGTTGTACAGGTTTAGCCAGTATGCCAGTTGCTCATCCCTGGAAAAATACTCCAACGGAGCCTCCGCCGGCACGCCTTCGAGGTTCTTTTGAATATTCAGCAGCATCTGCGTCGTATCGGCATCGCCGGAAAAAACTTCGTAATAAAAGCGATTGCCCTCATTGGTCGTTGACCTTTTTACGTTGACCTTGAGCCGGCTTCCGGTCTTGGCCCGGATTGGCGCCGATTTTTCCCGGGTGGACCGCCCCGTATCCACAACCACTTTTTTCAATACTCCATTGAGATCTGCATAGCTGATCGAATACCGGGAATCCGGGTTGAAGCGCTGAAAAGGCTCGGGAACGGGCGAATCCGCGGCAAAAGCCGCCGGAATCATCATCGCCGCCGTGATCATCGAGCATACGGCCGCGTAAATGGGCTTGAACATGGCTACTCCTTGTTATGGCAATTGCGGCTCTAGGAAATTGGCCGCAGTAAATTTACTCACTCTAGTCTACTGCGTTTGCGGCAGAGATTCCGCACCCGCTGTCTGTATTACGACACCTTGTTTGATTTACGGGACGAGCTGTATTTGAACCCGTGCAAGGGTGTTATGCTGATGAATATGGGCTTCTACGACACGTACCTGCTGCCGAAACTGGTGCACTGCGTTTGCGGGCAGAATCCGGCAATGAAACAGCGCGCAAAAGTCGTTCCGCTGGCCGAGGGCCTGGTGCTCGAAATCGGCATCGGTTCAGGGCTGAACATCCCGTATTACGACCCGGAGAAAGTAGACCACCTTTGGGGAATCGATCCGTCGCGGGAAATGTGGGCGATTGCAGGTAAAAATGCCCGGGAACACCACCTGGATGCCGAATTCATTCAATCCGGGGCAGAATCCGTCCCGCTGGATGACGAATCGGCCCACACCGTCGTAATGACCTACACGATGTGCACGATTCCGGACGTCCCGGCTGCGCTCAATGAAATAAAACGAGTGCTCAAGCCCGGCGGAAAACTGCTGTTCTGTGAACACGGGCAAGCACCCGACGCCAACATCAGGCGCTGGCAAAACCGGATCAATCCCGTGTGGAGACGCCTGGGCGGCGGCTGCAACCTCAACCGCCCGATCTCCTCGCTACTGCAAGACTCCGGATTTGTATCCGACGACCTGCAGACAACGTATATCCCCGGCTGGAAGCCGGCCTGCTTCAACTACTGGGGCAGCGCCAACTGCGGCACGAACCGCGGCAAAGGATAACCCGGCCAACCCGCGCTTTCCGCCACCGGAAGATGCCTTTATACTTTCGGGCAATCCCTAACAGCAATTCCAGGCGGGCAGGCCATGATTTTAAGAGTTTCAAGTATTCTGATTTTTACACTCGGCCTCTTGATGGCCAGTGCGGCGACTGCAAAAGATGCCCCGCCCGTTAACTCATTGATGACGCCCGAAGATTACACCGCATCCGGACTGGAAAAACTCAGCGACGCCGAACGGGCGCACCTGAGTGAATGGCTGGAAAGGTACCGCCAGGGCGCCGTGATCGGTCCGGTCGTAAAAAAGGCGCCGTCAGAAATGAACGAACAGGAAAAAGTCCAGGCGGAAAAGGAAAAACAGGAAAAAGACAAGGAAATCATGGCCAAGGTCATTCCCGCCTTCCGGGGCTGGTCCGGCAAAACCGTATTCCGGTTGGACAACGGGCAAACCTGGCAGCAAAGACAGGCCGGCAGACTCCGCTACAGCGACGGTGATTCAAGGGTAGTCATCAGGCGAAACATCATCGGAAAATACATCATGAAACACGAGGACAGCGGCCGCGCTATCGGGGTTGAGCGGATCGACTGATCAACGCCTCCAGATCTTCCGGCGTATCCAGATCGAAGGCGGCATTCTCGATTTCAACGCGTTTCACACGGGAGTAGTTCTCAATCACCGGCTTCGCGCCGTCCTTATTTTTCAGGCCTTTCAATTTCGGTATTAAATGGCGCGGAAATATGACCGGGGGCCCTGAGGCCAGTGCGTTCCCGCTGCGCCACGAACTGACACATACCTGTGATACGTCCTGCTGCCATAGATGAACAAGGCGCATCAGGTCAGTTCTGTCGACCCGCCATTGATCGCACAACATCAGCATCAAGCCGTCGACTTCGCCTGGAATACCACGCACGCCATGAGCGATCGAACCGCCCAGCCCCTTTCTCCAGCCGCTGTTGACCACCGCGTCCACGGCCAGGCTTTCTATCTCGCACAGTACCTCATCGGAACAGCAGCCCGTTACAACCGTCAGGCTCACGATCTCCAGGCCAAGCAGCAGCTCCGCAGTACGCCTGGCCAGGCTGACTCCATCGACTTCCACCAATTGCTTCGACTGCCCCAGGCGGGATGATCCACCGGCGGCCAGCAGGACTGCGGCCAGTTTTGGCTGTTCAGGATTCTTCATCGACCCGCGCGGTCAATGACAGGCCGTTGCGCCGGTTCAGAACCGCGTGAATTTCCGCTGCGATCGACAGCGCGATCCCGCTGGGCAATTCGGCACCGATATCCAACCCGGCGGGACCATGAATTTCCAAATCGGAACAGGCTGCCATCTCACGCAGGCGGTCACGCCGGGCCCGCGGTCCCAGCACGCCGATGTAGCCGATCTCGTATGCGGAGACCTGGCGCAGGTATTCGCCGTCGTTGTCCAGGTGATGACTCATGATGACAACGCCATCGAGTTCGGAAAGATCGGCCGTTTCGCCCAGCCTTTCCGGCCTGCTCCGGAGCACGGTACAACTGGGCGGAAACCGTCCGGCCTTGGCGAATGCAGGCCGATGATCAACCACCACAATGTCCCAGTCCAGCTCTGCCAGGGCCCTGGCGAGCGGTACCGCGTCCGGCCCAGCTCCGCAAATCATTATGCGGGTCGCGGCCGGTATATTTATCTGCAGGACATCCGCCTGGTCGGCCGCGGGGTCAAGTCTGGCCGGGTAGGTCCGCCAGGACGGCCACGGCCGGGTGTGGGCCTCTAATCTGTGCAGCAACTGCGGCGCGCCGGTGACGGCCCCGGCCTGGTCGAGCAGCGCGAAGCTGCCGCAAGGCAAGCCGCTCTCCGGGCGCGTGACCAGGGCGAGCAAAGCCGCCTTGCGTGCTGCCCGGGAGGCCTCGAGCTGCCGCAGGAATCCAAAATCATCTTCCCGGCCCAGCCGCTGCAGCATTAAGTGGATGACGCCGTCGCAGCCCAGGCCGAGGCTCCACACCAGGTCGTCGTCCGCATGCATGTCGTAGGTAACGAAAGCCGCTTCGCCGCTGGCAAACACGGCGTCTGCGTGTTGCAGCAGGTCGCCTTCCAGGCAGCCGCCGGAAATCATCCCCTCGTACTCGCCTTCGGGGCTGATCAGCATCATCGCGCCCGGCTTGCGGTAGGTCGAGCCCTCGGTGGCGATGATCGTCACCAATACGAGTGCGTCGTCTTGGTTGTGCCGGCGATAGAAATCCAGTAATGCCCTGATGCCCAGATGCACGATATGATCCGTATGAAGGAAAAAGGAAATGATAACCCGTGAACGACGATCAAAACTACGAAACACTGGACCCCGAAAACTGGGATGAGATGCGCAAGCTGGCTCACCGGATGATGGATGACGCCCTGGACTACATCCAAACGGCGCGCGAGCGCCCGGTGTGGACACCCGTGCCGGAGGAAGTATCGGCGAAGCTGACTTCGCCCGCCCCTGCAGGTCCGACCCCGCCTGAAGAGGTGTACGAGGAATTCCGCTCGGACATCCTGCCTTATAACCTGCATACGAATCACCCCCGGTTCTGGGCCTGGTACATGGGCAGCGGAACCGTAATGGGCGCTCTGGCCGACTTTTTCGCGGCCGTCATGAACCCGAATGTGGGCGGCATCAACCACGTGGCGCCGAGAGTCGAGCAACAGGTGATCAGCTGGATAACCCGCATGATGGGCTTTCCAGACAGCGCCAGCGGCCTGCTGACCAGCGGTGGTTCGATGGCCAATTTCACCGCCCTGACCGTCGCGAGAAACTCGGGCGCCGGATACGATGCGCGGCGCGAAGGCGTGCTCGCAGCACCCGGGCCGCTCACCGTTTACGCCTCGACCGAAATACACAGCTGTAACCAGAAGGCCGTCGAAACGCTCGGTCTGGGCAGCGACGGCTTGCGCAAGGTACCGGTGAACGACGATTACACCATCGACCTGGACGCTCTGGCCCGGCAGGTTAACTCGGATCGTGAATCCGGCATGGTGCCCTTCTGCGTCATCGCAACGGCGGGCACCATCAATACCGGAGCGATCGACGACATGAACGCAATCGCTGACTTTTGTGAGCGTGAAAACCTCTGGTTCCATGTCGACGGCGCGATCGGCGCCGTTGCGGTGCTGGCAGAAAACGTGCGCGGACAACTGTCCGGCATGGAGCGCGCTGATTCCATTGCCCTGGATCTGCACAAGTGGATGCACATACCTTTCGAAGCCGGCTGCGTGATCGTTCGCAATGCGCCCGCTCATCGCGATTCCTTTGCGCTGGTCCCGGAATACCTGCAGCGCGAACCGGACGGCGGCGGGATGGCCTCGGGCAGCTTGTGGTTCAGTGACTACGGCTTGCAGCTGACCCGCCAGTTCCGGGCGCTGAAAGTATGGATGTCGATCAAGGAACACGGCCTCGAACGCTTCGGCCGCATGATCGCGCGCAACGTGGAGCAGGCTCACTACCTGGGGCGCCTGGTCGAGGCGCAGCCGTCACTCGAACTGACCGGCCCTGTCGGGCTGGATATCGTCTGTTTCCGCTATAACCCGGGTAATCTGGCACCGCAGCCCCTGAACGACCTGAACAAGGAACTACTGGTGCGGCTGCAGCGCGGGGGCGTGGCGGCGCCTTCCTACACCACCCTGCGGGGCCATTACTGCCTGCGCGTTGCGATCTCCAACCACCGCAGCCGTCCAGAGGATTTTGATCTGATGGTCAGAGAAGTGGTGCGCATCGGTAATGACCTCGTTTCCGGGACGGTCCACTGATCAATCAACGGACAGCCATGAAGCTCAGTACGTGAACGGAGACCTCAGGTTCAGAGAAATGGCTTTGTAGGCGCCGTTCGAACTGGTTTTGTAGGAAAGCCCGATATGCTCGAACGTCATGAACCAGATTTTCATCTGTTTACTGCTGTTGCTCAGCGCCAGGCCAATTTGCCACTGGTCCCGGATCGACTCACTGCGATCCTCATCGATGTGAAAATTCAACTTGTCAAAAAGGTAGTTGTAAGTCACGTGCCAGTTCAGCCGCAGCGGTTCCCCGCCAAATTCCAGCTTGCCCATGGGCTGGTCGAACTCCAGGCCTGCCATGACCGAACCGTACCGGCCGCGTGATTTGAATTCGGGCTTGTACCCGGCATAATATACGGCGTTGAGCAGGGACCAACTCAGTTTTTCACTTTCACCCAGCAGGTAGCGGCTTTTCAGGCCGCCGTACCAGATGCCGGCCCACTCCCTGGTTTCCCTCTCATATCCAGCTCCGATATGTGCATAGGGCCTGAGAGACCAGCGCTGGTTGACGGGAATTTCCACCTCGACTCCCGGCGTGAAACTGACGGTTCCATAATTTTCAAAATCAATGAAGTCCGGAATATCGTCGAGGTTATGCAGCCCGAAAGTCAGCGGATACTGGATCTCAATGCCCAGTGTGCGTTTGCCGTTTTCGTCAAACCCGGCCTTGCGGACTGTCTGACGCGGCGGAATTCTGAACACGAACACGGAGCGGTTCTGGTCGACCCGGTACCAACCGGTTCCGAAAAAGGCACCCATCGCCCAGTGCACCTGGCGTGCCGGCTCCTGGTCGCTGGGTACTGCCTGGGCCACCAGCGAAAGGGGCGTCAGGGTAAGCAGGGTCAAAAGCAGAATTCGAAGCATCGCAACGCAATCTATTACATTCAGCCGGTTCAATGAAAGAGTACAGGATGCGCAGTATGATGTAACGATTCTCTGGCTGCCTGGTGACGCCAATCAATCATGAGTGTTGAAATTACAGGGCTCTATATTTACCCGGTGAAATCGCTGAAGGGCATTGCACTCGAAAAGGCGACACTCACGCCGCAGGGTTTCCTGAACGACCGCCGCTGGATGGTCGTGCGCTCCAGCGGCCGCTTCGTCACGCAGAGAGATTTGTCGCGTCTGGCCCTGATTCACACAGGTCTCAGTGATTCAGGCGTCACGCTGACGCTCGACGGCCATGGCGCCGTTACCGTACCCTTCGATTCCACCGGCGGAGAACCGGTGCAGACCAGGGTATGGGGCGATGCCTGTGAAACCGTGGATGAGGGCGGGGAAGTTTCCCGCTGGCTCACTGCGGCCACGGAATGCAGCGAGAAGCTCAGGCTGGTTCACATGCAGCCCGGCTTTGTGCGCCCCCAGGGCAAACCCCGCGAGCTGGGCGAGCAGACAAGCACGTTTTTTGCGGACGCTGCACCGTTCCTGGTGGCTGGCGAGGCTTCTTTGAATGAACTGAACCGGGAACTGGCTGCCCGCGGGCACCCGCCCGTGCCGATGGACCGGTTCCGGCCAAATGTGGTGGTTCGGGGATTGCAGCCTTTCGCGGAACACGGGCTGGCCGGCCTCGAAAATAGCGCATATGGCCTGAAATTCTGCCACCCATGTGAACGCTGCGTGGTCACCACGATCAACCAGGATACGGCCGCAAAAGATCCTGCCCGGCAACCATTCATCACGCTAACGCAAATCAACCCGGTACCTGGCAAAAAGCCTGCACCGGCGTTCGGTCAAAACGCCATTCTGGGGAGGGGTGACGGGGAAATGGCAACCCTGGGCGACCGGCTGAGCGCAGCCTAGTCGAGCCAGTCCGTTATAGAAATTCCAATACCGATCCGGTTCACCTTGTTGTTGTAGTCGATCAGGCTCTCGCCATATCCGTAGAAATACTGCACGTATCCCTTCAGGTAAGGGTAATCAAACACCGGGAAGCTCCAGCTGAGTTCGACCGCGCCCCGCTCAAAACCGCTTTCCAGCTGGTTACGCAACATGGCGCTGAACACGTGGCCTTTGCGGCCATAAACGGCCCGCAGTTCACCGTGGCCCATATAATCGTCGATGTCGGGATTGTCGCTCTTGCCCTTGTCGGTCGTCAGCCAGATCCACGGCCGCACAGCAAAGACCCAGCGCCCCCGTTCAAACACGAAAGTCGCGGCCAGGCGGTCCCAGCTGCGGGATAGCACGCCGGATCGACCGTTGGACTGATGAACCCAGCCGAACGTGTTGACCGTGTTGATCAGCCCAAGAACCTCCCAGTCGTTTTCAAACTGCGCCCACACCTCGGGTTCGTGATTGGTTTCCCGGAATGGCTCGGAGAAATCCGAGTTATACATCTGCCAGAAGGAATGATTGGTGTAAGCACCGTAGAGGTCCATCCGTCCGTTGAACAGCCCAACAGCGAGCGGCACTTTCAGGCTGATCTGAAACTGGCCTTCCACGTTCTTGTTCTCAAAGCCGGGGTCCCCGGATTGCCGTCTGAAAAGCTCCGGGCTCCAGCCTTCCCGGTTATAAACCACGGGCATAAAGAAATTGGGTCTGTGCGCCAGGATACTGAAAGGCTGTGCCGCGGCGGCACGTTCCGAGGCTAGCCGTGTTCCGATCGGGCTGGGAATAACTTCTGCCCCGGCTGCTTCGGCCGTGCCGGGACCGGCCGGTGGTTCGTCAGCCAACGCCGTCCTGGCCTCAGACGACGAGCACCGCTCCCGAAGCTCATCCAGCGTCATGAAGCCGTCAGCGGTTTCCGCGAGGAGCAGCACGCATTCCCGGTCGAGTCCCGTCTCATCCGCAGGCAGAGCGCCCCCGGCCAGCAGCCCCGCGATGCACAAGGCGCCGGCCGCTGCCGCTTTAAGGTCTGCCGGGCGAACCACCGTCAGTTACTTGAATCCGGATTGTCTTTACCGAAAATATCCTTGAGTTTCTCGCTGACTTTTTTCTCGGCGTCGCCAAGCTGTTTCCTGGCCTGCGCCTTCAGCATTTCCGTGGCGGCCTCCTGGCTGATCTCCTTCAGAATCTTGTTTGCGATCACCTTGCCAAGCTCGGTCGGCGTGCCGCGCAGGTCATTGAGCTCAACCGCATCGATCTTGATATTGGCATAAGTATCCAGCGCTTCCGATTCAAAAGCCGCGCGCGATTCGTTCATTCTGAAATGATGAATTACGATGACCGGCTCTTCGCTGCCCGGTTCCGCTGGAGCCGGCGTCGAACCTGTCCGTTCGAGTTGGTCCATCATCATCGAAAAATTGGTTTTACCACCCAGTTCCTCGATGATGATCTCCGGATTGTCGATCACGACACGCCTGATTTCGCGGCTGCCGTAGTCCACCGCGGCCTCGATGCCGTTCAGGCTGAATGCATTGGGGTTTTTGAACCCCGGAGGATTAGCGACAGTCACACTGGAAATGGTCATTGAGCCATCCTTCAGATTTGTTTCCACCGCGCCCACGCTCACTTGCGCTCCCAGCGACCTGGCGCCGGCTGTTTCGATCTGTTGCTGAATCATCGCATCCATGCGGTAGGTGACGAAATACCAAGTGACTCCGCCCGCCAGCAACAACAGGACGAGCAGAGTGACAATTACTTTTTTCATAAAAGGATCCTCGGTTGATTGCTGCGGGGTATTAAAGACTCCCCCGATCTTCGCTCCAAGGATACAATATGGCGATGAAACAGGAAAAAACCACGCATTTTGGGTATCAGGAGGTACCGGTCCAGGAGAAAGCCAGCCTGGTACGGGGGGTGTTTGATTCCGTCGCTTCCAGTTACGACCTGATGAACGACCTGATGTCGCTTGGTGTTCACCGCCTCTGGAAACGCGATTTTACAGCCAATAGCGGCATCAGTCCGGGAGACCGGGTGCTGGACCTGGCTGGAGGTACCGGTGACATCGCGGCCCTGTTGACTAAAAAAGTGGGTTCAGCCGGCCGCGTGGTGCTGAGCGACATCAACGAGGCCATGCTGGATGTCGGACGCCGCCGGCTGGAAGACCAGGGCATCGTGGGCAATGTCAGCTACGCCATCGCTAACGCCGAGCACTTGCCGTTCGATGGCGGTGAATTCGATGCGGTAACCATCGCTTTTGGCTTGCGTAATGTGACCGATAAAGAAGCGGCGCTGAGCGAAATGCGCCGAGTACTGCGCCCAGGCGGCAAGGCTTTGATCCTGGAGTTCTCGACCGTGCAGCCCGAACCCCTTAAAGCCATTTATGATGCCTGGTCGTTCGGAGCGCTCCCGGTCCTCGGTAAGTTGATTGCAGACGATGAGGCCAGCTACCGTTACCTGGCCGAAAGCATCCGCAAGCACCCGCCGCAGGAGGAACTGGCCCGAATGATGGAGGACGCCGGCTTCGATCAGGTGCGTTTTCGCAACCTGACCGGCGGAATCGTCGCGATTCATTCCGGAGTTAATCCCTGACCATGCCCGAATACAAGACACCGCTCCCCGGAATACTTGCCGCCATGCTGGAGACGGCGATCAACCGTCTGCTCGATCTCGATGAAGGCACTCCGGCCCGACTCGACCGGCTGGAAGGACGCATGCTGAAGCTGGATCTTGATGGGGTTGGGATTACGCTCTTTTTCGCTTTCAACGGTGGCCAGGTCGAAGTCGGCACGCGCTCGTCTTACGAGCCGGACACGGTCATCAGCGGTTCTCCGGCTGCTCTTTTTGCCATGGCCGCTCCTGAAGGCATGGGTAACTGGGGTTCACCCGATTCCAGGGTAAACATAACCGGCGACGCCAATCTCGCACGCGACCTGGAACGGCTGTTTTCGCGGCTGGACCCGGACTGGGAAGGACGCTTGTCCCGGATATTTGGCGATGTCTGGGGGCACCAGGTCGCTTCCGGATTACGGGTCGGGTTGGAACAGGCGCGCGGAACGGCCGAAAATGCCGGCAGCATGCTGTCGGAGTACCTGGAACAAAACCGCGGCCCCGTGGTGCGTGGGGATGAAATCGACGGGTTCGCCGAAGCGGTCGATGACACCCGGCAATCGGTGGATGAACTCGAAGAAAGCATCCGAAGAATGGAAAAAGGCACGGAATGATCCATTCTCTGCGCCAGTTCACCCGCATGCTGAAAATCAGCGCGATACTCTCGCGATACCGGCTGGATGAGTTTCTCGAGGCAACCCACCTGTACCGGCCGATGCGCCTGTTGCGCGTGTTTGCGCCCTGGGGCAAAACAGATATCGCCGATAAACCGCGTGGCGAACGGTTACGCCTCGCCCTCAACGAAATGGGGCCGATTTACGTCAAGTTTGGCCAGATTATTTCGACCCGGCGCGACCTCGTTGCTCCGGACATCGCAGATGAGCTGGCGTTGCTACAGGACCAGGTACCGCCCTTTCCCGGCCATGAAGCCAGGAGCATTATCGAGAATGCCCTGAATCAACCTGTTGAGGACCTGTTCGGTTCCTTCGATTTGTCTCCTCTGGCGTCCGCCTCCATTGCACAGGTCCACGCAGCTACCCTGCCTGACGGCAGCGAGGTGGTCGTCAAAGTCGTCCGGCCCGGAATCAACCGGCTGATCCGGCGGGATATCGACCTGCTGATGGCCGTTGCGAGGCTGGCGGAAAAATACTGGGAAGGCGGCTCGCGGGTAAAGCCGACCGAATTCGTTCGTGAATTCGAGACCTTCATTTTCGATGAACTCGACATGACGCGGGAAGGCGCCAACGCGTCCGCCCTGCGCGCCAATTTCGAAGGTTCAAAAGAACTGTATATACCTGAAATCTACTGGCCTTACTGCAAGGAACAGGTCCTGGTGATGGAGCGGGTTTCAGGCATTCCCATCAGTGACGTCAAGGGCCTGAAAGACGCCGGCGTCAACCTGGAACGCCTGGCCGAGATGGGTATCCGGGTTTTCTACACGCAGGTATTTCGAGACAACCTGTTTCACGCCGACATGCACCCCGGAAACATCCTGGTCGATGTCAGCGACCCGGAGAATGCGAGCTATATCGCACTGGACTTCGGCATCGTGGCCAGCCTGACGCCGCTCGACCTGTACTACATCTCAGAAAACTTCCAGGCCCTGTTCAACCGCGACTATTTTCGCGTAGCGCAGTTACATATAGATGCCGGCTGGGTGCCGCACGATACGCGCGTGGATGAGCTGGAGGCGTCGGTCCGCGCGGTCGGCGAGCCCAGTTTTGCGCGGCCGCTGAACGAGGTCTCATTCGGCAACCTGATGCTGAAACTGTTCCAGGTGGCGTACCGCTTCAAGCTGGATATTCAGCCACAACTGATCATGCTGCAGAAAACCTTGCTGAACATCGAGGGCCTGGGCCGCGACCTTTATCCGGAGCTGGATGTGCTGGCCGTGTCGAAACCCGAGCTGGAACGGATTTTGCGTGAGAAACACGGCATCGATCAGGCGGCAAAAGACCTGCGAGAGAGGCTTCCGGGCTGGCTCAGCAAGGCGCCGGAAATGCCGGGGCTGCTCCACGATTACCTGAAGCTTGCCACCGAGGGCAAGCTGATCTCAAAAACCGATCCTAGAGAACTTGCGCGGATCCAGGCCGAACAACGGGCCGCCAGCCGCCGCATCGTCAGGGTTGTCAGTGGAGCGGCGTTATTCTTCAGCGGCGCGACCATGGCCGGCCTGGAGGTGGGCCCCTGGTTTTTCTATGGAGGTTCCGCTGCCGGCCTGGTTTCGATGGTCGTCGGCGCATGGCTGCTGATCCAGGCAAACAGGGACTGAGCCGCAAGCCGGTTTGTCTCACCCGGCAACCGCCGGAAACTAGTTCCTGTTGGTCACCTCGACATCGAGGTTAAACAATTCCTGCAAATCGTGACCCAGTTGCAGCAAGTCCTGGTCGGCCTGCTCCAGGTTTCGGTAGGCGTCAGCCGCCAGGTATTCCGCATCTGCGCAGTCCGAGTTGCGGGCCTTCAATTCAGCCTTGGTGATGTCCGCTGCGGCCGAATCGAGCTTCAGGTGAATCAGGTAAAGTTCTTCCGTTTTCTTGATGACGGCCTGCCGCAGGGCGGAAATATCAACACCGGGCTCCGGTGCGGGCTTTTCGCAGCCGGATAAAATCAGGGCAGACAGCAGCAGGACCGGCAACAAAATCGTTCGGCTCATCCGTCAATCTCCTGTTGATAAGCCACTAGCTTAACTGTTTGACTTGCTTTTTTCGATTTATGCAATTATACTTACCTGCAAGTAAGTAGGAAATACGAATGAGCACAACAGCAGGCAATACCAGAGACCAGATCATCGATAAGGCGTTTCAGCTGATGTTGCAACGCGGGCTCAACGGTTTCAGTTACCGGGATATTTCCGAGCCGCTGGGGGTAAAGAACGCAGCTGTTCATTACCACTTCCCCAACAAGATGGATCTGATCAAGGCCCTGATCGATGAAAATCACCATACGCTGCGCCGGTCGACCTCTGAGTTCATGGCCTACGGCGGGCCGGCAAGGCCGCAGTTGGAAGGATTGTTCGCGTTTACGATGAACCAGTGCCAGTGTGGCCGGCCGATCTGCATGGTCGGAGCGCTCTCGATTGACTACGATGAGCTCAACGATGACATCAAGTCGGCCAATGACCACTTCATGAAGGATTCGGTTGACTGGCTGACCAAGGTAATGGAAGTGGGCCGGGAGCAACAGGAGTTCAGTTTTGACGGTGAACCCATGTCCAAAGCCGTATCCATCCTGGCCATGATCCAGGGCGCCAGGCAGTTGGCGCGGGTTCACGGGCTGGATTATCTCGAAAAGATTTTTGAACAGATACGTACGGATCTCGGAATTAAAGACTAAAAAAATTTGTTTTGATAACTTACTTATTAGTAAGTACTTAGGAGAAAGAAAATGAAAGCACGCACAATTGAATGGACTGGATCGGACCACTCTGCGCCACTGGCGTCCCGGAAGACCGTTGACGGAATTAACAGGCTTTTACGGCTTTCAGCCAGAGGTTTTCTGGCCCTGGTGCCGGCTCTTGTCGTTGTCGTCGGCGCAGCCTGGGTGGTGACCGTCCCGGATCTGGTGATCTACCTGCAGGCGACCCTGTGGGCTTCCGGCTTCCTGTTTCTTGGCCTCGCCATCGACACGGAGCCTCCCTTCAACGGGTTGAGCCTGCTGAGCGGATTGGCGATACCGTCCCTGGCATTGTTGAGCGCAAATGTCGCCGTTGAACTGGCAATTGTCGGGGCCGCCCTGGTTGCGATGTGGCTGGCTGCCGCCGTCTGGCGGCGCCAGGCAGCCCTTAACGACGCAGTATCGCCCACCAGCGGGCAATATTGAGCACGCTCAGAAGTGACGCCGAAACATAGGTCAGCGCAGCCGCCTTCAACAGGCGGCGCGCGTGGCGCTCATCAGACTCGAACAGCACGTCCTGCTCTTTCATCAAGGGCAGCGCCCGCCCAAAACTGGCGTCGAATTCGGTCGGCAAGGTCAACAGATGTATCACCACCGCTGAACCCAGCGTCAATAATCCGCCCATGAACATCAACAGCCCGGCGAACGGCAACCGGGTAATGCCGATAATGACCGGGGTAGCCATCATCAGTGCAGCCCCCATTTTTTCAACCGGGCCCAGCCATTTCACCAGGCGTGTCCTCCACTGCAGCGGCCCATACCCTTCGGCATCCTGGAGCGCGTGACCCACCTCGTGCGCGGCGATGGTTATTGCCGTCAGAGAATTTCCGTCGAAGTTCTCCGGGCTCAGCCGCACTGCTTTTTCCACCGGATCGTAGTGATCTCCTTTCTCGGTTACTTCTGTTTTCACCTGCTGGAGACTCAACGCATCGAGTAGCTTGCGCGCTGTTTCACCACCGCTGAAGCCATAGCGGTCAGCGGGCCGATGATAGCGCTGCATGACCCGCTTCACCCAGAGTCCGGGGCCGGCGACCAGAACGACTAAAACGATGATCAACAGGATGATGTGCATGGCGGCAGATCCAACTCTACAACACGGGCTCGAGGAAGAAAAAGAACGAACTCAGAAAAACCACCGTAATCTGGCGGCGCGTCCGGACCACTTCCGGGAAACTGCCCACCGCGTAATAATTCCGGTAAAAATCAGGCGAACCGGGCGGTAGCGGTTCCCTGCCCTCAGCAAGCTCATACACCGAGGTCGAACTATACGACCAGGGCTTGAATTCGGGCATGGTCTTGGGAACGGGCGCCATGGCGGTCTTTGACTGCTCCGTGTCCGGCTTCATCGCAACCACCCAGCTGTTTTGCGGTTCGATGTCACGCCGGATCAACTGCTCCAGCTTGCGCGCAAACGTCTCATCCCAGACGATCAGGCCGTTTTCGGTGTTGAAGCCTTCTGAACGCGGATCGAAGTTGTGCGAACCAATCATGGACACCTTGCCGTCGACGACAAATGACTTTGAATGCAGGCCTGACCGCGGGGCAGGCATCGAAATGACGGAGTTATCGCCCGACACGACCGATTTACTCTTGATCCCCCGTTTCTTCTCCTGCAACAGCCTGGGCCAGCGCGGGAAGAAATCTGGCGCGTCCAGGGGAAAGGGTTTGAATTCGTACATCTGGAAACCGATGCGTTTTACATAACGTTTTTTGTGCCGGTGGGTATTGGCGTAGACCGTGTCGGCGTCGGTCGAGGCCAGTGAATTGGTGGAAAAAATCAGCTCAATATCGGGGTTATTGTCTCGCAATTCCCGAAATACTTTGCGGGCTCTCCTGGACAACACCATGTAGGGCGACTGGATGACCACCGACTGCCTGGCAGATAAAAGCACATCGTAAAGCTGCTGGGTAATAAGCTCAGGCGTCGCTTCATCCGGAAACGCATGCTTGCGCGGCAGGTCTGAAAAATACTCGAGCCGTTTCACCTCCATCGCGGGCTCGACAAATCGTTCGGCCACCAGCCCTGGGTCGGCCGCTTGCTCCAGTAACGGACCGAGCCGGGGGGCCGGCTGAAACGACTCGAGCTCTGACGGTTCGTCTTTCAGAATTTGTGCCGCGACGTCACGAAGATGCTGCACGGGAACCGTCCTGGGCCCTTCCCAAAACCAGTCGAATGACTCGCGCATCTGCCGTGCCGTAACCCCGAAAACCAGAACGTCCCGGTCCTTGAAATTGTAGTTGGTGTCATAATCGAAATAACGGTCGGCGATATTCCGGCCGCCTAACAGTCCCGCCACGTCGTCGGCCACGAGAAGCTTGTTGTGCATCCGCTGGTTAACCCGCCTGAAACAGCAGGCTATGCCGCTGACCCAGTCGTGCTTGGCCATCTCGGCCTTGTAAAAAGAGGGGTTGTAGAAACGGATCTCGAAGTTGCTGTGATCCATTGCCAAATGCACCAGGTACTCGACATCTGAAAATGAAAACATCTGGTCAAGCAGCAACCGGACTTTCACCCCACGCCTGGCCGCATTCAGCAACTCGTTCAAAACCAGAACGCCTGTATCATCACCGCGCAAAATGAAGTTCTGCAACTCGATGTAGCGCTGCGCAGCCCGGATCATGTGGATGCGCAGCAATAAGGCATCCTCACCGAATTCAACAAGCGTAAGGTGATGCCGTCCCGCACGGGTCGCGGTTTTACCGAAGTCGAGCAACGGGGAAGCATCCGCACAACGATTGATTTCCCGCGGCAGACAGCTCAGTCCGGTTTCGCGGTTGGCGTAAATCCGGGCGTCAACATCACCCACTTTCTTGGTCGACAGTGAACACGCCGGCAGCAGCATTAAGGCGAGTAACAGAAGAAGCAATTGTCGCGCAAACATGGCGTTGTGGTCAGCTGGACGCAATCAGCTGAAATGCGCTCAGGTCCGTTACCTGATCCCGGACTGCCACGGCGCCGAGAAACCCCGGTTCCGGCCGGACCAGCGCCAGCGTCCAGCCGTTTGCAGATTCCCCTTCGAATTGCAGCACGGCCGCAGGACGGAGGGTATTCGATTCGACGGTAAAACGGGCAAACTGGTTAGCTATGCCCTTGCCGGACGCCTTCACCACGGCCTCTTTGCAGGCCCAGACGCGCAGAAATGCCTCGCTGAGTTCCTCCGCGGGCGCGGCTGCCAGGGATTCAGCCTCGGCCGCGCTGAAATAACGCCGGGCCACCCCCAGGGCGTTCCGTGCCGCCCGTTGCGCCGGCTCAAGATCTACCCCAATGTGGCTGGAAGCGGAAAATCCGATCAGCAGTCTGTCTCCACTCTTGGCCATGCTGAAATGCAGTTTTACCGCGTGAACAGAGGCGTCCAGCACCGGCTTGCCGCGCTGTTTGCGATTGATTTTGACCTCTTTGCCGGGCAGCCCCAGGTAAGCGCCGAGCAGAAGCCTCAGGTAAAAACGGCGTGCAAACCGTAATTGTCCGGTCGTCAGCGAGACCGACCCATTATCATGTCCGTCAAGCGCCCTGCGAAGCGATCCGGCCAACGCCGACAGATCGAGGAACCAGAGGTGTATTTCGCCGGCCGGCGGCAGGTTCAGATTCGTCAGGGGAATAGCTCTGGGCGCAAAATCCTGCACGTCTGCTGCAATTGCCGATTCGTTTTCCCCAATCACCATCGTGCCAGTCTAGCGCATAGGTTGACGGGATTGAATCAACACCTTGAAGGGTGGCCGAATAGCCTATACTTGTACCTTCTGTTAAGTCTTTCCGGCGGACCCGATGAAATTCAAGAGCGTAGTCATTCAATCCCTGGCGGCCGTTGAACCGCCGATACGGGTCACTTCAAAAGAAATCGAAACCAGGCTCAAGCCAACACTGGATCGGTTAGGGGTGCGCGACGACCTGCTGGAAGAAGTTTCCGGAATCGGCGCTCGGCGTTTCTGGGAAAAAGGCACGTCACCGTCCGACGCGGCCACCCTGGCCGCTGAAAAGGCCCTGGATGAATCCGGCATCGACCGCCAGAAGATCGGCGTCATCATCAACACATCGGTTTGCCGGGATTACCTGGAGCCATCCACCGCCTGTATCGTGCACGGCAACCTGGGCTTGAACGAAAACTGCCTGAACTTTGACGTGGGCAACGCCTGTCTGGCCTTCATGAACGGCATGGACATCGCTGCACGCATGATCGAACGCGCCGAGGTCGAATACGCCCTGATCGTGGACGGCGAGTCCAGCCGCCCGATTACCGAGGCTACGATCGAACGCATGCTCGATCCTGAAATTTCAGAGCAGCAGTTCAGAGCTGAATTTGCCTCTCTGACCCTGGGCTCGGGCGCCGCGGCCCTCGTGCTGGCCCGCAAGGAGCTCGCGCCGGAAGGTCACCCCTACCTGGGCAGCGTGTCCAGGGCAGCCACCGAGTTCAACCATTTGTGCCGCGGCCAGATGGACCAGATGATGACCGACACCCGCATTCTGCTGAGTGAAGGCCTGAAATTGGCCGCCAAGACTTTTCACGCCGCCAAGATCGCTCTGGGCTGGGTAACCGCAGAGCTGGACCAGTTCGTCATCCACCAGGTCAGCAAAGTGCACACCGACTCGCTGGTGAACCTGCTGGGACTGGACCCGGACAAAGTACACGCCATTTACCCGGAGATGGGAAACATCGGCCCGGCTTCGGTTCCGATCGTGCTGGCCAAAGCTGTAGAGTTGGGCAAGGTCCGCAAAGGCGACCGCGTCGCCCTGCTCGGCATCGGCTCCGGGCTTAACTGCGCCATGGCCGAAGTCGTCTGGTAAACACACGGCTGGAGGAGGACAACCCCATCAATCGACCTCCGGATCACCTGTATCCCTTCTCCAGCCACTACCTGGAAGTGCGCGGCCAGCGCATGCATTATCTCGACGAAGGCCCGCATGATGCGCCCCCGGTGTTGATGCTGCACGGCAACCCGACCTGGTCGTTCTATTATCGAAATCTCGTCCTGGCCCTGCGCGGCCGCTATCGTTGCATCGTTCCCGACCACCTCGGGTGCGGCCTCTCTGACAAACCCGGCGATGAGCACTATGACTATCGCCTGAAAAGTCGGACCGAGGACATCGACAGCCTGATCAAACACCTGGATCTGAAGGATCCTCTGAGCCTGGTCGTACACGACTGGGGCGGAATGATCGGATTTGCCTGGGCGGTTGAGAATCCGGACCGGATCGCCAGGATGGTGGTGCTCAACACGGCTGCATTTCCCCTGCCCGAGGACAAGAAAATGCCGTCCGCGCTGAGCCTGGTCCGCGATACGGCGCTGGGCGCCTTCCTGGTCCGGCGGTTCAATGCCTTCTCCGGGATCGCTGCCCGGGTGGCTTTCAAACAGCCGGTTTCACGGGAGATCCGGCACGGATACACGCTGCCCTACGATTCACCTGAAAACCGGATTGCGACGCTCCGGTTCGTGCAGGATATTCCACTAACCGAGAATGACCCCGGTTACGATATTTTGATAAATACGGCCGAGCGATTACACTTGTTACAGGAAAAACCGTGCCTGATAGCGTGGGGAGAAAGGGATTTCGTTTTCGACGCGCCTTTTCTCAACAAGTGGATCGAGTACTTTCCGGATGCAGAACTTCACCGGCTTCCGGATTGCGGCCACTACGTGCTTGAAGACGGCGGAACAGAGCTGATTGAAACGATCAGCCACTTTTTTGGAATCAGGGAAGATTCGGACCATGGACATGCCAGTGGAAAAAGCCTGGAACACGGAAGAACTCAGTAATGTCGCCAGCGCGTTAAGCCTGCAAGCCCGGCGGCAACCCAATGCTGTCGCGATTCACTACCCGAAAAGCGGCGCCTTCAGAAAACAACACTACGCGAGTTGCACTTACCAGGAACTGAACGAGCTCAGCGACTGTTATGCCCGCGGCCTGCATGAATACGGCATAACGCCCGGCACCCGCACCGCCCTGATGCTGACGCCGGGCCTCGACTTCTTTGCCATGTTCTTTGCGCTGTTCAAGGCGGGAGCTGTCCCGGTGCTGATCGATCCGGGTATCGGCATGAAGCCGCTGAAGCAGTGCCTGGCGGAAGCGGAGCCAAAAGCCTTTATCGGCGTCACCAAGGCACACTTCGCGCGCAAGATGCTCGGCTGGGCAAAAGAAAGCTGCGAACTGCTGGTCAGCGCCGGCCCGAGCTTCGGGCTTGGCGGGATCAATCTCAAAAAGCTGAAAGAAATGGGCGCAACGGCCGGCGAAGAGATGATGTATTCCGTCAAACCTGACGATATGGCTGCGATCCTGTTCACCTCGGGCAGCACCGGGGTGCCCAAGGGTGTAGTTTACCGCCACCGGCATTTCAACGCCCAGGTCGAGATGCTGAAAAGCGCTTTCAATATTCAGCCGGGTGAAGTCAGCCTGCCCACTTTTCCGCCCTTCGCGCTGTTCGACCCGGCGCTGGGCATGACAACCATCGTGCCCGATATGGACCCCACACGACCGGCCGACGCCGATCCGGAAAAACTCGTTCGTGTAATCAACGAGTACAAGGTCACGAATATTTTTGGCTCACCGGCGCTGCTCAATACACTCAGCCGTTACTGTGTAGAGAACAAAATCAGGCTGGAATCCGTCACGCGGGTCATTTCCGCCGGCGCTGCGGTTCCCGTCAGCACGATTCGACGAATGCAGGATTCACTTTACCGGGACGCTGAAATCCATACCCCCTATGGCGCCACCGAGTGTTTGCCGGTCAGCAGCATCAGCGCCTCCGAGATTGATGACGGCATGATCGACCAGATCGAATCCGGCGACGGTGTCTGCGTGGGCCGGCCAACCGAGCCCAACAAAGTAAGGATCATCAAGATCAGCGAAATGGGCTTCAACGACCTCAGCGAGACCACCGAAATGCCTTTTGGAATGCCGGGCGAGATCATTGTTTCGGGGCCAACCTGCACGGACAGCTACTGGCAACGCGACGCCGATACCGCCATGGCCAAGTTCAGCGATGAGGAAGGCAACACCTGGCACCGCATGGGGGATGTCGGCATCATGGACGGCTCCGGACGGCTCTGGTACTGCGGCCGGGTTTCCCAGCGCGTGGAAACGGGACAGGAAACGCTTTACGCAGATCAGTGCGAGGCCATTTTCAACCAGCATCCCGACCTGGTCCGGTCGGCCGTCGTGGGGGTCGGAACCCGCGGACGACAGACACCGGTGCTGTGTATCGAAGTCGCGGGCAAGCTGTCTCCGGTCGACACCGAGCGAGTCCACTTCGATCTGCTGCAACTGGCCCAGGCCCACTCCATCACCAGGAGCATCCGGACGGTGCTTTTCCACCCGGGGTTCCCGGTCGATATCCGGCATAACTCCAAAATCGGACGCGAAGAACTGGCCGCCTGGGCCGAAAAGAAGATGCAGAGTTAGTGTCCCTGAAGATACTGGTCACCGGCGGCGGAGGATTCCTAGGAAGTTCCATCTGCCGTCAGCTAACATCACTTGGACACGAAGTACTGGCGTATCAGCGCAACCCGGCAGATCATCTTGAAGCAGAGGGGGTGCGCTCAATAACAGGCGATATCACAGACGCGGAAGCGCTCGCGTCCGCCGCAACGGGCTGCGGCGCCATCGTGCATACCGCCGGAAAAGCCGGCATATGGGGAGACCCTGAAGATTACCGGCGGATCAACGTGGACGGCACGGCCAATGTCATCGATGCCTGCCGGCGTAACGGCATACCGGTCCTGGTTCACACCAGCTCACCCAGTATCGTTCACTCCGGCGGCGACATCAGCGGCGCCGACGAGTCCCTGCCGATCGCCGATCATTTTACGGCGCCCTATCCCGAGAGCAAGGCCGCGGCTGAAAAGATGATTACCGCCGCCAATGCGCCGGACCTGTTCACCGCGGCTTTGCGCCCGCACCTGATCTGGGGTCCGGGCGACCCGCATATCCTGCCCAGGCTGGCCGCCAAGGCCGCCGGCGGAACCATAGCACTGCCCGGCCCGGATAAGCTGGTCGATACAATTTTCGTGGAAAACGCCGCCTTGGCCCACGTGAAGGCGCTGCAGGAATTGATCGGTGCGGCGCGCTGCGCTGGAAAAGCCTACTTCGTCACTAACAATCAGCCGATGCCGCAGGGAGAAATCATCGCCAAATTCCTCGCCGCAATCGGAATCAAAGTCAGGATTCGGGCCGTTCCGGTGCCGTTGGCGATGGGCGCGGGCGCGCTGGCCGAGACGGTCTGGCGGCTATTAAGGCTGAAATCGGAACCGCCGGTCACCCGTTTTTCAGTTGAACAACTTGCCACCGCGCACTGGTTCGATACCCGCGCTGCAGTGCAGGATTTCGGATACACGCCTGTGATCAGCATTGAAGAAGGGCTCGAACGCTTGCGCGAACAGGGACTCTAGTAAGGGCGCCCCGGGGCGTCTCAGTTCATCTGTGCCTTCATGGCGGCGTCGCAAGCCTGCTTGGTCAGATAGCATGGATTACCAATCTGGGCACGATCATTAATGCTGGCTTCTTCCTTGCCGTTACGCTCCTTGGTCACCGCCAGGAGCTTGGCCGGCCTGAAAGCCTCGGCCATATAGACACATTGCTCCCAACTGGAACCTTCGGGTAAATCAATCACCAGGATGCTGTCAGAACCGTAGCGGCAAGTGGCGTAGTCCGCGAACTTTGTCTCACCCGCCTTGTACTCGCACGCAAGCGCTGCACCGCTGCTGCCTGTCAATAAAGCGGCCAATGTCAATGTTACGGCGTACCTGTTCATCTGGGCTCCTCCAGGCTGTATGAGACAGCTCAGGATCAGTAGAACACCAATTCGCAAGGAGTGTGATGACGTTCGTCAAGCGACTGACAAATTTGGTCACGGAAAACTGACAATTTCGAATGTTTTTCAGTTGTATATTGCTCGGCTCTCAACCATTTCACCATTCATCTCATTGTTTTTACTTATTAAAATAAAAAAGCCAAACATTGGCTCATATCTTGCATATATATAGTTGTAGTAAATGACTGTGTGGTAGCAGTTATCGGGTAGAATCGGAGCCCCGTTCCTCACTTGCCCAACCGGGGCCCGATTCTCCCAACCTTCGCTGGCGCGAAGACCGAATTTGACGAACATTCGCCACCCGCAGATTCGACTTAGAACGAATCTACCATGATCCTGGAAACCCGGCCTATGCCGGGTTTTCTCGTTTTCAGGCTACCCCGCGGATGCGTTTCAGCGCCGCTTCCTTCCCGGGATAACATCCACCGGCCGGCCACGGAATTTTCGTACGTAGTATTCAAGACGGCTGTAGTTCAGCAACTCCAGATCGACTCCGGCGATCCTGTCGTAACGGCCGTGGTACTTGTGTTTCACCCAGGCATTGATGTCCATGCGCCGGCCGTGTTCGAACAAGCGGTTATTGATGGGATGAAATCCCGGCTTGTGCAAAAAAGCGGTCCCAAAATCAATCACGCAGGGTTGCTCGTCTTCAGTAACCAGGATATTGGACTTGGATTTCAGGTCGCCGTGACTCACTCCGCGCGCGTGAACAGAGCGCAACACATCGAGGAGTCCTTCGAACCAGCGTTCCCGGTCAACCCAACGTGCTTCCCGATAAGGCACACCCCTGATGTGTTCGATCACGAGGAATCTACCGTCCACCAGTCCGAGGCACTGCGGGATACCGGTAAGCCCCTCCATCCGCTGATAGGCCTGGTGCTCCCGCACCAGGGTTCTCTGGCGAAGCCTCCGGATCACACCGCTGCCCATTGCGGACTTGACCACCAGGTCCAGGCCGTCCCGCTGATAATGCAGTAGAGTACCCTGGTTGCTGACAGCCAGGATGTTGACCTGCCGCTCCAGGCTGTCTTCGATCCAGCTGCGGAATTCGGGCTCGTTGATCAGTGTTTTCATTTATGGTGTAGTAGGCGGCCGGCCGCTTTACCCCGATTGCCGGAAATAATAACACCGAGGATCAAAATGCATTTCAGAAAGTTTATTTTGGGCGCGATTGCGCTTGTCGTTGCAGCCAGCCCCACAGCCTGGGCTGAACCCTACCCGTCAACCTACACAGCGCTGGACTCCGGCCCTGTACTGATCACCAACGCCACGATTTTGACCGGTACCGGTGAACGGATCGAGAACGGCAGCCTGCTGATGTCAGCAGGCCGAATTGAAAAGATTGCCGCTGCGGACGCCAGGCTGGACGCGGGCGGGGCGGCCGTAATTGACGCCGGCGGACGATGGGTCACGCCCGGGCTGATCGATGTTCATTCTCACCTCGGCGTGTATCCCAGCCCGGGCATCAAGGCTCATTCGGACGGTAACGAGGCGACGGCGCCCACCACGGCCCAGGTCTGGGCCGAGCACAGTGTCTGGCCCCAGGACCCCGGTTTCCACCGGGCACGCGCCGGCGGCGTGACTTCGCTGCAGATTCTGCCGGGTTCAGCCAACCTGATCGGCGGCCGGGGCGTGACGTTGAAAAACGTACCCGCGACAACCTACCAGTCGATGAAATTTCCGTCCGCCCCGCACGGCATGAAAATGGCCTGCGGCGAGAACCCCAAGCGGGTATACGGCGAAAAAGGCCAGGCGCCCTCTACCCGCATGGGAAACGTGGCGGGTTACCGCGCCCAGTGGATTGAGGCACAGCGATACATCCAGGACTGGGAAGAGTACGAGGAAAAGTCCAACAGCAAGAAAAACGACAAAAACGGCGAAAACAAGCGCCCGGTGCGCGATCTCAGGCTGGAAACGCTGGCCGGCGCTCTCAAAGGCGAGATCCTGGTGCACATGCACTGCTATCGCGCGGATGAAATGGCAACCATACTGGATATGGCCGATGAGTTTGGCTACCGGGTCAGTGCGTTCCATCATGGCGTAGAGGCGTACAAGCTTGCAGACACGCTGGCCAGCAAGGGTGTTTGCGGGGCGCTGTGGGCAGACTGGTGGGGGTTCAAAGCCGAGGCTTATGACGGCATCCAGGAAAACATCGCCCTGGTAGACCGGCCCGAAGGCAGCTGCGCAATTGTCCACTCAGATTCTGGAGAGGGAATTCAGCGCCTGAACCAGGAGGCGGCCAAGGCCATGACGCGCGGTCGCCGGGCGGGTCTCGCCATACCTCCGGAGCGGGCAATCAAATGGATCACCGCCCATCCGGCCCAATCGATGGGCATCCTTGACCAGACCGGCACACTGGAAGCGGGCAAGATGGCCGACGTCGTGATCTGGAACGGCAACCCGTTCAGTGTTTACGCCAAGGCCGACCAGGTGTTCGTTGACGGCGCTCTGCTGTATGACCGGACCGACCCGGCATACCAGCCGGTGTCGGATTTCGAACTCGGCCAGCAACTGGGAGCCGCACAATGAACCGCAAAATAAACAACAACCCGGCTTTGAAACGCGCCCTGGCGCTGCTGGGCTTCGTATGCGCGTTCAACGCGCAGGCGGATGCACTCTTCATCAATGACGCAACGGTCCATACCGTCAGCCGGATGGGCGTTCTGCAGGACGCCGACGTCCTGATCGTGGACGGCAGGATTCAGGCGGTGGGCCGGGAGCTGACCGTACCGGAAGACGCCACCGTGATCGAGGCGCAAGGAAGGCCGCTAACCCCGGGATTCTTCGCCGGCATCACCGGGCTGGGGCTGGTGGAAATCTCAGCGGTGGATTCAACAGTCGACGGCGGCCTCGCGGTCGACGCCCTGAGACCGGAATTCGACGTGACACCCGCCTATAATCCCCATTCCAGCCTGATACCGGTTACCCGGATCGAAGGCTACAGCTGGAGTGTGCTGGGCGCCAACCGCTCCGGCAGCATCATTGGCGGCCAGGGGCGGGCCGTGTCACTGGACGGCGAGTACCGGTCATTCATTGGCGAAAGCGTTCTGTTTATCGACGTAGGCGCAGATGCGTCCGGGCAAAGCGGCGATTCGCGCGCCGCCCAGTGGATGATGCTGGAACAGGCGATGGCGGAAGCTGCCGAAGAAGTCCGCTGGTCACCCGACCCGTTACTGACAGTCGCGGGGCGCAAAACCCTGACCGGGTTCAGGGTCGGCGGCACCGTTGTGTTCAATGTTGACCGGGCCAGCGACATCCTGCAGGTCATAGAATTCTCCGGGCGCCACGGCCTGAACAGCGTGATCAGCGGCGGTACCGAAGCCTGGATGGTGGCCGACCAACTGGCCGAAGCCGGGATACCGGTTCTGCTCGATGCGTTATCCAACCTGCCCGGCAGCTTCGACACGCTGGGCGCCCGGCTGGACAACGCGGCCATTCTCAACGAGGCAGGCGTGACGATCTCCTTCCATGGCGCAGAAACGCACCAGGCCCGTAAATTACGCCAGATAGCCGGCAATGCCGTCGCCAACGGATTACCCTTCGAGGCTGGCCTGGCCGCGATGACCGTCAATCCGGCCGTGATTTTTTCGCTGGGCGAGGACCATGGCACCATCGAACAAAACAGCGTGGCGGACCTCGTGATCTGGAGCGGCGACCCGCTGGAAGTCACCACCGCGGCCGACCAGGTGATCATCGCAGGGAAACCGGTGGAAATGGTTTCCCGCCAAACCTTGCTGCGCGACCGCTACCTGCCGGCGACCACGGAGATGCCAAGGGCCTATATCAAGCCCTAGCCTTATTATTCGAGCTTTCCGGACTTATTGACCGTCCAGGTAATCCACCACCAGGTTGCTGAAGATCCGCACGCCCGCTTCCAGGTTGGGTTCGTGCATGTCGAAAAACGGCGAGTGGTTGGAGGCCAGGGTTGAGGGATCGACGTCCGGCGGCCCGTTGCCCAGGAACAGGAATAGTCCCGGGGTCTGCTGTGCATAGAGTGAGAAGTCTTCGGCCACGGTCTGCGGATTGACGTCGTGCACTTCGTTCTCACCGGAGACGCGTTGCAGAGTGGGCAACATGCGGGTGAACAGTTCCGGATCGTTGATTACCGCCGGTGTTCCCAGGCCCAGTTCGAACTCGATCTCAGCGCCGGCGCTTTCAGCGATTCCCCTCGCAATCCGTTCCATGCTCGCGTGGATTTCCTGGCGCATGTCTTCGTCGAACGTACGGATGGTGCCTTCCATTTCGACTTCGTCAGGTATCACGTTGCCGCGGATTCCACCGGCGATGCGCCCCACGCTGATAATCGAGGGCGCCAGGGTCACGTCCACCTGGCGGCTTTGAATGGTCTGCCAGGCCATTACGATCTGGGAGGAGATGACGATCGGATCCACACCGTTCCACGGCCTCGCACCATGGGTTTGGCGGCCTTTGACCCGGATCTTGAAGCTGTCCGCGGCAGCCATCAGCGGGCCCGGCCGCACCGAAATCTGGCCGCCCGGAGTATTGATTCCCACGTGAATGCCGAAGACGGCTTCGGGTTTGCGCTCATCCCAGATGCCTTCCTTCAGCATCAGGCTGGCGCCGCCCTCCTCGTCACCCGGCGGGCCTTCCTCAGCGGGTTGGAAAATCAGCATCACGGAACCGGCCAGCTGGTCCTTGACGGAATTCAGCACCCAGGCCGAGCCCAGCAACATGGCCATGTGGTTATCGTGACCACAGGCGTGCATCACACCGGTGTCCTGGCCGTTGTATACATCACGCGCCGTTGAAGCAAACGGCAGGCCGGTCTGCTCGGTGACCGGCAAAGCGTCCATGTCCGTGCGAATCGCCACCAGCGGGCCCGGTTTGCCTCCTTCGATGAAGGCCACGACGCCGGTATGCGCAATACCGGTCATCGGTTCGATGCCCATTTCACGCAGTACTTCGGCGATCTTCTCCGCCGTTTTGAATTCACGGTTGCTGAGTTCCGGATTCTGGTGGAACCAGCGCCGCCACTCGACTACCTGGGGCTGTGCTTCGGAAGCCAGCCGGTCCAACTGGGCGGGGGAGACCTGGGCCTGGAGCGCCAGCGGAGCCAGAAGAAGAAGTAAGAGCCAGTGCCTGTTCATCGGTTATTCCTCGGTTTCGGTTGAAGCGAACTCGTTTGCGAGCTAGCTCGCTGCTGCTCTATTTGACGATGGCGCGGCCGGAAGACCAGCGCGGATCGGAACCCGCGGTCACTTCGCCGGTTTCCAGGTTCCACATGGCGCCGTGCATGTTGCCCCAGGTGCGTTCGCGAACCTCCACCTCGTGACCCATGGCCTGCAATGCCTCAACCTGTCCGGGCGTGAAAGCGCCGGATTCCGCAGAAACCTTGTCGGGCACGTACTGGTGGTGAAAACGCGGCAGCGCAACCCACGACTCGGGCTCATTGCCGCGCATGAAATCAAGGATACCCAGCAGCACCATCGTGATGATCCGGCTGCCTCCCGGCGTGCCGATCACCGCTCTTTTGTCTTCACCGATCATGAAAGTCGGGGTCATGCTGGACAACGGCCGCTTGAACGGCTGGATTTCATTAGCGACGAAACCGATCAGCCCGTAAGCGTTGGGCTCGCCTTCCTTGGCCGAAAAATCGTCCATCTCGTTGTTTACCACGAACCCGGTTCCGGGCGGCATGAAGCAGGAGCCGAAAGGCGTGTTCACAGTCAGCGTCGCTGCGACCATGTTGCCTTCGGCGTCGATGATCGAGAAATGCGTCGTGTCGGTGCCTTCCGGAACCTGGTCGTTACCGGCCAGCATGCTGCTCGGCGTGGCGCGATCGGGACGGATCGAAGCGCGCAGGCCGTCAGCATAGAATTGGCTGGTCAGCATCTCCACCGGGATATCGACGAAATCCGGATCACCCAGGTAAATGGCGCGGTCGCGGTAGGCCCGTCGCATGGCCTCAACGATCAGGTGCGTGCGCAACACCGGGTCAAGTTCATTGATCGGGTAGGGCTCGAGAATGTTCAGAATCTCGGCAATGGCCACGCCGCCGGAGGAAGGCGGCGGCGCCGTAACCAATTCGTAGTCGCCGTACATCGTGCGGATCGGGTCACGCTCTTTGACGGTGTAGGAAGCAAGATCTTCCATGGTCCAGATTCCGCCAGCCGCACGGACACCTTCGATCACACGCTCCGCCACGGGCCCGGTATAAAACCCTTTCGCTCCGTGTTCCGCCACGTTTTCCAGCACCCATGCCAGGTCCGGCAGCCTGATGATGTGACCGACCGGCGGCAATTCGCCGTCCGCAAGATAGGCTTCCGCGGCGGCCGGCCAGCGTTTGATGACGTCGATCCGGTAATTCATCAGCGCATGAAACTTGTCATCGACCGGAAACCCTTCTCGGGCAATCCGGATTGCCGGCTGCAGACTGGCCGCAAGGGGCAGGCGGCCGTAATGGTCCGCCAGGTGCTGAAGGCCGGCAATCTCACCGGGTATGCCTCCGGCCAACGGCCCGTTCACCGCGAGATCACGGACCACGTTGCCTTCCTCGTCCAGGTACATGTCTTTATGCGCGGCCGCCGGCGCCTGCTCGCGCGCGTCGATCATGGTTTCGAAGCCGTCTTCGGCGCGATGGACCAGCCAGAACCCGCCGCCGCCGATGCCGGAACTGGTGGGTTCCACCACTGCCAGGGCCGCGCTGACCGCAATCGCCGCATCGAACGCGTTGCCGCCCCGGGCCAGAATCTCGTGCCCCGCCTCCGTTGCCATGAAGTGGGCGCTGGCGATAGCGGCTTTGCCCGGTTTTTCGGATGCTGCCAGTAAAGTGCTTGCCGCAACCAGCAGCAGACAGAAAAGAACCCGGTTGAGGCCCTTGAAAATCAAACGGTAGCCTGCGCGATCAGGCGCCTGTATTTTGCCCACAATATCTCCTCTGATTCTTCGTGGTCTTCGTCTTTTGGAATGCATTCCACCGGGCATACTTCAACACATTGAGGCGTGTCGAAATGGCCGACACATTCGGTGCATTTCATCGGGTCGATTTCGTAAAACTCGATACCCTGTGAGATGGCCTCGTTCGGGCATTCGGGTTCACACACATCGCAATTGATGCATTCTTCGGTAATCTTCAGCGCCAAAGCCCTACCCCCGTTCGGCGAAGCGCTCGCGCATGGCCAGCTGAACTTCCTTGCAAACGAACTCGGAAACATCGCCATTCAGGCGCGCCACCTCCTTCACCAGCGAGGAGGAAATAAAGCTGTAGTCCTCATCCGGGGTCAGGAACATGGTTTCCACGTCAGGCGCGATGTGCCGGTTCATACTGGCCAGCTGAAATTCGTATTCGAAATCCGACACAGCGCGCAATCCGCGAATAATCACGGAGGCGCCGCTCTGCTGCACGAATTCCACCAATAGGTTGCTGAAACCGACGACTTCGACGTTATCCAGTCCCGCCATCTCGTTTTGAGTTAACCGGATCCGCTCTTCAAGGTTGAACAGGGGCTTTTTGTGCGGACTCTCAGCAATGGCAATGACTACCTTGGGAAAGACCCGAGCCGCCCGCGTGACCAGGTCCGTATGGCCGTTGGTGATCGGGTCGAAGGTGCCAGGGTAAACCGCGATTCGGTTATTAGTCATGCAGTCGTGATCCGTGCTGAAACAGAACAGCATTGTACCTGCGAATACGAATGAACTGTAGGAGCGGATTTGTCCGCGATCAACAAAAAGGGCGCCCGGGGGGCGCCCTTAGCAGGGACTGAGGAGTCTTACTGCACAGGCATCGAGTGCCTGTAGAATAGATGACCGCCTGATGCATGAATTTCTTTCAACGATCTCAGGCCTTTTTCAGCAGCTGCATTCGCACCTCGCCGATGACCTTTTCCCTGACGATCTCCCATTCCGGCCCCGGGGCGTGAGCGGGCGTGTCACGGGCGAGTTCGATGTATACAAAACCACCGCTGCGGATGCAGCCTTGCGCCGTCAACACATCAACGGCCCTTGTTTCCAGGCCGCTGCCGAACGGCGGATCGATGAAGGCGATATCCAGTGTCTCCGGATCGCACTGCGCCAGCCAGTCAAGCGCATTCGTTTCGACCACGCTGACACCGTCGGCTTTGAGCCGCAGCAGGCTCTCGCGGATGTCGGCAGCAGCCCTGGTCGAGTTCTCGATCAGGGTCACCGATGCAGCGCCGCGCGAAGCCGCTTCCAGGCCCAGTACGCCGCTGCCCGCGAACAGGTCTGCGCAGTCTGCGCCGCGGATATGGGGCTGCAGCCAGTTGAACAGGGTCTCGCGGCCGCGGTCACCGGACGGCCGCAAGCCGGGAAGATCCGGCACCGGCAAGCGCGTCCCTCGCCACTTGCCGCCAATGATCCGAACGGTTCCGGGTCGTTTGTTTTTCATTGACGTGCTACCTTGAACCGACAAGCCTGAACCCCAAACCTAGCATAACGCGACGCAACCGATCGAGGACATCCACAGCATGCTGCGCATATTCCGCAAAAACAAGAAAAAACCCGGATCAGTGCAGGATGTTCAGCTGCGCCCGGCGGAAGCCTCGGGTGCGGACGCGCTGGAACTGCGACTTGAAGACACGCGCCGCCAACTGGGCAGAAGACTGGGCGCCTTGCTGACCAACCGGAGCTCCATTGACGAAGATCTGCTGGATGAAATCGAAACCACACTGATCACATCCGACATCGGCGTGAACGCGGCCCTGGAAATCGTTGAAAACCTGCGCGCCGGCATTGCCAACCGTGTGATTACCGAACCCGGTCAAGTTCTGCCCGCCGTGCAGGCGGAATTGTACGAGTTGATCGAGCCCTGCGAGCAGTTCCTGGCCGTTGACGAAAGCAGGAAACCTTACGTGATCCTGATGGTGGGCGTTAACGGCGCCGGCAAGACCACGACCATCGGCAAACTGGCTCAGCGTTTCAAGGAAGACGGCCTGGAGGTGATGCTGGCCGCCGGCGACACCTTTCGGGCGGCAGCGGTCGAACAACTGAAATCGTGGGGCGAGCGCAACCAAATTCCTGTGGTGGCACAGGGCAGCGGGGCGGATTCTGCAGCGGTGATCTTCGCTGCGCTGCAATCGGCCAAAGCCCGTGGAGTCGACGTGTTGATCGCCGACACGGCCGGCCGCCTGCATACCCAGCACAACCTGATGGAAGAGTTGAAAAAAATTCACCGGGTCATGAGCCGGATCGACGAATCCGCACCCCACGAAATCATGCTGGTGGTGGACGCGGGCACCGGCCAGAACGCACTGAACCAGGCACGGGAGTTCAACCAGGCCATCGGCCTGACCGGCATCACCATCACCAAGCTGGACGGCACAGCCCGCGGCGGTGTTCTGTTCGGCATTGCCCATGAACTGGGACTGCCCATCCGCTTTATCGGCGTGGGCGAGGCCGCCAAGGATCTGCGTCCGTTCGACGCCGGTTCCTTCGTCAACGCGATCCTGCCGATCGACTGAGCGGTGAGCCCGGCCAAACTCTCCCCTTTTTCCAGCCGCCTGCTGAATTGGTGGGACCGGCATGGCCGCAAGGACCTGCCCTGGCAGCACCCGCGAACACCCTACCGGGTCTGGGTCTCGGAAATCATGCTGCAGCAGACCCAGGTCACCACCGTTATCCCCTACTTCGAACGCTGGATGAAGCGGTTTCCGTATATTCGGTTACTGGCCGCAGCATCCCAGGATGAGGTGCTTTCGCTGTGGTCCGGGCTGGGCTATTACGCCCGTGCCAGGAACCTGCACAAGGCGGCGGTTCTGTGCGTAGAGCAATTCGATGGCGCGCTACCCGGGAGCGCGGAAGACCTTGTTAACCTGCCCGGCATCGGCTTGAGCACGGCCAACGCCATCGTTTCCCAGTCCACGGACCGACCGGCCGCCGTGCTGGACGGCAACGTGCGCCGAGTGCTGGCGCGGCATGCCGCGGTGGAAGGCTGGACCGGAAAGGCCGCCGTCCAGAAAACCCTGTGGCAGGAGGCAGAAGCCCGGCTGCCCGCAAAGCGCGGCGCCGATTACACCCAGGCCGTTATGGACCTGGGGTCCCTGCTGTGCAGGCGGACGAATCCCGATTGTGAGCGCTGCCCGGTCAACGCCGACTGCCAGGCGCGCCAGCAGGGCCGCCAGCTGGATCTGCCTTCGCCCAAACCGGCCACGAAGGTCAGCGACAGGGTATTGAGCATGATGATCCTGCAGGATGAGCAGGAGCGGATCCTGTTGCACAAACGGCCGCCGGCCGGCATCTGGGGTGGGCTGTGGTGTTTGCCGGAAGGGGAAAGCCTGGCCGAAATCGAACAGCAACTGGGCGTTGAA
>JABDLD010000010.1 GCA_013001885.1 Lysobacterales bacterium
GTGCTCTGGACCAAACCCACTCGGTCAGAACATAAAAAACCCGCACTAGGCGGGCTTTTTATATTCTGGCGGAGAGGGTGGGATTCGAACCCACGAAGGGCTATTAACCCTTGCTGGTTTTCAAGACCAGTGCATTCAACCGCTCTGCCACCTCTCCTTGTTCCGTTTGGTCCCGAAGCGGTAAGTCGTGTCATGCTTCGAGGCGCGCAAGAATACCTGAAATCAGCTGAATGCTCCAGCCCTGGAAGACGGCACATGACTTTCGTTTGAAGTTCTATTAACGTATCCAGCTTGAACCGGGGAACCTATACCCCAAACTCCCGGTCTTAGGGAAAGAATAATTGCCTGATTGAACAGGCTTTAGACGACTTATCAGGAGAAGTTACACGCAATGAACAATTCAGTTTATACCGTTTCCACGACTGCACGTGTACCCACCGCTACGGCCAACCGGACACTGCGTAACACCTACGCCCTGCTGGGGATGTTGTTTGTCTTCGGCGCCGCTACCGCCTGGGTGGCCCAGGCCATGCACTGGCGCATCGGCTTCTTCCCGTTCCTGATCGGCATTTTTGCTTTTTCATACGCGATCGCGAAAACCCGCAACAGTATTTGGGGGCTGGTCTTCTCATTTGGCTTTGCCGGCCTGCTGGGCGTTGTCACCGGCGCCAACGTCGATGCCGCCCTTTATCAGTACAGCAACGGCGGCGAGCTGGTCGCCTCCGCATTCGGCCTGACAGCCTTCATTTTCTTCTCGTTATCCGCTTATGCGATGACGACGAAAAGAGACTTCAGCGGCTGGTTCGCGTTTCTGGGAGTGGGCACGCTGGCCATCCTGGGCGCATTCATCCTGAACTACTTTTTGCAGGTGCCGGCCCTGGCGCTGGCGCTTTCGACCATGGTTATCCTGCTGGCCAGCGGCTGGATTATCTGGCAGACGCAGCAGATCGTACGTAACGGTGAAACCAACTACATTCTCGCTGCGACCAATCTGATGGCCGATATTTTCGTGCTGTTCAACAACCTGCTGGCCTTGCTGGGGTTCGGTTTTGGCGACGATTGATCGCAGACAGGCCTGAAGTTGTAAAAAGCCCGCGTCTTGCGGGCTTTTTTTATATGGCTTCCAACCCGCCCATGTAGGGTCGCAGAACTTCGGGCACCCGGATCGAGCCGTCCTGCTGCTGGTAGTTCTCCATCACGGCAATCAGGGTCCTGCCGACCGCCAGTCCGGACCCGTTCAGTGTATGCACGAGCTCCGGCTTGCCAGTCTCGGGGTTGCGCCAACGCGCCTTCATCCGGCGCGCCTGAAAATCGGTACACACACTGCAGGATGATATTTCGCGGTAGGCGCCCTGCCCCGGCAGCCAGACTTCGAGGTCGTGCGTTTTGGCCGCGGCGAAACCCATGTCGCCGGTGCATAACACCACCGTGCGGTAAGGCAGGCCAAGCCGCTGCAGGATAATCTCTGCGTGCCCTGTGAGCTCATCCAGGGCCGCTGTGGATTCAGCCGGCCGCGTGATCTGCACCAGCTCCACTTTCTCGAACTGGTGCTGGCGGATCATTCCACGCGTATCCTGGCCGTAGGAACCGGCCTCACGCCGAAAACAGGGCGTCTGCGACGTGAATTTAAGCGGCATATCGGCGTTGTCGATAATTTCGCCCGCAACCAGGTTGGTCATCGGCACTTCGGCCGTCGGCACCAGGTAGCGCGGCGGATCGTCGGTCGTGGCAAACGCATCGTCTCCAAACTTCGGCAGCTGGCCGGTTCCGGTCATGGTTTCCGGATTGACCAGGTAAGGCAGATACACCTCAGTATAGCCATGCTCACCGGTATGCACGTCCAGCATGAACTGGGCCAGCGCCCGGTGCAGCCTGGAGAGTTTGCCTTTCAGCACGGTGAAACGGGCTCCTGCCAGCTTGGCGGCGGATTCTGAATCCATCAGGCCGTTGAGACTGCCCAGTTCGACATGGTCCCGCGGTTCGAAATCAAATTTGGGCGGCTCGCCCCAGCGCCGGATCTCGACGTTGTCGTTCTCGTCCTTGCCCGCCGGAACCTCCGCCAACGCAAGGTTTGGAATGATCATCAACCAGGCCTGCTGCTCGTCACGAACGGCGCCGAACTCCGACTCCGCCTGGCCCAGTTCTTCCCCGAGGTGTTTTATTTCATCGAGCAGCGGCTGAATGTCTTCCCCGCGCGCCTTGGCCTGTCCGACCGACTTGGCGCTCTGGTTCTTCTGATTCTGAAGATCCTGAACTCGAATCTGCAGTTCTTTTCGGCGGGTTTCCAGGTCGCGCCAGGCGGCAACATCCAGCGAATATCCGCGGTCTGCAAGCGCTGCGGCCACCGACTCCGGGTCGGTTCTCAATAATTGTGGATCAAGCATGGGATTTTTCTATGGTTTAAACGCTCTATTCTACCGCTGAATATCACCGATGACATCAGCGGAATCGGGCGGTTCGAAGCGAAACAACGCAGAATCGAGGGTCGAATTCCTATCCACTTCGGAGAAAGTGATTTCAGTGCGCAAACCAAACGCGTCCTCCATCACCATCAACTGCAGGGAATCGTTGCCCAGCCCCAGCAGAATGCGTTCAAAATCTTTCTCCGAATTAAGCGGTCGCAACTCGAGGAACTGCATCTGCCCGTTATCTCCGGCCTCGCGGACTTCGAACTGCCGGTCCAGTTGACCGATATCCGTCAGCAGGTTCAAAGGTGAATCGGCTGCCTCTGCAGACTGGCTTTTCACCGTTACCTGGTCCAGCACCTTGTCATAAATCCAGATCCGGGTTCCATCGGCCACGACGACTTCCGGAAACTCACCGCCGTACTCCCAGCGAAACAGCCCTGGTCGGCTCAACCAGACTTCACCGGAACTGCTGTCCTCGGTGACGCCGTCTGTGCCCGTCACCTTTTGCTCGAACTGTGCGTGAAACGTCTCGAGGCCCTGCGAAAACCGCTCGAGCTGTGCCCTGGCGGTTTGGGCCATAAGCATGCCGGAGCACAAAAGACTGCAGCACAGAATGCTGCCCAGTAACGTCAGTCGTTTCATCTTGCTCGGCTTACTCCGATTAAATTTCGTTCAGTCCCTGGGCGGCGGCGGAGCGAGTACTTCTCTTTGTCCGTTGTGCTCCGGCGGGCTGACAATACCGGCCGCTTCCATTTCCTCGACCAGGCGTGCCGCCCGGTTGTACCCGATCCGTAACTGCCGCTGCACGCTCGAGATCGAAGCGCGGCGAGACTCGGTAACAAAAGCGACGGCATGGTCATACAATTCATCCTGCTCGGCTTCGACCGATTCGGGCAGGCCGGTGGCGCTGATCGACATGCCGTCGGTGGTCATCTGTGTCTCGTTTAAGACTTCTTCCACGTATTCAGGTTCCCCAAACTGCTTCAGGTACTTCACAATGGCATGCACCTCGCTGTCCCCGACGAAGGCGCCGTGAATGCGCTCCGGCAACGCTGAACCGGGGGGCATGTATAGCATGTCACCATGCCCGAGCAGTTGTTCTGCACCCATCTGGTCCAGGATGGTCCGGGAATCGACGCGCGAAGATACCTGGAATGCAATGCGCGCCGGAATATTCGCCTTGATCAGCCCGGTGATGACGTCGACGGAGGGCCGCTGTGTGGCCACGATAAGGTGAATACCGGCCGCCCTTGCCTTCTGCGCCAGGCGGGCGATCAGTTCCTCGATCTTCTTGCCGACGATCATCATCAGGTCGGCAAATTCATCGATGACCACCACGATATACGGGAACGTCTCGATATCGGGGGCTTCCTCCGGAACGTCCGGCAGCGCCGGCTTCCAAATCGGGTCTTTCAGGGGGGCGCCTTTTTCCGCGGCGTCCTTCACTTTTTTGTTGAAGCCGGAGATATTGCGCACACCCAGCGCCGCCATCAGGCGATAACGCCGCTCCATTTCAGCAACGCACCAGCGCAGCGCGTTGGCCGCCTCTTTCATGTCGGTTACGACCGGGGCCAACAGGTGCGGGATGCCCTCGTAAACGGAAAGCTCCAGCATTTTAGGGTCGATCATGATCAGCCGAACCTGCTCCGCGGTGGACTTGTAGAGCAGGCTCAGGATCATCGCATTCAATGCGACGGATTTGCCGGAACCGGTGGTGCCGGCAACCAGCACATGCGGCATCTTCGCAATGTCGGCGATCACCGGGTTGCCGCCGATGCTTTTACCCAAGGCCAGCGTCAGCGGGGAATTTGCACGGTCGAAAACATCCGAGCGCATGATTTCGGACAAATACACGGTGTGCCTGACCGCGTTGGGGATCTCCAGCCCGATCGTGGTTTTTCCCGGAATGACTTCGACCACACGGACCGATATCACGCTCAAACCGCGGGCGAGGTCTTTCGCCAGGTTCATGATCTGGGCGGATTTGACTCCCGCGGCCGGCTGCAACTCAAAGCGGGTAATCACCGGTCCGGGGTGCACCTCGACCACGTCCGCCTGCAGGCCAAAATCGGCCAGCTTCAGTTCAACCTGCCGGGACAGCGCCTCGAGCACCTCGGTGCTGTAACCGGCTGCCTGCTTCGGTGGATTGTCCAGCAGTTCCAGCGGTGGCAAAGAACCTGCCGGCAGGTTTTTGAACAGCGGCTGCTGCTTCTCACGCGTGGCCCGCTCACTTGGCATGCCCTCGGGCGCTACGATCTGCGGTTCTATTTTTCTCTTCGGCTTGCTCTTCTGGCGCACTGAATCGGCTTTTCGTACTTCTTCGCGTTCTGCTTTAGCCCGCCGCCCGGCGAACCAGTCACGCATGTCCGCTACGGAAGCTACGACCCAGGCCGCGACCGCCAGGGTGTACTTGCCGGTGACATCCATGACACGGAACCAGGAAATGCCGGCGAACAGCGTCAGGCCGACCAGGAACATGGCGAGTAAAAAAAGCGTAGATCCCAGGGCGCCGGTGGATTGCAACACCGGCGTGGCAATTTGCAGGCCAATGACTCCGCCGCCACCGGCCGGCATGGTTCCAGCGGGGGGAAGCGTGTGCATATGCGCCAGCCCGGTAGCGGACAGCACGAACAGCAACAGACCGGTCAAACGCGCGAGCCATTCGAGCGGCGTTGCTTTTTCCAACGGTTTGCCGGCACGTTCATACACCAGCCAGCCGATGAAGACCGCGAGAACCGGCAACAGGTAAGCCAGGTAGCCGGTCAGGAACAGGAAAAAATCAGCCAGCCAGGCGCCCAGCATCCGGCCCATGTTGTGAACCTGATCTGAAGACACAGGATTGAATGGGCCGGGATCGGTCGGATCATAAGTGGCCAGGCAGGCGATCAGGTAGATCGCCAGCAGAATGGTCAATATGAAAAAACTCTCAGTGAGGCGCTGCGCGACCTGGTTCACGTCCGGTATGGCGCTTTTCGATTTTTTCTTGGCCTGCGTCAAGCTGATCTTCCTTGTCAGTTTTTTTCAAAGCATAATGGCCCAATATTCTAGCCATCAAACTGGAGCGATTATACATGAGCGAAGTCAAGCACAGCCGATTCCTGATCATCGGATCAGGTCCTGCCGGATACACCGCGGCCATCTACGGCGCGCGCGCCAATCTGAAGCCGGTCATCATCACCGGTGTTGAACAGGGTGGACAGCTGACAACGACGACAGAGGTGGAAAACTGGCCAGGCGGTCACGCTGAGCTACAGGGCCCTGAACTGATGCAGGATATGCTGGAACACGCCGAAAGGTTCGATTGTGAAGTTGTGTTCGACCACATCCATACCACGGACCTCAAACAGCGGCCGTTCCGTCTGGAAGGTGACAGCGGCGTTTACACGGCAGACGCTATCGTCATTGCAACGGGCGCAAGCGCCCGATATCTTGGCCTGCCGTCGGAAGAGGCGTACAAAGGCAAGGGCGTTTCCGCCTGCGCGACCTGTGATGGATTTTTTTACCGGGGCAAAAAAGTAGCCGTGATCGGCGGGGGCAACACCGCGGTGGAGGAGGCGCTGTATTTGGCCAATATCACCGAGGAGGTGGTCCTGGTCCATAGGCGCGATGAGCTAAGAGCGGAGAAAATTCTGCAGGACCGGCTGTTTGACCGTGAAAAGAACGGCAAAGTAAAAATCCTCTGGGATCACGTTCTCGAAGAAGTGCTCGGTGACGATTCCGGTGTGACGGGCATGCGCGTGAAAAACGTGAAGACCGATGCGGAAACCGAGGTAGAACTGGCGGGGGTATTCATCGCCGTCGGCCATACGCCCAACACGGGAATTTTTGAGGGCCAAATGGACATGAACGGCGGTTACATCCAGATCCGAAGCGGCACGGATGGTTATGCCACAGCAACCAGCGTGCCCGGCGTTTTCGCCGCGGGCGATGTAGCCGACCATGTCTACCGCCAGGCCGTGACCTCTGCCGGTTTCGGCTGCATGGCGGCGCTCGACGCAGAACGCTGGCTGGACGAACAGGAGTAAGCTGCTGACGCACAGACAACAAGCCAGGTGAATCTGTCACTAAGCATCGTTACCCGCTTTGACTCAATCGATCCGCAGGACTGGGACCGGCTGAATCACGACGACAACCCGTTCCTGTCACACGCTTTTCTGGCCGGCCTGGAAGCTTCCGGCTCGATCGGGACCCATGTCGGCTGGCAGCCCCATCACCTGGTCCTTTTCCAGGGTGACACGCTGGTGGCAGCTGCGCCGACCTACATCAAAACCAACTCGCACGGTGAATTTGTCTTCGACTGGGCCTGGGCAGACGCCTACCACCGCCACAGCCTGCCGTACTATCCCAAGCTACTGACAGCGGTGCCCTACTCCCCGGTTACGGGACGGCGCCTGCTCACGCAGAAGGGACATCCGGAGGCGGAGCAATTGCGAAAGGAACTCATCAGCCAGGCGATCAACCAGTGCGAACAGCTGGACCTGTCATCCTGGCACTGCAATTTCATGCAAGATGAGGATCACCGGGCCGGCGCCGGTTTTCGACTGCTGGACCGCAGCGACTGGCAGTTTCACTGGCGCAACCGGAATTACGCTTCGTTCGATGAATTCATGGCGCAACTGCGCTCACGCAAAAGAAAGAACATCAGGCGTGAGCGCCGCAACGTGGCGTCAGCCGGAATCCAGTTTGAATGGAAGTCAGGCGGCGAAATCGATTCGGCCGACAGCGAGTTCATTCACCAGTGTTACACC
>JABDLD010000012.1 GCA_013001885.1 Lysobacterales bacterium
ACTCCAAACTGAAAGTCCCTGAGCCAGGGGTTGCCGCGCCGCTCCGTTTCGCACACCGTGATTCGCGCATGGCCCGCATCGGCCTCGACACGGGAAGCTTTCTGTTTGATAACGAAACGCCCAGGCATGATGTTTTTCTCCCGGACCATGCAATGGGTTCACGCCTGGTAACCAACGCTGAGTTCAGGGAATTTATCGAGGACGGCGCCTATGGAGATTCCGGGCTGTGGCTCTCCGATGGCTCGGCCGTTATCCGGCAGCGCGGCTGGGACCGGCCCCTGTACTGGAGCGAAGACCTGCAGAGTGAATTCACCCTGGGCGGGCAACGGGAACTGGATCTGAACGCACCGGTAACGCACGTGAGTTATTACGAGGCTGACGCCTTTGCGCGCTGGAGCGGCTGCAGGCTGCCAACCGAGGCTGAATGGGAAGTGGCAGCCGCGGAGCAAACTGTATCCGGCAACCTCCTGGACGCCGGTTTCTGGCACCCTGTCGCTGCGGCCGGCGGCGCAAACCAGTTCTTCGGGGATGTATGGGAATGGACCTCCTCTTCTTATGCGCCCTACCCCGGGTTCAAGCCACTGCCCGGTTCGCTGGGTGAATACAACGGCAAATTCATGTGCAACCAGATGACGGTTCGCGGGGGTTCATGCGTTACCGCCGCGGACCACATCAGGCCCAGTTACCGGAGTTTCTTTTATCCGGACGCGCGCTGGCAGTTTCTCGGAATACGCCTGGCGAAGGATCGGCCGGTAGAAGGAGACCTTTAGTGTTGCATAACAGTGAACGGCGGGCGGAAATAAATGAACTGGTCTCCGGACTCCGGCTGCCGCAAAAAATGATTTCGCCGAAATACTTTTATGACGAGGAAGGGTCCAGGCTGTTTGAACAGATTTGCGATCTGCCGGAGTACTACCTCACGCGCAGCGAAATCAGCATCATGCAGTCCAACATGGCCGAGATCGCCGAGGCCGTAGGCCCGCGGGTCAGCGTCATAGAGTATGGAATTGGTTCAGGGCTCAAGACCTGTATCCTGCTGGAAAACCTGCAGCAACCGGTCGCTTTTATACCCATCGACATTTCCGCCGAGCATCTGGCGGAATCGGCCCGGGTACTGGCCGGGCAATTTCCCGAAATCGAGATTCTACCGGTTGCCGCCGACTTCACCCGAACGGTTTCCATACCCTGCCCGGCCAGGTCCCCGGCACGAAACCTGGTGTATTTTCCAGGCTCCACCATCGGTAACTTTGGGCCGGAAGCGGCATTGGACCTGTTACGCGTGATGCATGAGGAAGCCGGTCCCGAAGGCCTGCTGTTGATTGGCGCCGATCTACAGAAGGACCATGAGATTATCGAAAAGGCTTACAACGACCAGGCAGGTATAACCGCCGCGTTCAACCTCAATGTTTTAAGCCACCTGAACCGGGAATACGGGTTTGATTTTGAGCTTGAAGCTTTTGAGCACTTTGCCGTTTACCAGCAGGATTCGGGGCGGATCGAAATGCAGTTGATTAGTCTCCGTGAGCAACGTGTCACGCTCGGCAAGGACGTTTTTTACCTGGCCAAAGGCGAGAAAATCATTACCGAACATTGCCACAAGTTCAGCCTGGCGGGCTTCCGTGAACTGGCTGAAAATGCGGGTTTCAGGCACCAGCAAACGTGGTTGGATTCAAAAAATTGGTTCAGCGTGCAGCTTTATCGAAGATAGAGTTTGCCAAATCACTCAAAATCCTGTAACATACTGATAAATAAATACATATCCCCATCTAATTCATTAAACACCTGACGGAGAAGTCTCATTACCATTTCCAAAGGAGAGTACGTACACCACCCCATCCACGGTATCGGCCACGTCCAGTCCATTCGCGAGCGCAGTTTTTCAGGAGACACCGGCACCACATACGCAAAAGTCTACTTCAAGCGGGAAGAGTTGACCCTCATGTTGCGCGAGCAGGACCTGGCGGAAACCGTCCGCAAGCCGATCGATGCCAGTGAGGCGAAAAAGTTACTCAACCACCTTGAGAGCTGGAACGGCAAAGTGCGCGCCGGGTGGAAGGCCCGGGCCAACGCCAACCAAATGGCATTGGAAGGCGGGAATCCCTTCGATTACGCCGAAGTTTATGCGGAATTGCGCAAACTGGAGGCCGACGGATCCCTGCGCGCCGCAGACCGTCAACACATGAACAAATCTCTCGATTTGCTGGTGGAAGAGCTGTCCAACGCACTTGGCAAGACGCCGGAACAGGCCAGGCGGCAACTCGCAAGCGTTTAACGTTGCGCCACCCGCGCCCGGGCCACGCATTGTTCATAGCTGAGACCAATTGCTTCGTTGGTATCGCGGTGGCGGCACATGCACTGTCCTGTATCCGGAACCTGCATACAAACGATATCGACTTCCAGGACTTCCTGCCGGTTGAGTTGTTGCTCGCCCCCAGTGAGTCCCTGGTAAGCCCACATCGCCAGCTTGACTGTGACAACCACGATAACAAGTAAAGTTAAAAGGTTGACTGCTTTTCTCATCTTCCGCTCCCTGGACATAGATGATTGCCTGGCCCAGAATAGCAAAAAATTACGGTTAACGGAGCATCCGGTGAAGAGAATTCAGTCAATCCTGGTACTTGGATTGTTCGTCTCTTTATGCGGTTGCGCTGGAGAACAGGCGATGAATTCAGGCGACGAGGCCATGGCCCTGTATCGGGAGTGCATGCGTGATACACCCCAACACTGGGGCGCAACTGACTATTCTGATTCGCTGTCCGGCTACGACAGTTCAGTGATCAACGGACCTGTCGCAACACTGGCCAGAGACGATCTCGAGTATCGGGATCAGGTGAGTTGTATGCAGCAAGCAGGAATAGGCTCTAACTAACCGTCCCCGCCTGGTTTAAATTCGGGCCGCCAAATTGGCGGCCCGTTACTGCTCCACCTAGCCAACTAATCGATACTTATTAATATCGATCACATTTCGTGCCGCCGCCTGGTTAGCTGGGACACAGCTCTTTGGGGACGGAATGTATGTGTACTTCTGACCTTCTAGAGAATCTGTCGAAGGCCGATTTAACCAGGCACGCTGCACCGGGTCAGCTCTTCGCCATTTCTCCACTTGTGCTTGCTTGGCAAGTTCTTCCAGTTCTTTTTCCGAAGGTCCGCTGATGGTCTTCTTCAACGGCGGCGCCTGCTCTAATTTTGCGCCCATACTTACCGGCCTGGAAAAAATGGAGCCTCCTGCATGCGATCTCGATCGATAAAAGTGCCAAAAAACAAAACATAGACCAACTGCTGCTACAGAAAGAATGAAATTTAAATATTCCATGGTCATTGCCCTTCTTCCAACCCGAACATGCTGCTCCAACAACAGCAAAATCCGGGCATTCGACTGTCGCTAACACCATCCTGTGTGCCAGCGGTCGATCCAGACTTACAATGTCCTTTTGTTCCCTGTCAGTATGCTGGTCCTTGCCCTGGACCAACAAGGGCGATACCCGATTGGGTAGATTCCCTGTGCCTAACCGGCTGGTAGTGCCGGTTTGCCACTTTTACGCTTATTGCTATTGTCTGTTCAGGGTATTCATTCTGTGTGAATTAGCCTGATTTTTGCGCTAAAGTTGTTTAATAGTATTGTTTATCTACATGTATTTCAACAAGTAATTTTTATCAATAAATTACCCTGGCCGATACCCAATCAATCTGGGGGGCAATTGTTAACTCGTGCCATGACATTCTTCGCTCAGATCTCAATAGCAGATGTCCTAGGGATTTTTGATATTCACAAAGGCGTCGAAGAGCGATTCGACCTGCAATACATTCGACTGGGCTGCATCAAATAGACAACTGAATCTGCTGTTCTAGACTTAGGAATGCGGTATCAGCCGTTATTTCATCGCCAGATTATTAATAACAATCCGCGCCCAAGAAGCGAATGACCTCCCGATCCAGTAGTGGCTTAGGCCGCGTATGTTGCTATTGATGAATAGGCTATATGCCTTTCAGGAGGTTAATTATGAATATTAGGACAGCGTTTATTGCAGCAATGGCTGGTCTATTTCTTTCGTTGCCTGCCCAACTTGTAGCTAATGGTTACCCCCCTCTTGGGGATCTGTGGTACGGCTGTGTCAAAGATGGTGGCAAACTTTATGGGTTAACGACCGAGCCGCCAGCAGAATGTAATCCTGGGGATACCGAAATCACGCTGACATCGGGTGATTTAAACTGGTGGGTTGAGTTGCTAAGAGACCAGGATAATCAGCTTAGCTCAAGCATAGTTCAGCTTGAAGACCTTGAGATGGTGTCCTTGAATTTAAATGTGTATTCGATCATCGGTACAATTCCAATTTGGATATGGGAGGTACCTATTTCACATGGAGTGGAGAGCGTTGAACCAATGGGTGTGCTCCCGAATGTAGAGGTTTGGAAAGTTGTTTTTGACCGAGAGGACGTCAGCGATTGTGTATTTACAGGTACACCCAATCCAAAATTCACAGGTGTGTTATCAATCGACTTCGACACCCGATTTACAATCATAACCGAGAACATGCTTGGGGGGGACTGGCCCCACGGACCGAATGCGATCTTGGTTGGAAGCACGGCTTGTGGAGAAGGACCGCCTTGTGACCCTAACGGCTTCTCAGTAGTCGGGCACTGCGGAACACCAGATGATCCGCCTGTAACTCCGACACCATAAAGGCATTTTGTTTATATCAAACAGTGTTCACTGAACATGCATATTGGTCCTTTAACTTTGAATTAGTGGGGCCGTCACTCTGGCGGCCCTTTTCTTTGCCAGCAAAAAACCCTAGCAGGGGAACCGGGGCCACGCTGAGGGGTGCAGCGTTGAATCTATATTGCCATGTCCTGGGCGGCCTGGCTGTAGGAAATCCACCCGGAATTGTGTAATACGGGGCCTGTGGAGGCTGTGGGGCGTGTTTTATGCCTGGGGGCTGGTGTTGATATTGCTGCTGCACATCGACGAGTCAAACCTTTACTAAAACCTTTACTAAGGATTAGATCGAAAGCCGGTTGATACGTGCTGAAACCGCTGAAAGCTTTGCTGTACTTGGTGCCCGGGGCCGGAATCGAACCGGCACGCCATTTCTGGCGAGGGATTTTAAGTCCCTTGCGTCTACCAATTTCGCCACCCGGGCCGCGAAGGGAAAAAATGGAGGCTAGGGTCGGAATCGAACCGGCGTCCACGGCTTTGCAGGCCGCTGCATAACCACTCTGCCACCTAGCCACCGGTAAACAGGGTTTGTTGAAGCGCGCTATTCTACTACCGTAAGCTCCGATTTGCCACGCCCAAACGCACCCGGATTCAGCTTTTCACGTGCTGGCTCAATTCCGCGCGCATGCGTACGATGGCGTCAAGCTTTGTGCGGCAGCATCCGCCGATGATGCGGGCGCCGCGGTCGAACCAATCGGTTACCGGCAGCGAACCGCACTTCGTCCCGCTCCACTGGTTGCCGTCCGCGCTCCATGTTTCTCCGCTGTTGGGATAAACCACAACCGTTGTCGCCACCTGTGGCAGGGAGTCCAGTAGTCCGTTGACGTATTCCGGAGCGGTGCAGTTCAATCCGGCGGCAACGATCTGCTCGGCTGCTTCAGCTACTTGAATCCCTTCGGACAGCGGCTCTCCGTGGCTGATGCAACGTTCGTCTTTGCAGCTGAACGAGAGCCAGGCGCATTTCTGTGGAAATTCCTGCAAAAGCTCTGCCAGGGCTTCGGCTTCGAGAAGCGACGGGATAGTCTCAAAAGCAAAGAGGTCGACGTCTGTTTCGGCCAGTAACGCCATTCGGGGGCGATGAAAGTCAATCAGCGCTTTCTTGTCCAGCCCGTAATTGCCGTGATATTCCGAACCGTCGTGCAAGCAGGCGCCGTAGGGGCCGATCGATGCGGCCACGAGTGGCCTCAACCGGCCGCTGCGGTTTTCAGTCCGCGCCCAGAATGTCTCCCGCGCCAGATCCGCCAGGTCAACACTTAGCCGCATCAAACGCTCTGCTTGCGCAGGCTTGTAACCCGCTTTGGCAAAGCCCTCGAAACTGGCTTGATAGGTAGCTGTGGCGATAACGTCCGCACCGGCACGGAGGAAATCCGTATGCACGCGGCGAACCATCTCCGGCGCATCGATCAGCATTCGCGCCGACCATAAATGATCGTCCAGATTGGCGCCGTGTTTCTCCATCTCGGTTGCCAGCCCGCCGTCCAGCATGACGAAGCCTTGCTGGCTCAGAAAAGGCTTAAGCGGATTCGCTATCATAGTCCCTTAAGAATAAGCACAATAGGTATCGGATGCCAGACATGACACTGTTTTTTAGCGATGATCCGGCCCACAATCAGTCGGGACCGGCAAATCCCGAAGAGGTGATAAATTGCGTTCTCTGAGAGTTCTTGTGACCGGCCTGTTGTTATTCATCTGCTCTTCGGCCTTCTCTGCTTCCGGGGATGCTGAAACTGAGCGTCAAGAGGCCGCGACCGGGCAGGCCCTGCAGGAACTCGCCGGCAGGTTTTTCGCTTGGCGACGCATCCAGCAGCCCTCACAGGCTGATGACATCCCGCGCGTCGAACGCCCCGACGGCTGGTTGCCGGATTGGTCTCCGGACGCGATCGAGTCCTATCTCGAGCAATATGAACAGTTTCTGCAGGCCGCAGATGCACTGGACTCCGAAGAGCTGACGGTCCCCCAGCAGGTCGACTTACGCCTGTTGAAATCCGCTATCCAGCGGGTCTACTGGGAGCTGGAAGTGCTGCAGTCGCCACGCCGTAATCCGCTGTTTTATGTTCAGCAGACACTCGGTAGCGTTTTTGAACTGCTGTTGATCTCCAGTCCGATGACGGAGTCGCGCGCTGACAACATCGTCCTGCGGCTCGAGCATATTCCGAAGACCTTGCGATACGCGCGTTCGAACCTGGACCTGGCGGTGCGGCCTTTTACCGACGCGGCCGTCGATAGCCTGGCCGGCATTGAAGACCGGCTCGAACGAATGGAAACCGGGTTAAAGCCGGTATTTCCCCCGGCTCTGCACAACCGGCTGGGCAAGGCCGTGTCCCGGGCCGGAACTGCGTTGGAGAGATACTCCACGTGGCTGGAGAAACAGAAGGATACGACCCAGACCGCGTTCGCCATCGGACCCTTTTCGTACCAGTGGTTCCTGGTCAACGTGGCATTGATCCCCCATACACCGGACGAACTGCTGGCCCAGGGAATCCAGGCTTCGAACCGGGCGGTTGTATGGGAGGCCCTGGAGCACAACCGCAACCGCGACGTGCCGCAGCTGCCGGTGTTCAAAACCATCGAACAGCAAATACGCGCCACCGAGCACCAGGAAAACGAAATCCGGAAGTTTCTCGAGATACATGAACTCATGACGGTACCGGATTCGCTGATGCACTACCGCAACCGGCCTTTTCCCGACTACCTCACGCCGCTGTCGTTCCTGGGAGTCACCGACGACCTGACCTCGGAAACACGGCTGGACGAAGATGCCGTTCGTTATATAGCCGAGCCGGCTGAAGATCTGCCCTATTTCGCTCTTTCGGCGGCCCGCGACCCGCGGCCATTGCTCATCCACGAGGGGATTCCAGGGCATTATTACCAACTGGCCCGCTCCTGGGCGAATCCAAACCCCATCCGCCGGCGTTACATCGACTCAGGAATCAACGAGGGGATCGCCTTTTATGCTGAAGAAATGCTGTTGCAGGCCGGATTGTTCAACTTCAGCCCGCGTTCGCGTGAAATCATCTACAACTATGCCCGTCTGCGCGCCCTGCGTGTAGAAATCGACATTCGGCTGGCGGTCGGTGACTTCACGATCGAGGCGGCAGCGGATTACCTGGCGCACTTCGTTCCGATGGACCGTGAAACCGCACGCGAGGAGGCAGTCTTTTTTGCGTTCAATCCGGGACAGGCGATTTCCTACCAGGTGGGCAAATCGCAGATCATCGATTTTCTGGCCGACGCCAGGCGGGAAATGGGTGATGATTTTTCACTGCGGGACTTTCACGACTTCCTGATGCTAAACGGAAATGTACCGGTCGCCCTGCAACGCTGGGAATACCTCGGCCGCGAAGATTTCGTTCTGCGGCTGGATGCCCTCGGCGGCAAACCGGTAACGGTTCCCCAGTGAGCTTAATAACTGAACTGAATCAATAGGTTGAATAAAAAAACCCGGCTTGATGACCGGGTTCTTAAAACTGGAGCGGGAAACGAGACTCGAACTCGCGACCCCAACCTTGGCAAGGTTGTGCTCTACCAACTGAGCTATTCCCGCAGAGGGTGGGTATTGTAAGGGAAACACCCTAAGTGTCAACACCAAAGACCTTATTTTGTGGCACAATACCGCTTCTCAAATTACAGGCGAGGGTCTATGGCCAAAGAAGATGTTATTGAAATGGACGGTATCGTTACCGAAACGCTGCCTAATACCATGTTCAGAGTAGAGCTGGAAAACGGACACGTGGTGACCGCTCATATATCCGGACGCATGCGCAAGCATTACATCCGAATCCTTACAGGTGACAAGGTCAAAGTCGAATTGACGCCTTACGATCTGTCCAAAGGCAGAATTACCTACCGTACCAAATAAAGCAGATACCGATTGACCGGCATTTCACTCCGTGGACGCCGGTAACGCCTTGGGCCCCCTGCTCTTCGCGACCACTTCGAGAATCAGTTGCTCCCCTTCCGAACCCGGGCTGTCCTCGGTGGGCGCCAGCACCCTCACTTCTCCGCCTTCCGACAGTTCGCCAAACAGCAACGCATCCGCCAGCGGGCGCTTGATCTGCTCCTGAATGACCCGCTTCATCGGGCGTGCACCCATTTTCGGATCGAACCCACGCTCGGCCAGCCAGGCCCTGGCTTCACGGCTCACTGAGAGGGTGACGTCCTTCAGGGCCAGTTGCTCTTCCAGTTCAAGCACGAATTTATCGACCACCAGCATGATGACCGGCATATCGAGTGCCTTGAAGCCGATGATGGCGTCCAGCCGATTGCGGAATTCGGGAGCGAACGCCTTGCGGATAACCTCCATGGCGTCGCTCGTATTGTCCTGCTCGGTAAAGCCGATCGAACGCCTGGCGCTCTGTGCGGCGCCGGCGTTAGTGGTCATCACCAGGATGACGTTTCTGAAGTCGGCATGGCGGCCGTTGGTGTCGGTCAGAGTTCCGTGATCCATGACCTGAAGCAGAATATTGAATACATCCGGATGCGCTTTTTCGATCTCATCCAGCAGCAGAACGGCATGGGGATTGCGCGTAACGGCCTCGGTCAGCAGCCCGCCCTGGTCAAATCCGACATAACCGGGCGGCGCTCCCACCAATCGCGACACCGAGTGCGCCTCCATGTACTCGGACATATCGAACCGGATCAATTCGATCCCCATGGTCAGGGCCAGTTGCCGCGTGACCTCGGTTTTACCGACACCGGTGGGGCCGGCGAACAGGAACGACCCGATGGGTTTTTCTTCCTCACCGAGACCGGCGCGCGTCATTTTGATGGCCGAGGAGAGGGCGGTGATCGCTTCGTCCTGCCCGAACACCACCAGTTTCAGGTCGCGTTCGAGGTTTTTCAGCGCATCGCGGTCGGATCGTGAAACCTGTTTGGCCGGAATCCGTGCCATGTGGGCGATGATTTGCTCGATCTCTCCTTCATCCAGCAACTTCTTGCGCTTGTCCTCGGGCAACAGGCGCTGACGGGCGCCGGCTTCATCGATGACGTCAATGGCTTTGTCCGGCAGGTGCCGGTCGTTGATGTGGCGGGCGGAGAGTTCAGCCGCAGCAACCAGGGCGGCGTCCGTGTATTCCACGTGGTGATGTTCTTCAAAGCGGCTCTTCAGCCCGCGCAGGATGTCGATGGTCTCGCTGATACTGGGCTCTGCGATATCGATTTTCTGGAACCGCCGGGCCAGTGCGCGGTCCTTTTCGAACACGCCCCGAAACTCCTGGAAGGTGGTCGATCCGATGCAGCGCAATTCTCCTGAGGCGAGCATCGGCTTGATCAGGTTGGAGGCGTCCATCACGCCGCCCGAGGCAGCCCCTGCCCCGATGATCGTGTGAATTTCGTCGATAAACAGAATCGCATCCGGAATCTCCGCCAACTCCTTGATGACGGCTTTTAGCCGCTTCTCGAAATCGCCTCGGTATTTGGTTCCGGCCAGCAAAGCACCGAGGTCCAGTGCGTAAAGCGTCGAATCCTCCAGGATCTCCGGGACTTCTTTCAGCACGATACGGCGGGCCAGCCCCTCGGCCATCGCGGTCTTGCCGACTCCGGCTTCGCCCACCAGCAGCGGGTTGTTCTTGCGCCGGCGGCACAGCACCTGGATGGTTCGCTGAATTTCTTTTTCACGTCCGATCAACGGATCGATCCGGTCCTCCCGTGCCCGCTGGTTGAGATCCGTGGTGAATTGTTCCAGGGCGCTTGCCGTTTTTTCCTCGGCGCTTTCCTCGGCGTCCAGCGTCGAGGCGTCGCCGGCTCCGGCTGGATCACCTTCGAGCCGGCTGACTCCGTGTGAAATGTAGTTCACCACGTCCAGGCGGGTCACGTCGTAGCGGTTCAGGAGATAGCTCGCGTAAGAGTCTTTTTCGCTGAAAATGGCGACCAGGACATTGGCGCCCATGACCTCTTCCTTACCGGCCGACTGCACGTGGTAGAGCGCCCGCTGCAGCACGCGCTGAAAGCCGATAGTGGGTTGCGTGTCCCGCGTATCGTCTTCGCCCAGCACCGGAACCGTGTCTTCGAGCACCTTACGAATGTCTTTTTCCAGCGCAGTGACGTCTGCACCGCATGCGCTGAGAATGCTCAGAGCGGAGGAATTGTCCAGCAGGGAAAGCAACATGTGCTCGACGGTGAGAAATTCGTGGCGGTTTTCGCGCGCCTCCTGGTAAGCCTGGCTGATCGACAGCTCGAGTTCCTTGCTAAACAATGGCTTTCCTCTCCTGCTGCGGTTCAATCAATAGATAACCTTTTGCCTGAAAGGTTTCAGGCTTTTTCCATGGTGCACTTAAGCGGGTGTTCACTCTGGCGGGAGTATTCGTTTACCTGCGCAACCTTTGTTTCAGCAATTTCGTAAGTGAATACGCCGCAAACTCCCTTGCCCTTGGTATGCACGTGCAGCATGACCTGGGTCGCGCGATCGTGACTCATGCCGAAGTAAGTCCTGAGGATGTCGATTACAAACTCCATCGGCGTGTAATCGTCATTGATCAGTATGACCCGGTACATCGGAGGAAGTTTGACTTCCGGCCGGGCTTCCTCGACCGCCAGTCCCTGGTCTTTGTGTGATTGAAGATCCTGTCCCATTGCGCGATTCTATCTCAGATTATTTTATTCGGGTAGTGCCGGGCTTTATTGAAGGCCGCAGTGACCCCATTTAAACCGACATGAAGGAAGCGCCGAAAAACCGGGAAGTAGTCATGGTCGCCATGTCCGGCGGCGTGGATTCCTCCGTTGCCGCCCTGTTGCTGCAACAGGAAGGCAGGCCCATTGCCGGAATGTTCATGAAAAACTGGGAGGAGGACGACCGCTTCGGAACCTGTCCGGCTGAGCAGGATGCGGCCGATGCTCAGGCGGTCGCGGACGCGATCGGCATTGATCTGCATCGTAGAAATTTTGCCGCCGAGTACTGGGATCATGTTTTTGAGGAGTTTCTCGCCGAGTACCGGGCAGGCCGGACCCCCAACCCGGATATTCTGTGCAACCGGGAGATCAAATTCAAAACTTTCATGGAGCACGCGGCTGACCTGGGCGCTGAGTTCATCGCAACCGGCCATTACGTCCGGTCCGACTGCGTTGACGGGGTGCACCGCTTGCTCCGGGGCCGCGACCCTAACAAGGATCAGAGCTACTTCCTGTACACGATCGGCCAGGAACAGCTGGCGCAGACGTTATTCCCTGTGGGGGAACTGCTCAAGCCGGAGGTTCGCCGGCTGGCCGAGCAGGCATCGCTGCCGGTGCACGACAAGAAAGACAGCACCGGAATCTGTTTTATCGGTGAGCGTAATTTCAAGGACTTTCTGAGCGAATACATACCGCCCTGCCCCGGCGAAATCAGAACAACCGGCGAGAGCGTAATCGGCGAGCATCCGGGACTTATGTATTTCACGCTGGGTCAGCGGCAGGGGTTGGGTATCGGCGGGCTACGGGGCTTCAGCGACGATCCCTGGTATGTTTTGCACAAAGACCAGGAGCGCAACGTGATGTATGCCGGACAGGGCCATGACCACCCCTGGCTGTTCGCCCGCGTCCTGCATGCGGAACAGCTGAGCTGGGTTTCCGGCAAGCCGCCGCAAGCCGGAGCCGGACTCACCGCCAAGGTCAGGTACCGGCAGGAGGACCAGGCATGCAGCGTGAGTGAAATTTCCGCCGACCGGCTGGTTCTGACGTTCGAACAACCGCAACGGGCGGTCACGGCCGGGCAGTCGGTCGTGTTGTACGATGGCGATAGTTGCCTGGGCGGGGGCGTTATCAATTGGGCCAACACATTTCCGGCCACGCGTAAGTGGCCAAAAGAAAAATGGTGATTGAATGAAAGACAGGACTCTGGCCCTGGCAGGCGTTTTCCAGGCAACGGAACTCGTGCGCCAGGCTGCAAATCACGGAACCTGGTCAGGTTACGCGGCAAGCTCCTGCCTGCGAAGCCTGTTCAAGCTCGAGGCGGAATCCGCTGAAGACGTATTTGGCGGCGTATCCCACGCCCGCCTGGGCACGGAGACCATGCTGGCGGTGCTGCAGGGCGATAACCGCTACGCCGAGTCGCTTGCCTACACCGTGGGTTTACTGCAGATCGAGAAGAAATTCCGGCGTGCAGACCGGTTACAGCAGGAAGTGGGCCGTGAACTGGAAAGAATTTCCGCGATTGGTGAGGGCCTGGAGCAGCACGAAAGGGAAGATTTGCAGGCCCACGACATTTCCATGCTGTACAGCAACACCGTCAGCAAATTGTCGCCGCGGATCGTCGTCAACGGCAGGCCGCAATATCTGAAGAACGAGCGAACCGTCGACTGGGTGAGGACGCTGCTGCTGGCCGGCCTGCGCTCGGCGATCCTTTGGAACCAGCTGGGCGGCGGCCGTTTCGAGTTGATGTTCGGTCGCAAGAATCTAATCCGCGAAGCAGAATTATTGCTGATGAACTAGCCGATTCGCGGAATCCGCGAATTCACACTGTGAAGGATGCCCGAATTCGGCGATAATTAGAAATTCACCCAACCACCCAGTCGAACAACGGAGAACAGCATGGGAGACACCTTTTCAACCGCTTCCAGCCTGACGGTAAATGGCCAGGACTACCGCTACTACAGCCTGGAAAAACTGGCTCAGCAGCACGATATTTCACGGCTGCCCTTCAGCCTGAAGATTTTGCTCGAAAACCTGCTGCGCCATGAGGATGGCGTGGACGTCACCCGCAGCGACATCGAGGCGCTTTGCAACTGGGATCCAAAGGCTGAGCCCAGCACGGAAATTGCGTTTACCCCGTCGCGTGTGGTGCTGCAGGATTTCACCGGGGTGCCGGCGGTGGTGGATCTGGCGGCCATGCGTGACGCGATGACGTCACTGGGCGGCGAGGCCAACCAGATCAATCCGCTGTCGCCGGCGGAACTGGTCATCGACCACTCGGTTCAGGTCGACAGCTACGGTAAAGCCAACTCGCTCGATCTGAACAACCAGATTGAATTCAAACGCAACAACGAGCGCTACAGTTTTCTGCGCTGGGGCCAGTCCGCCTTCAGTAATTTCCGCGTGGTTCCGCCGAACACGGGCATCGTGCACCAGGTCAACCTGGAGCACCTGGCGCGGGTCGTTTTTGGTTCGAATGGAGTGGCCTACCCCGATACCGTCGTCGGCACCGATTCGCACACCACGATGATCAACGGCATTGGCGTGCTGGGCTGGGGCGTGGGCGGTATTGAAGCCGAGGCGGCCATGCTGGGCCAGGCCATCACGATGCTCATTCCGCAGGTGGTGGGTTTCAAACTCACCGGTCGCCTGCCCGAGGGCGCAACGGCGACCGACCTCGTTCTGACGATCGTGGAAATGCTGCGCAAACTGGGCGTCGTCGGCAAGTTTGTCGAATTTTATGGCGACGGCCTGCAGAAGCTGCCGCTGGCCGACCGGGCCACGATTGCCAACATGGCGCCTGAGTACGGCGCTACCTGCGGTATTTTCCCGATTGATAAAGAGAGCCTGCGTTACCTGACCCTGTCCGGGCGCTCCGACGAGCAGGTCGAATTGGTTGAGGCCTACATGAAGGCGCAGGGCATGTTCCATACGGCCGATCAGCCGGATGCAGAATACAGCGATGTATTGGAACTCGACATGTCGACCGTGGTGCCGAGTCTGGCCGGGCCGAAGCGTCCGCAGGACCGGGTGTTGCTCAGCGCAGCGGCCGATAATTACCACGAACACATGAGGGAGCATCACACGTCCCGCAAAAGTGCCGCTGAAGCGCGCTTTGAGAGCGAAGGCGGCGGAACTGCGGTCGGACATGATGAAAGCGTCACCCACCCTGTCGTTCCGGTGCGGTATAAGGAACAGGACTTTCAGCTCAAGGATGGCGCGGTGGTCATCGCCGCCATCACCTCCTGCACCAATACGTCGAACCCGACTGTCATGCTGGGTGCCGGCTTGCTGGCCCGCAACGCCGTCGCCAAAGGGATGAAAGTCAAGCCCTGGGTCAAGACTTCGCTCGGTCCGGGTTCACGCGTAGTGACTGACTACCTGGTCAAGGCCGGGGTGCTGGATGACCTCGAGGCACTGGGCTTTAACGTGGTCGGATACGGCTGCACCACGTGTATCGGTAATTCCGGCCCGTTGCCGGAGCCGATCGAAGAAGCCATCCGGAAACACGACTTGGTGGGCGTATCGGTCCTGTCAGGCAACCGGAACTTCGAAGGCCGCGTGCACGCCCACGTTAAAATGAATTACCTGGCGTCGCCGCCTCTGGTGGTGGCCTATGCGCTGGCTGGAAGCATGGAAATCAACCTGTCCTCCGACCCGCTGGGTGAGGATAGGGACGGTAACCCCGTCTATTTGCGGGATATCTGGCCCAGCAGCCACGAAATTCAGGAGACCGTGCTCTCCAGCGTGACCTCCGAAATGTTCCGCAGCAGTTATTCCAGCGTCTTCAAAGGGGACGAGCGCTGGAACAGCATCGATTCCCCCGAAGGTGAAATCTTCGATTGGCAGGATGATTCCACTTACATCCAGAATCCGCCGTATTTTCGCGGAATGACGGCGGACCTTCCCGAGATTCCGGTCATCAGGGGCGCCCGCTGCCTGGCAAAACTGGGTGATTCAATCACCACGGACCACATCTCGCCGGCCGGCGCGATCAAGGAAGACTCCCCTGCCGGTGCGTACCTGAAGAGCAAGAACGTGCAGAAAGCCGACTTCAATTCGTACGGGTCGCGTCGCGGCAACCACGAGGTGATGATGCGCGGCACCTTTGCGAATGTCCGGCTGCGTAACCAGTTGGCGCCCGGCACCGAGGGCGGCTGGACGACGTTTCAGCCTTCAGGCGATCAGATGAGCATTTACGATGCCGCGATGAAATACCAGCAGGAAGGCACGCCCCTGGTCATTCTTGCCGGCAAGGAATACGGCACCGGCTCATCCCGTGACTGGGCAGCGAAGGGTACCAACCTCCTGGGTGTGAAAGCGGTAATCACCGAGAGTTTCGAACGTATTCACCGTTCCAATCTCGTTGGCATGGGGGTTCTGCCGTTGAATTTCATGCCGGGTGAAAGTGCTGAATCACTGGGCCTTACAGGAAAGGAAACCTATGATATTGAGGAGCTTGAAGAAGATTCTTCAGGCAAACTATCAGTAACGGCAACCGCCGGAGACGGTAGCGTCACCACGTTCCAGGTCCGCGTGCGCATCGATACGCCGAAGGAAGCGGAATACTACCGGCACGGGGGTATTTTGCATTATGTGCTGAGGCAACTGGCGGCAGCCTGAAATTCATTATGCTTCTGAACAAACCCCGGCCTGGCGCCGGGGTTTTCTTACCTGGCCCGTGATGCTGGCAGCGCTCTAACCACGCGTAAATAACGCTCGGCCTCCGCGATATCCAGCTCGGATTTCGCTCCCAGCAATTCCAGTTCGTCGCCCTGCAGGCGCGCCACGGGAACGCCGTTGTACAACAGGATACGGTTGCCGGATCTGGCAACGGTTTTCACGCCGGGCGTGATGACGCCTCCGAGGTTCAGCGGGTCGCAGGCGCTGATCACTGTCAATTGCCTTGTCGACGGTTCAGCGGCCATCCGGCGCAACAGCCCGACCGCCTCGGGCAATGCGAATTGCTCGCCGGAGAAGCCGTCGACAAAACGCCCCCCGTAAACTTCACCGCGGTCTTCCATCCGGCGCAGATAACGTAACAGGTAGCGCCACGGGGGCACCAGGGATTCCCGCACCAGCACCGCGCGGAAAACGACGCCGTAACGCCTCAACAGGGTTTCGCAAATCGCCGCCAGACGCGCCTGGTCGAGAAAAAGTTCGCTCTCCGGCCCCTGCGAGGCAGAAGCATGAGTTTCACCCGCCACACTCCAGCGCCCGAGCAGACCCGCCTGGAATGAACCGCCGCGTCTGCGTATGGACCGTTGCTTGCGCCGTTTCTCGGATTCCGAGCGGACCAGCCAGCGCAGCGGCGAGAAGGCGTCCGAGGTAATCAACCCGCGGGCGACCAGTTCCGCTATCGCCTGCTCAACCTGGATCTCCATCAGGCCGGAATTTCGTTCGATATCCACGGTAAACATCGCGCCCTGGTCGCGCAGAAGCGAAAACACTCTGCCTGCGAGGCTGCCCATGGATTCTGCACCATCAGGCGCTTGAGTCCGCCAAAAGTCCATTTGCCTACGCGACACCATCGCGATCGGCGTGGCGGCCACCAATTGCTGCGTCCCCTGCCCCGCGCTACCGGGCCTGAACCAGGTCGTGAACCCGCTCAGGAACTGCTCATCCAGCCGCTGCGGCGAATAGTCAGCACATCGTTTGGCCAGAAGGCCCTGCTCCCATGCCGCCACCGGCGCGGTCCAGCCCTCCAGCAGGGACAGGGCCTGTTCCAGTTCGCCCTCGGTATCGTCCAGGCCATGCCAGTCGATCAGGAAGCGCATGAAGGCAGCCGGCGGCACCGGACGCGCCGCCTTCCTGCGGTTTTCACGGCTGTAGCGGTGGATACGGGCCAGCAAACGGCGTTCACACCAGGTTTTGGCCTCGGTGGCGCCGGCCATGACCAGCGCGTAGCCCTCGTTTTGAAGGGCGAGCAAGGCCCGTTCTATCTCTGTTGCAGCCAATGCAAAATCGCCAGCCAGGATGGACTCATCAACCGGGCCGAGACCGGACAGGCGGCTGCGCATCAATTCGACCAAAGCGGCATCACGCTCGACATCGCGGCGCGGATAGACCGGGGCCGGGTCGGGATGGAGTACCGCTTCGGGATAAACCGCGCAGAATTCTTCCAGGCGTTCGGTTGCAACCCACCAGCGTGAACCGTTCAACTCGGCGCAACTGGCCCGCATTTCACCGGCCAGTGACTGGAACCATTTCGCCCAGTCCTCCGATCCGGATGAGGGAACCAGCGCCATGCCGTTACTGGATGTGCCGGTCGAAAACTCGGGTTGGGTCAGAAAACCCAGTTGCAGCAAGCCGTCATGCAGTTCGTCCGGATTGCGCGGTCGGATCCAGGCCTCGGACTTGACCTGTTCGGTAGCGTCGACTGAAATGATGCTCAGCGTCGCCGCGTCGCCCAGGTCGTTGTAATTCTGACTGATGGCGCGAGTACGCCGATTTTCCGCCTCTCCGTCATCCAGGAACGCGTAGGGCCGGGCGTTGATGATTTCCGCAGATAACGGTGAAGGCCCGGTCAGGTCCAGGCAGCGTATTTCGACTGCACCTGCCTCGATGCGTTTCAGCAACGCCTCCAGGCCGTCGATGTCCATGGTTTCCGTCATGCAGTCGCTGATGGTCTGATTGACCAGCGGGTGGTCCGGAATTTCCCGCTCGCCCCGAATATTTTCCAGGCACGCCAGCTGGTCCGGAAAGACCACTGCGACCAAGTCCTCCGCCTGGTTGCGCTGCCATTGCGGCGGCAGCTTCTGGCCGTTGCGCATGCGTTGGACCGCCAGCGCAATGGTCGCGTTCCAGCGCCAGCGCGCTTCGAACATGGGTGCATCGAGCAAGGCCTGGACCAACACCTGGCGGACACTGGCCGATTTCAAATAACCCGGCACATCCTTGGTCTCGAAGCTGTGCGTTTCGCCCAACGAGAGAATCAGGCTGTCTTCCAGCGCGGCGGCCTGCAGTTCAAAATTGAAGTGCCGGCAGAAACGTTTGCGCAGCGCCAGGCCCCAGGCCCGCATGATGCGCGATCCCAGCGGGGCGTGCACCACCAGGTGCATATCGCCGGTGTCGTCAAAAAACCGTTCCAGCACGATTTTGTCGTGCGTCGGTATCATCCCCAACGCCTGCCGTGCGGCATCCATGTAATTCACCAGCTGTATCGCCGCCGCCGGTTCTATGCCGTCTTCGGTCAGCAGGCTGAGGGCGGCCTCCGGGCCCCGGGTGCTCAACACCGAGTCCATTTCATTGCGTAAACCGGAGACGGCCGCCGAGAGTTCGTCGCTGCGTCCGGGCGCGTCTCCAAACCAGAACGGAATGGTGGGTGGCTGTCCTTTTGCGTCTTCTACCAGCACCCGGCCCTGCTCGATCTTGAGTATCCTGTAGCTGGTATTGCCCAGCTGGAAAATATCGCCAGGAAGGCTTTCGAACGCAAAATCCTCGTTGAGCGTGCCCACGCGATAGCTTTGCGGCAGCATCACCACTTCGTAATCGAAATGGTCCGGAATGGCGCCGCCGTTCTGCAGGGCGGTCAGGCGGGCGGCGGGCCTTGCGCGCAGTCTTCCATTGATGGCGTCGTGATACACGTATGCAGAACGTCGCCCGCGCCGGGTGGCGTAACCGCCGGCCAGCATGTCGACCACGCTGTCGAAATCCGCAAGGGTCAGCTCGCGATAGGGCCAGGTTTCCCGAACCAGCTCAAAAAGCGGACCGGTTTCCCACTCTCTCGCGCTGACCTCCGCCACCAGCTGCTGTGCGAGGACATCCAGCGGTGCCTCGGGAATCACGACCCGGTCGAGCAGGCCCTTGCGCACCGACCGGATCAGTGCGACGCCTTCCGCGAGATCATCACGCGAAACCGGAAACAGGCGTCCTTTGGGGGTCTCACCCACCGCATGGCCCGCGCGCCCCACACGTTGGATGAAAGCCGAAATACTGCCCGGCGACCCAATTTGGCACACCAGGTCAACGTGGCCAATATCGATGCCCAGTTCGAGAGAAGCGGTGGCGACAAGGGCCTTCAACTGCCCGGATTTGAGCGCCTGCTCGGCCTCGAGGCGATGGCCGCGCGACAGGCTCCCGTGGTGCGCGGTTACCGCGTCACCGCCGATCCGTTCCGCCAGGTGCCGCGCCAGCCGTTCCGCCAGGCGGCGCGTATTGACGAAAATCAGCGTGGTGCGATGCTCTTCGATCAGAGCTTCGAGACGGTCGTAGATCTCTTCCCAGACTTCGTTGGCCATGACCGGGGACAGCGGCGATGAAGGAATGACCAAAGACAGGTCACGGTCGCGCTGGTGACCGGTGTCCACAATCTCACATGGCTTGCCCCCGGTCAGAAAGCCGGCGATCATTGCAATTGGATTTTGCGTGGCCGACAGCCCGATTCTGCGGGCGCGCTCGCGGCCTGCCTGTTCGTTCAAGGCATCCAGTCGAGCCATGGACAATGCCAGGTGGCTGCCCCGTTTACTGCCGGCAACGGAGTGAATTTCGTCGACGATAACGCTGCTGACTCCGGTCAGCATGGACCGCCCGGAATCCGAGGTCAGCAGCAGGTACAGGGACTCAGGCGTCGTCACCAGGATTTGCGGCGGTTTGCGCCGCATCTTCTCACGGTCACCCGGCGGCGTGTCGCCGGTTCGAACCAACGCGCGAATTCCGCTTGGCCTGCCTTCGTTTTCAGCCAGCCATTGGTCGATGCCGTTCAGCGGCAGCTGCAGATTGCGCTCGATGTCGTTGGACAGCGCCTTAAGCGGCGAGACATAAAGCACCTGCACACTGTCCCCCAACGGTTGATGCTGGCTTTGCAGCACGAGTTCGTTGATGGCGCACAGGAAAGCAGCAAAGGTTTTGCCGCTGCCCGTTGGCGCGGCGATCAGAACGTTCTGTTCAGAATCAATCGCCGACCAGGCAGCTTCCTGAACCGGCGTGGCGGCCGCGAAAGCGCTGTTGAACCAGGCACGGACGGCGGGGTGAAAACCAGCAAGAGTCATGGCCCTAGTTTAACCGAAGCATTCTCAAAAGCTGAGAGTGCTACAGGGCCTGTTCCAGCGCAACCGGCGCCCACCGTGCGGAGTGCAGCAGCCACTCGTCATCCACCAACTGCCACCGGGTCTCGAAGTCATAAACCTGTCCACTTTCCGGTATCCAGCCAGCGCCCCCTGTAACCAGGGCCCGGAAATGCGCGGTCGCAAATTCTTCGCCCGATTCGGCGACCCGGATGGGAAACAGCTGCGCCTGCAGCCGTTTGTGCCGGTGCAGCTGAAGGATGACCATGGCGCGCACCTGGTCTCGGGTCAAAACCTCCTGCTGCCCGGAAAAGTCTTCGGCAATGTGTTCCATGAACGCCCGGCTTTCGCCGTTTTCGATTTTCGCTTCCATCTCGCGGATGGTTGAAATAATCCGCTGTTCCAGCGTCAGCGGCTGGCTGCAGGCAATCAGGCCGGTAAAGACCACCAGCGCTGAAACAAACCGAATGGCCTGAGCAGTGGTCACTCCTTCCTTGCCAGGTAGGATTCCAGCAGGTGTGAAGCAACGATAATCAGGTCGTGTTCGGTAACGATGCCCACGAGCTTGTTTTTTCTCGTCACCGGCAGGCAGGCCAGGTCATTTTCCCGCATCATGCGGATGGCCTCGACGGTCGGAGTATCGGGACTGACGGTAACCGGTTCGCGATTCATGATTTCTTCCACGCTCACGCTTTGGCTCTTGCCGATCCGCCCCTGCGCCATCAGCCGCAGCAAGGCGCGATGCGATACCAACCCGACCAGCTTGCCGTTATCGTTTTCGACGGGAACATGCCGGATATGGCGCCAGTCCATCAACGTGGCCGCGAAGTCGACAATATCGTCCGGGCGCACGGTAAACAGGTCCTGGGTCATGAATTGGCCTACCGTGAGGTAGCTGTCCCGCCAATCCTGTTCGACACAGTACTCAGCCAACTCCCATTGGGATATCGGCTTGCCGGAGGACTGCTGCTCGACCATACTGCTGACGATGCATCGCAGACGCTGGTCCTGGGTGCCGGCATCCTTCATTTCCTCCAGCGACTCCAGCGCCCAGCGGGCGCCGGTCCGGCGCATCGCGACTCGCTCATGCAACACACCGAGGTAGCGGTCGATATCGTCTCGATCGATTCCCGCCTCCTGCAGACCTTCTCGCGCCAGCGGCAGCAGCTGTTCGAGCACCAGCTGTTTGGCCGGCAGATGCGTATCGTTGAACCAGTTCATCTGCGCCCGGATGCCGTCACGCGCCGCCGCCAGGAAGTTCGACTTGACGTCGGCGAACGTCAACAGCTCCCGGATGTCTGGAACCTGCTCCGTCATGCCCAACATCATGCCGTAGAAAAACGCGGCATTTGCTATTTCGTCCAACACGGTCGGGCCGGACGGGATCACCCGGTTTTCAATGCGCAAATGGGGGACGTTGTTGTGCACACCGTAACAGGGCCGGTTCCAGCGATAAACGGTTCCGTTATGCAATCGAAGCGCATTCAGCGATGGGATCACACCCCGGTCGATCATTCCGACCGGGTCCTCTTCCGTTTCGGTCGTCAGCACAATTCGAAAACGGGCGATGTCTTCCTTGAAAATTTCGGTGACAGAATCCTCCAGCCAGCGATCCCCGAAATGGACACGCGGTTTCAGCCCGCGCTCCTGGTGGGTTTTCGATCGCGTGTCGATGGAATATTCGAAAACCGCGATACGCGTCTCGTGCCACAGGCGTTTGCCCAGCAGAATGGGAGAATTGACCGCAGCGGCCAGCAACGGGGCCGTGATGACTTGGGCAATGTTGTAATTCCTGGCAAAGTTTTCAGGACTCACCTGGAAATGAACCTGAAAACTGGTGTTGCACGCCTCGAGCATCACGTTGTCGTGCTTCACTGAAAGCTGGTCGATACCGTTTATCGTGAAGCGGAATTCATCACCCCGCAGCGCACGAATCGCATCGTTGAGCGCGTAGTATCGCGGCGTCGGCACCATCGACTCGAGCCCGAGGTTGTTCTTGGTCAGGGTCGGAAGAATACCCACCAGCGCGATATCGCAATCGACTTGAGCCGCAGTCTCCCGTGCGCGACGATAAACCTCCTGGGCCTCCTTCTCCATCAGGCTCAGGCAGTTGCCGCCCAGTTCATGCGGTGACAGGTTGGCTTCGAGGTTGAACAGTCCCAATTCGTGAGTGAAGCGCTCATCATCGATCACCTCGAGGATTTCCATCGCTTTCGTGGCCGGCTTGTGCGCTTTGTCGATCAGGAACATTTCCTGCTCCGCGCCAATACGGGCTATGCCCGATTCAACCAGGCCCCGTTCCAGCATCGTCTCGAGAGCGTGAACCTCGCCGAGCAGCGATTTCATGAATTCCTGGTGCGTCGCTTCATCGTTAATTTTCTTAACGTTCTGTTCGCCCATTCAGCGTCACCTGGTATGAAATTATTGCTAAATTATCACATTTGACTGATGGACGAACGGCTGACGTCAGTCATCCGGGTGTTTCCGGGACCGGCATCATATAAGATATTCAGATGACTATTACGAGGAGCCTATAGTGAACCAGCCATGGCTAGACAGTTACCCGGAGGGCGTTCCGGCAGAAATCGATCTCAGCGGATATTCATCCATTCTCGATATTTTCAGCGAAAGCGTTGAAAAATTCGGAAACCAGACGGCTTATGTAAACTTTGACAAGGAGCTGACGTACCGGGACCTGGATCGTCTGACCCGTAATTTTGCAGCATGGCTGCAAAGCAAGGGTTTGGAAAAAGGCGACCGGATTGCGCTGATGATGCCCAACATCCTGCAGTATCCGGTTGCCATTTTCGGCGCCATGAGAGCCGGCCTGGTCATCGTCAATACCAACCCGATGTACACTGCGCGTGAACTCAGGCATCAACTGCAGGATTCCGGCGCGCGCGCCATCGTGGTGGTGGAAAATTTCGCGCATGTGCTGGAAAAGATTCGCGGTGAGGTCGAGGTCGAGCAGGTCATCACCACCCAGATCGGCGACATGCTGGGTTTTCCGAAGGGCCTGATGATCAACTTCGCGCTGAAATACGTAAAAAAACAGATTCCGGCGTTCAACCTGCCGGGATCGACCGGATTCAATGAAGCGCTCAGCCAGGGGGCAAAGGCGGAGCTGAAGCCGGTTGAGTTCGAGCTCGACGATATCGCATTCCTGCAGTACACAGGCGGCACGACCGGCGTCGCCAAGGGCGCCATGCTGACGCACCGGAACCTGGTGGCCAACATGCTGCAGTCCAAGGCCTGGATGATACCGGCCGGTATCGGCCAGGACACCGAGACCGTGATCACGGCGTTGCCGCTTTATCATATCTTCGCCCTGACGGCGAACTGCCTTGTCTACATGGCTATGGGCGGAGTCAACGTGCTGATCACCGACCCGCGCAACATGACCGGGTTTATTAATGAGCTCAAAAAGGTTCCCTTTACGTTCATACCCGGTGTAAATACGCTGTTCAACGGCCTGCTTAACGAGCCCGAGTTCGCAAAGCTTGATTTCAGCACACTCAAGGGAGCGCTCGGCGGCGGCATGGCGGTGCAAAGGGCAGTAGCGGAGAAGTGGAAAGAAGTCACCGGAACACCGCTGATCGAAGCCTACGGCCTGACGGAGACCTCACCGGCCGCCTGCATCAACCCGATGGATATCGAGGGGTTCAACGGCTGCATCGGGCTGCCGATTTCCTCGACCGAGTGCGCCATCATGAACGACCAGGAAGATCTGCTGGAACAGGGTGAAGTGGGCGAGCTGGTGATCCGCGGCCCGCAAGTCATGAAAGGCTACTGGCAACGGCCGGAAGAGACCGGCAAGGTCATGACCGATGAAGGCTGGTTGCGCACCGGCGACATCGCACTGATGACGGAAGACGGCTTCTTCAAAATCGTCGACCGCAAGAAAGACATGATCCTGGTATCCGGGTTCAATGTATTCCCCAACGAAATCGAAGACGTCGTGGCCCTCCATCCAAAAGTGCTGGAAGTCGCTGTAATCGGCGTTCCCGATGCAAAATCGACGGAGGCGGTCAAAGTCTTCGTCGTGAAATCCGACCCTTCCCTGACGGAGGAGGAAATTCGCGCTCACTGCAAAGACCAGCTCACGGGCTACAAACGGCCCAGGCATGTCGAGTTTCGCGATGAGTTGCCCAAGTCGAACGTGGGCAAGATTTTAAGGCGGGAATTGAGGGACGAGGAACTGGCGAAGCAGGCTTAGGTTTTCCTTCGGCGAAGCGTCTGGCCGTGAACCAGGCCGGCCTTACCGTAACGCAGGTTGATACTGTCGAGCACGCGGTCGATCGCCTGCTCGGCGGGATTCTCTGCCAGGTCGCCGGCCAGGTGACCGCTACCGGCCGGTTCGATTCCGCTCACACCCATTCCCAGCAGACGAACGGGCGTGGAGTTGTGGGTTTCGCGCCAGTTCAGAAACAAGGCGCGCGCCATCCGGTACAGTGTTTTTGTGTTGCTGGAGCAGGCCCGCATACTGCTGCTGCGCGTCACCGTATGGAACGCCGGGTCGCGTATCTTGACGACCACCGTTCTGGCCATCAACTCCTGCTTGCGTAACCGCCGCGCAACTGCCTCCGCCTGGCGCTGAAGTTCGGCGAGCAATTCGTCCAGATCCAGCAGGTCCCGGTCGAATGTTACTTCGTGGCTGATCGACTTGTCCGCGCGGCCGGGCTTGACCTTGCGGTCGTCTTCACCCCTGGACAAGCGCAGAAAATGTTCGGAGCGGTTACCCAGAACCGTCTGCAGCATGGACGGGTCGGTTTGCCTGAGCTGGCCGATGGTCAGGATCCCAAGCGCCCTTAATCGCGGCGCGGTCTTTTTTCCAATCCCCCACAGGCGGGTGACCGGCATGGGATCGAGAAATTGATGCACCTTTCCAGGATCCACCTGAACCAGCCCGTCGGGTTTTTGCACATCGGAAGCCAGCTTGGCCAGGAACTTATTCTCTGCGATGCCGACCGAGGCGGTCAGGCCGGTTTCCCGCTTGATCCGATCCTTGACCTGCCGGCCAATCGTCCGCCGGGTGCCGAACAGTTTCAGGCTGCCGCCAACGTCCAGGAAGGCCTCATCAAGGGAGAGACCCTCCACCAGCGGGGTGAAATCACGAAAAATCAGAAAGACTTCGGCCGACTTTTCACGATATCTGTCCATTCGCGGGCGGATAAACTTTGCCTGCGGGCACAGTTTTCTCGCCCGGCTCATCGGCAGCGCCGAGTGCACGCCGAATTTACGCGCCTCGTAACTGGCCGTCGCCACCACGCCTCGCGGGCCCAATCCTCCAACGATGATTGGCTTACCGGCCAGGGACGGGTCATCGAGGCATTCCACCGAGGCGTAAAATGCATCCATGTCAACGTGAATGATGGCTCGTTGTCCTGCTTGTGCCATAGTGGATTTGCCCGCCGCGGTCTTCGGCTTCATTATATCCGCATGAGCCAGCTAACCCCCACAGAAACCCCTGCGCCGCCGCATGCCCAGTTCCCCATCCTGGAGTCAGGGCTTTATTTCAATCATGCCGCTGTCGGCCCGTGGCCTCGCTGCACGGCCGAAGCCGTGCAAAAATTTGCCGAAGAGAACATGCTGCAGGGTTCAGCGGGCTATCGCCGGTGGTACGCGCGTGAAAATGAACTGCGCGGCCAGTTGCAACAACTGACAGGCGCTGCGTCCGCGGATGATATCGCCCTGCTGAAAAACACCACCGAGGGAATCTGCGCCGTCGCTTACGGCCTGGACTGGAAAGCCGGTGATAACGTCGTCCTTCCCGGCGGCGAGTTTGCATCGAACCGGCTGCCGTGGCTCGCCCAGGCTTCCCGCGGCGTCGAAATCAGGGAAATTGACATCAGGGCTGAGGGTAATGCAGAGACCGTTTTGATCGAAGCAATGGATGACCGGACCCGCCTGCTCAGCGTCAGTGCCGTGCAGTGGAACGACGGTTTCCGGCTCGACCTGCAGAAACTGGGTGAAGCCTGCCGGCAACGCAGCGTGCTGTTTTTTGTCGACGCTATTCAGCAATTGGGCGCCCTGCCCCTCGACGCCGAAGCCTGCCATATTGATTTTCTGGCGGCCGATGCGCACAAGTGGCTCCTGGCGCCGGAGGGTATTGCGGTTTTCTACAGCCGCGAATCGGCCCGGGCCCGGCTCAGGCTGCTGCAGCAGGGCTGGCACATGTTCGATCGACCCTGGGATTTCGAAAGAAGCGACTGGAAGCCGGCGTCCAACGCGAGACGTTTTGAGGCCGGTAGCCCCAATACGATGGGCCAGGCTGCGCTGCACGCATCGGCGGGCCTGTTGCTCGAATACGGTATGGATAATGTCGGCAAGCGAGTCCTGTCGAATACCGGTCATCTGATTGACATTCTGAAGGCATCTCGAGGTGTTCGTGTTACCAGCCCACTGGCTTTGGAACGCCGTTCCGGCATCGTGAGCTTTGCCCATGAAACGATCCCGGCAAAGGACATTCACCGCGGGTTGACGCAGGCGGGTGTCAGCATGGTGATGCGCGGAGACTCGATCCGGCTGGCGCCGCATTTCTACCAGGGGGAGAAGCAGATGGACGAGTTTGCTGATATCCTCGAACGGATTCTTATTGAACTGATCTAAACCCCTGGCGCCGGTTACATGGTGTGCGTTGCTTTGTTGCTCTTCAGCTGCGCAGCCAGGTGCGACTCGATAACGGTTCGCGCGTGGGCGCCGTCCTGAGTATCGGCAAACTGCACGCCAATGCCCGCCTTGCGGTTGCCGGCCGCTCCCTGTGGCGTAATCCAGATTACTTTTCCTGGAATCGGCAGCCTTTCCTCGAATTCCATCACGGTCAGCAACAGAAAAACCTCATCTCCCAGGCTGAATTTCTTGGTGCTCGGCACAAACAGGCCGCCGCCGGACACAAACGGCATGTAGGATTTGTACAGAGCCTGCCGGTCTGTGATTGATAATGAGAGTATCCCTTGTTGAGCCATGGTTCCTTCCTAAGCTGTCAGCCGCGACCATTGTATCAGCCAATCCTGCAGAAGGAAGTCTTTACGCACCGGGGTCGGCAAAAGCTTGCGATTCCGGTCGGCCAACGATTGCAGTTGCGACAGGCTTTTGGCAATGGCCGGCCGGTGAATGGTATTCCTGACCTCAGTGGCGGCATGCAGGGAAATCCATGACCAAAGCAGTTCGGGGTCGGCATCGGCCAGGGACGCCATCGCAGCACCCGGCTGAATCTGTTGCGCGCGCAATTCACGCAATGTGGAGACGACCAGCCGGTAGGTTTCCAGGCTGCCGTCCTGAATCATCCTGGCAGCTTTCAGCGGACTGCCCGCGGCGGCGGCGAGGGCCGCTTCAGCTTCGTCGGCGTCCGTATCAACGCTGCTGCACAACCAGTCGATCGAGTTATTTGTATCCGGAGTCCGAACGAGCAAGTTCTGGCAGCGGCTGCGGATAGTCGCCGGCAGCCTGCCCGTATCGTGCGCCACCAGAATCAGGACTGTATCGCCGGGCGGCTCTTCCAGGGTCTTCAACAGGGCGTTGGCTGCCGACCGGTTCATCGCTTCGACCGGATGAATCAGAGCAGCTTTTCTGCGACTGATGGTGTTCGTCAGGTTCAGTGAGGCAATCAATTTCCTGACCTGGTCAATGACGATTTCTTTGCGCAAATCGCCTGTTCTCGGATGCGGCTCGAATGTCACGGTATGCCGGTCCGGGTGCGCACCCGACGCCAGCAACTGGCAAGAGCGACACGCGCCGCAAGCTGGATACTGATCTTCCAGACATAAAATGCTGGCGACAAAGCCCGTCGCGGCCTCTGTTTTCCCGGTTTCATGCGGGCCGGAAAGCAAAATCGCATGCGGCAGCCGGCCTTCACGCAGACGTTCCGCAAACTCCTCCTCTATCGCCCTGGTCCAGGGATAGGTCATCAGGCCAGCCGTTCCCGGAGCACGCTTTCAATCTGGGACCAGACATTTTCCGCATTCCGCGAGGCATCGATCACCGCGAAGCGCTCCGGCGCCAGGCGTGCGCGATCCAGGTAGGCCTCGCGCACGCGTTCAAAAAATCTCCTGGATTCCTGTTCGAACCGGTCAGCCGCACTGCGTGCCGAAGCGCGCTGCAGCCCCTGTTCCACCGGCAGATCCAGCAACAGCGTGAGGTCGGGTTGAAGATCGTCGTGCACCAGAGTTTCCAGCGTTGCAATATCACCGTCCGGCAACCGACGCCCCCCGCCCTGGTAAGCCCAGGTGGCGTCCGTGAAGCGGTCGCACAACACCCAATCGCCTCTCGCCAGGGCTGGCCTGATCAACTCCTCGAGGTGTTGGGCGCGGGCGGCGAACATGAGCAGCAGTTCCGCCTGGCCAGAGAGCGCCAGATTATTGTTATCGAGCAGAATGTCACGCAGCTTTTCCGCCAGCACGGTGCCGCCCGGTTCGCGTGTGCAGACCACCCGGTGACCGGCGCTTTTTAACCACTCTTCAAGGCGCACCATCATGGTGGACTTGCCAGCGCCTTCGCCACCCTCGACCGTAATGAACTTGCCGCGTTTCATTTTCTCTCTATCAACTTTTTCACTGCCTGCTGGTGTGCTTCGAGGTTGGTTGAAAAGGTGTGCCCGCCCTTCCCGTCCGCTACAAAATACAGGGTTTCACCTTCGGCCGGATGGGCCGCAGCCATCAGCGACGCCTTGCCGGGCATGGCAATCGGGGTGGGCGGCAGGCCGTGGCGGGTATAGGTGTTGTAAGGTGTATCGGTCTGCAGGTCGCGGCGCCGTATATTCCCGTCATAACTTTCTCCGATTCCGTATATGACCGTGGGATCAGTCTGCAGACGCATTCCCATATTCAGCCGACGCGCAAACACGCCTGCAATCTGCTGCCGCTCATCATCCAGCGAAGTCTCTTTTTCGATTATGGAGGCCAGTATGAGCAATTCATAGGGAGAATCCAGGGGCAGATCTTCAATGCGCGAATTCCAGGCTTCCTCCAACGCATTTTTCATCGTACGGTGGGCCCGCACCAGGATATCGCGATCAGAGTCGCCGCGGGTGAACTGGTAGGTTTCCGGAAGAAACCAGCCTTCCGGGTGTTCAATATCCAGGTCTGATAGAAAAGCGGGCCACGGCGCCCCCGGCTCCAGATCAAGCTCGTGGACCAGGTCCGGATTACTCGCCAAAGCCGCGGCAAACTGTTTGAAAGTCCAGCCTTCCACCAGCGTGATGCGATACTGCAGAACCTGTCCGCTGGAAAGAAGATTTAAGACATCCCTGGGGCTGGAGCCCTGGGTAAGCCGATACTCCCCGGCCTGATACACGTGCGGTTCCAGACGCATCAGCAGGCGCCATTGCCATCCGGGCCGGGTGAAGCCTTTCGCTCCCAATTGTTTGACGATTTCGGAACCGGTGGTCCCGGGCTCGACCTGAAATACAGCTCCGCCGGCTGGAATCGCCAGAGAGCTGTGCAGAAATGTGTCGTAACGGGTCCATCCTTGCCACGCCACGACAGCAAGCAGCAAACTCAGAAAAAGCAGTAACAGCAGTAACTTTTTCATTACTTCATTGCTGACTCAGCCAGTCTTGGACCTCGCGGGTAACCGGACCGATATCGTACTCCCAATGGTCGATTCGGGTCACCGGCAGGATACCCTCTATCGAGTTACAGACAAAAATCTCCTGGGCCTCGGGCAGCATGTCCAGCATCAGTCGGCGTTGCTCGCAGCGCGGCCTGAAGGCGCTCAGAATCGCCTCACGCATGACCCCGCGAACACCGCAGCGGTCCAGCCTGGGCGTCAGCAGACGTCCGGATAAAACAAGGAAAATGTTCGATGCAATACCGCTGATGATGTGATCCTCACGGTCCAGAAGGATACCTTCCCAGATCGAGGCATCCTGCCATTCGGTCCGGGCACGCACCTGTTCCAGCCGGTTGAGGTGGTTCAGCCCGCCCAATTCCGGTTGGATGCCGAGGCGCAAATGGCAGATGCGAGCACGGATTCCGAGAGTTGCAAAGTCAGCTTCCTGCAGAGGCCAGGCGTGAGAGCTGACAATGCGTGTGGCGGCTGCGGGATTTACCACTGAAAAATCCATCGCAGACAGTCCGCGTGTCAGCAGGATTCTGACGACACAATGCGGGTTGCCGGCGCTCACAGTGTTCAGTTCACGCAGCAGCACTGCCTGGGGGGTTGCCGGGATACCAAGGCGTTCACAGCCGGCGCTGAGCCGGTCCATATGTCCCTGCCAGAAACGCGGCTGACCTCCGATGACGGCGATGGTTTCGAACAGGCCGTCGCCGAACTGCAGACCCCGGTCCGCCACTGACACCTGGCTTGAAATTTCACCATTCACCAGGCATTCAATCATATTATCAACTACCTCTCTGGAAAGTGCTCGGCCGCTTACGGTATCAGTCCCTGAAACGGCTGAAGACCAGGGTGCCGTTGGTGCCTCCGAAGCCGAAGGAATTCGACAACGCCAATTCCACCGGCCTGCGCCTGGCTTCATTGGGAACATAATCGAGATCACATCCTTCACCCGGGTTATCCAGGTTGATGGTCGGCGGAATCACTCCATCACGAATCGTCATCACGGAAAACACGGCCTCGGTGCCGCCTGCGGCGCCGAGCATGTGCCCGGTCATCGACTTGGTGGAACTGACGGCCAGTCGCCGCGCATGGTCCCCGAAAATTCTCTTTACGGCATCGGATTCAGCCCGGTCGCCAAGCAGCGTGGAGGTGCCGTGCGCATTGATGTACTCGACTTGCTCAGGATTCACTTTCGCGTCCTGCAGAGCGATTTTCATGCAGCGTGCGGCGCCCTCCCCGTCTTCGGGCGGCGCAGTCATGTGGTGGGCGTCCCCGTTCATGCCGAAGCCCCTGAGTTCGGCAAAAATTTCCGCGCCGCGCGCGCGGGCATGATCCAGTTCTTCAATGACCATCATGCCGGCGCCGTTGGACAGAACAAAACCGTCGCGGTCGCGGTCCCAGGGGCGGCTGGCGGCATGCGGGTCGTCATTGCGGGTTGACATCGCCTTGGCCGAAATAAAGCCCGCCATGGAGGTCGGCGTCGTTGCATACTCGGCCCCGCCCGCGACCATGACGTCCGCATCCCCGTACTTGATCATGCGCGCCGCCAGGCCGATGTTGTGAGTCGATGTGGTGCAGGCCGACACCACAGCAATATTGGGTCCCTTGAAGCCGTAATTGATGGACAGAATGCCGCCAACCATATTGACGATCGCCCCGGGGATATAAAACGGAGAGATTCTCCGCGGCCCCTTTTCGTGGTAGATCATCATGTTTTTTTCGATCGAGGCAATACCGCCAATTCCCGCACCGATCGCGAAACCCACACGTTCCGGATCAGCCCCGTAAGGTTCGCCAATCAGTCCGGCCTGGGTCATCGCCTCCTGTGCCGCGGCAATTCCGTAGTGAACGAATTTGTCGTACCGGCGCGCCTCTTTCTCGAGGATGTAGTCGGTCACTTCGAAGTTGCGGATTTCGCCGGCAATCCGGGTAGCGAGATTCGTGACGTCGAACTCCGTAACCCGTCCGATTCCGCTCTTGCCGTTACAGACCGACTCCCAGCCCGACTCGACGGTATTTCCTACCGGGGAGATCAATCCCATTCCTGTGACAACAACACGGCGCGATGTCATGGTAAGTTCCTCATCATTTTTCAGGCTTCCAACGTAATAACGGCCGGCAAAACGCCGGCCGCTGCATTACCCTGCGGAGTACGTTGGTTCAGATGTTTGCTTGAACGTAATCAATCGCCTGCTGGACGCTGGTAATTTTCTCGGCTTCCTCGTCCGGTATTTCGCATTCGAATTCTTCCTCGAGAGCCATTACCAGTTCAACGGTATCCAGGGAGTCGGCGCCAAGATCGTCTACGAACGAAGCACTGGCCGTGACTTCATCTTCCTTAACACCAAGTTGTTCAATAACAATCTTTTTGACGCGTTCTTCAATACTGCTCATTGAGATACTTTCCTCTTTGTGGGATTCAGTCCGGCAATTTTAAATAATCTGCGGCTGCGATGCCAGTCTAAATCATGTACATGCCACCATTGACATGCAAAGTTTGCCCCGTAATGTAGCCGCCCTGCGCCGAAGCGAGGAACAGTACGGAGGCAGCAATATCATCAGGCTCTCCAAGACGCTGCAATGGAATATCTTTCAGGAGCGCCGCTTTCTGATTCTCATCCAGGGCCCGGGTCATGTCCGTATCGATAAACCCCGGCGCGACCACGTTCACCGTAATGTTGCGGGAACCAATCTCCCGCGCCAGTGACCGTGTAAAACCCATCATACCCGCCTTGGCGGCGGCGTAGTTTGTTTGTCCGGCATTTCCCATTGATCCGACGACCGATGCAATGCTGATGATACGCCCGGTTCGTGCCTTCATCATGCCGCGCAGACAGGCTTTGCTGAGCCGAAAGACTGAACGTAAATTGGTTTCAATCACATCGTCCCATTCTTCATCTTTCATTCGCATCAGTATCTGGTCACGCGTGATACCTGCATTGTTGACCAGTATGGTGGGCGTACCGAGCGCACCTCCGACACGGCTGACGAGACCGGCGGCCCCCTCCGGGTCGTTGACATCGAGCACCTCTCCCGCATGTCCCTCAGAAATGGCTTCAAGGCGCGACTTGATTGCGGCAGCCCCCTCGCTGGTCGTGGCCGTACCGGCCACCTGGGCCCCCGCTGCGGCGAGAGAATCTGCGATGGCGGCTCCGATACCACGGCTTGCGCCGGTAACGATGGCCACCTGGCCTTCCAGCTTCAATTCCATGTTCAACTCCGGTTCCCGACGGTCGATTCAAGCGCTGTTTTCTGCATTAGGTTTCTCCTGAATCAGTACCTGATCAGCGCGGAGCCCCAGGTGAAACCGCCACCGAAGGCCTCGAGCATGAGCAAATCGCCACGCTGGATGCGGCCGTCCCGCACCGCCTCGTCCAGCGCGAGGGGCACCGATCCCGCAGACGTGTTGCCATGACGATCAATGGTGACCACCACGTGGTCCATGTTCATATCGAGCATTTTAGCCATCGCCGAAATGATTCGTAAATTAGCCTGGTGGGGGATCAGCCACGTAAGATCCGACTTTTTCAGATTGTTGGCGCCGAGCGTTTCTTCAACGATCCGCCCGAGGGTGCGGACGGCCACTTTGAATACCTCGTTGCCGCGCATCATGATCTCGGGTTTGCCGTCGTTTTCCTCCATCGCATCCCAACCCCGGGAAACACCGACATTGGTCGTCAGCAGGTCGGCGTAATCGCCGTTGGCGTGGATGTGACTGGAGAGAATACCCGGATCCTCAGAGGCCTCCAGCACCACGGCACCGGCACCGTCGGCGAACAACACCGCCGTCTCACGCTTGTTCCAGTTAGTGATTTTTGACAGCGTCTCGGCGCCACAGACCAGCACTTTTTTTGCATCGCCGCAGCGAATGTACTTGTCGGCGATGTTAAGCGCATAAAGAAACCCGGAGCAAGCGGCATTCACGTCCATCGCCCCGCAGTCAGGCAAGCCCAGTTTTTTCTGCAGCAGACAGGCTGTGCTGGGGAATATCAAGTCGGGAGTCGTGGTTCCAATGATAAACAGATCGATCTCGGACGGGTCGACCTGTGCCGCCTCCATGGCCTTGCGGCACGCCTGTTCCGCCAGAGTTCCTGTGGTCTCATCGTCTTCTACGATACGACGTTCGCAAATTCCGGTACGCTCCTGGATCCACTGGTCACTGGTGTCCATGATTTTTTCCAGATCATGGTTGGTGACCGTCTTTGCCGGGAGTTGGCTACCTGTACCCGTTATGCGGGAATAGACCAATTTGACGTCTCCAGTTGATCCCGTGGGCATGAAAGCTCAGAAACAGAGCGGCCCCGGCCGCAATCGTTCGCGTCCAGGGCCGCAGCCGGTTGTTCGGGGTTGCCCGTCAAGTTGAGCGGAGTCTTATTCTTCGTCGAATTCCACAACGGGCGTCTCAATGACCTTGCGGCCTTTGAAATAGCCGTCCGGGGTCATGTGATGACGCAGGTGCGTCTCACCTGTGGTCTGATCCACCGACAGGGTCGGTGATCCAAGCGAGTCGTGCGAGCGGCGCATGCCGCGCTTCGAAGGAGTTTTACGATTTTTTTGTACAGCCATGACTATTTCTCCCAAGTCAATTCAACAATTTCAATCTTCAGTTTCTGTCCTCATCAGGCCCGCCAATCCTGCAAATGGCCTGTGGGTCTTCTCTTGTTCCGTATTGGACCGGCTTTCAACTTTCCCATCCGTCGATATTTCGATTACCTCGATCTCCGGGTTTTTCGGTACCTGCGGAACGGCAAGGAGCAATTCCTCCTCGACGATATCCAGCAGCGCCATCCGGCGATTTTCAACCAGCACCGGATCATAGTGCTCCGGCAATGATTTCTCCTGCGCAACATCCTCGATAACAGCGAGGTAACTTCTGCGCTTAACGTTCTCTACGTAAGGCGCGAGGCTGCGCTGGCAGACCAGCGG
>JABDLD010000016.1 GCA_013001885.1 Lysobacterales bacterium
CTTCCAGTTTGCCCAGCAGCATGGCGAACAGCGAGGATTTGCCCGAGCCATTGGCGCCCACCAGTCCGACCCGGTGACCGGCATGTGCCTGCAGCGTCGCATTTTCAAAAAGCAGTTTGCTCCCACGGCGCAAACTGACCTGGTTCAGACTGATCACGATTTCCAATTCTTTGCGGTATTCGAAGGGCCGCTATTATATCCTTGCGGGCGATGAAGAAAGTACTGTATATCGGCCTGGCGCTGTGCGCCCTGTTGTTTTGGCGCGACTGGAATCGCCGGGAAATCATCCATCCGCCCGGTATTCTGGTGCACGAGCCTCCCCGCCAGCAGAACCTGCAGGCCGCGGAGCCTTTGTTGCAGGGCGAGTTTCGACTGACTCCGCGGGCGTCCTTCAGTCTGCGTGCGCGAGTGCTGTCTCGGGAAAATTATCACTGGGGAGCCGAATCGGACCTGTCGCCAATGGACCTGGCTCTGGGCTGGGGTGTGATGTCAGATCAGCAGGTTCTTGACAGGATAACCATCACCCAGGGTACGCGATGGTACTTCACCCGTTACGAGTTGCCGGCGCCGATACCCGATGCATCGATCATCAGCAACAGCAGCAACATGCACATGGTTCCGGCCAACTCATGGGTTCGCAAGAAGCTCAAGGAAATTCGGCGTGGAGATCTTGTTGCGTTGCGGGGATCGCTGGTGGACGTCGGTTCCGATTCGGGATTTACCTGGACGACGTCATTGAGTCGTAACGACACGGGAAATGGTTCTTGTGAGATATTTTACGTCGAGCATGTAAATATCGAGAAGCATTGATTTTATTGCTCGTTCTGGGTGAATATGTTTCTTGATGGCAGAACAGGACCCAAAACCATTTGTCGCACCGTGCCGGGATTTGGACCCTCGTGCGCCGTTGAAGTGGCTTGCATCCGGGTGGCAGGATTATCGCGCTGCACCTGGATTGAGTCTTGCCTGGGGAATTTTCTGCTGGGCGCTGTCAGTCGTCATAACCTTTGTGGCATGGAAAGCGGGCGGTTGGGTATTACTGATCAGCGCGTTGTCTGGATTTGTTTTTATCGCGCCTTTACTGGCATTCGGAATGTATTCAGTCAGCCGGCAACTGTGCCTTGGCAACAAACCCAGCCTGGGGTGGACGCTCAAAGCGGTGAGTAGACCGTTCACCAACTCGCTGATTTTCACGCTGGTTCTTTTGATCGTTTTCCTGTTGTGGGCGCGAGCGGGCACCATGGTTCATATTTTCTTTCCCAGCGACGGTCAGGTGAAGTTTGAGGATCTCGCGCTGTACCTGGGAGTCGGTTCAGCTGTGGGATCGGTATTTGCATCGATCTGTTTCGCAGCGAGTGTGTTTTCGCTTCCCTTTATCGCTAACCGGGATGCTGATGTCATTACCGCAGTGGTTTCCAGCGTCAATGCCGTTTTGCGGAATCGCTGGACCATGGCTTTTTGGGCGGTCCTGATCGTAATTTTTACCGCGATCGGATTTGCGACGGCTTTCCTCGGCTTTATAGTGATTATTCCTTTACTGGGTTACGCCACCTGGCACGGTTATCGCGACGCGCTGGATGTCAGCGACTGGCCGGTGCTGCCCGGTTAGTAAAGAGCCGGATTTATTACGGTTGCAAAAAAAGGCCGGTCAGCTTCCGCGCCCGGCCTCAATAATTTTTCAGTATAGGTGTTCAGTGTGACCCACAGGGCCGAAGCCCGTAACACAGAAAATTGGGGGGGACTGTGCGTGGGTCACAAGATAAGCATAGACCAGATTCCGCTGACTGCAACCTTATTCTTCGATACCTAGCCTCTTGTGCATGATCGGGCTGGTCGTTGTGTACTGTAACCTGACCTTTTTTTCGGGATGGACATGCTGCTGGACCCCGAACGCCGCGAGCGCCGCCTCGTGAAACCCGCTTAAAATCAGTTTTTTCTTGCCGGGGTAGGTGTTAATGTCGCCGACGGCAAAGATGCCCGGGATATTGGTCTGGAATTTTTCGGTATCGACCCGAACCTGCCTTTTGTCCAGGTCCAGCCCCCAGTCAGCGATGGGGCCCAGGTTGGGTGACAGGCCCCAGAATACGAAGACTTCATCCGCTTCGATAGGGTGTTCGCTGCCGTCCGGCGCGGCAATTGCCAGTCCGCCAAAATCCCCGTTTTTCCCGAATGCCGCCCGCACATGGCCCTGGAATTCAACCAGGGATTGGCCGTCCACCAGGGCCTTCATCCGGTTGACAGAGGCTGGCTGGGCCCGGTACTCATCGCGCCGATGGACCAGTGTGATTTTCTTCGCCTTGCCGTGCAGTTCCAGTGTCCAGTCGAGCGCCGAGTCACCGCCGCCAAGGATGACGATGTTTTTACCGGCCAGCTTTTCAGGTTCACGAATGCGGTAATGGATTCGCTCCTTTTCCCATTCTTCCGCACCTTTTGCCCGGAGGCGGCGCGGCTGAAACGCACCCAGACCTGCCGCCAGTATGACCGTTGCAGCGTCAAACTGCGTGCCGGCGGAGGTTTCCAGGTCGAAACGGCCGTCGTCACGACGAACCAGGCGGGTCACGGTCTGACCCAGGTGGAATTCGGCATTGAACGGCTTGATCTGCTCCACCAGGCGGTCCGCCAGTTCCTGCGCTCCGCATACCGGCAGGGCCGGTATATCGTAAATGGGCTTGTCGGGATAAAGCTCCGTGCATTGTCCGCCTACCTGCGGCAATGAATCAACAACATGGGAGTGGATATCCAGCAAGCCCAGCTCAAACACCTGGAACAGGCCGCACGGGCCTGCGCCGATGATTACAACATCTGTTTTAATGATCATTAGTGCCAACTTGGGTTGAACTTCGGACTTTCAAGCCGCAGGATGGTATCGCGATGAGTAACGACAGGCAAATAGGACTGGTTCCAGGCTGGAAAGACCGTCTCGAGGATGAATTCAGAAAGTCCTACATGACCGAACTGCGCGAGTTTCTGCTGGATCGGAAAAAAGAGGGAGCGGTCATCTTTCCCCCCGGCGGACTCATCTTCAATGCGTTGAATACAACGCCAATCGACTCCGTGAAAGTCGTGATCCTGGGTCAGGACCCCTACCATGGACCCGGACAGGCTCACGGGCTGTGCTTCTCGGTGCCGAACGGCGTGGCCATTCCGCCGTCCCTGGTCAATATTTACAAGGAACTGGCCTCCGATTGCGGAGTCGAACCGCCCCGTGGCGGAAATCTGCAGGGCTGGGCAGAGCAGGGCGTGCTGCTGCTGAACGCCGTGCTGACCGTGGAACGGGGCCAGGCCGGCGCCCACCAGGGCAAGGGTTGGGAACGGTTTACGGACCGGGTAATCAGCGAATTGAACGACAGCCGTGACGGCCTCGTGTTCATGCTCTGGGGAAGTTACGCGCAGAAGAAAGGCGCGGTGATCGATCGGGAACGGCATCTGGTGTTGACCGCGCCGCATCCTTCTCCGTTATCTGCGCACCGGGGTTTCTTCGGCTGCCGGCATTTTTCCAAAGCCAATGACTGGCTGCGCCACCATGGACAGGAGCCGGTCGACTGGTCCTGAGCGGCGATCAGCCGTTGTAGGCTTTCAGTGCTTCGTCAATCGGGGCCCAGTCCACGTGATCATCGAAGAACGAGTTGGCTTGCGGTTTGCGGTCAATCGGGTCTTCAATGGAACCCAGTGCCACGTGAGTTTCCCCGGGCCACCTGGAAGATTCAAACAGCATGGTGCTGCCGCAGGTGCTGCAAAACCCCCGCCGGGCGCCGGGCGATGACTCGTACCACTGCAGATGGTGGTCGCCGGTTTTTAGCAGGAAGTGATCGCTTTCGAAACCGACCCACGTGACAAACCCGGCACCGTGAGCACGGCGGCACATGCTGCAATGGCAGTGCGCGCACCATTTGCTCGGCAGCCTGGCTTCAAAGCGTACAGCGCCGCAGAGGCAGCCGCCGCTTACACACTCTGATCCACTCATCGCAATCTCCTCAATTCATGAAAAGATACTGCGCCAGCCTGAGCCAGATCAGCAAAAGGAACAGGCAACTGACGAAATAAACGATAAATCGGTGCATGACCCGGTTATAACTGCAGTGCACGATGCTGTGGATGGCGCGCAGGATGACGAAACCCCAGGCGAGTTGGACCAGGAGCGCGTCCTGGATCAGCAACAGCATCGCCAGCATGGCCGCGAGGTAAAAAAGCACCGGCATCTCGAACAGGTTCTTCAGATTATTCGATGCAGCAGCCGAGACGGTTAAAAGCTTGTGTGCCTCTTCCCGGTCTTTCAGATCATCCGGGTCAATATTCTTGAGCTTGATTTCAGGAATACGCAACGCGAACAAAAAAATCCACACAGCGAACGTGAGAAATACCATTGCAAGCAAGGGCAGAATAATGGGATTGAATGACATCATGCCTCCGGTGTGCAATGAGTCCTCTCATTTTACCAGATGCCTGAGAAAACGATCGGGCATTTTGAAGTCGCGCTTGCCGCCACCGCCGCAGGTTCTGAACATCATCACGGGTTCAATCAACGGATTCATTGGATCCCAGGCCCGCGCCCTGCCGCACAGTGTTTTTCCCCCCGGCGTGTCGATCACGACGTTGTGGCTGCCGTCGGCCGCCACCCATCGATCGACGATCTCGGTGGATACCGGAGCGGTCATTCCGTTGAAACGGTTCTCTCCGACCGTGATGAGCGGGCGCCAGTTGTCGGGGATCCTTCGCGGCACTGGAACGCCCAGTGTCCGGTTTTCCTGCTTTTCCGGAAGAAACCATTTGAACCGGCTGGCCGAATCAATCAGCCGGGCCGTGCTGATGGCGTCATTGACTGCACTGGGTTCTTCGCGCTCGGCCACGAACTCGGACTCGTCCGGTTTTTCAGGCGCTTCCGGCTCGCTGGCAGGCCGAGGCGGCGCCGGAGCCGGCACTTGCGCTTCCGGCTCTTGCGGTTCGCTGATCAGGGTCTGATCGGCCGTGGGCGCCAGCAGGGAGACCGTCAGCAGGGCATCCGGCCGCCCGGGTGGATCTGACCGGTATAATGGAACCAGCAAAAGCGAGGCGTGGAACAGCACGGCGACCACCAACCACATTACGTCGCCTGGACCTATTCGCATGTTTTCTGAGACCGGTTTAACGCCCATGGCGGTATTATGCCCACTCCGGATTAATATCCTGTTAACCGACTCGCTGTATAATAAGAGACTTCTTTTACACACCCATAGCCCAGGAATAAAAATATGAGCTACCGTCACGTCAAATTTCCCGAATCCGGACAGAAAATTACCGTCAGCGACAACCGTCTCGTCGTTTCCGACAACCCCATATTGGGTTTCATCGAGGGCGACGGCATCGGTCCGGATATTACCCGGGCCGCGATGCGCGTTTGGAACACCGCTGTAGAAAAAGCCTATGGCGGTAAGAAAAAAGTGCACTGGGCTGAACTGTACCTGGGCGAGAAGGCCGCCGGTATTTATGATGGCGATTATTTTCCCGCTGAAACACTGGAGGCGGTCAAAGAACTCATCGTTGCTATCAAGGGCCCGCTTACGACGCCGGTTGGCGGCGGCTTCAGGTCACTGAATGTTTCTCTGCGCCAGGAGCTCGATCTTTATGCCTGCGTGCGGCCAGTCACTTACTTCGATGGCGTTCCATCGCCGATGAAGCACCCGGAAAATGTCGATGCAATCATCTTCCGCGAAAATACCGAGGATGTGTATTGCGGTATCGAATACCAGTCCGGAACAGCAGAAAACGAGAAACTCGCCAAATTCCTGCGCGAGGAAATGGGCGCCGAATTTTTCGAGGGCGCCGGGCTGGGAATCAAGCCCATTTCGCCGTTCGGTTCCAAGCGCCTGGTTCGCAAGGCCATTCAGTATGCAATCGACAATGGCCGCGACAGCGTTACCCTGGTGCATAAAGGCAATATCATGAAGTTCACCGAAGGCGCTTTCCGCAACTGGGGCTATGAACTCGCGCGCGAGGAGTTTGGAGATCAAACCATTAGCGAAGACGAGCTCTGGGACAAATACGACGGTGTTCGACCGGAGGGTAAGATCGTTATCAAGGACCGTATCGCCGACATCATGTTCCAGCTGATGCAGCTGCGTCCGGCCGAGTTCAGCGTGCTTGCGACGATGAACCTGAATGGCGATTACCTGTCTGATGCGCTGGCCGCTGAAGTGGGTGGAATGGGTATCGCGCCGGGCGCCAACATGGCCGACCACGTGGCTGTATTCGAGGCTACGCACGGCACGGCGCCCAAGTATGCCAACCAGGACAAGGTCAACCCAAGCTCCCTGATGTTCTCAGGGTGCATGATGTTTGACTACATCGGCTGGCGTGAGGTTTCGGCACTGATCAACCAGGCATTCGCAAAGACCATCTCGGCCGGTATCGTGACCTACGATTTCGCCCGCCAGATGGAAGGTGCGAAAGAAGTTTCCACCTCCGGTTTTGCCGACGCGCTGATCGAGCGGCTCTGAGCAGGCCGGGTACGGATCAGCCGGGCCTGGCCATGGCAGACGGTTTTTTCGAGTCAGCGAAGGCTTGCCTGTCGCTGTCTGACCCGGCTGAGAAGTGCGTCGCCGTCAATGATTTACGGCAACGGCTTGAGGGGGCGTGTCTAGCCTGGGATCTCGATTTTCCGGTCGAACCGATCGGCGATCCCGGACGCCCGGCAACCCCGCCGTTGGTTGACGCATCGCAAGTGCCGCGCCGGCGGCTGGGAAGTCTGCAGGGCAGGGCTGCCCTGGTGCATGCCATTGCCCACATCGAATTCAATGCGATCAATCTTGCGCTGGATGCGGCATACCGGTTCCGGCAAATGCCGACGCAGTATTATCACGACTGGATCTCGGTTGCGGTTGATGAATCGCGCCATTTCATCCTGCTGGAAAACCGGCTGCGCCAGATGGGCTCCCGCTACGGTGAATTACCAGCCCACAATGGGCTGTGGGAAATGGCTGCCAAAACCGCCGATAGCTGCCTGGTCCGCATGGCACTTGTTCCGAGGGTTCTGGAAGCGCGTGGACTCGATGTGACGCCCGGCATGATCGAGCGGCTGACCGCTGTTGATGATCATGAAACCGTTGCCGCACTGGAGGTGATTCTGGCCGAAGAAGTGCGGCACGTTGCGATAGGGACCCATTGGTTTCGCTTTTGCTGTGAGCAACAGGGTTGTGAGCCGCTCGCGACTTTTCTGGATTTGCTGAAGCGCTACTACCCGGCATCGCCCAGGGGGCCGTACAATCTTGATGCCAGGTTCGAAGCTGGTTTTTCCCGGGAGGAGATGGACGCGCTTGCTGCGGGGTTTGCCGGTTGAGGGCCCTGCCTGCCGGCTACAGTGTTATAGACTTAATCCCGCGCGCGGAGACTTTCAGGTAGCTGGCCGAGGTATACCAGTCAGCAAGCACAAACCGTTCGGCTTGATCGCCGTCCAGATTGACGCTGTGGCGGGCTGGGCGGTGAGTGTGGCCGTGAATCATGCGGCGCACTTCATTTTCTCTGAACGCATCGAGCACGGCTCCGGTGTTTACATCCATGATCTCCATCGAGGTCGAAGACGTGTGTTTTTCGCTGGCGGCGCGGGCACTCCGGGCCAGTTGTAGCCGCTCGTCCACCGGCAGACTCAGCATGGCTTCCTGCCAGGCAGGGTTTCGAGACTGCTGCCGGAATGCCTGGTATTCAACGTCATCGGTGCAGAGTGTATCGCCGTGCAGCAGCAAAGTGGGCGTGCCGTAAAGATCCACCACGCATGATTCGGGAAGTATTTCCAGGCCGGCCTCCGACGCGTATTGCCGGCCCAGAAGGAAATCCCGGTTGCCGTGCATGAAATAACACCTTACCCCGTGGTTTCTCAAGGCAACGGTGGCGGTGGCAACCTGCCGCGCGGTCTCCGAAAGCGCGTCGTCTCCGATCCAGAATTCGAACAGGTCACCGAGAATGTAAACGGTCTCAGCGTCGCGGGCCGGCCCCGCCAGCAGATCCAGCAGCCACTGCGTGCGCCGGGGCGCCCCGTCCTCGAGGTGAAGATCCGAGAAGAACAGAGTGAACTGCATCAGCCGTCTGAAATTTCGACTTTTTCGATGATCACGGGTTCGACCGGAACGTCGCTGTAAGGCGACTTCCGGGTGGTTTCCACAAAACGTATGTCATCCACTACTTCCATGCCAGAAATGACCCGCCCGAAGACAGCGTAACCCCAGCTGCGGGAATTGCCCTCTCCGGTGAAGTCCAGATTGGAGTTGTCCTGCACATTGATAAAAAACTGCGCCGTTGCTGAGTGCGGGTCGCCGGTTCGGGCCATCGCAATGGTGCCCCGTTCATTTGATAAACCGTTAGTGGCTTCGTTTTGAATCGGCTCTACGGTTGTTTTTTTCTGCATGTCGGCAGTAAAGCCGCCACCCTGGATCATGAAATTGCTGATGACCCTATGAAAAATCGTTCCGTCATAAAAACCGCTGTTGGCGTATTGGATGAAATTCTCAACGGTCGCAGGGGCTTTTTCGGCATAAAGTTCGAGCTGAATGGCGCCTTTACTGGTGTGAATGACTGCTTTGGGATTATCTGCGGCAGCAAGGCTTTGGGCGAACGCAAGGCAGGCCACAAGGCTGATTGCCGCCAATCTGGCGAGCACGCGGAGTCGTCTGTTCATGATCGATCACTCTCTTGATTTACAGGTTTGAAAGGAAATGATAACGGTGCAGTGCTGGCCCGGCCAGCACTTTCATGCTGACGGCGCAATCGGGGCGTCGGGCAAGCCGTTAAGCCCTTATTTTATGGTATAATTTGGCGCTTGATGAGGTGGTTTTTTCCGTTTGAAAAAAGAGCCAGCTTCACCTATTAAAAATAATTATAAAACATATAGATATAAGATATTCCGGAGATAGATTCTAAGATGGCTGAACTCGCCAAAGAAGTGCTGCAGGTTAACCTCGAAGACGAAATGCGCCAGTCCTACCTGGACTATGCCATGAGCGTCATAGTTGGGCGTGCACTTCCCGATGTCAGGGATGGACTCAAACCGGTTCATCGACGTGTTCTGTATGCAATGAATGTGCTCGGTAACGACTGGAACAAGGCTTACAAAAAGTCAGCCAGGGTCGTTGGTGACGTTATCGGTAAGTACCATCCACACGGTGACACGGCAGTTTACGACACGATCGTGAGAATGGCCCAGCCGTTCGCCATGAGGTATATGTTGGTTGACGGGCAGGGTAACTTCGGTTCCGTGGACGGCGATGCGCCGGCGGCGATGAGGTATACCGAGGTCCGCATGTCGCGACTGGCCCACCAGTTGTTGTCCGACCTCGAGAAGGAAACGGTTGACTTCGCGCCAAACTACGATGAAACGGAACTGGAACCGCAGGTCATGCCGACGCGTGTTCCGAACCTGCTGGTCAATGGTTCTGCCGGCATCGCGGTGGGCATGGCGACGAACATACCTCCGCACAACATCAATGAAGTCATCAACGCCACCATCGCACTGATCGACAATCCGGACCTGGCCGTGGAAGACCTCATGCAGCACCTGCCGGGGCCGGATTTTCCCACGGCGGGTGTGATCAACGGCGCGCAGGGTATTCGCGAGGCTTATCACACCGGGCGAGGCCGTATTTACATTCGAGCCCGTTCGAATATCGAAACAAACGAGACGAACGGCAAGCAGGCGATCATTGTCACTGAACTGCCGTACCAGGTGAACAAGGCGAGACTGCTCGAAAAAATTGCCGAGCTGGTGAAAGAAAAGAAACTCGAAGGCATCACCGAGCTGAGGGACGAGTCCGACAAGGACGGCATGCGGGTGGTCATCGAGCTGAGGCGCGGCGAAGTTCCCGAAGTCCTGCTGAATAACCTTTACAAGCAAACGGCGATGCAGAGTGTGTTCGGCATCAACATGGTGGCGCTGATCGACGGGCAGCCACGCCTGCTCAACCTGCGCGAAATTCTCGGTGCTTTCATCGGCCACCGGCGCGAAGTGGTGACCCGGCGCACGCTGTTCGAATTGCGCAAAGCCCGGGCTCGCGCCCACGTTCTTGAAGGTCTGACGGTTGCGCTGGCAAACCTGGACGAAGTGATCGAACTGGTCAAGACGTCGCCCACGCCGGCTGAAGCAAAAGCCCGGTTGCTGGCCCAGGTGTGGGAGCCCGGCCTGGTCAAGGCCATGCTGGGATCGGGCGGCGGACAGACGTCGCGGCCGGAAGACCTCGAAGCCCAGTACGGGCTGCAGGACAAGGGTTACCAGCTTTCACCCGTTCAGGCGCAGGAAATCCTGAATATGCGCTTGCATCGCCTGACCGGGCTGGAGCAGGAAAAACTGACGAGTGAGTACGAAGAAATCCTGCAGGGCATCCTTGAACTGTTGAAGATTCTGGAGGACCCGGCGCGGTTGATGGAAGTCATCAGGGACGAACTCAGCGCCATCCTTGAGCAATTCGGCGATGAGCGGCGGACCGAAATTCTGGAAGACCGGTTGGACCTGAGTCTCGAGGATCTGATTACGGAAGAAACCGTGGTCGTGACTCTGTCGCATGGCGGCTATGCGAAATCGCAACCGCTTGACAGGTACCGGGCTCAGCGCCGGGGCGGAACTGGCAAATCCGCGACCAAGATCAAGGAAGAGGACTTCATCGACAGTCTTTTCATCGCCAACACGCACGATATGCTTCTGTGCTTCACCAGCCGCGGCAAGATTCATTGGCTGAAGGTTTACGAATTGCCGCAGGCAAGCCATGTGAGCAGGGGCAAACCCATTGTGAACCTTCTGCCGCTCGAAAAAGACGAGCGGGTAAATGCTGTGTTGCCGGTAAGAGAATTTCCGGAAGATAAATTTGTATTTTTCGCAACCCGCAACGGCATTGTTAAGAAAACGCCTTTGTCAGACTACTCCCGGCCCCGTGCCAACGGAATCTGGGCGATCGATCTGCCCGGAGATGACGAACTCGTCAACGTCAGCCTGACGGATGGTAACCAGGACATCATGCTTTTTTCCAGCACCGGAAAGTGCATACGGTTTGCCGAGTCCGACGTGCGCTCCATGGGGCGTGTCGCCCGAGGTGTGATCGGTATAAGGGTGCCGGCCGGCCACAGGGTAGTCTCTATGCTCGTGATCGGCAGGGGTGACATCCTCACAGTGACTGAAAACGGGTTTGGCAAACGCACGGCTCCGGAGGATCACCCAAGGCAGGGTCGGGGTGGCCAGGGCGTGATAGGTATTGCCACCTCCAAGCGCAACGGTCCGCTGATTTCCGCTATCCAGGTAAACAGCGAAGATGACATCATGCTGATCTCGGACGGCGGAACCCTCGTACGGACCAATGCCGGCGAAATATCTACTCTCGGCAGAAATACTCAGGGGGTCACGCTGATCCGCCTGCGCCAGGATGAAAAGCTCGTCGGATTGCAGCGGATCAGGCCGGAAGATACCGAAGTCGAGGCTGAACTCGAAGCTGAGGCCGACGCCGAAATCGAGAGCGACATCGAAATCGATGGTGACGCAGAGGACCTGTAAGGCGCCCCCGCAAACCCTCAGTCAACCCGGCTGGTCACCACGAAAGCGCCGCGAAGATCGCCTGGTTTGAAACCGGTGGCCTTGTCCTGGGGATAGATCTCAGACAGCTTGTCAGCAACCTCAGGCGCGATCTGGGTGCCGTGGCACTGCAGACAGAGCCCGCCGGTCGGAATGGCCTTCATGAACCGGAATTCCGGCCCGTCTGCCGTTTCAGCCTGGGCGTACCAGCTCAGGGAAGCGGCTTCTTCGCCGGCCAATATGCGAGATTTAAAATCCTGTAAAACAGCCGTTTGCCAGTCATTGGGAACGTTGGATGGGCTCCGGTTTTGCTGACTGACCCTAAACAGGCTCATACCCGTCTCGAGCGAGACCTCTTCACTGATTTCGGCGGCCCGGGTATGGCACACTTCAATTGCCCGCAGTGCTCCGCCAGACTGCATGGCGGCCATCAGTTCAGACTTCAGGGCTGCGGAAAATCCGGCGACTGCCTGCTTTGCACGCGCGACCTCTTCCGTTTGATCGAAACCGGCAGAAACTGCCGGTATCAGGCTTGCGCAAGCGAGCGCCAAAAATGTTTTCTTCATGGTAATTATCCGTATCAGCTATCGACCACGATTTCAGTCGAAAGGATTGTATCGGCCGTGAGTGAGTTGGTGACCAGGCAGACGTGATCCGATTTTTCAACCAGCCGTTCTGCTTTCTTCACATCGGTTCCTTCCGGCACGTGCAGCGTTACGCGCATGTGAAATTCAGTGAAGCACGTCACCCGCTCAACGCGGTCCAGAACACCATCCACTTCGCATTCGACCGAGTTCCAGTCGAAGCGGGATCCTCGCGCAACTGCGCGAAAAGTCAGGATGAAACAGTCAGCAACGGCGGCAACCAGAAAGGTTTCCGGAGACCACAGGTCACCGGGCCCCCCGAATTCTGCCGGTGCCAGCGAAGGTAACGTTTCCAGGCCATTGCTGCTGACGCTAATAACGCCTTCGGCGGGGGCTTCAGCGCTCACGACGTAATGATGGGGGTACTCCTGCATGACCTTTCCTGTTCTTTGCCCGTTTGATTATTGGCCGGGACAGAAATCAAACACTTGATCGAAATCATGCATTCAAAGGCTCGTAAGCACGTTTTCAGCGGTGCTGACGCGGAATTCACCCGGCTCTTCAAGATGCAATTGAGTGACAACGCCGTCCTCTGCGATCAGTGCAAATCGCTGTGAACGGTGGCCCATACCGAAAGCCGTTGCGTCGAGCTCCATGCCCAGGGCTGCGGCAAATTCTCCGTTGCCGTCCGCCAGCATCAGAATGTTTTCGGCGTTAGTGCTTTTTCCCCAGGCGTCCATCACGAACACGTCGTTAACAGAGAAAAAAGCAATGGTGTCGACACCTTTGGCGAGTATCTCGGCTGCCTGGTCGACAAAGCCCGGTAAATGCCGCGCGGAACAAGTGGGCGTGAACGCACCCGGAACAGATACGAGGACGACTTTCTTGCCGCTGAAAATGTCGGTGGTGGTCAGTGCTTGCGGGCCTTTTTCGCCCATAGTGGTCAGCGTGGCCTGAGGAATCCGGTCACCGGTTTTGATGGTCATATTAATGCTCCTTGCATGCATGAAAGATCAAAATGGTAACCGGCTGCTGGATTTGCAAGGGTCGGCCGGCGAAGCCGATAAATTCAGGCTGCCATCGCCTCAGAAATTGCGGTTAACAAAAGGGTGGGATCCACCGGTTTTGTGACGTACTCTCGCGCACCCTGGCGCAGGCCCCAGGCACGGTCTGCGTCTCCGTCTTTGCTGGAGACAAAAATGACGGGGATGTGGCGGGTAGAATCTGCTTTGCCTAGCTGGCGCTTGGCCTGGTAGCCGCTCATACCGGGCATGACGATGTCCATCAGGATCACTTCCGGATGTTCGCAGCCGGCAAGTTCAATGGCCTTTTCACCGGATTCAGCCGTGAGGGTCTGATGTCCGCCCTGTTCAACAATCTGTCGCAGCCAGAATAGCTGTGTGGGCGAGTCATCGACGATGAGTATTTTAGACATACTAACTCCCGCGGCCTGCGACTGATAGATCCATTGCTTTCGTATTATGCAGTAAATCCATGATATTTGGAAAGATTAATCTTCCAGGTCAGAGATTTTTACCACGGTGCGGCCAAGCGAACGGCCTTTCATCATGTCGTTGAACACGTCACCCATGTCATCGAGAGTGACCTCACGCGTGATGATCTCATCCAGCAGCGGCGGTTTCCATTCGTGCCCGAGGCGGTTCCAAAGTTTGCGGCGCACGGCAATAGGGCAATTGGCCGAGCTGATTCCCAGCAGACTTACGCCCCTCAATATCAGCGGGAATACGGTGGTATTCAGAGCATGTCCGCCCGCCATTCCGCAACAGGCAATGCTGCCCCAGAGGTCAATGACCCTGCTGATTCCGGCCAGCATGTCGCCGCCCACGCTGTCTATGCAACCGGCCCAACTGGCTTTCTCCAGAGGCTTTTGTCCCCAGTGGAGTTCGTGCCGGGAGATGCACTGACGCGCGCCGAGGTGCTCAAGCCAGTCGAATTCTTCCACCTTTCCGGTAATAGCGTGGGCCTCGTAGCCTGCGGCTGTCAGCAGGTTGATTGCAATCGTGCCAACGCCGCCACTGGCGCCGGTCACCAGGATTGGGCCCATGTCCGGCCTCTGGCCGTTGGCTTCCATGCGGTCGAGGCTCATGGCTGCCGTGAATCCGGCTGTTCCGAGTCCCATGGCTTCACGCATGGACAGGGTCTCCGGCAAGGGCACTACGATATCGCCGGTCAGGCGCAGGTATTCGGAATATCCGCCGTCGCGGACTTCCGACAGACCGCTGCCATTCGCCAGCACCCGGTCTCCGACCTGTACCTGGTCTGAACCGGACTCGACAACCACGCCGGCAACATCGATACCGCCGGCCAGCGGGTATTGCCTCAGTATCTTCCCTTTGCCGGTTGCGGCGAGCGCGTCTTTGAAGTTGATACCTGAATAACCTACCTGGATGGTCACTTCTCCTTCGCTGAGGTCATTGATCGCGATGTCCTCTAATCCGGAGCGGTAGCCCTCATCGTCGTCATGAATACGAAAAGCCCGGAATGTATCAGGGATGCTGCTCATATCAAATCTCCGTCAGTTTCCGCGGTGAATCGCCCGGCCATCGAGGTGCAGTGCGGCTTCGTGGATGGCCTCGGACAGCGTTGGATGGGCGTGAATGATGCGCGCCAGGTCTTCACTTGAACCCTGGAACTCCATCGCGACGACACATTCTGAAATCAGCTCGGAGGCGTTGACGCTGATGATGTGCACGCCCAGTATCTCATCGGTTTCTTTATCCGCCAGTATTTTGACCATGCCGGCAGCGTGTCCTCCGGCAAGAGCGCGGCCGTTGGCCCCGAACGGAAACGAACCCGTGCGGTAGTCTGCGCCGGCAGCCTGCAGTTCCTGCTCGGTCCGGCCGACCCAGGCAATTTCCGGGTCGGTATATACGACCCACGGAACGGTATCGAAATGGATGTGTGCCGGTTTGCCTGCAATCATTTCGGCGACCGCAATGCCCTCTTCAGAGGCCTTGTGAGCCAGCATCGGGCCGCGCACACAATCGCCTATGGCCCACACATCCGGCGCCGTGGTTTTTGAATTTTCGTCCACTTCGATCTGGCCGCGATCAGTCAGGGATACCCCGCAGTCTTCGCCGAGCAGCCCCTCGGTATAGGCCTTGCGCCCAACGCTGACCAAAAGGCGGTCAAACGTGTACTGACTCTCGCCCTTGGCGTCCTCAACGGTGACGATCACCTTGCCCTTGCTGACTTCGGCACTCTTGACCATGGTGTCCAGGCGCACATCGAGCCCCTGTTTTTTGAATTCCCGGGCCGCATGCTTGCCGATGTCCTTGTCCGCCAGGGCGAGAAAGTCGGGTAGTGCTTCCAGCAGGGTGACTTTGGCGCCGAGTCGGTTCCATACCGAACCCAGTTCCAGGCCGATCACGCCCGCGCCGATCACCCCCAGCGTTTCCGGCACTTCGGTGAAATCGAGTGCGCCGACGTTATCCACAATGAACTCACCGTCAAAAGCCACGTTGGGGATCTGGATGGGTACTGATCCCGAGGCCAGGATTACATTTTCTGCTTCGAGTTTGACGGGATCGCCGCCGTCAGCCGGCATGACGTCTACCTTACGGCCGGCCTGCAGCATGGCCTTGCCATGATAGAAAGCCACCTTGTTGCCTTTGAGCAGCTGGCTGACTCCGCCGGTCAGTTTTTTAACTACGCTGTTCTTGCGCTCGATCATGGTCGGAACATCGATCCCGGCCTTGTCTGTACTGATTCCGTGCGCCGCAAATTCATGCTGAAGGTGATAGTAATGCTTGCTGGAGTCCAGCAGGGCCTTGGAAGGAATACAGCCTACGTTCAGGCAGGTGCCGCCGGGGGATGCTTTGCCTTCGCGGTCGGAATACATGTCGATGCAGGCGGCTTTCAACCCCAGTTGGGCTGCACGAATGGCGGATACGTAACCTCCGGGCCCGCCGCCAATAACCACCACGTCAAATTTTTCAGTCATGATAAATCCTTAAATTCCCAGCAGAAGCCGGGTTGGGTCTTCGAGTGTCTCCTTGACCGAGACCAGAAACTGAACGGCGTCTTTGCCGTCGATGAGGCGGTGGTCGTAACTGATGGCAAGATACATCATGGGGCGAGCCACGATTTCACCATCGACCACGACCGGACGCTCCTTGATCGTGTGCATTCCCAGGATAGCGCTCTGCGGCGGGTTGAGCAGGGGTGTTGAAACCAGGGATCCAAAGACGCCGCCGTTGGTGATTGAAAATGTTCCACCCTGCAGGTCTTCCAGTGCAATTGACCCGTCCCGGGCTTTTTGCGCGAAGTGCGAAATGGCGTGCTCGATTTCAGCCAGCCCCATGTTTTCCGTATTTCGCAGCACAGGCACCATCAGGCCCCTCTCGGTGGAGACCGCGATTCCGATATCCTGGAAGTTGTGGTACACGATGTCGTCGCCGTCGATGGACGCATTGACGACCGGGTGTTTGCGCAACGCCTCACTGCAGGCCTTGACGAAAAACGACATCAGGCCAAGTTTGATGCCGTGCTGCGCCGTGAACTGCTCCTGGTATTTTCGCCGCAGGTCCATCACGGCTTTCAGGTCAACTTCGTTGAACGAGGTCAGGATGGCGGCGGTGTTCTGGGCTTCTTTCATGCGCTCCGCGATGCGGCTGCGCAAACGGGTCATCTTTACCCGTTCCTCCTGCCGCGAGCCGCCGCCCTTGAGGAAATTCAGCACATCGGTTTTCGTGACCCGACCGCCTCTGCCGGTGCCTTCCACATGGGCTGGATCGACTTTCTCCTCCTGCGCGACGCGCCTGGCCGAAGGGCTCAACCGGGGTGATTCGTCCGCTTTCTCAACAGCTGGCGCCGGAGCTTCCTCGTCAGCGGGTGGCGCATCTTCGGGTTTGGCAGACTCTACCGCGCCTTCTTCGATGATTGCGATCACCTGGTCGCTGTTCACGGTCTCGCCTTCCTCCGCCCGGATTTCCTGAACGGTGCCGTCAGCCGGCGCCGGCACTTCCAGCACGACCTTGTCTGTTTCAAGGTCAACGAGGTTTTCGTCCCGGCGAATGGTGTCGCCGGGTTTTTTATGCCACGCGGCAATGGTGGCGTCTTCCACGGACTCAGGCAAAACAGGTACTTTAACTTGAATGGTCATGAAACGGCTTCCATTTCTGATTAGCGGTTGGTCGGCAAAATGGCCTCAGTGACCAACGCCTGTTGTTCTTCGACGTGCCGGGTGAAGTAACCCACAGCCGGCGAAGCCGAATGGGGACGCCCGACGTACTTTAATTCATGTCGATCGGAGATACAGGCCTGTAAGTGGTGCCTGATCTGGTACCAGGCGCCCTGGTTCTGAGGTTCTTCCTGGCACCACACTACCTCGGTGGCGTTCGGGAACTCGTTCACGAAACCTCGCAAGTCCGCTTCCGGGAACGGATACAACTGCTCGGCGCGCATCACGGCAACCTCGCGAATATTTTCGGCGTCACGTTTCTCGGCCAGCTCGTAATAGACTTTGCCGGAGCAGAAAACAACGCGCTTGATTTCCTCTGCGTCACCGGGCCCGCGGTCGCCGATCACCTGCTGAAACTTGCCCTCAAACAGCACTTTCAGTTCCGAAGTGGCCGCTTTGCTGCGCAACAAGCTTTTGGGCGTCATCACGATCAGCGGCTTGCGGGTGGGCTGCAGTACCTGCCGGCGCAGCAGGTGAAACATCTGTGCGGGCGTGGACGGCACGCAAACCTGGATGTTGTGATTGGCGCACAGCTGCATGAATCGCTCCAGCCTCGCGCTCGAATGCTCCGGACCCTGGCCTTCGTAGCCGTGGGGCAATAACAGGGTCAGTCCGCACAGGCGGCCCCATTTGGCCTCGCCCGATGTAATGAACTGGTCAATAACGACCTGTGCGCCGTTGGCGAAATCCCCGAATTGGGCTTCCCAGACAACCAGGGTATCCGGCGCTGCCGTCGCATAGCCGTATTCGTAGCCTAGCACCGCTTCCTCGGAAAGCAGTGAATCGATTACCGTTACTTCGAGGTCCGGGTTAATCTGCGCCAGCGGCATCAGGGAGGTGGCGTCCGACTGATTGTGCAAAACGGCATGGCGATGGAAAAACGTGCCGCGGCCGGAGTCCTGCCCAACCAGCCTGAGGCGGCTGCCTTCATCGATCAGGGTGGCATAGGCCATGGTTTCGGCGAATCCCCAGTCCAACGGTATTTCGCCGGCCGCCATCTTGACCCGGTCTTCCATGATGCGTTTCACGCGGTTGTGCAGTTTGAACCCTTCGGGCAGCGTGGTCAGCCGGTCTGAGAGCGCCTTAATCTTACTGCGGGATACCGTGGTGTCGACGTCACAGGGCCCGTCCACGTGGTCAAAATCATGCCAGTCGGCCGCGTATTCGTTGGTGCGCGGCTCTGTCTCCACATCGGCCACCTGGTCGCCGCGGTCGAGGTGCTCGCGGTATTCGTCCATCAGCTGCTGCGCCGTGTGCCCGTCGATCAAACCGCGCTCGAGCAGATAGTCGGCATATTTTTGCCGGGTAGTGTGCATGCTGCGGATTTTCTTGTACATCAACGGCTGCGTGACCGCAGGCTCGTCCGCTTCGTTATGCCCGTGGCGGCGGTAACAGACCAGGTCAATCACCACGTCCCGTTTGAACCGCAGGCGGAAATCGCAGGCAATCTTCATCACGTGATGGACCGCTTCCGGGTCGTCTGCGTTCACGTGAAAAATCGGCGCGTGAACCATTTTTGCGATCGTCGTGCAATACAGCGTGGAACGCAAATCGTCCGGATTGCTGGTGGTGAATCCAATCTGGTTATTGACTACGATGTGCAACGTTCCGCCTACGGCGAAACCGCGAATCTCCGACATCTGGAACAGCTCCATGATCACGCCCTGGCCGGAGAACGAAGCGTCGCCGTGAATCAGGATCGGCATCACCTTGTCGTGATTGTGGTCCTTGCGCCGGACCTGGCGCGCACGGGCAGAACCCAGCACCACCGGATCGACAATTTCGAGATGGGAGGGGTTGAACGCCATGGCCATGTGCAACGGGCCGCCGGGTGTCTGGATGTCGGAAGCGAAACCCAGGTGGTATTTCACGTCGCCGGAATGCAACGGGTTCTGTTCTTTCAGATTGCCCTCAAATTCAGCGAACAGCATCGCGGGCGACTTACCCAGGATATTGACCAGCACATTGAGGCGCCCGCGGTGGGCCATCCCCATGACAACTTCTTCCACGCCCTGGCCGCCTGCGTGAAGCATGGTTTCATGCAGCAGCGGGATCAGGCTGTCACCGCCCTCCAGGGAAAACCGCTTTTGTCCTACGTAGCGCGTGTGCAGATATTTTTCCAGGCCCTCGGCAGCGGTCAGCATGTCGAGAATTCTGAGCCGCTCCGGATCCGTCACGTCATAGTGACCCTGGCCGGTCTCCAGCCGTTCCTGCAGCCAGCGGCGTTTGGACGTGTCGCTGATGTGTACTGATTCGACGCCGATGCTGCCGCAGTAGACACGCTCGCACAATTCGATAATGTCCCGCAGTTTCATCCTGCTGGGCGCAAACAGCGAGGCCGTATCGAATTCACGATCGAGATCGGTAACGTCCAGCCCCTGGAATGCTGGATCCAGGTCCGGCACGGGGAGGTGATGTGGCTCGCCGAGCGGATTCAGATTGGCGGCTTCATGCCCGCGAATCCGGTACGCAGTGATCAGCTTGACGACACTGGCTTCCCTGTGATCGGAAATCTCGGTGTCGGTGGAAACGGCCTGGCGAAGTTGTCCCAGTTGCCTGAATTTTTCCTGGATGTCGAGGTGGCCGGTTTCCGGCCCTCCGCCGTTGCGAAGCCCGGTAAAAACCTCGGCCCACTGCCGGGGTACGCTGCTTTCATCCTCGAGCCAGTCTTCATACCAGGCCTCGATAAGGGAGGCGTTGCTGCCGGAGAGATGGGATGAGTTATACAGATCTTCTAGCTTACGATTCACTGGAGGTTCGCCAACGCAAACCACCATTATAACGGTTCAAAATAGAGATGTCCCTGATTCAATAGCGCGCATAGAAGTTCGTTTTCCGCAGCCGGAAGGCCAGCCTTTATGCTTGCCAAACGTTTGCGGTCGCACAGTGTCGCCGCGAATTCAACCGAGCATCGGTATTCTGAACCGGCCGCAAACAGACTTGCGTCGGAATACGATTCGATCCAGAGCAGCCGGGTCCACGGGTTATGCCGCAGAATTTGCCCGGCGTTCAGTGATCTTTCAATGGAGGCTGCATCCACCCGTTTGTCGGGGCCAGCGGGTTCATGGGCAAGACGGTAGCGGGAAAGGAAGCTGCCGAGAAATGACGAGAACTGCTGCAGGTCCATTGCCTCGGAAAACAGCAGTTCCCTGAACCCCTGGATTGCGCTGGCTTCAACTTGCCCCGGGTAAGGATCCGGTTGCAGAATCGGATCACGGTAGCGGTTGTCCCCGCCCTCGCCTGAAGCCAGCCACTCTCCCAGCGACTGGTAAAGATCGGCTTTGCCGGGTGCACGCATCCCGATAGACCAGGTCATGCACGGACCCTGCGCCACGCCGTGATGCGCCACTCCCGGCGGCAAATAAAGCAAGTCACCCGGTTGCAGCAACCACTCCTGCTGCGGAACAAACTCGCGCAGGACATTCAGTTCGCAGTCGGGCAGCAGCGCACCGTTGAACAATTCCGCGATTTCCCAGCGCCGGGTGCCGTCGGCCTGCAGAAGAAATACGTCGTACTGATCCACATGCGGCCCGACCGATCCGCCCGGGCCGGCAACGCTGACCATCAGATCATCGATCCGCCAGCTCGGAAGAAAGGCAAACTGGTCCAGCAGCGTCTGCAGCGGCGGATAGTGTTTTTCGACATCCTGAACCAGCAGGGTCCAGTGGTCCTGTGGCAGTACCCTGAAGTCTTCCTCGGCGAACGGACCATACTTCAGTTGCCAATTGTGTTCGGGGTACTCTCCGGTGATCAACCGGGCTTCCGCCAACTCATCGCAGGCCAGGCCGGCAATGTCGTTTGCATCCAGATCCGGAATGAAATTCGGCAAAGCCTGGCGCAACAGCAGCGGTTTTTTCTGCCAGTATTCAGCCAGAAACTGATCCGGGCTCAACGGGCTGTTGTCGAAAATCATGGGGCGGTCACCGGGTCAGTTTTGACGCCATCTCTTTTGCATTGCCCGTGTAACGGGCGGGGGTCAGGTCAAGCAGGGCCTGCCGGGCGCCATCCGGCAGGTCCAGTTCACTGATAAAGCGCTCAAGGTCGGCTGCGGTAATCCGTTTGCCACGGGTCAGAGCCTTCAGCTGTTCGTAAGGGTTCTCGATTCCATAACGGCGCATCACGGTCTGGATGGGCTCGGCCAGAACCTCCCAGCTGTTATCAAGGTCTTCATCGAGCCGCTGTGAATTGACCTCCAGCTTGGACAGCCCCTTTAACAGGGAGGACATTGCAACGAGCGAGTGCCCGTAAGCCGTGCCGATAACCCTCAGTACCGTGGAGTCGGTCAAGTCCCGCTGCCAGCGGGATATCGGGAGCTTCAGGGCGAGGTGCTCCAGCAGGGCATTGGCGACCCCCAGGTTGCCTTCTGCGTTCTCAAAATCGATCGGATTCACTTTATGCGGCATCGTGGATGAGCCGACTTCCCCTTCGACGGTTTTCTGGTTGAAGTAGCCGATCGAAATATAGGCCCAGATGTCCCGGCAAAAATCAATCAGGATGGTCTGGTAGCGGACCAGTGCCTGAAACATTTCGGCCATCCAGTCGTGCGGCTCGATCTGGGTCGTGTACGGATTCCAGCTCAATCCCAGCGACTCGACGAATTCCTGCGCCAGTCGCGACCAGTCAACTTCGGGATAGGCGCTGATATGGGCGTTGAAGTTGCCGACGGCGCCGTTGATTTTGCCGAGACATTCCTGTCGGGCCATCAGCTCAGCCTGGCGGCGCAGCCGGAAAAGGGTGTTCGCAATCTCCTTGCCCAGCGTCGTTGGGGACGCGGTCTGGCCATGCGTCCGCGACAGCATGGGCTGAGCCGCATGGCGTGCCGACAGGCCGGCGAGAGCTTCATCGATTTCAGCGAAACAACCGGCCATGACCGTTTCATGAGCGTCTTTGAGCATCAGTGCGTAAGACAGATTGTTGATGTCTTCCGAGGTGCAGGCAAAGTGCAGAAATTCAGCTTTGGCCTCGAGCTCGGGAAGTTCAGCGAAGCGCTCCTTGAGAAAATATTCAACGGCCTTTACGTCATGATTTGTCTTCGACTCGATTTCCTTGATGCGGCCGGCGTCCGCTTCGCTGAATTCGGCGATCAGGCGGTCGAGAAAGCGGCTTGACTGTTCCGTCAGGGCAGGCAGCTCGGGCACTTTTTCGTGATTTGCCAGTGCCTGGAACCAGCGCACTTCGACGATGACGCGCCGCTGAATGAGGCCATATTCACTGCAAACGGGTCTTAACGCTGCTGTCTTGCCGGCGTAGCGGCCATCGACAGATGACAGGGCGGTCAGGCTTGATAGTTTCATGGGCTGAGGTTCAATGACGGTTGGCTCAACATTCTCTCACTGTTTGTGATTCACTCCAACACGCAGTCCGATATAATTGAGCGATCACCTGTCATTCACGAAGTTCGGAGCAAAAAATGGTAGCCGAGTACAGGACAGAGCAGGACAGCATGGGGGAGCTCCAGGTTCCGGCGGACGCGTTGTGGGGCGCCCAAACCCAGCGGGCGGTGGAAAATTTTCCAGTCAGCGGGATCAGGATGCCGCGAGAATTCATCCGGGCGCTGGGGCTGATCAAGCAGGCCGCCGCGATGGCGAACCTCGAACTGGGTCTGATCGACGAACAGAAAGCGGCGGCGATAATCAATGCGGCCCGAACCGTTGCCTCCGGCGCCGTCGACGCGCATTTTCCGGTCGATGTTTTCCAAACGGGTTCCGGTACGTCGTCCAACATGAATGCCAACGAGGTGATTGCCCGCCTGGCGGCGCAGGAGACCGGCCTGGAGGTGCACCCCAACGACGATGTCAACATGGGCCAGAGCTCCAACGATGTGGTCCCTGCCGCCATCCAGGTCAGTGCGGCCCTGTTGGCCAGGGGCAAACTGATCCCGTCTCTACTCCACCTGGCGGAAACCCTTGACATCAAGTCAGAGGAACTCGAGACCGTCGTCAAGACAGGCCGGACACACCTGATGGATGCAATGCCCGTCACGTTCGGACAGGAACTGGCCTGTTGGTCACAGCAGGTGCATTCCAATATCAAGCGGATCAAAGGGGCCCTGAAGCGGGTCAGGAAACTCCCGCTGGGCGGCACGGCGGTGGGAACCGGGATCAACACGCACCCGGAGTTCGGGCCGCGGGCGGTCGCGGCTCTGCAGCGCCTGACTCACGTCAAGTTCAAGTCAGCCGGCAATTATTTCGAGGGCATCAGTACGCAGGACAACGCGGTGGAGCTCTCTGGGCAGCTCAAGACCCTGGCATGCAGCTTGATGAAAATCTCGAATGATCTGCGGCTGATGAACTCCGGGCCGCTGGCGGGATTTGGCGAAATTTCATTACCTGAACTGCAGCCGGGTTCATCGATCATGCCCGGCAAGGTCAATCCTGTTGTGCCCGAAGCCGTCTGCATGGTGTGTGCACAGGTTATCGGGAATGATTCGGCCATCACCGTCGCAGGGCAATCGGGCTTGTTTCAGTTGAACGTCATGCTGCCCGTGGTGGCTTTAAACCTGTTGCAAAGTCTGGAGATCCTGTCGGCGGGCAGCGATATTCTCGCAGACAAGGCGGTTGCGGGTTTCGTCGTGCGGGAACAGCACATCATGAAGGCGCTGGAACGCAATCCCATTCTGGTAACGGCGCTGAATCCCGTGATCGGCTACGAGCGGGGCGCGGAGACGGCGAAGCAGGCCTATCTCGAAGAACGGCCGATCAAAGATGTCGCACTGGAGACCACCGACCTTTCCGCCAAGAAGCTGAAGCGCCTGCTCGATCCGCTGGAGTTGACCAAGGGCGGAATCAAGACAACGAAGAAGTGAGCAGGAGTCAGACATTGATGCAATACACACCTAAATACGGGATCTGCAGGCTCGCAGTCACGCTGGTGCTCCTTGGCTTCTGCCCAGCGATAGCTGCCGATGCCGAGAGCAAGTGGAGTTACAGCGGAAAGACTGGACCGGAACACTGGGGCGAATTGTCCGCAGAATTTGAAATGTGCACTGACGGCAAAAACCAGTCTCCGATCGATTTGACCGCCGCGGTAGATACCGAACAGCCTGAATTGGTATTCCGCTACCAGGGTACACCGCTGAGGGAAATCAACAATGGCCACACCATCATGCTCCCGGTAGAAACCGGCAGTTACCTCGAGATCCCCGACTGGGGTAAGCGTTATCAGTTGGTCCAGGCCCATTTTCATAGCCCCAGCGAACACACGATTGACGGCGAACATTTTGCTATGGAGATTCACCTGGTGCATCAGGGCGAGGACGGCGGCCTTGCAGTCGTTGGCATCCTGATGAACGAGGGCGAGGAAAATACGATGTTGCACGACGTCTGGGCGTTCATGCCGGATCAAGTGGGCGCTGAAACCCAAGCCCCGGTGCGGGTTTTTAATGCAGGCGTGCTGAGGCCCACGAGGAATTATTTCAGCTATAACGGCTCCCTGACTACGCCGCCCTGTTCTGAAGGGATTCGCTGGATGGTTCTGCAGGAACATACGACCGCCTCGGCGGAGCAAATTGCCCGCTTTCAGCAGCGCGTCGGCACGATCACCAACCGGCCGGTGCAGCCGGTTAACGCCAGGAATATTTTGTATTAACTCTCGGTGGCCCGGTGCCGGAACCACAGCGCTCCGGCCAGGAACACCGCGGCGACAATCAGTCCGCCCAGCATCTGGACCGAGAACAGCCGGTCAAGGATATTCATCAGGCTTACCGCGTGGTCGAAATCATCGGTCAGCGGCCCGCCCAGGGCCAGTGTGCCCTCGCCGTCATGCACCTGAACGGTGAGAATGGCGGGGCTGTTAGCTACCCATTTTCCGATCAGTCCAAACAGGCTGGCGTTGAACGTAAACGTCTCGAGAAACCGGATCCAGACCTGCAGGATGGCGAACACCACCGGCGGCAGTACGGCGAACAGCAGCGGAATACGCGGTGCAAACGACGAGACCAGCAACAGCCAGCCATACATCGGCAGGAACCAGATGGACGACGCCAGGTAACTGACCAGCAACATGGACCAGGCCTCGAACGGATTGATCACCGACAGGAACAGGGTCCAGGGGTTTTCGCCGACTGAAATGACCATCAGCGAGGCAATAATTGCCATGATGATCTGGGTCAGCACAATCACGATCCAGAACATCAGGGGTGCGAGAAACATCGCGGTCAGCAGTTTCGAGGCGATGGTCAGGGTGTCACTGGCAGGCAGTGATTTCCAGAACAGGATACTGCGGTCCTTGCGGTCGTCATAAAGCGCCCCCAGCAGGTAGAAAAACACGACGAATGCAAGCACGATGGTGAAGAAAAGCGAGCTGCCCAGCAGAACTTCAAGACCGTGGGTAGAGCGGAACTCGGTCGGTTGCTCGGCCAGCAGGCGGATGGCCTCCCTGAAGGTGTACATCTCGTTGTCAAAATGTGCGGTGGTGAAGATCGACATCAACAGGAACGCGATGTAAATACCGCCGATGACAAGGGGGGTGGTACGGAATGCCCCCTTGTTTTCCCAGTATTCGCGGCGTATCAGGGCGAAAAGGCGGTTCATGACTGGCCTCCTTTCATCGTGGCCACAAACAGGTCGGCGACGCTGGGGGTGTGGATTTCCCCCAATTCGGTCAGTTGCTGCCGCTCAACACTGTCGTACAGAAATATGTGTCTTCCGAACAGTTCGCGTTCGTACAGTGGCTTGAGAGATCTGGCCTGTTCGGCCCGTTCCGGTTTGACCATCAGTTCGGTGTAACGCTGCTCCACGTCCTCCATCGTAGTGTTGAGTGCAATTCTTCCGTCCTGGATGAAAATCAGGTCGGTCAGAATGTGTTCTACTTCCTCTACCTGGTGTGTTGTGATCAATATCGTGCGCTGCTCGTCGAAGTAGTCATTGAGCAGGCTGCTGTAGAACTGTTTGCGGTAAAGGATGTCGAGCCCGAGAGTTGGCTCGTCCAGAACCAGCAGTCGTGCGTCTATGGCCATGACCAGTGCCAGGTGCAACTGTGCAACCATGCCCTTGGACAGTTGCTTCACCTTGTGTTCCAGCGTGACCTTCGTTTGTGCAAGGTAGGCCATACAGGTGTCTCGTGAGAATCCGGAATGGACTTTTTCGGTCACGTCGAGCAGTTGCTTCACCTTGATCCAGCGGGGCAGTACGGCCACGTCGGCAATGAAGCAAACGTCTTCCATCAACGCGGCCCGGTCCCGCGACGGATTTTTTCCCATTACGGTCAACTCGCCATCGAAAGTAGCCAGCCCAAGAATCGCTTTGAGGGCTGATGTCTTGCCGGCGCCGTTGGGTCCGATCAGCCCCACAATCCGGCCGGGCGGAATTTCCAGGTCGATGTGGTCAACTGCAATCGTGCGGCCGTAACGTTTGGTCAGCCCGCGTGCGGAAATGATGGAGGTCATCAGCTATCGCTCTCTTTTTTAACGGCTGTTTTGATCAGGTCATCCAGGTCCAGGCCCAGTTGCTCTATACGGCTTACCATCGCGGGCCATTCTTCTTCCAGAAATTTGGTTCGCTCCGATGCCACCAGGCTCTTGCGCGCACCCTCGCAAACGAACATGCCCAGGCCGCGGCGTTTCTCTACCAGCCCTTCATCGACCAGAGCCTGGTAGGACTTGGACACGGTGATCGGGTTCAGGTGGAACTCGGAGGCAACGGTCCGCACGGAGGGCAGCGCTTCGCCTTCAGCCAGAGTGCCGTCGAGAATCATCGCGACAGTCTTTTCCTTCAGTTGCCAGTAGATGGGCTGGCTGTCGTTCCAATGTGTAGACATGAGTGCGGTTCTGTTCCGGGCTGTCAGTGATTAGGGAAAAGGAAAAAGCTGACTTTGAATCGCTTGGTCTTTTTTGCCCTGGCGCTGTGTCCGGTCGCGAGAGTGGCTTGCGCTGGTTCAACCGTCTTCGTTGCGGCGGTTGTCTGCGCGTCGGCAGCTACGGGAGCCATTGCCTGGTTGCCGGCGCCCGCCAGCGAGGTAACGACCAGCAAGATGGCTGCATAGGCCGCCATGCGGTTTGGGATTCTGTAGGTGTACGGCTTTTTTAATCGCAACATGATCTTTTTCCGATGAAGGTTTTGTTCCGAAATTGATTAGTGTTGTAGTGAAGTATAACACCATAACCGAAAAATGCAACCCTTTAGAGCAAAAATTCGCCTAACGGGATTGTTGGATGCGGCGGCTGCCCAGCCCGGCCAGAATAAGCGCGACCGCGAGGGGGATCAGCCGCTCGACCCAGTCGCCGGGTGATTGTATGGTCCAGCTCAATACGACCGTGAGCGTAAAACCGGTGATGAGTGCGGCTATTCGCCAGGAAGGACGAACCGGCCCGCGCCAGAGGGTGACGACCAGTAGCGGGCCGAATGCTGCCGCCAGCGCCTGCCAGGCAAAAAGCACGCGATTGAAGATTCGGTCGGGAAAAAAAATCGCCAGGATGATCGCCAGCAGGCCAATGGCCAAGACCACCCAGCGCGCGCGAACCAGGCTCGCGGCGCCGTTGGATTGTTCATCCCTGAGGTCGTGGCTGACGGCGGATGCCGCGACCAGAAGCTGGCTGTCAGCGGTTGACATGATGGCCGAGAGAATGGCCGAGACCATGATGCCGGCCAGTAAGGCAGGCAGTAACAGCGTCGCCAGCACAAACAGGAGTTGTTCTCCATCCCCCAGATTTTCAACCAGAATGCGGCCGCACCAGCCCAGCAGCACCATCCCGAAATAAATAATACAGGCCCAGCCAACAGCTATTTGCCGCCCCCGTTTGATGGCCTTTTCATTCTCGATCGCCATGAACCGGTTGACGACATGAGGCTGTCCCGGATACCCAAGGCCAATTCCGAACAATCCGAGAACAAAGCCGAGCGCGGCCGGCAGCGACGCCTGGCCTGTCCACAGCTGGTAGCCGTCCTGTCCCGCACCGGAGAAACTGCTGATCAATTCTCCCGGGCCGCCCACGGCCAGCAATGCCAGTAGTGGCAGCAACAGGGCGGTAAGCGCCATCAACAGACCCTGCACGGAATCAGTGACGCTGGCCGCCCAGAAACCGCCGAGCCAGACATAAGCCAGGACAACTGCCGCCCCGATCAATATGGCTGTGCTTTGCTCAATGCCCAGCACACTGGCGAAAGTGGTGCCCGCAGCCTGGAACTGCGCGGCAATATAGAAAGTAAATGAAAAAAGAATGACGGCTGCGCCCATCCGCATCACGGTTCGCCGGGCCGGGTCGCCCCGCGGTCCGGCGATGAACTCCGTGAGAGTCAGCGCGCCGGTCGCCCGGCTCTGGGTATGCAGGCGGGGGGCAATGAGATACCAGTTGATCAGAAACCCCCCGACTGTGGACGGGATGAGCCACACAGCGGGCAGGCCCCACGCAAACGCGGCGCCGCTGACACCCAGCAGGCTCCAGGCAGAAGAGGAGCTGGCCGATGCACTCAGTGCGGCGACCATCGGGCCGAGCTTGCGGCCGCCCAGGTAAAAATCCTCGCTGTCGGTATTACGACGACTGGCCCACCAGCCGATACCGAGCATCAGAAACTGGTAGCCGATCAGAGTGATCAAAATTCCGGTCACTGGATTTTCATTCCTGTCGTCAGAGCCTGCAGCATACCGTCTGGGGTTTCGAGCGTCACGGCAAAGGCTTGACCCGAGCAGTCAGAAGTGTTTATATTTACTGACCGTTCGGTATATATAGAGGTCTGACAATGACGGCCAAAGAGAGAAGGCCCAGGGACGCAGAAGCTACCCGTATGCAGATTCTGGACGCGGCGGAACAACTGTTCGCGACGGGTGGGTTCGGTTCGACATCGCTGGCGATGATTGCCCGAGCCAGCCATACGCATAAAAGTCTGATCCTGCATCACTTCCAGAACAAGGACAGCCTGTGGCAGGCGGTCAAGGACCGGCGATTTGCAGGATTCATCGATGAACAAAAAGAACTGTTCAGCGGCAGAGATGTGACCCTGGCCGAAATGCGCGAGACGACACGGGCCTATTTTAATTTGTTGAAGAACGATCCGGTTCTCGTGCAGTTGCTCACCCGCGCCGGGCTTGAGCAGGATCTGAGCTGCAGCCAATACGATGAGAAACGGCTTGCGCCTTTCGTGGCGCGCATGCGGGAGGCACAGGAAGCCGGGGTTCTGAGAAACGATATACCGCCGGCACATCTGTTGCTGATCATGATTAACGTCATAACGCAGTGGTTCGAGGCGCGGGCTGTTTTTGCCGGCTGGAGCGAACTGGGCGGAGATGATCCGGATGAATCGTATTTGGGCAGCCTGGAGAAGGTGTTTTTTGAAGGCGCCCTGAATGAAAACATGAGAGGAATAGACGCATGAAGCCTTTGCTTTACGCTTTGTTGATCGCCGCCGTTAGCGTCGCGGGCTGTGAACCCGGAACTCCGGAGGAGGCGGCATCGGTTCAACTGGTGCGGGTGGTGCAAGTGCGCGAGGGCCGTTTGCGCCACTTGCTGTCTTTTTACGGAGTGCTGGAGCCGGTCATCCGGGCGCGCCTTGCTTTTCAGTCGCCCGGAGTGATCAGCACGAGACCGGCACAAATGGGGCAGGCCGTTCGCGCGGGCGAACTCCTGGCGACGTTGGACAATCCCGACCTGGGTCCGTCACAGAAAGCGGCGGCTGCCCGGCTGCAGGAGAGCCTGACGCAGCGTGATCAGGCCGAACGCGACCTGGTGCGATTACGTTCGCTGGCGCAGACCGGCGCGGTTGGCCAGGAACAGGTTGAACAGAAAGCGGCCGAGCTCGCCTCGCTGCAGGCCAACGTGGCCAGGGCGGAGGCTGACCTGGCGGGAACCCGACAGCGGCTTGAAGATGCGACCCTGCTGGCCCCGTTTGACGGGGTTATTTCGCTGGTTCAGGTCGAGCCGGGTGAATTTGTTTCCGCCGGACAGGCGGTGATGGCAATTGGCGGTCTGGACAAAGTCGAAGTGCGGGTTCTGTTACCGGCGTCGCTGGTAAGCGAGTTGGACAATGGCGACCTGCTGTCGGTCAAGGTGCCGCAGCTTGACGAAAATGAGGCAAAAGGGGTGGTGACCGAGGTCTCGTCCATCGGTGAGAAAGAAACGGGGCTGTTCCCGGTCACGGTTGAGTTGTCGGTTGATCCGGCGACCACCATGATCCGGCCAGGGATGCAGGCTGAAGTATTGCTGGATTACGCGGACGTCACCGGCTTCATCGTGCCGCTGGCCGCCATTGTCGACCCGGTAGGAGGCGACCCGAGAATATTCATCATCAATGGCGAGCACGTCAGTGAAGTTCCGGCGTCAATCCTTGCCATCGCGGACGAAGAAGTGGCGATCAAGACCAGGGCCGCGGCGCTCGGGGAGGGCGACCAGGTCGTCATTGCCGGACACCGGTCGCTGACCGACGGCCAGCAGGTGAGGGTCGTCAAGTGAAACAGATTGCGCAGGCGCTGGGTCAGCGGCGGATGATCGTGTCGCTGGTGATCCTGCTCTCGGCGACCGGCCTCGCCGCCTGGTTTGGCATGATCCGGCAGGAAGACCCGGCGTTTCCGTATCGCTACGGATACGTAATGGTACAGTTTCCGGGAGCTGACGTTGAACAGGTTGAGCACCTGGTTGCGCGCCCGATCGAAGAGGAAATCAGCGAAGTCGAGGAAATCGATGAGATCAAGACGACCATTCGGGCGGGTTTCCTGCATGTGGTGGTCGGCATGAAACAAACGGTGTATGACACCGACAACGTTTGGGACCGGGTTCGCGTGGCGGTCGCAAGGGCGAAAGCCCGATTTCCCGAAGGCGTTCTGGAACCGTTCGTAGACGATCGGCAGGTGGACGCCGCCACCGTGGTGCTCGCACTGGGAGGCAGTAATGACACCATGCAGCTGCAATTGGCGGCGGAGCGCCTGAAAAACCGTCTCTACTCACTCAGCGCGGTCTCGCGCATCCGCCTTTATGGCGACTCGGGTGAACAGGTCACGATCGCAATCGATGATTCGCGCATCCAGACTCTGGGCATTACGCCCGAGCGAATTGCCGCGCAACTGCAATCACGAAATGAAATCGTTCCCGGCGGATTCCTGGAAGTGGATGGACGCCAGACGCTGGTGCGTCCGCAAACTGAATTCAGAAGCATCGAGGAAATTGCCAATACGCCCATTGTTTTGACGGCGGCCCAATCCGTCCCTTTGTCCTCGATTGCGGACGTGCGCTTCGAAGTGTCTGATCCGCCGGTGCAAACCGCCTGGATGAATGGCGACCAGGTGGTCGCGGTGGCGGTAACGGTCGCGCGAAACAAGGTCAACGTCGTGCAGTTCGGTGAGCGCTTGCGGGAATTTCTGGATGAAATCCGTCCGGAATTCGCGCCGCTAACCATCGATGAGATGTTTTTTCAGCCGACGCACGTCAAATCAAGGCTCAGCGAGCTTGGAAACTCACTGCTTTTGGGCGTATTAATCGTGGGGCTGGTTTTATTGCTCATCATGGGGCCCAGGATGGGGCTCGTGGTCGCGCTGATCGTTCCGCTGGTGACGCTTTCCTCGCTGTCACTGTTCGCCATGGGCGGCGGTGTTCTGCACCAGATGGCCGTTGCCGGAATGGTGATCGCTTTGGGCATGCTGGTCGACAACGCAATCGTCATGGTGGAGAACATCCAGTGGCACATGGACCGGGGCGCCAGCGCTGTTGAGGCGGCGGTGAGTTCGGTTATGGAGCTGGCCCGGCCGCTGGGCGCAGCCACGGGCACGACGCTTGCCGTGTTCGTACCCATGGCGATTTCCAGGGGGGATACCGCGGACTTTACCCGCGGGATTCCGATTACCATCCTGATCATGCTCACCATGAGTTACCTGTTCGCGATCCTGGTCACGCCCTTGCTCAGCCAGTTTCTTCTGCGGCCGCGCACCGGCACGGCGCAAAGCAACCGTTTGTCCGACGCCGGCGAGCAGATCGGGCGTTTTTCCGTCCGGCACGGACCCTGGGTGATGGCGATGGTGGCCGGCCTTATCCTGGCCGCGGTTGCGGGCAGCACCCGGATCGGCCAGGAGTTCTTTCCGGACACCGACCGCAGCCAGCTGGTTGTCGATGTTTACTATCCGGAAGGAACGCCCATCGGCCTGACGACAGATTTCGTCACCGACCTGGCCGCCGAGCTTGCGGCGTTCGAACAAAGCACGGACGTCTTCGCTTTTTCAGGCAACTCGGGTCCCCGTTTTTTTTACAATCTCAACGAAAATCCCCGGGCGCCTCAAATCGGCAGGGTGGTCGTGAATTCGAAGCAAGTAGAAGACCTGGCGCCCCTGATGAGCTGGGTGCGCAGTGAAGCGGCTAACCGCTGGCCGGAAGTTCAGATCGTGGCGCGGCGTTTGTCTCAGGGTCCGCCGGCGCCGGCGCCAGTGGAATTGCAGGTCGTAGGGCAGAATCGCGCAGAACTGGCCCGTTATGCGGAGAAACTGACCGCCATGCTGCGGGAAATTCCCGGCACGGCGGACGTCAGGCACAATCTTGGAATCGGCATTCCCAGCCTTAAATTCGAGTTTAATGATTCCATTGCCGATGCCCGGGGAGTGAGCCGGCGGCAACTGGCCCAGGCACTGGCCAGACAGACTCAGGGCGTTACGGTGGGACATTACCGGGCCAGTGACAAGCCGGTACCCATCGTGCTTCGGTCACGCGAAGGCCGTCGTTTCGATCTCGGCCAATTACTGGCTGTCAATGCCTATGCCGCTCCGCACCAGGGCGTTCCGGTGATGGATACCGGCCGTTCCGAAATGGAATGGCAGGCGGCGGTAATCCACCACCTGGACCTGGAGCCGGTGGTCACGGTCTTTAGCGAGATAGAGGCAGGCAGGACGTATCCCGAGGTGTACGAAGAGGTTTTCAGACGGCTGCCCGAGCTGGGTTTGCCGGCGGGAATCCGGGTCATCCCGGGCGGATACCAGGAGTCATCCGGCGAGGCGAACACGGCCCTGTTCAAGACCCTTCCCATTGGCCTGATCCTGCTGCTGTTTTTCCTGCTGCTCCAGTTCAATTCATTTCGCCGGGTGCTGATTATCCTGGTGACCGTGCCGCTTGCGATTACCGGAGTGGTGCCAGGCTTGCTGTTTACCGGGTATCCGTTCGGGTTCACCGCGATGCTGGGAGTGATTACGCTGGTGGGCATCGTCGTCAACAACGCGATTGTTTTGATTGACACGATTGACTCGCAATTGACCGCGGGTGCCAGTTCCGCTGAAGCGGTAGCGGTCGCCGTCAGCCGGCGAACCCGCCCGATCCTGCTGACGACGCTGACCACTGTTGCCGGTTTACTGCCTCTGACCTTTGCCAGCAGCACCCTGTGGCCGCCGATGGCGTGGTCGATCATTTCCGGGTTGCTGGCGGCGACAGTTCTGACTCTAGGCGTCGTGCCTACGCTGAGTCACTGGCTGCTCAAGCCTCTGAAGTCCAGCAGCCGCGTTCAGTGAACTCATGGAGCGCTTTGCAATCAAAAGATCTCGGTCATTGCCTGAAAAGCAAGATTAGAGGACAATCCGCAATTCACTTTTACCACGGCAGTTTTCTCCAGACGCTGCTGCATCATTAATAAACAGGAGCAATAACTCAATGAAATCTCTAATAATCAGGGGCATACTGATGTCAGCTGCCCTGCTGAGCGCCAATGCATTCGCCGTAGAATTGGAAACTGATGCCCAGAAGCTTGGCTACATCATTGGTATGGATATCGGCGCATCGTTGCAGCAGCAGGGCGGGGAACTGGATCTGGATGCGCTGATTGAAGCCATTCGGGCGACCTACAACAACCAGCCACTGGCCATGACTCCCGAGGAAGCAGCATCCGTGCGCGAGGCCTTCATTGCCACGCGGCGCGCTGAAGCCGAACAGCAGCGCCAGTCAATGGCGGCGATCAATGCAGCGGAAGGCGACAAATTCCTGCTGGAAAACCGCTCGAAAGAGGGCGTTCAGGTCACCGATTCAGGCCTCCAGTACAAGGTTGTCGTCATGGGCGATGGCGCCAAACCCAATGCGACGGACAAGGTGACCGTTCATTACCGCGGCACGCTGTTGAACGGGGAAGAGTTCGACAGTTCCTATTCGCGCAATCAACCGACCAGTTTCCAGCTTGACCAGGTGATTGCCGGTTGGACCGAAGGCGTCGCGATGATGCCGGTCGGCAGCAAATTCATGTTCTACATTCCGCCGAACCTGGCCTACGGGCCCAACGGTGGCGGGCCGATCGGGCCCAATTCGACCCTGATCTTCGAAGTGGAATTACTGGGCATCGAGTAACGTTGGATGAGAGTTTCAATTGTAGGAAGCGGTTATGTCGGGCTGGTCAGCGGTGCTGGCCTGTCCGACGTCGGACACCATGTTATCTGCATGGACATCGATGAGGCACGAGTCGAGGGGCTGAAAAACGGCGTCGTGCCGATTTTCGAACCGGGTCTCGACCAGATGATCGAGAGCAACTTCAGCCAGGGCCGCCTGGAATTCACTGCTTCGATCGAAAAAGCGGTTGAACACGCTGAAGTCATGTTCATCGCGGTCGGCACTCCTCCCGACGAGGACGGCTCCGCGGATCTGAGCCACGTGCTGGCCGTTGCGAAGGCGGTGGGTGATCACCTGCAACAGCCCTTGCTGGTCGTAGTGAAGTCCACCGTCCCGGTCGGAACCTGCCAGAAGGTGCGCGAAGCAATAGAGGCAAGGCTCCGCGAGCGCGGCGTCGAGATTGATTTCTTCGTGGCTTCCAATCCGGAGTTCCTGAAAGAAGGCGCAGCGATCTCGGATTTCATGAAACCGGACCGGATCGTTGTGGGTGTGGATAACCCCCGCGCTGAATCGCTGTTGCGCGAGTTGTATGCTCCGTTCAATCGCAACCACGAGAAACTGCTGTGCATGGACGTACGCTCCTCCGAGCTGACCAAGTACGCGGCCAACGCCATGCTGGCGACGAAAATCAGCCTGATGAATGAACTGTCAAACGTGGCTGCTCACGTCGGCGCGGACATCGAGCATGTTCGCAACGGCATAGGCTCGGATCCCCGTATTGGTTATTCATTCATTTATCCCGGCGCCGGTTATGGCGGTTCCTGTTTTCCGAAGGACGTCCGCGCCCTGGAACATACGGCAAGGGCCAGCGGCTACGAGCCCGAATTGCTCCAGGCCGTCGAGGCGGTAAACAACCGGCAAAAGCACAAGCCATTCGAACTGCTGAACAGGCACTTCGACGGTGACATGGGCGGCCTGACGGTGGCGCTGTGGGGCCTGTCATTCAAACCCAACACGGACGACATGCGGGAAGCCCCGAGCCTGTACCTGATCGACTCGATCCTGTCAGCGGGCGGATCGGTGCGGGCGCATGATCCGGAAGCGGCCGGCGAGGCCACGCACCTGTTTGGTGACCGGAACGGATTCGAGATCATCGACAACCCCTACGCCGCCGCCCGCGGCGCCGATGCCCTGGTATTGATCACCGAGTGGAAACTGTACTGGGCGCCGGACTTTGAGCGGCTGGAACGGGAAATGAAGCAGGCCGTCATTGTCGACGGACGCAACATCTGGTCGCCGGGTGTGGTTCGCAGCCGCGGCATCACCTACTATTCGATAGGCAGGCCGTAAGAGGAATTATGAGCAAAACCGCACTGATCACCGGGATTACCGGACAGGATGGCGCCTATCTGGCGGAGTTTCTGCTGAAAAAGGGTTACGAGGTGCACGGCATCAAGCGCCGTGCCTCACTGATAAACACCGCCCGTATCGATCACCTTTATGCCGATCCTCACGTCGAGAATGCCAGGTTCTTGCTGCATTATGGCGACATGACGGACAGTTCCAGCCTGCAGCGGACCATCGCGCGGGTGCAGCCCGACGAAATTTACAACCTGGCCGCCCAGAGCCATGTCGCCGTTTCCTTCGAGGAACCGGAGTACACGGCGGAGTCGGATGCGGTGGGCACGTTGAGGATCCTCGAGGCCATGCGCAATCTTCGCCTGGAGGAGAAATGCCGGTTCTACCAGGCCTCCACGTCGGAACTTTATGGCAAGGTTCAGGAGACTCCCCAAACCGAGAATACGCCTTTCTATCCCCGTTCGCCGTACGGTGTGGCCAAGCTTTACGCCTACTGGATTACCGTGAACTACCGGGAGTCCTACGGCATGTTCGCTTGCAACGGAATCCTGTTCAACCACGAGTCACCGCTGCGCGGCGAGACCTTCGTCACGCGCAAGATCACCCGGGGGCTGGCGCGGATCGGCTGGGGCCTGGACGAGTGCGTTTACCTCGGAAACCTGGACGCCAGGCGCGACTGGGGCCATGCGCGCGATTATGTCGAAGCGCAGTGGCTGATGCTGCAGCACGGTGAACCGGTCGATTTCGTGATTGCCTCGGGCAAACAATACTCGGTGCGTGATTTCGTCAACAGTACGGCCGAAAGCATGGGCCTTGAATTGGAGTGGACCGGCAGCGGTACGGATGAACGCGCCGTGGTCGCCCGGTCGGAAAACCAGGACCTGTCGTTTCGCGCCGGCGATACCGTGGTTCAGATCGACCCGCGTTATTACCGCCCGGCCGAGGTTGAGACCTTGCTGGGAGACGCGAGCCTGGCGCGTGAAAAACTGGGCTGGGTTCCCAGGACTTCGTTCAGTGAACTGGTGCGTGAAATGGTCGATACGGATTTGCGCCTTGCCCGCGAGGAATCCCTGATCGACCAGGATCGTTCAGGAAGCTGACGGCTTGCGGGTGTCTTGATGCCGGCTAGCAGCGAGCAGGGCAGGGTATTCGTTGCGGGTCACCGCGGGATGGTCGGTTCCGCCATTGTGCGCCGGCTGCGGGAACGGGGTCAGCCCGAGGTCATCACCCGGAGCCGTCAGGAACTCGATCTGACACGGCAGGCGGACGTCGAGGCTTTCTTTGCCGGGCAAAGCATCAACACGGTTTACCTGGCCGCGGCCCGGGTTGGCGGAATCAAGGCCAATAACGAATTCCCCGCTGATTTCATCACCGAAAACCTGCAGATACAGACCAATGTCATTGAATCGGCGCACCGGGCCGGCGTTCAGCGGCTGCTGTTTCTCGGAAGCTCCTGTATCTACCCGCGCGTCGCGGAGCAGCCCATGAGCGAGGATGCGCTGATGACGGGTCCGTTGGAAGAAACCAACGAGGCCTATGCCGTTGCGAAGATCGCCGGCATTAAAATGTGCGAGGCCTACCGGCGTCAATTCGGCAGTGACTTCAGAAGCGCCATGCCGACCAACCTGTACGGTCCGAACGACAATTTCGACCTGGAAACCAGTCACGTGCTGCCGGCGCTGCTGCGAAAATTTCACCAGGCGGTAAAGAGCGGAGCCCATTCGGTTGCCGTGTGGGGCAGCGGCAGGCCACGGCGTGAATTCCTGCATGTAGACGACATGGCGGCAGCAAGCTGCCACCTGATTGCGCTCTCGGAAGAGCGCTACTGGTCCGCTGTTGATGACCACTGTTCGCACATCAACGTGGGATGCGGCAGCGATGTCAGCATCGCCGAACTGGCGGAAATGATCGCCTCGGTGACCGGGTTTGAAGGACAGATTGAATATGACCCCTCCATGCCCGACGGAACGCCGCGAAAGCTCCTGGACATCAGCCGGCTGGAGGCGTTGGGGTGGGCTCCGGAGATCCCGTTGCAACGAGGAATCAGCGAGACCTACCGCTGGATGTCTGATCACTGGAACGATGGGTGATCAGGCATGAGCAAATCAATTCAGGATCAATTGCTGGCCCTTGGACTGGCCAGCAAAAAGCCATCAAAGCAAAAACGGCCGACAGGTAAAGCCGCACAGCGCAGGCGAAAGGCCGGACCCGTCGGGGATAAAATCCCGCCGGGCGAACTGACGCTCGAGCAGGCTTATGCGCTCAAAAAAAAGGACGAGCAGAAACGGGCCGACCAGGCGCGCAGGGAGAAACAGGAAGAGGATCGCCGGCGCAAGAAACTCAACCATGAGATCCGGTCGATCGTCAAGACTAACCGGCTTAACCACGATGATGCAGAAATTGCGCGCAACTTCATGTTTCGGGGGCGAATACGTAAAGTTCATGTCACGCCGGACCAATTGCAGGCACTGAACAGCGGTGAGCTGGGAATTGCCTACCTTTCCGGCGGTTATCACTTGCTGACCAAAGAACACACGGAGCAAGTGCGTGGGCTGTCGGCTGATCATGTGCCCAACCTGGTGGAGTCAAGGCCGGATGAGGATGAAGGTGAATTTCCGGTACCGGACGACCTCACCTGGTGAGCCGCTTCAATCGCTAAGGTTCGAGGGCAGCAGTATTCTGACCTCTTCCACGCTGCAGTCCTTGCGATCTGCGTAATCCTCCAACTGGTCCGAGAGGATCTGGCCCAGGACGAAATACTCAGCTTGCGGATGCGCGAAGTAATACCCGCAGACTGAAGCCGTGGGCAGCATGGCGAATCCGCTGGTCAATTCCATACCGGCGTTGGTCGGGGCGCCGAGCAGCCGGAATATTTTTTCTTTCTCACTGTGGTCGGGGCAGGCCGGATAACCCGGTGCAGGCCTGATGCCGCGATACGCTTCGCGAATCAATTCCTTGTTGGGCAGAGTTTCATCTGCCGCATACGCCCAGTAGTCCCTGCGCACCAGTTGGTGAAGGTGCTCGGCAAAAGCTTCCGCCAGGCGGTCTGCCAATGCCTTGAGCAGAATGGACCGGTAAACGTCGTGAGTTCGTTCAAATTCAGTTAATTTGGTTTCGATACCGATACCGGCCGTTACCGCAAACAGGCCGATATGGTCTTCGCGCTCACTGCTAAGCGGGGCAACGTAATCAGCCAGGCAGCGATTGGCGCGGCCGGTGGCCTTGGGTTTCTGCTGGCGCAGGAATAAAAGTTTTTCAGCCACAGCTTCACGCTTTTCATCCGCGTAAAGCAGCACGTCGTCACCTTCCGATGCGGCTGAAAAAAGGCTGAAAACAGCCTTGGCGCGCAGCCATTTTTCGTTGATCAACTGTTCCAGCATTTCGCGGGCGTCGGCGTAGAGGTTGGTGGCAGCTTCGCCCACAACCGGATCCTGCAGGATGTCCGGGTAGCGCCCGGCCAGTTCCCAGGTCTGGAAAAACGGTGTCCAGTCGATGAATTCAACCAGTCTACGCAGCGGATAATCTTCCAGAACGTGCAGCCCGGGTTTTCGGGGAGCAGGCAGTTCTGCGTTTAGCCAGTCGATCTGCAGGCGGTTTTCACGGGCCTTTTCGATCGGCAGCGGCGGCTGCCGATTGCTGCCCTTGGCCCGCCGTTCGCGCATCGCGCGATAGGAATCTGCGGTCTGGACGTGCAAAGCTTCCCGGCTCTCTTTGCCTATCAGTTGCCGGGCAACGCCGACGGCGCGCGAGGCGTCCTTGACCCAGAACACGCCGTTGTCGTACTCCGGTTCGATTCTCAGGGCCGTGTGCAGCGGCGAAGTCGTGGCGCCCCCGATCATCAGCGGTTGCCTTAGTCCCCGCCGCTTCATTTCCGCCGCGATGATTCGCATTTCCTCGAGTGACGGCGTAATCAGGCCGGAAAGTCCGATGATGTCCGCATTGAGTTCAAGGGTCTTCGAGATGATCGAATCTCCCGGCACCATGACACCCAGATCGGTCACTTCGAAATTGTTGCAACGGAGCACCACGCCCACGATGTTCTTGCCGATATCATGAACATCGCCTTTGACGGTGGCCATCACGACGTGCCCCTGGGAACTGGCTGTATCGCCGCTGCGCCGCTTCTCGTCCTCGATATGGGGGATCAGCACGGCGACGGCCTGCTTCATCACCCGTGCGCTCTTGACCACCTGCGGGAGAAACATTTTTCCTTCCCCAAACAGGTCGCCCACGACATTCATCCCGTCCATCAACGGACCCTCGATAACGTCAAGCGCCCGGGTCGAGCCCTTCCTGGCCTCTTCCGTGTCCTCTTCGATGTGGCTGTTGATCCCTTTGACCAGAGCATGCATCAGCCGGTCGTGAACCGGCAGTTCCCGCCACTCTTCGCTGGCCGCTTCTTTTTGCTTGCCGCCCTGGAATTCCTGCGCCAGTTCGAGCAGGCGGTCGGTAGCGTCTTCTGTTCTGTTCAGAACGACATCTTCCACCGCAGAGCGAAGCCTCGGATCGATCTCGTCGTAGATTTCCAGCTGCCCGGCATTAACAATCGCCATGTCGAGGCCGGCCCTGATCGCATGGTAAAGAAAGACGGAATGAATCGCCTCGCGAATCCGGTCCTGACCGCGAAAGGAGAACGAGACGTTGCTGAGCCCGCCGGACACCAGGGCGCCGGGGCAGGCCTGCTTGATTTGCCGCGTGGCTTCGATGAAATCAACGCCGTAGCTGTTGTGCTCTTGAATGCCGGTTGCTATGGCAAAAATGTTGGGATCAAAAATAATGTCCTCGGGTGGGAAACCAACATCCTCAGTCAGGATTCTCCACGCCCGGGCACAAACAGTGACCCGCCGTTCCAGCGTGTCGGCCTGGCCTTTTTCGTCGAAGGCCATCACGATGACTGCGGCCCCGTAGCGCAGCACCCTGCGGGCCTGCTCGATGAAAGGCGCCTCGCCTTCCTTCATGCTGATCGAGTTGACGATGCCTTTGCCCTGGAGGCACTGCAAACCGGCTTCGAGTACGTCCCAGCGTGATGAGTCAATCATGACCGGCACGCGTGCGATGTCCGGTTCGGAAGCGATCAGGCTGAGAAAGTGGGTCATGGCTTTGGGCCCGTCCAGAAGGCCTTCGTCCATGTTCACATCGATGATTTGAGCGCCGTTTTCAACCTGCTGGCGAGCGACGTCAAGGGCGGCCGGGTAGTCGTCCTGCTGGATCAGTCGCCGGAAGACCGCTGATCCCGTCACGTTGGTGCGCTCGCCGATATTTACAAAGTTCAGGTCCGGGGTGATGGCTAGCGGTTCGAGTCCGGAAAGGCGGCACCAGGGATTTATTTCGGGAATGGCGCGCGGGCGCCGGTCGCGGACCGCAGTCGAGATGGCCTTGATGTGCGCCGGCGTCGTGCCGCAACATCCGCCGACCAGGTTCAGCAGGCCGTCTGCGGCGAATTCCCGGAGGATTTCGGCCATGTTCTCCGGCGTATCGTCATACTCTCCCAGTTCGTTGGGAAGCCCGGCGTTCGGATACAGGCTCACCGGGCAGTCTGCGACGCGGGCAAGCTCCTGGATCCAGGGCCGGATTTCCGTTGCGCCCAGTGCGCAATTCAGACCAACGGCAAACGGTTTGGCGTGCCGGATGGAATTCCAGAAAGCTTCCACCGTCTGTCCCGATAGCGTTCTGCCGCTGGCGTCGACGATCGTTCCGGAAATGACGACCGGCAGCCGGTAGCCCAGTTCGTCGAAAACACGGGCAATGCCAAACAGGGCGGCCTTGCAGTTCAGCGTATCGAACACCGTTTCCACGACCAGCAGGTCCGCACCGCCTTCGATCAGACCCCTGGAGGCCTCTGCGTAGGCATCGCTGAGCTGCGCGAAATCGATATTCCGGAATTCCGGGCGATTGACATCCGGGGAGAGCGATGCCGTGCGGTTGGTCGGGCCCAGGGCGCCCATCACAAACCGGATTTCGCCGGGATGCTGCTGCATGAATTCATCGGCGGCCCGCCTGGCAATTTGCGCGCTCTCAAAATTCAGTTCGTGAACCAGTGCTTCGGTTGCGTAATCCGCCTGGGAAATCGAAGTGGCGTTAAAGGTGTTGGTTTCGAGGATATCGGCGCCGGCATTCAGGAAATCCCGGTGAATATCCTGGATCACGTCGGGCCGGGTCAGGCTGAGTAAGTCGTTGTTTCCCTTCAGTGCCTGCGGATGCTGGTCAAAACGATCCCTGCGGAAGTCCGCCTCCTGCAGATTCCGGTCCTGGATCATTGTGCCCATGGCGCCGTCCAGGATCAGAATCCTCTCAGCAAGCACGCGCTCCAGGATTTCTACCTTGCCGGGATCTTTAAACGGGCAGTTTGTCATTGTCGGGTGGCGTAAAGTGACAAGACGGAAAAATTCGGGGTGCGCTTTTCAATCGCCGAGACCGTGCAGGTCCGGACCTGTAGCCCGGCTTCAGTACTCAGTTTTTCCAGCCGGGCGGTTGTAAATCCCAGGTTGACGTGGTTGAAAGGTTCAACGGCCTTGGCGTGTTGATGCTTCTGCAGCGTCACGGCCAGCAACTTTCCGCCTGGGCGCAGCACCCTCGCTGCTTCGCGGAATACCTGTTCGGGACTGTTCGTATACGTGAGCGCGTGCATCAACAGGACTGTGTCAAACGAGGCGTCAGCAACGGGCAGTTCGTGCATGTCGCCCAATTCGAACTCGACGTTTGCCAGTGCCCCCACTCTTTGCCGGCCGGCTTCAACGACACGCTCACTGAGATCGAGGCAGACTATGCTGCGGGCAGTGGGAGCCAGCAGTTCAGCTAAAACGCCGTCGCCGGAAGCAATATCCAGCACGTCACCCGGCTCCAGCAGGTGCACCAGGCCGCGCGCGGTAGCCTCCCAGGTACGGCCCGGGGAATAATGCCGTTCCATGTCGCCCGCCACACTGTCGGCCCACGTCTGTGTGCCCTTGCGCTTGTGCAGTATCTGCGGAATCCGCTCGAGGTCCTGCTGCAACAGCGGGTCATTGGTGTTCTTGCTGAGAAACTGCCAGAGTTCGTTCAGGCTTGAGTCGGTAATGCCGGTCGCGATACGGTAGTACACGAAGACGCCGTCCCGCCGGTCGGACACCAATCCGGCCTCTTTAAGTTTTGCAAGGTGGGTGGAAACACGGGGTTGGGCCAGTTGCGTGATCCCCGCCAGTTCCGCCACGCTCATTTCTTCACGCTCGAGTAACAGCAAAAGCCGCAAACGGGTGGGGTCCGCAAGCAGCCGGCAGTGGTGCGAAGCCAGGGCCAGATCCATGGCAGTTTTGTCGGGCAAATGCATATATCTTTATATCTTGATTTAAAGATAAGGTGCAGGTTATCGGTTGGGCTGGCAAAGGTCAATAGTGCGGCCGTTAGAGCATTAATTCCTATTGCTAGCTATAATTCCGGTTGCTTGCAGCACGCCCATCGTTCTTCAGGACCGCCAAATAATGACCCACGATACGGAAAAACAAAAAGCGTCCCTCACGCAGCAGATCATCACCAGTCTAAAAAAGCAGTTGAAGGGTGACGACGCCAAAAGAGCGGTTTGTTATGTTGAGCAGTGCTTTCGGCGGGTTCCGGTAGAGGATCTTGCCTCTTATGCCCCTCAGACGCTCGCGGCTATGGTCGTCGGCCAGCTTGAATTTCTGAAGCTGCGCCAACCGGGTGAAATTCTGATCCGGGTATTCAACCCGCGACTGGACGTCGATGGATGGGAATCGCCGCATACCATTATCGAGATGGTTAACGACGATACGCCGTTCCTGGTCGATTCGGCATCTCTGACGCTGAACGAAATCGACCTAAGCATCCATCTCATCATTCACCCGGTCATCCGCCTGGGCCGCGATGCCAAAGGGCAACTTGAGAAGGTTTTCAAGAAAAAGGAGGGCGCGGGAGTTCCAGAATCGGTCATGCATTTTCAGGTCGACCGCCGCACCGGAACCGAAGACCTGGAAAACATCAGGCTCCGTCTCGAATCCTCATTTACCGATGTCCACCGGGCCGTCGAGGATTGGCGCAAAATGGAGTCATCGGCGGTCGAGGCGGCGGAGAACCTCCGCAACTGGGGATCGAATGTCGAAGAAAAGTGGCTGCTGGAATACCGCGCGTTCCTGGATTGGCTTCAGGACGACCATTTCGTTTTCCTCGGGGCCAGGGATTACGAGGTTGTTCGCAGCCGGGGCGGCGGCGAACTGCGGATCGTGCCGGGTTCCGGCCTGGGGATATTGCGTGAAACTGAGGAGACGACACATTCCCGGCCGCTTGCCAGCCTCGCCGATGCGGCGCGCAAGCACCAACAACAGCCGCTGATTATCACCAAGACCAATGCGCGTTCGACCGTGCACCGTCTGGGTTATCTCGATTACATCGGAGTGCTGAAATTCGACAAGAAGGGCAGGACGATTGGCGAACGCCGTTTTCTTGGTTTGTTCACGTCGGCTGCCTACACCCTCAACGCAATGGATACGCCGCTGGTCAGGGCGCGTGCTCGCAATGTGCTGGCCAACTCGGGGCTAATCAAGGGCAGTCATGCCTGGAAGTCCATGATTCATACCCTTGAAACCCTGCCCCGTGACGAACTTTACCAGGCCAGCTCCAGCCAGTTGCAACAGACCGCCATGGGCGTGCTGAACCTGCAGGAACGCCAACGCGTCCGCTTGTTCATTCGCCAGGAACGGTACAGTCGGTTTTATTCCTGTCTGGTCTATCTTCCGCGGGAACGCTTCAACACGGAGAATCGTGAGGCGATCCAGGAAATTCTGAACCGGGCTTTGAGAGGCAGCCGGCTAGACTACGCTGTCCACATATCGGAGTCAAAGCTGGCCAGGCTCCAGGTTATCGTGCGTCCCAGGCGCGGCGCTGAGGTGCTTTTTGATGTCGAAGCACTGGAGAACAAAATCGTCGAGGCCGTGCGCTCCTGGACCGATGAGTTGCGCTCCATCCTGGTGCAAAAGAGGGGTGAGGAAGAGGGGCTCAAAATGGCGAGTCGCTTCGGGCGGGCGTTTCCTGAAGCTTACAAGGAAGATATTTCTCCTTGGGTCGCAGCGTTCGACGTGGAAAATGCGAATGCGGTTTATGAGGGCGCGGACCTTCGGATGAGCCTGTATCGCCCCAAAAAACCGCGCAGCGGTATTATCCGCTTCAAGATTTTCCGCAATGACTCGCCGATCCCACTGTCGGACGTGCTTCCCATGCTGGAAAATCTCGGGCTTCATATCGTGAACGAAAGGCCATACGAGCTGAAAATGCCCGACGAGGAGCGGCTCTGGATTCAGGATTTTGACATGGTTCCCGCAGTCGACCGGGAACTGGACCTTGACGTGATTCGTAACCTGTTCCAGGAAGCGTTCGAAAAAACACTGCGCGGCGAGACCGACAGTGACGGCTTCAATCGCCTGGTGATCGCCTCGCAGATGCATTGGCGGCAGGTGAAGATTCTCAGGGCCTACTGCAAATACCTGTTGCAGACCGGCGTGCCTTTTTCGATGAATTACATGGCGGAGACCCTGTCGCGTCACCCCGGAATCGCACGCCTTCTGGTGGAACTGTTCGAGGCGTCCTTTGACCCGGCCAGGGAACAGGAGACTGATTACCGGAAAGAACTGGCGAGCAAGCGGCTGGAACGCAGAATGACCGTTCTGATGAGCAAGGAAATCGCGGGTGACGGGGTACTGGCCGAGTTCCTGTCCGACATGGCTGCCGCGAGGGGGCAGCAGCGGGATGCCCAGGTCAATTCCATCACCAGAGCCTTCAGACGCGCGCTCGAGTCGGTCACCAGCCTGGATGAAGACCGGATGCTCTTTGCATTTTTCGAGGTCATTCGGGCCACCCTGAGAACCAGTTATTTCCAGGTCGACGGCGATGGAGCGGCCCGGGAATACATTAGCTTCAAAATTGACTCTACCGCGCTTCCGGAACTCCCGCGTCCCAAACCGTTTCGTGAGATCTGGGTCTACTCGCCGCGCGTCGAGGGCATCCACCTGCGCGGAGGAAAAATAGCGCGAGGCGGTCTTCGCTGGTCCGACCGCCGTGAGGATTTTCGGACCGAAGTGCTCGGCCTGATGAAAGCGCAGAGCGTAAAAAACACCATGATCGTCCCAGTCGGAGCGAAAGGCGGATTCGTTGTGAAGCGCATGCCGGCGTCTGGCGAACGTGATGCAGTAATGCAGGAGGTTGTTAGCTGTTACAAGTTATTTATCAATGGCTTATTAGATATAACGGATAACCTGGATAAGGACAAAATCATTCCCCCAACGGACGTGATCAGGCGGGACGATGACGATCCGTACCTGGTTGTCGCGGCGGACAAGGGAACGGCGACGTTTTCCGACACGGCGAATTCGGTCGCGGATCAGCACGGATTCTGGATGGGTGATGCCTTCGCGTCTGGCGGTTCGGTTGGATACGACCACAAGGGCATGGGGATAACCGCGCGCGGCGCCTGGGAATGCGTTAAGCGCCATTTCCGCGAGTTGGGGAAAGACATTCAGCGGGAGCCGTTCACCGTGGTCGGCATCGGCGACATGAGCGGCGACGTGTTCGGCAACGGTATGCTGTTGTCGAGGCATACCCGTTTGCAGGCGGCCTTCAATCACCAGCACATATTTCTTGACCCCGACCCGGACGTCAAAAAGAGCTACCAGGAGCGCAGGAGACTCTTCCGGCTGCCCCGTTCGAGCTGGACCGATTACCAGGCCGGGTTGATTTCAAGCGGTGGCGGTATCTTCTCTCGCCAGGAAAAAACCATTCCGCTCAGTCCCGAGGTCCGGGAATGGTTGGGCGTAGAGGCTGACCAGATGACGCCCAACGTGCTGATTCGCGAGCTATTGAAGGCGCCGGTCGACCTGCTCTGGAACGGCGGTATCGGGACCTACATCAAGTCTTCGTCCGAAGCGCACGCAGACGTGGGCGACTTGGCCAACAATGCCTTGCGGGTCAATGGCAGCGATCTGCGCTGCAAAGTGGTCGGGGAGGGCGGAAACCTGGGCCTGACCCAGAGGGGACGGGTCGAGTTTGCACGCTGCGGTGGAATGGTCAACACCGATTTCATTGATAATTCCGCGGGTGTGGACACCTCCGACCACGAGGTTAACATCAAGCTTTTGCTGAATCTCGCGATCCGGGCCGGCAAACTCGATTTAGACGGGCGCAACCGCCTGCTGGCGGAAATGACGAATGACGTGGCGGCACTGGTGCTGCGCAATAATTACCTGCAGACGCAGGCCATTACCATGATGGATCACTTTTCCGGTCCCCGCCTCGGAGCCAAGCAGCATTTCATCAGAGTGCTCGAGGAACAGGGGTGGCTGGACCGGCAGCTCGAATCGCTGCCCGAGGACGAGGAGCTCGAAGAACGCAAGGACAAGGGTAAAGGACTGTTCAGGCCTGAGCTCGCGGTTTTGCTTTCCTACAGCAAGATCATGCTGTACCAGCAGTTGCTCGGCTCCGATGTGCCTGAAGACAGCTATCTTTCGGGTGAGCTTTCGCGGTATTTCCCGGACCAGCTTCAGGATCGCATGGGTTCGTTCATGCAGCAGCACCGGCTCAAGCGCGAGATTGTCGCAACGCAGGTAACCAACAGCCTGGTCAACCGGATGGGCGCTTCCTACACGCTGCGCATGTGCGAAGACACGGGTGCATCGCCGGCGGAAGTGGCGCGCGCCTACACCATAGCGCGGGAGGTTTTCGGCGCACGCAATTTTTGGTCAAAAATCGAAAAGCTGGATAACAAAGTCAGCAGTGAACTCCAGATTGCTGCCTTGATCAGCATGTGGAAGCTGCTGCGGCAGGCGACACGCTGGCTGCTCAACCTGCAGGGCCGAAAACTGGACATAAGGTTGATGGTTGACCGGCTGGCCCCCGGGCTCAGCATTCTCGAGAAATTCATTGGCGATGCAATGAGTGCGGAGGAAAAAGAGGGACTCCAGACCCTGGCTCAACCCTATGTTGAAGGCGGTTTCAACCGCAAGCTGGCTGCACAGACAGTGATGCTCGAACGCCTTTTCCCGGCACTGGATGTCGTCGAAACCGCGGCCAGGCGGAAAACAGACGTCAAGCGCGTCGCGCGGGTCTTTTTCGGCCTGGGAGACACACTGGAATTGAAATGGTTGAAAAATCATGTTGAGTCCCTGAAAGTATCCGGACAGTGGCACGCCGTCTCTCGCGCAAATTTGAGAGATGAACTGTTTTCGATTCACAATAACCTGGTGGAAAGGGTGTTACATGCCGACGGCAGAAAGAAAGAGCCGGTCAAAGCCTGGATGGAGTCCAACGGCGCTGAGGTTGAGCCCGTGCTGGATATGCTCAAAGACATGAGAAAGGGGGTAAAAATGGATTATCCGACCGTTTCTGTGGCCGTTCGCGCGCTTGAGCAACTCGTGGCAAAAACAGCCCCATGACGGCCGACCGTAAAATTCACTTCGTCGCAAGCCAGACCGAGGCAGCACAGCGGGCGATGCAGGCTCTGCAAGCGCGCTACGATCAGTCCGAGATGGGCGAAGCAGACGTTATCGTGGCCCTGGGCGGCGATGGCTTCATGTTGCGCACACTGCACCGTTTCCTGCCCGAAGACCTGCCGGTATATGGAATGAAACTGGGGGAAGTCGGCTTCCTGATGAACCGGTTCAGAGAGGACGATCTGCACGCCCGGCTGAACGCCGCAGACGTGGTTGAGTTGAATCCGCTGTGCATGATCGCAACGACCGAGGCAGGCAGTGAAGCACGGGCGCTGGCGATCAACGAAGTCGCTCTGTTGCGGCAACTGAACCAGGCGGCCCACATACGGGTTCTGGTGAACGGCTCGGTCAAAGTAGAGGATCTGGTTTGTGACGGCGTGCTGGTGTCAACCGCCGCCGGCAGTTCCGCCTACAACCTCTCTGCCCAGGGGCCCATTCTTCCTCTCGGAACCGAAGCCATGGCGCTGACCCCGATATCGCCCTTTCGGCCCCGGCGCTGGCGCGGAGCCGTGCTGCCTTCGACCGCACGCGTGCGCTTCGAGGTGCTCGATAATTACAAGCGGCCGGTCAGCGCGACGGCCGACGCGCACGAGATACGCAACGTGGTCAGCGTCGATGTGTACGAAGCCAAAGACATCACGCTGAAACTGATGTTCGACCCGGACCATTCGCTGGAACAACGGATTCTCGACGAACAATTTCTGTAGGAGACTTCATGCAATCGGTGCTTTTCGTCTGTATGGGCAATATCTGCCGTTCTCCGACCGCTGAGGGAATTTTTCGCAAGCTGGTGTCGGAAGCCGGCCGGGATGCGGACTTTTCGATCGATTCCGCCGGAACGATCGGTTATCACGCCGGTCACAAGGCCGACAGCCGCATGCGCTCGGCCGCTGCCGCGAGGGGCTACGATTTGACCAGCATGGCACGCCGGATTGAAACGGAAGATTTTCACCAGTTCGACTGGATCGTCACCATGGACGATGACAATTTCCGTGACGTGAACCGGATCAACCCAGAAGCGCGTGCGCGCGTCGTCCGAATGTGTGAGTACTGTGAATCGCATGACGTGAGCGAGGTGCCCGATCCTTATTACGGCGGGGAACAAGGGTTCCATACGGTGATCGATATTCTTGAGGACGCCTGCGGGAATTTCCTGCGCCGCGTCTGATTCGCATCAACTGATGACGGGCCGTTATCCAAAAATTCTGGATCAGCTGGGCCGCGGTTGTCCGGTGAAACTCGACCGCGTTGGCGGCGGCTGCATTGCCGATGCCCGGGTCGCCGTGTTCGCCGACGGCAGCCAGGTGTTTATCAAAACGCTGGAAAACGCGCCGGGAATGTTCGAATGCGAAGCAACCGGGCTGCGGGAACTTGCCAGGGCCGGTGCAATCCGCGTGCCGGAAGTGCTCGCGGTAGGCAACAACGCGCTGGTGCTGGAATTGATCAGATCAACGGCGCGGCGGCCGGACTTTTTTGAGTCTTTTGGTCGTGCTTTTGCCCATTTGCATCAATATCATGGTCCGGGCTGCGGCTTTTCCCAGGACAATTTCATTGGCTCCACGCCTCAGCACAACGCACCGCTGGCTGGTGATTGGGAATCTCTGAGCGGCCGTGCCGACGGCACTGACGACGGATCTTCATGGCCCGGGTTCTTCCTGCAAAGACGTTTGCGGTTCCAGGTCCGCCTGGCGGCCGAACGCGGCCACGGTCAGGATCTGACGCGGTTGCTCGATCGGGCAGAGGACCGAATAACCGGATTGCTGGGCGCCTCGACTGAGCCTCCCAGCCTGCTGCACGGCGACCTGTGGGGCGGGAATTTTATCGTCGATGAGAAAGGCGAAGCCTGCTTGATCGACCCCGCCGTATATTACGGTCATCGCGAGGCCGATCTGGCCATGACTCGGCTGTTCGGCGGGTTTGAACCCGCCTTTTACCAGTCTTATTGTGAGGTTTCGCCGTTGCAACCGGGTCACGAGGAGCGCCTGCCGGTTTACCAGCTTTACCACCTGCTGAACCACCTGAATCTGTTTGGCGCCGCCTACTATTCTCAGTGTTCGCGGATTCTTCAGCGTTATTCTGAATCTTCAGGCTGAAGTCGCGTCCTCAGCTGTTCAAGTTCCAGGCGCAGCAATTCCACAGCGTCTTCCAACGCATCCACCCGGCTTGATAGCCCGCCCGCGGAGGGCCGGCTGCCGGTGTAATCCGCGGGTTCAGGTACTTCAGGCTCGCCACACAACAGATGGGCGTAGCGGATTTCTTTTTGCCCCGGCTGCCGCGGCAGCGCAGCCGCCAGTGGCGGTTCGTGCTCGGCGAGGCGCTGCAGAGTGTACTGCACATCATCGAGGTCATCGAATTCAAACAGGCGGTGCGCATGGGTTTTCAGTTCACCCAGTGTCTGCGGGCCGCGCAGCATCAGCGGACACAACAGGGCAAGCCCCTTACTCTGCAGCCCCAGCGCTTTTCCGGCCTGGTGCTCGTACTTGGGAACCCGCGCGCCCCAGACTTCGGAGACCATTCCCAGAGACTCGAGCTCCCGCAAGGTATGGCCGATGTCGCCCTCGTTGTAGGCGGTGACGGGGTTTCGCGCCGTTTTCTGGTTACAGGCGTTTTTCAGGCTGTTCAGTGTCAGCGGGTATTGCTCGGGAGTCGTTTCTTTTTTTTCGATCAGGCAGCCAAGTACCCTTGCCTGCATGGTGGTCAATTCGTTCATGCCCAATGTCCTTTGTCAGAAATACCACGCCAGCTGTATAAAAATACTGGCGCCCGTTGAGAAATAGAGGTCCTCGATAAATGATTCCGTGCCGCCGTACTCCGATCCGTCGGGGCCGACCGGGATATTCAGCGAGCCGAGAATCACCAGGTTCTGTTGCCAATTGTACTGCACCACCAGCTGGGCCAGCGCGGAGGGATCCTCCAGATTGATAAACAGATTGGGAGTCACCAGCAGCAGCGGATTCATTTCTACTGTCGCGGAAGCCGCGAGGTAGTTTCTTGCCAGCGTAAAAAGCTCGCCGCGCTCCAGCCGCCGCAGCAAGTCTGGATTGAGTATCAGGTCGTCGGGTGAATAGGCGCTGTTTTTCTGTCCGAACCCGTTGAAATAATATTCGATCAGGCCACTGACATTGCGCCCGGCCCAGATCCATGAATAGCTCAGACTTGTGGCCACGGAAAAAACATCATCGTTGTCCGTTCGGGTCCAGGTGAGATCGCCGCGCCAGATGGCGCCCCCGATGCTGGCGACACCTCCGGCGCCCAACACCAGGTCCCCGTAGTGTTCCGCTGCCAGCAGGTCGTATTCGTTCTGCCCCTGGAAACCGTGATATTTGAGCGCCGTTGAACGCTGGCCGGATTCGACATCGCCGGTCAGCGGGTCGCGGCGGATGACGGCGACGGCCTGGAGGTCATTGCCGTTGTCGAAAAGATACTGGCCGTAGAGCATGTCGTCGCCGGTTTTGTACTCCTTGTCGACCGCAGCCGGGTCGAAAGGATTGAATATGTCCATCGGCGTATAGATCATCCCGTTGCCCCAGCTGATGGCCTGACGCCCAAATCGCAACACGGTGTGATCGGTTGTGTAGCCGATGCTCACGCGGTCCAGGCGGTGGATGAGCGCGGTTTTGCCGTCGCCTCCGGAAGAATAAGTCAGGTTCCACCAGCGCCTTTGGTCGCTTACGATGCCGCTGGGTCGTTGCGCGGAGTCGGGAAACCGCCGCGCCAGCTGCAGCGTGTCGGAATAGCTTGCGATGAACTGGTAGTCCAGCTTGAAGTCCCAGCGGCTTTTTCGTGCGCTGAATTTCAGCCGGGCTTCGAGATTGGTGTCCGCTGCACCGGATCCGAGATAAGGCTCGAAAATGCTGTTCCCGGGAACATCGATGTAAATGAACTGGTACTTGGTGTGGCCGCCGAAGTCGTAATCCGTTTGTGCTGCCACGGGCAGGATAACGGCACAAAGCAGCAACGCAAGGAACCCCCGTGAAAGCCGGGGCAGCGGCGGAGGCGTCCGGCGGCTCATCTCATTCCGGGGCCTGGCCCTGGTCGGCAATGACTCGGCCGTCCTGCATCTTGATCAGCCGGCCCGCGTAGCGCATGACGCGCTCGTCGTGGGTCGAGATGATGAAGGTCACCCCGTGGTGTTCATTCAGTTCCCGGAACAGTTCCATCAGGTGTTTGGCCGAGACGGAGTCGAGATTGGCGGTGGGTTCGTCAGCCAGCACCAGCTTGGGCTGGCTCACGATGGCGCGGGCAACAGCAACCCGCTGCTGCTGCCCGCCGGAAAGCTGCGACGGACGGCGGTTTTCCATCCCCTCCAAACCAACCTCGCCAAGAATCGCCATCGATTTATTTTTACGTTCTGCTGCCGGAACACCCTGCACCTGCATCACGAATTCGACGTTCTCGCGCGCAGTGAGTACCGGAATCAGGTTATAGGCCTGAAAAACGAAACCGATGTGGTGCAACCGCAAATCCGCCAGCGGGCCCTGGCCGAGCAGGTCGACCCGCTGACCGTCGATGCTGATTTGTCCGCTGTCGAGTTCATCCAGACCGCCGATCATGTTCAACAAGGTCGTCTTGCCGGAGCCCGAGGGGCCCGACAGGCAGACAAATGAACCCTGCTTGATGTCGAGCGAGACATGGTCAAGTGCTTTGATCACGGCGTCGCCCTGCTGGTAGTTTTTACACAGTTCAACACATTTTATTTCGGCCATATCCGATCCTTCAGGTTTTTGCGATGGCTTCGACCGGGCGGTACTGTGAGGCCCGCCAGGCGGGCAGCAAGCTGGTCAGTATGCCCAGGAGAACAACAACAACGTTCGCCAGAACGATGTCATTGAGGTAGAGCGACGGGTAGAGAACGCTGGATACACCCATCATCTCCATCCCTTCGGCAACGACGGTCAGATCTATACCGTCCCGGATGGGTAGTATGCTGGCGACGGCCAACAGGTTTCCGGCCAGCAAACCCAGCAGCAGCAGTAACACGGATTCCAGCAGAACCTGGTAACGAATGGCTGACGGTTTCATGCCGAGCGCCTGCATCAGCCCGAATTCACGCACCCGCTCAAACACCGCCATCATCAGCGTGTTGACCAGGCCAAAACTCAGGGCCAGGAAAATAACGATCACCCAAACGAGCACGAAACCGTCCATCACGCCAAGCATCAGACCCAGATAGGTGTCCAGTTCAGTCCAGGCTTTGACGTCAAGGTCTCCTCCAGCGGCAGTACGCACCTGCCGCAGCAAAGGATCCGCATTACGATAGTTGCGGCCGGTGATCGCGATTTCTGAAACACGGGCGTCCATCTTCAGCAGCGACTGAACGGTGGACCGGCCGGCATAGATGTAGTTCTCCTCCAATGCCGCCAGCTTGCCCTTGTACACACCGACAATGCGAAATCCACGGTCGGCTATCTCGTTGCCGGTATCCTGGCTCATCACCACGATGCGCTTGCCCAGATCGGTTTCGAGGCGTTCCAGCAGCTTGCGGCCGATGACCAGTCCGTTGTCGTCCGTACCCTCCAGAAAACGGCCTTCCACGATACTTCCGGGGTCGAAGCCGAGAACAATTTCGCCGGCCGGATCGACGCCCAGCAGCGTCACTCCGCGACTGTCGCGTTCACTTGAGATCATCGCGGGCACTCGGATCCGGGTGGTCCAGCCGGTCGACGGCGGACTCTCCAGCGCTTGCAGCAGCACCTGATTGGGCGGCTCCAGGCTGTTTTCAACACTGGGGTCATCGCGGTAGTCCGGGTGATGTATCTGGACCAGACCGGGCAGCGCGTCGATGCCGTCCTCGATCATCTGGTCTACCATGCCGCGCATCAGCGCCGTCATGAAGATCATTGCCCACACACCCACCGTGATGGCCAGCAACATGATCAGCGTACGCCGGTGATTTCGCCACAGATTGCGCCACGCCATGCGCGCCATGGCGCCCAGCGGCAGCCGGTTGGCGGAGGCCATCAGGCGGCCCTCATCGCGTCCACCGGCTGCAGGCGAAACAGGCGCAATGCAGGGTAGATCGAGGCCAGCAGGCAGAACAGAAAGACCACGACCGGTCCAAGCAGCATGGAAAACGGGGTGACGCTCGGGTACATCTTACCGGGCAGGTTGAATTTGGCCGCGACTTCGTCCATACCGGGGTAGGAAAAGCCTACCGTGTTGAAATACGCAGCGACCAGCCAACCCAGAAACAGGCCGATTACCAGTCCGATGAAGGCCATCATGGCCGTTTCCAGCATGATAAGCCCGGCCAGTTTGCGCGGCTTGATACCCAGCGCCGTGATGACGCCGAACTCCTTCGTCCGTTCGAGCACCGCCATCAATTGCGTGTTCAATACGCTGAAAGCCACCAGGACGATCAATACGCCGTACATGAACCATGCGCTGGAAAGATCGGCCTGGATTGCCTGTTTAAGACCGGGGTGCAGACGGGTCCAGTCAAGCAACAGCAAATCTTCGTGATCTTTCAATGCCTGCGCCGCCTGGTTGAGCTCCGGTGTCACCTGGTCCAAAGCACTGACGGAAAAAGCGACCGTATTGCCGTGGTCGCCCATCGAAAACATCTCCTGGAAATACTTCAGCGGGATTTCTGCGAAGCTGCGATCCATGTCCGGCAGGCCGGAGTTGAAGATTCCGCGAACCGTCAGAATACCGGCGGCGAAAGAGCCGTCACGTCCGCTGCCGAGCAGCGTGATTTCATCGCCCACACCCACCTTCAGGTTCCTGGCCATCACGCTGCCGATGACGATCTCGGCGGCCCCGGGGTCGTCCAGAAACGCCCCCTTGGTGACAAGGCCGGGCAGGGTGGATACGCCCGGCTCGAATTCCGGCTGAACCCCGATGACCTGGATGCCGAATGAACGCTGGTCGCTGGAGGCCAGCGCAAACGCTGCGGCGCGCGCGGCGATCTTCGTATCAGGCATTCGCAGGCGCAGGTCCTGTGCCAGGGCGCCGATGGCGTCAATACTGAGCCTCAGCTTCGGATTGTCGTTGTAGCCGGCACGCTGCGCCTGAAAATGCCCGCTGAAGGCCTGCAGCGTGTTATTGATCATCATGTCATAGGAACCGAACTGCAGCGAGATCATGAAGACCAGCAGGACGTTGGAAAAAATCATCGCCGTGGCCGTCAGCCAGGTACGGCGCTTTTGCCGCCACAGGTTGCGCCAGGCCAGGCGAAGATTCAGCATCACTGTCTGGGATTCCGAAGATTCGACAGGGTGAACAGGCTGTCGGCCAACTCCAGGTCGAACTCGATTGAGTTCGCGGTCAGTTGCGTCCACTCATCGAGCGTGTCGACCTTGCCCATCCGCATCACCTTGGCAACGGGGCGGCCGCCCATTTCCTCTATTTCCAGCGTTTTCATGGATTTCACCAGGATGCCGTCCTGGTCCCAGAACTGCTGCTCGATCAGCACGAAGTCGTCCCGCACGATGAGGATTTCCTTGCCCCAGACCACGGCGGCATCCTCGTGCGGGACGGACTGAATCGTGTAGTGCAGATGTCCGTCACGTTCCTCGGTGCCGAGCAGTTCGTGATCGTACTGGTCGATAATGTCGGTGGACTTGCTGATGTCCTTGTTGGAAAAATCGCTGCCCATCCAGCTTTGCGACATCATCGATGAGGGGATCTTGATGATGCGGTTTATCCGCGGCGTGAACGTCCACATGCTGTTGTCGTTCAGCAAGGTGCCGTTACCGGCGTCCTTCCTGGGCTCGATCACACGCACCAGCGAGAGCTTGTCTCCCTTGCTCCATGAAATCATGGTCATGGACCGCTCCCAATCGGGCCGGTGGATGGTCATTGTCATGTTGGAGTGGGATGTCATTCCGCGCCAGTGGTCCATGGCTTGTCGGACCAGTTGGGCGGCATCGGTGACCTGTGAGTGAACGGGGTTGAGAACGAGAATGCCAAGCAGTGCTATGAGCGTACGCATGTTTTCACCTCTTCAACTACCTAGCGTACAATTTGATGCATGAAAGAACCAGTTGTCAGGTCAATTGCGACAGGGACCGATGAAGGCATGCTCGTTATCGGAATCTCGTCCCGGGCTCTGTTCGATCTCGGCCAGAGCCACGCAGTCTTTGAATCGAGCGGATTGCAGGCCTATTCGGAATACCAGATGGAGCGGGAAGACCGGTTTTTGAAACCCGGTGTCGCGTTTCCGCTGGCGAAGAAATTACTGGCGCTGAATGAAGATGATGTCGGCCATCCGGGAGTGGAGGTGATCTTGCTGTCGCGCAACAGCGCCGATACCGGGCTCAGAATTTTCAATTCGATTGAACATTACGGACTTAAAATCGAGCGCGCCGCGTTCACCGGTGGAGAGAGCCCGTACAAGTACATGGAGGCTTACGGCGCCCACCTGTTGCTCTCCACCAATGCCGGTGACGTGCGCAAGGCGCTGGAAAAGGACTACGCGGCAGCCACCATCCTGCCCGGCAGTGCCAGTAGCCGGGACAGCGGGCAATTGAGGATTGCTTTTGACGGCGACGCGGTTATTTTCGGTGATGAAGCGGAGCGGATTTACCAGGAACGCGGACTGGAAGCTTTTTCCGACAGCGAACGGGAGTCGGCCGGGCACCCGCTGTCGGGCGGGCCTTTCAAACCCGTACTCGAGGCTTTGCATAAAATTCAGTCGGCCTACCCGATCGAAAACAACCCGATCCGCACGGCCCTGATCACCGCGCGCTCGGCGCCGGCGCACAAACGCGTGGTGCTGACGCTGAGGGAGTGGGGGATCAGGATCGACGAAGCCCTGTTCCTGGGTGGCCGTTCAAAAGGTGAATTCCTGAAAACCTTCGGCGCGGACATCTTTTTCGATGACCAGCAGGTCCACATCGATTCCGCAAGGCCACATGTTACGTCAGCGCATGTACCCTCCGGCGTCACCAACGAGTAAAATACGCAGATAAACATTGTTCCGTTTCGTTCACGCCCTCGGGGCGTTCACAGAAAAATTTACTGGAGTGCCAGATGGCCAAGCTGAACCCTTTTGACCTGTACGACGTAGCCTCGTTACTTACAGAAGAAGAACTGATGATCAAGGAGAGCGTTGCCAGGTTCGTGGATGAACGCGCGATGCCGCTGATCGCAGAGCACTTTGACCAGGCGACCTTCCCCGCTGAGCTGGTCCCGGAAATCGCTGAGATGGGATTGCTTGGATCCAGTCTCGAGGGTTATGGCTGCGCCGGGCTGAACGGAGTCTCCTACGGCCTGATCTGCCAGGAGCTGGAACGCTGTGATTCGGGTCTCCGCAGCTTTGTATCGGTCCAGTCCAGCCTGTGCATGTACCCAATCTACGCCTACGGTTCGGAGGAACAGAAGCAGCGCTGGCTACCGGGCATGGCCGCCGGTGAGATCATCGGCTGTTTCGGCCTGACTGAATCCCACGGCGGTTCAGACCCCGCCAATATGAAAACCCACGCCCGCCGCGACGGCGATGACTGGGTCATCAATGGTTCGAAGATGTGGATCACCAACGGCAACCTGGCCGATATCGCCGTGGTCTGGGCTCGAACGGAAGAAGGCATTATGGGATTCGTGCTGGAAAAAGGGATGCAGGGATTCGAAGCCAGGGCCATCAAGTCCAAGATGTCGCTGCGGGCCTCGGTCACCTCGGAACTGTATTTCGATAATGTGCGCGTTCCGGAGGCTAATCGTCTGCCCAACGTGACCGGACTGAAAGGCCCGCTCGGATGCCTGACCCAGGCCCGTTACGGAATCACCTGGGGTCCGATCGGGGCCGCCATCGCCTGCCTGGAGGAAGCGATCGCTTATACCTCAGACCGGGTGTTGTTCGGTAGGCCGCTTGCGGCCAACCAGGCCATCCAGATCCGGCTGGCTGACATGGCGCGCCGGATCACCAGCGCGCAGCTGTTGTCGCTGCAGCTCGGCCGACTCAAAGACGCCGGAAAGATGCAGCCCACGCAGGTCAGTATCGCCAAATGGAATAACGTGCGCATGGCACTGGATATCGCGCGGGACTGCAGGGATATTCTGGGCGGCAGCGGAATCACCACCGAGTATCAGGCGATTCGCCATATGCTGAACCTGGAAAGTGTGATCACCTACGAAGGCACCGAAACGGTCCACCAACTCGTTGTCGGCCGGGAGCTGACCGGAATCAACGCGTTCTAGGCGGGAAAACGGACAATCCGGGGTTCGGGCTGGAGTTCGATGCCGAACGTGGAGTGAACCGTGGACTGTATTTTCGTGGCCAGCTCCATGATTTCGCGTCCGCTTGCCGAGCCATGATTGACGATCACCAGGGCATGCTGGGCTGATACGCCGGCATCGCCCTGGCGGAACCCTTTAAATCCGCAATGCTCGATCATCCAGGCGGCCGAGATTTTTACCGTCTCATCGGTGTTTGGCCAGGCGGGCATGTCGGGATTGAGGGCGAGCAGTGACAGCGCCTCTTCCTGCCTGAGTACGGGGTTCTTGAAAAAACTTCCGGCATTTCCGGTGACGGACGGATCCGGAAGTTTAAGCCGACGAAGCCGGATCACCGCATCGCTGACTTCAATCGCGTTGGGTTGCCCGATACCTGCCCGGGCTAGCTCTTCAGACAGGCCGGAATAGCCCAACACGGGGTTAAAACACCGGTCCAGCCGCAGGCGGATGGACGTGATCAGATAGCGGTCCGGCTGTCCGGTTTTGAATAGGCTGTCGCGATAGGCCAGTTGACACTGTTCACAACTGAACGACACCCAGGTACTCCGCTGGAGGTCCCAGGCGGTCACGCTCTCAAGCACAGAGGAGAGCTCCACGCCGTATGCGCCGATGTTCTGAATGGGCGCTGCGCCGGCCAGTCCCGGAATCAGCGACAGGTTTTCAAGGCCAGAATATCCCCTGGAAAGCGACCAAAGGACCAACTCATGCCAGTTTTCACCGGCACCGGCCTCCACGAGCACATGGTCCCTGTCGGAATCCACGACTTCTTTTCCTGAAATCTGGTTATGCACCACCGTGCCGGGGATGTCGCCGGCGAGCAGCAGATTGCTGCCGCCGCCCAGCAAAAGATCACGTTTCGGGTCGAAGGGCGCAAGAGAGAGCAGGTCCTCCTCGTTTTCCAGCGTCAGCATCAATCCGGCGCGGGCGTCCACGCCGAACGTGTTGAAACGGACCAATGAAGGCTGCTCGGTTGCTTTCATTCCCTGTTGCGGCCGGCGATGGCCTTGAGGCACTCGTTCACCAACTCGGGTCCGCGGTAGACCATGCCGGTATAAAACTGCACCAGGTCAGCGCCAAGCTCGAGCTTGTCCACGGCGTCCTGGCCTTTGGTGATGCCGCCAACGCCGATCAGGGCCACATCCGACGGAAGCAGGGCCCGCATGGCGGCCAGCACCTGGTCGGCTTTCTGTTTTAGCGGAGCGCCGGACAGGCCGCCGGCTTCGTCGGCGTGCGGCATGCCTTCCACGCCGCTGCGGGAAAGGGTTGTATTTGTGGCGATGACCGCATCCATTCCGTGACGCGTGACGGTTTGGGCGACGGCCGGCAGAGCTTCTTCCTCCAGGTCCGGCGCGATCTTCAGGGCAATCGGCACGCGGCGCCCCAGTTGCCCTGTCAGCGCCTCGCGCCGCTCGCTGATCTGTTCAAGCAACCGGTCCAGTTGATCTTCACCCTGCAAATCCCGCAGGTTTTTCGTGTTGGGCGAGGAGATGTTGACGGTGATGTAATCGGCGTAGGGATACACCTTGTCCATGCAGAACAGGTAATCGTCTGCCGCTTTTTCAATGGGCGTATCGAAATTTTTGCCGATATTGATTCCCAGGACCCCCTTGAACTCGTGGTTTTTCACCCTCCGCACCAGGTGATCAACTCCTTTGTTGTTGAAGCCGAGACGGTTGATCATAGCCTGCGCACCGGTCAGGCGAAAAACCCGGGGTTTGGGATTGCCGGGCTGCGACCTGGGCGTCACGGTTCCGATTTCCACGAATCCGAAACCCAGATCGCCCAGCGCTTCGAAATAGTCGCCGTTTTTATCCAGTCCGGGGGCAACCCCAACCGGATTGGGAAACTCGAGTCCCATGCACGTGACAGGCTGGCTGTGCGCTTTGCACAACAGCCGGGTAGCGCCCAGCCTGTGACCGAGGCGAAGACTCTCGAGCGACAACTCATGAGCCGTTTCCGGGTCGGTGGAAAACAGGGCTTTCTGCGCCAGTTTATAAAGCATGCCTAAGCTTCCGGTACGTGGTCAGAGATCAAACTTGATCCCCTGCGCCAGCGGCAGATCCTTGCCCCAGTTAATGGTGTTGGTCTGGCGCCGCATATAAACCTTCCATGCGTCAGACCCGGATTCTCGCCCTCCGCCCGTTTCTTTTTCGCCGCCGAAAGCGCCGCCAATTTCTGCGCCGGAGGTCCCGATGTTCACGTTGGCGATACCGCAATCTGAACCCACGGCCGACAGAAACAGCTCCGAATTGCTGACGTCAGTGGTAAAGATCGCCGATGACAGACCCTGGGGGACAGCGTTGTTCATGCGCACGGCGTCTTCGATATCGGAAAACGGTATCACGTACAGAATCGGAACAAAGGTTTCGGTCTGGACAATCTCCCAGTCGTTTTCCGCCATGACGATCGTCGGCTCCACGAAAAAGCCTGCGCGATCAATGCGCGACCCGCCGGTCAGGATGGTGCCCCCCGCAGTGCGCACCGCCTCCATTGCCGCTTCGAAGTCCTTTACTGCCGTGCTGTCGACCAGTGGCCCCATCAAGGTGTCGGGGTCGAGGGCGTCACCGATGCGAACCTGCTGGTAAGCGCTGACCAATTGACCGGTCACCTGGTCGAGGATCGAGTCATGGACGAACAGACGACGGGTCGTGGTACAGCGCTGTCCGGCGGTTCCAACCGCGCCGAATACGATTCCCGGAATGGCCATCTGCAGGTCGGCGGTCTGGTCGAGGATAATTGCGTTATTGCCGCCAAGTTCCAGCAAGCTGCGGCCAAAACGTTCGGCCACGCGTGTGCCGACCTTTCTGCCCACCCAGGTCGATCCGGTGAAAGAGACCAGTTGGACACGCTCGTCGTCGACGAATCGGTTCGCCAGGTCGTGTCCGCTGGCCATGAAGCTCAGGAAAATAGGCGGAAAGCCACCCTCTTCCAGCGCCTGGTTGCAGATCTTCTGAACCGCGGTGCAGCACAGCGGGCATTTCGACGAGGGTTTCCAAACGGTTACGTTGCCACAGATGGCTGAAAGCAGCGCATTCCAGGCCCAGACGGCAACCGGAAAATTGAATGACGTGATGACGCCGACGATACCCAGCGGATGCCACTGCTCGTACATGCGGTGCTGCGGCCTCTCCGAGTGCATGGTCAGACCGTAAAGCATCCGTGACTGGCCGAGAGCGAAATCTCCGATATCGATCATTTCCTGGACTTCGCCGTCACCTTCCGCCTTGATTTTCCCCATTTCGAGGCTGACCAGGCTGCCGAGCGCATCCTTGTTGCTGCGTAACGCATCGGTGACCAGGCGAACGGCCTCGCCGCGTTGTGGTGCAGGTACCTTGCGCCAGGCTTCGAATACAGACTGGGCTGTTGTGATGACCCGTTCATAGTCGGCTGCCGACGCACCGTAAATGCTGGCGATCAACTCGCCATTGGCCGGGTTGAAGGACTCGATGATTCCTTCATCCCGGGTAGAAGACCATTCGTTGTTGCCGAAGCAGGCTCCGGGATTGAAGTCTTCGATACCTAGCGTTTTCAGAAATTCCATGATGATTTTGTACCTGCTGGTTGAGTTGCAGAAAGGATTGCGGTCAATCCGCGTATTATCGCACTGCACCTCATATCTTGCACCCGCCACGGTGCGTAAAAATAAAACAGCTATTGATGGAACTCCCGCGTTCAGGCCGTGTCATATCGCACAGTGGGAACAACGACCATGATATGCTCAGCGCAGGGAGCCGACGCGAATGACGGCCGTAAGCCAATTGAAAGTTGTTCAGAACTTGAGTGAGACGGAAGCCCGCGTTCGGCAGCCTCTACACAAGCCTGACAAAAAAGAGATAACACAAGAACGCATGAGCGAAGCGCAGGTCGATCAACTACTGGTGGAACGGGTGCAGAATGGCGACAAGAAAGCCTTCGACCTGCTTATCAGCAAATACCAGCACCGGATCATCAGCCTGGTCACGCGCTACGTGTCCGACCAGACCGAGGCTCTCGACGTGGCCCAGGAAGCCTTTATCAAGGCATACCGGGCTATCGACCGGTTTCGGGGTGACAGTGCCTTCTACACGTGGCTTTACCGGATTGCGATAAACACGGCCAAAAACTGGCTGGTCGCCAGAAAAAGAAGGCCGCCTGCGTCAGACATCGACGCTGTCGACGCCGAGCAGTACGATATCGACAGCCGGTTGAAGGAACAGGGCACGCCGGAAAACGAAATGATGCGTGACGAGATCAGGCGCACCGTATATGACACCATCGCAGACTTACCCGATGACTTGCGCACGGCCATCATGCTGCGCGAGATGGAAGGCATGAGCTATGAAGATATTGCAGTGACGATGGACTGCCCGATCGGAACGGTCCGCTCGCGGATTTTCCGGGCGCGGGAAGCCATCGATCAAAAACTAAAACCCCTCGTTGAAGGGAATTGAAACACAGATTCGCGGAATGACAATGAGCAAAGAAACACGAGAACATTTATCGGCCCTGGTCGACGGAGAAATCAGCCGGGAGACCAGCCGTTTCCTGGTCAAGCGCCTGGGTACTGATGATGAGCTGCGCTCCACCTGGACACGTTATCACCTGGTTCGGGACTGCCTGCGGCACCAGGATGGCTCCATCGCCGGAGATGATCTGAGCGCCCGTGTCAGCAGCGCCCTGGAAAATGAAAAGATCGCGAGGCCTGCTGTACGTCGCATGCCGGCCCGGTGGCTGAAGCCCGCGGCCGGATTGGCAATTGCCGCCTCCGTTGCGTTGATGGCCATCGTCGCTGTCGGTCCCGGGCTGCCGGGGGTTCAACCGGTCGCGGAAGAGTTGGCCGACCAAGCCGAGCCCGAGGCGTTTACCAGCCCGCAGGGGCTGACGCGTACGCCATATTCCAGCGAGGTCAGCCTGGCGGGGCGGTCCAATGCCCAGGACCGTAAGATGAATGCCTACCTGATTCGCCATTACCAGGCTACCGGCGCCGCGAGCGGCAAAGGGTTCGTCACCTTTGTCCCGATCGTCATTACCGGTTCCAGCGCCCTTGTCCAACAGGACCAGGCAGAGGCAGACAGAAACAAGGAAGATTCCGGGGACGAAGAAACCACGCTGCGATGAAACATCGTTTTGCCAAATGGGGTCTGGCTCTGGCTTTGCTTGGGCCGGCAGGACCCGGCGTGGCGTCAGACAAGGACGACCCTGTCGCCATGCTGGAGCGCATGAGTTCGGCGATGAGCCAAATGAGTTACCAGGGAACGTTCGTCTATGTCCAGGGCGATAAAGTGGACACCATGCGGATAACCCATGTGGCCGACCAGCACGGTATTCGTGAGCGACTGGTCGCTGTTTCCGGAGCGCCGAGGGAAATCCTCAGAGACTCCAGCGGGGTTCGTTGGGTGTTGGCGGACGACCATTCGGTTTTCGAAGATTCAGGCTTCAACATCTCATTTTTTCCTGAACTGCCGCTGGATCAGCATGGCCGGACCGAGCTCTCCTATTCGATGAAAACCGGTTCGAGCGAAAGAATCGCCGGACACCGGGCACGCAATATTGAGGTGCTGCCGCGGGATCATTTTCGCTACGGCTACTCGTTATGGCTGGAGGAGCATTCGGGTTTGTTGTTGAAGTGGGAACTCATTGACCAGGACAAAAAGCCTCTGGCCAAGTTGATGTTTACCGACCTGAGGCTGGGCTCCGAGGTGGATGGCAAAGAGCTAAGAACCACCAGCCAGCTGAAAATGTTCAAGAAGACCGCATCCGACCTTCCGGCCGGCCGCGGTCACTCCAACGCCCGGCCCAAATGGCTTCCAGGCAATCTACCGCCGGGCTTCAAGATGACGGGCCACCGCTTCTTCGGAGAGGAGGGCGAAGGTATGTATGAACACCTGATCTACAGCGACGGGCTGGCCGCTGTCTCCGTATACGTTGAAAGCATCTCCGAGCAGAGCGGCGTCGAAGCCGGTATCAGCAGGATGGGCACAACTCATGCCTTCTCGCGCGTGACGGACGACATGCTGATCACTGTGGTGGGCGATGTGCCCGCGGTCACCGTTCAGTCTATCGGCGAGTCGGTTTCTATCGTTGATCCCTGACGCCATGGCCCGCTGGCATGATTGAGCAGCAAGCAAGAGTGGTTGCGGTGACCGGCGGCAAAGCGAGTGTCCGGCTGGGCGGAACCACAGGCTGTGCTCATTGTGATGCAGGCAAAGGGTGCGGAGCGGGAATCTTTGGGCGCTTGTTGAAGCGCAAACCACTGACTCTTGAGCTGGAAAACACCGTAGGTGCGCAACCGGGGCAACCGGTCATGGTCGGTGTGCCTGAGCTCGTTTTTCTCAAGCTGGTAGCGAAACTTTATCTCCTTCCGTTGCTGGCCGGACTTGCAGGCGCGGCATTGGGACACTATCTATCGGTAACGGGTCAACTGACCCCGGTCGGCACGGATATGCTGACGCTGCTCGCAGGCCTTACTTGCGGAGCAGCCGCGCTGGCCTGGATCAAAAAGAGCGACAGGGAATTTCCTGGGTCATTTATTGTCCACTTGTTGCGCATCGTTAACATGCAGGAAACCGGAAATTGAACATGAGGAACGGAAAGTGACCAGAAGACTTATCATCAGTATTTTCGCAACACTTCTTATGCTGACGGCTGAAGCCGGATTTGCCCGGGTTGCGGGCCTGCCCGATTTTACCGAGCTGGTAGAGAAAACGGGCCCGGCAGTCGTTAATATCCAGATCACGCAATTCGGAGAACGTGCGCAGCAGAACCAGGACGGCATGCAAAATCCGCATGGCGAGGACATCCCCGAGTTTTTTCGGCGTTTCTTCGATGTACCCGGCGCTCCGCAGGGCAGTATCCCGGATCGGCGCGGCGCGGGTTCCGGCTTCATTCTGGAATCGAACGGCTACATCATTACCAACCATCATGTGGTCGAAGACGCTGACCAGATTATCGTTCGGATGGCGGACCGGCGTGAGTTCGAAGCTGAGCTGATCGGTTCTGATCCACTGAGTGATATTGCATTGCTCAAGATCGATGCAAAAAACCTGCCTACACTCAAGCTGGGTGACAGTAAGGTCCTGAAGCGCGGTGAGTGGGTTGTCGCTATCGGCTCGCCATTCAACTTTGACCAGTCAGTCACCGCCGGCATTGTCAGTGCCAAGGGGCGCAGCAACAACCGGCAGCAATACGTGCCGTTTATCCAGACTGACGTCGCCATCAACCAGGGCAATTCCGGCGGGCCGCTGCTGAACATGGAGGGCGAGGTGGTCGGTATCAACTCCTGGATTCTCAGCTCCGGCGGCGGCTATATGGGCCTCTCCTTTTCGATTCCGATAGAGACGGCGAACCGGGCTGTCAAGCAGTTACGCGAGCACGGCAAAGTGTCCCGGGGCCTGATGGGTGTCCAGGTGGGCACCGTGACCCGGGAAATGGCCGAGGCTTTCGGGCTGGAGCGGCCGGTAGGCGCCCTGGTCAATGACGTGACGGCCGGCAGCGCCGCTGAGCGCGCTGGAATCGAGCCGGGTGACGTGATCCTCGAGTTCGACGGGGAGCTGATTGAGTCTTCAGGCGACCTGCCGCCGGTGGTCGGCGCCAATCCGCCGGGAACCGAAGCCGAAGTGCTGGTCAGCCGCAACGGCAAGAAGAAGACCTTCGTGGTGGTGCTGGATGCTCTGGAGGCTGATGAAGACGGCAACCTGCTGGGTTCGAGCGGGACCAACGGCCACAGCAATGCGCTGGGACTACTGGTTGAGTCGATCGACGAGAACGGCCGTCGCGCGCTGGGTAATCCGGAAGGCGGGGTTGTGGTTTCAAGGATCGAGAGCGACGCGGCATTTCGTGCGGGCCTGCGCGTGGGCGACGTCATCCTGACGATCAACAATATGCCGGTGGAGGATACCGGGTCATTTGATGAGATCGTCGAGGATCTGCCTGAAGACAAAGCCGTCGCGCTGCGGGTCATGCGGGACGGGGTGACGCGTTACATCGCTTTTTCACCCGCGGTTGAAGAATAAGACACGGCGGTTACGGTATAATCTGTTGCCACGAAACCGGGCCATTCGTTTCTGAGGAAGCGGATGGCCCTTTGATATTGCCGGAAAGTCAACAGGCCCGCAGGTAATGGACCAGAATCGAATACGTAATTTTTCAATCATCGCCCACGTCGATCACGGCAAATCGACGCTGGCCGATCGATTCATCCAGATATGCGGCGGACTGACCGAGAGGGAAATGGAAAGCCAGGTTCTGGATTCCATGGAACTGGAGCGGGAAAGAGGCATTACGATCAAGGCGCAGAGCGTGACGTTGGATTACAAGGCCCGGGACGGCAAGACCTACAAACTCAACTTCATCGACACCCCCGGGCATGTAGATTTTTCCTACGAAGTCTCACGTTCACTGGCAGCCTGCGAGGGCGCGCTGCTGGTAGTCGACGCTGCGCAGGGTGTTGAAGCGCAGAGTGTGGCCAACTGCTACACCGCGGTTGAACTGGGCCTTGAAGTGATACCGGTCCTGAACAAGATCGATCTGCCGTCGGCAGAGCCAGAGCGGGTGAAGCAGGAAATCGAAGACATTATCGGCATCGAAGCCGCAGACGCGCTGAGCGTCAGCGCTAAGACCGGCGAAGGGATTGAAGATGTGCTCGAAGCGATGGTGCACGGCATTCCCCATCCGGAAGGAAATATCGATGCGCCCTTCAAGGCGCTTATCGTGGATTCCTGGTTCGATAATTATCTGGGCATCGTGTCGCTGGTCCGCGTTGTCGACGGGTCGATTGCAAAGGGCCAGAAAGTCAAAATCATGTCGTCCGGGAATCAGCACCAGGTGGAGCAGGTTGGCGTGTTCACGCCGAAGCGCAAAGTAAGGGACCGGATCGCGGCCGGCGAGGTCGGTTTCCTGGTTGCCGGTATCAAGGACGTTCACGGAGCGCCGGTTGGCGATACGATCACGCTGGCGAAAGACGGTGCGGAAAGACCTTTGCCGGGATTCAAAACGTTGCAGCCAAGAGTTTTTGCCGGGCTGTTTCCAACGGATGCCGACGATTATCCGAACCTGAGAGAAGCGCTGGACCGGTTGCAGCTGAACGACGCGGCCCTGCAGTTCGAGCCGGAGACGTCAGCGGCACTGGGGTTTGGATTCAGATGTGGCTTCCTCGGCCTGCTGCATATGGATATCGTCCAGGAACGCCTCGAGCGCGAATATAGTGTCGATCTGATCACCACCGCGCCTACCGTGATTTATGAGGTTGAGGTCAGCGGCGGTGAAGTCATCAGCCTGGAAAACCCCGCGAAGCTCCCTGAAGCCAACCAGATCGCCGAAATCCGTGAGCCGATCATCGAGGCCAATATTTTGGTGCCGCAGGACTTCGTCGGAGCTGTCATTGGTCTGTGCGAAGAAAAGCGCGGAACGCAAAGAGCCATGCAGTATGTCGGCAACCAGGTCACGATCCGCTACGAGTTGCCGCTGTCCGAGGTCGTTTTGGATTTTTTTGACCGGCTGAAGTCCGTGAGCCGCGGCTACGCATCTTTTGACTATCACTTCCTGCGTTTTCAGGAAGGTCCGTTCGTCCGGGTTGACGTGTTGATCAACGGAGAAAGGGTAGACGCGCTCTCTCTTATTGTTCACCGTGAATTGGCGCAACGGCGCGGGCGCGATCTGGCGGTGAAAATGAAAGAACTGATTCCACGGCAGATGTTCGACGTGGCTATACAGTCGGCAATCGGCTCGCAGGTCATTGCCCGCACGACCGTAAAGGCATTGCGCAAGAACGTAACGGCGAAGTGCTATGGCGGTGACGTAACACGCAAGCGCAAGTTGCTGGAAAAGCAGAAGGCCGGCAAGAAACGGATGAAACAGGTGGGCCGGGTAGAAATTCCCCAGGAGGCGTTTTTAGCGGTACTGCAACAGGACAACAAGAAATAGGATGACAAGATGAAACCGGATTTTTCGCTGTTACTGGTCGTGCTGACCTCGTTGACCGGGCTGATATGGTTGTTTGACAGCCTGTTCTTGAAACGGCGCAGGATGGACCGCGCTGTTCAGAAGAGTATTGAGCGCCCGAGAGATCCGGTGATCATCGAGTACTCACGGTCGCTGTTTCCGGTATTGCTGATTGTGTTGCTGTTCCGCTCTTTCCTGTTTGAACCCTTCAAAATTCCTTCGGGCTCGATGATCCCGACCCTGCTCGTTGGCGATTTCATCGTCGTGAACAAGTATGCCTATGGCCTCAGGTTACCCGTGACGCACACAAAAATGGTCCCGATTGGCGAACCTCAGCGCGGGGATGTCGTCGTGTTCCGTTACCCGGTAGACCCCAGGGTGAATTTTATCAAGCGCCTGATCGGCCTGCCGGGAGATACGATTTCCTACCGCAACAAACAGCTTTACGTGAATGGCGAAAAAGTGGGCGCTGAACCGCGGGGTCATTACGGTAGCAGCGAAGTCAAGTGCACGACGCCGCGGCCTGACGCCATGCGCCTGACCGAGACATTAGGAAGCGTCAGCCACGACATCCTGCTGCATGCCGGATCCGGCAGCAGGGATGGGCAATGGCAGGTGCCCGAAGGCCACTATTTCGTGATGGGAGATAACCGGGATCGCAGTAATGACAGCCGTGAATGGGGTTTCGTTCCGGATGAAAATCTGATGGGGCGGGCCGTAGGAATCTGGCTGAATTTCGACTACAAGAAGGGGTGCGGAGACCTCTCGAGAGTAGGCAGTGGAATCGAGTAAGACAAATTCCTGTTTTTCCAAGGCGCCCGGAAGCGCTATAGTACGCGTGTCCACTCAACAAGGAAGAAGGTGAATGCAGATGAAAATTCGTAAACAAGGCGGGCTCACACTTATCGGATTTTTGATCGTGCTTACGGTTACTTTGTTCTTCGCGTACGCTGGAATGCGAGTGATCCCCATGTATCTCGAATATCACGCGTTGACCAACGCTATGGACTTGCTGAAAGACGACCCATCTGCCGCGAAATTGACTCCGAGCCAGATCAAGAACAAGATCCAGATGAGCCTGTGGGCCAGTTATGCCAGTGACAACATCAAGCCGAATCATGTGCGGATTTCAAAGAAAAGCGATGGCGTCAACGTGCGGGTCGCTTATGAAGTGCGAAAGCCTTTTCTCGGCAATATTGACATCGTCGGCAAATTTGACCGAACCGTGGTTCTGAGAAAATGATGTGAAGAATTCTGTGGCCGGAATCGATTACCGGTTCACCCATCCGGATTTGCTCCAGCAAGCCTTAACGCACCGGAGCCTCGGTTCCCGCAACAATGAACGGCTGGAATTCCTGGGCGACAGCGTGCTCAACCTGGTCGTAACGTCCCGTCTTTTTGAACTCAAGCCTGACGCGCCGGAGGGGGACCTGAGCCGCATGCGCGCCCGGTTGGTCAGGGGCACCAGCCTGGCGGATATAGCCTCCGGTCTCGGGCTTGGAAAATACCTGAACCTGGGCGGGGGAGAGCTGAAATCGGGCGGGTTTCGCCGCGCCTCGATCCTGGCCGATGCTTTTGAAGCTTTACTAGGAGCCATTTTTCTTGATGGAGGTTTCGAGGCAAGCAAAAGTGTTGTTGTCGAGCTTTTTGACCCCTTGATCGAGCGTCTTCCCGACGCGGAAGAATTGAAGGACCCGAAAACCCGCTTACAGGAGTGGCTGCAGGCGCAGTCCAGGCCTATTCCCGAATACGAATTGCAGCGCGAAGAAGGCGCGGACCACGCCAAGAAGTTTCACGTCAGCTGCAGGCTTCCCGATGACGGCACCATGGTTGAAGCATCGGGCAGCAGCAGGAGAAAGGCCGAGCAGGCGGCCGCCACGACTGTGCTGCAGTTGCTGCAGGAGAAACGAGCGGTATGACCGGCCTCAGTATCGAAGACTTTTTGCAGGAGGAGGGTGACTTCCGTTGTGGCTATGTCGCTTTGATCGGTCGTCCCAACGTCGGCAAATCCACGTTGATGAACCGGTTTCTCGGACAGAAATTGAGCATCGTGACGGCCAAACCGCAAACAACAAGACAACGTATCGCCGGCATTAAAACGACTGGCGAGGGCCAGATCGTCTACGTTGATACACCGGGCATTCACCTGGCCGCCCGGCGCGCCCTCAACCGTTACATGAACCGCATTGCCCATGCCTGTTTCCACGAGGTCGATCTGATCCTGTTCCTGATCGAGGCCGGCCGCTGGACCCGGCAGGACGAGCACGTGGCGCGTTCGCTGGAATCGGTAAACGTGCCGGTATTCCTGGTCATCAATAAGATTGATCTCGTTCCGGATAAATCCCGGCTGCTTCAATTCCTGGAAAAAGAAGTAAAAACGGACAGGTTTTCCGAGGTCTTCCTGGTCGCCGCCCGAACGGGAGACGGTGTTGAAGACCTGGAAAAGAAAATCATCGGGTTGCTGCCCTTTTCGCGTCCTTTTTACGACGAGGACCAATTTACCGACCGCAGCGAGCGCTTTTTGGCAGCAGAGTTGATCCGCGAGCAGTTGATGCTCAGGCTGCACCAGGAGTTGCCTTATTCACTGACCGTGGAAATCGAGGAATTCAAGCGCAAGGACGGTCTGCTCAGAATCGGTGCGATCGTTTGGGTGGAACGAGAGGGCCAAAAGCAGATCGTGATCGGCAAGGGCGGTGACGTGCTGAAGTTCGTTGGAACAGAGGCTCGCCGCGCCCTGCAGTCGCTGTTTGACGAAAAAGTTTTCGTCCGGTTATGGGTCAAGGTCAGCCGTGATTGGTCCGACAATGAGCGCGCCCTGCGCCAGTTCGGATACGACGAGCAAAGTTAAATCCGGATGCGTGTTTCACTGGAACCTTCGTATGTCCTGCACGCCAGGCCCTTCCAGGAGAGCAGCCTGCTGATAGAAGCGCTCAGCCGCTCCCATGGTCGTGTCGGACTGGTCGCACGCGGCGCCAGGGGTGTCCGTTCCCGCTGGAAAGGAGTGTTGCAGCCATTCAGGCCGTTGTTGCTGAGCTGGAGCCAGAAAGGCGAGCTGGGTACGCTCACCGCTGCAGACCAGGTAGCTTCTCCGCCTCCTCTGGCGGGTGAGTCGCTGTTTTGTGGTTTGTACGCAAACGAACTGACTACCCGATTCCTGCAGAGGTCCGATCCGCATCCGGGATTGTTCGAACGTTATCGTCAGCTGGTGGCCGAGCTGGCAGTCGGCGATCCTGCGCAACCCGCATTGCGGATTTATGAACTGCAGCTGCTGCAGGCTGCTGGTTTTGGCCTTCAGCTGGAGCATGAATTCGGAACATCCGATCCGGTCAGGGAAGACGCGTGGTATCGGTACGTTCCTGAATCCGGACCGAAGCTTCGGAAGTACGAGGAGGACAGGGCCGGTGAACTGATTTCCGGCGCCGCCCTTCTGGGGTTAAAATCAGGCCAGATCGAGGATCGTCACCTGAAGGAGCTAAAAGCGCTGATGCGCCGGCTGATCCGGTTTTACCTCGGCGATAAACCACTTAAGTCCCAATCACTTTTTCATTGATCATTCAAAGGTCTTAACTATGTCAGTACTCCTTGGCGTCAATATCGATCACGTTGCTACCGTCCGGCAAGCGCGGGGCACAGATTATCCCTCGGTCATCCAGGCCTCGGAGCTAGCGGAGAATGCCGGCGCGGACTCGATTACCGTGCATTTGCGTGAAGATCGCCGGCACATACAGGATGAAGACGTTCGGGGCCTCTGCGCAAATACCCAAACCCGGATTAACCTCGAAATGGCTGTGACCCCGGAAATGCTGGCCATCGCGCTCGATCGAAGGCCGGCGGATGTCTGTTTGGTGCCGGAAAAGCGCGAAGAACTGACCACCGAGGGTGGACTGGACGTCGTTGCCAATTTCAACGCGGTTGCCGCTGCGGTGGCCCAACTGGACCAGGCCGGGATCCGGACTTCACTCTTCATAGATCCTGACCGCGAACAACTGGAAGCTTCGCAGCAGGCCGGCGCGCCTGTCGTGGAGCTGCACACGGGAACCTATGCCGAGGCGAAAGGCGCCGTGCGGAAGCAGGAACTGAAGCGTCTGCGGGTGGCCTGTCTGCTCGGCCACGAAGCGGGATTGATTATCAATGCCGGACACGGACTGCACCTTGAAAACGTTCAGGATGTCGCACGCCTGCCGCACATGAACGAATTGAATATTGGCCACTCGATCATCGCACGGGCGATTTTCGTTGGTCTGGAAAATGCTGTCAGAGAGATGAAGGAAAGAATTCTTTCGTCCTGAGCGAGTTCTTATTGGCCTGTACTTTCGTGCGGCTGCCTGCAAAGGAATTCATGTGCAGATTCCAGCAAAGTGTAATAAGCAGCAGCCAGGTCCGTCGCGCAAAAATCCTGACGGCATACAGCCGCCATAGCCCTTAAACTGGTTTCAAGCCGGCTTTCCGAACTCAAGGCAGCTGATGCAATGAGTTGATGAAGTATCGCGGCCACTTCACTTCGGACCATACCTGACACGCAGTGATCCAGTTCAGGCAACCGCTGTTTCAACTCAGACCTGAAAAGATGCTTCAACTCCTGAAGATCTTCCGTTCCGGACGGTTCCATGATTTGGTTACCTGGGCTGGAGAAAACGGCCGCCCTCAGCACCGGGCCGGGCACGGGTTTGACCAGCACCCTGTCGATTACGAGCGATTTCAGCAGCTTCTGGTTCAGCCCGGATTCATCACCGGTCAGTATGATGACCCTGGGCGACCGGATACCGGCAGGCCACCGGGTGCGGATCAGTCTGATGGTGTCAGTGCCTTCGAGGTCGGGTAATTGCAGATCCATGCAGATGACTTGCGGATACCAGCTGAAAGCCAGCTTCAGCGCGATTTTTGCTGTGCTGGCCAGCCGGACTGAGCCAGCGCTCCCGCGCAGCACGGACACCGCGTGCCGACAGCTGGCATCGTGGTCATCAACAACCAGGATTCGAATCTTGTCCGGAGCCGTATTGATTTTATTTACCCTCTTTTTTCGGCATGATGAGCGTATGTCACAAGCATCCACCCATCCCCCTGCTTACAGCATAGACCATATCGAGCGCTACGCTGTCCGCCGCCGGATGCGTCTTTGGCACAGAATGCTTTTTGCGGTAATGTTTCTGACGCCGGTTCAGGCGCCGTTGCGGGCTGACTATCCTGAAATCAGGTTCAGTGCGAAAAGTATCCAGCATGAGAAATTCGTTGCCATGGACGCCCGGGGGGATCTGAGCGGAGAGGGCAAGTTCAGGCTGAGTGCCGCAGAGATCATGGTTGATGGTTTGCTCGACCAGCCTCGCCCGCTGTCCGTAGAGGGGGACATTGAGCAAGCGTCCTTCCTGGACGTCCAGACGAGCCTGGTGGCCCGTTTACGCTCCGGGAGGTTCAGCGGAAAGCTGGAGTTCAGCCGTCACGCTGATGCGCTCTCAGCAACGCTGAGGGTGGCGAGACAGAATCTGGTTTCGTGGAAAGAATGGCCGGAATTACCTCCCGAATTCGACTGGGTGTCCCGAGGTTTTCTGGACGCGGAGTTCAGTTACCGTCAGCGGGGCGACGCTGCTGCCGAAATCGATGTTCGCCTGGGCGTGACAGACCTCGGATTTGATTCTCCCGATGGCCGCTTTGCCGGCCAGGGCCTCTCTTTTGACACGACTGTGTCAGCCCGGGCTGAATCCTGGGACTCGCCGGCTGCCAGGGGATCGCTCCAGGCCGGTGAGTTGCTGCTTGACGATTTCTACCGGGATTTTTCAAGCGGTGGCCTGGAGTTCGCATTCCGTCCCCGCTGGAGCCCGTCTCTCCTGGAACTCGGCGCTATCCGCCTTACTGACAACCAGTCGCTCGAACTGGAGGGTAGGGCTGAGTTTGGAAACGGTCAGAATGCGGGCGCGTGGAAGCTGGAAATCAGTCAACTGGACCTGAAGTTTCCGGGAGCGTACGAACGCTACATGGAGCCGGTCGCCGCCGCCTGGACACTGGATGGCCTGGGCCTGACCGGACAGGTCAGTTGGAGCGGGCAATGGTCGGGCGGAAACTTTCGTTCCGGCAAACTTCTGATCCGGGATATGAGTATCGTGGATACTCAGCGCCGGCGGTTCGCGCTTACCGGTCTTGAAGCCCAAATGCACCCCGGTGACCATGAGTTTGATTCCGGGCTCTCCTGGCGGGGATTGCTGTTGGGCCGCATCAACCTGGGTGCGGGTGAAGTTACGCTGGACTCGGAACCCGGCAAGTTTGCAATCACAGAACCGCTTGCACTGGACGTGCTCGGCGGCCGGATGAATCTGCATCGCCTCGAGGTACTGTTGCCGGGCGGTTCGGAACAGTCTGAAAATGAGCCGGATATCCAATTGCAGGTGGATATTGAAAACCTCGACATGAAGCAGTTGACCGCTGCGTTTGGCTGGCCGTCGTTTTCGGGAAAACTGAGCGGGGAAATTCCCGGGGTGCGGCTGGATGACGGCATACTGGAAGTCGATGGAAAGATACGGGTCAATGTTTTCGACGGGCTGATTTCTCTTGAAGACCTGCGTATTGAACGTCCGTTCGGCGTACTGCCGAGCCTGGCAGGCAATGTCGAGGCCACGAACCTCGACCTGGAGTTGTTGACCGAGACCTTCTCATTTGGCCAGATTTCCGGTCGTATCGACGGCTACATGCGCGACCTTCGAATGCTGGACTGGAAGCCAGTTGCATTCGATGCCTGGCTCGGCACGCCCCAGAGCCAGCAGGGCAGCCGCGATATTTCGCGCAAGGCGGTTAACCGGCTGACCACGCTGGGCGGAGGACCGGCGACCACGGCGCTGACCAGTCCCATCATGCGGCTGTTCAGCAATTTTTCATACAAGCGCCTGGGTTTGGGCTGCAGGATGCAGAACAATGTATGTGATATTCGGGGCCTGAGCGAAGATGCCGTCAGTGTCCTGATCATGGAAGGCGCCGGAGTGCCGAAAATCACGATTCGTGCCTTCAACCGGAATGTAGACTGGCCGCAATTGCTGGCGCAACTGGCAGCGGCTTCAGAGGGAGAGTCGATCCGGGTGGGTGATTGATCAATGAATTTAATTCTGTGGCCTGCGGTCTGATAAGATGAGCGCCGGGCTTCCAGTGGAGGAGCACTTTATGAAACAACTGAACGCAGTCCTGATTTTCGCGGCGCTCATTTTGCTGGGTGCGTGTGTCACGATCAACGTTTACTTTCCCGCGGCGGCGGCGGAGCGTGCCGCGGAAAAATTCGTCGGTGACGTGCTGGGAGAGCCTAAAGAGGAAGGCTCGCTGCTCAATCCGCTTGAGCGTCAAACCGGATCCGCGATTTACCGGATTGCCGGCGCGCTGGACTTTTTGATCTCCGACGCCCAGGCGCAACAAGCTGAAATCGAGATCAACACGCCGCAGATCAATGCGATCAAGGCGCGAATGTCTGAGCGTCAGAAGCTGCAACTCAACTCCCTGTTTGATGCAGGCGCCATCGGGTTCGGCTCTGACGGTCTGATCATTATTCGCGACCGCTCTGCTGTGTCGCTGAGTGAACGCCGCAGCCTGGAAAGTGTCGTTGCCGATGAAAACCGCGACCGTAAAGCCGTTTACCGTGAAATAGCGGTGGCGAACGGGCACCCGGAGTGGGAGCAGGACATCCAGGAGACCTTCGGCAGAGAATGGGTTCGTAACGCCCGCAAAGGCTGGTATTACCAGGACTCCAGCGGAGCCTGGCGACAGAAATAGGTCATCCTGAATAATAACGGCGGCCGGGTCATGCAGCCCGGTCGCTTTTTTTTGAGAGCGTTTTATGAGCCGAAGAAGAAGACGGCCGTTGCCAAAGGAGCCGGTCGAACTGACCATTGACGACCTCAGCCACGACGGCAGGGGCGTGGGCAATCACGGTGAGAAAAAAATCTTCGTGCATGGCGCATTGCCGGACGAACGGGTTCTGGCAAGACTCACCGAGCGCAAAAGAAATTACGATGAAGGTGAGGCGGTTGAGGTCCTGGATCGCTCCGTCGACCGCGTCGAGCCGCTGTGCCCTCATTTCGGTCAGTGCGGAGGCTGTTCCCTGCAGCACCTCCACCCGGATAAACAGATCGCGGCCAAGCAGAATACGCTGGAACAAAACCTGGAACGCATTGGCAAGGTTACTCCGGACGCGATCTGGGAGCCTTTGACCGGTCCACAATGGGGCTACCGGCGCAAGGCCCGCTTATCCGTGCGTTATGTGCACAAAAAGGAACGGGTGCTGGTCGGATTTCGCGAACGATACGGCCGGTTCGTAGCGGATATGCAGGAATGTCATGTGCTGGACCCGCGAATTGCCGCGCAACTGGAGAACCTCGCGAAGCTGATTTATTCGATGGACGCGAAGCGCAGCATACCGCAGCTCGAGGTTTCCTGCGGCGACGACAGCTGTGCGCTGGTTTTTCGGCATCTCGAGCCGCTGTCCGAAAGTGATTTGGCAAAACTCAGAGCCTATGCGAAGGACAGCGGCATTGCCGTGCTGTTACAGCCATCAGGGCCAAAAAGTATTCATTGCCTCGAGCCGGAAAGCATCGAACTGGCGTTTGGGGTGCCTGAATTTGGCGTGAGCCTCGCATTCGGGCCATCTGATTTTATCCAGGTCAATGCCGGCATGAACCGAATGATGATTGCCCGGGCCGTGGAGTTGCTGCAGCCCGGAGTAGAGGATCGGGTGCTCGATCTGTTTTGCGGGCTGGGTAATTTTACGCTCCCGATCGCGACCCTGGCCGGTGAAGTCGTCGGTATTGAAGGCGATGCTGAGTTGGTCAGGAAGGCCGTTGAAAATGCGCAGCGAAACGGGCTGAGGAACGCTACATTTCACGCGGCGGACCTGAACGAAGAACCGGGTTCGGCGGCCTGGCTAAAACAACCCTATGATAAAATCCTGGTCGATCCCCCGCGATCGGGCGCGGAATTCATTTTGCCGCACGTGGCGGCCAGCGGGGCGAACCGGTTGGTTTATGTGTCCTGTCATCCGGCCAGCCTCGCCCGGGACGCAGGCATACTCGTTCACCAGTTTGGTTTTCGGCTGGCGGGCGCCGGTGTGATGGATATGTTCCCGCAGACGGGGCACGTTGAATCCATCGCTTTATTCGAACGCAGCTGATGACCAGGAAGCCATGAAATCCGGACCCATTCTGATCGGCATACCTGGATTTGAACTGGACCGCCAAAGTTGCGAGCATCTGGAACACCCGGATGTGGGCGGTGTTGTTTTGTTCAGCCGGAATTTCGTCAATCCCGCCCGGCTGGATCGACTTATCGCCGATATTCGCGCCCTGGATACGCCGCGCCCCCTGATCTGCATTGACCAGGAGGGCGGTAGGGTACAGCGTCTTAAAGATGGCTTCACGCGTTTGCCGCCGCTCGGGGCATTGGGCCGCATGGGCCGCTACGATCCCGAAAAAGCCCTGGATTACGCCTACCGGCATGGCCGCGTGATGGCCACGGAAATGCTGGCCAGCGGAATCGATCTGAGTTTTGCCCCGGTGCTTGATCTGGATCGCGGCAGCTGCGTTATTGGCGACCGTTCGTTCTCCAGCGACCCGGCAGAAGTGCTCAGGCTGGGGCGGGCCTACCTCGCCGGAATGCATGACTCGGGCATGAAAACGACCGGTAAGCATTTTCCCGGCCACGGATCGACGGTTGCGGATTCGCATGTCGACGATGTTTCCGACCCCCGTACGCTGGCGGAGATTGCCGATTCAGACCTTTTACCGTTCCGTCAACTGGCGCCTGAGCTGGATGCGCTGATGATTGCCCACGTGGTTTATCCGCAGGTGGATGTGCTTCCGGCCGGATACTCTAAAACCTGGCTGCAGGGTGTTTTACGGACGGATTTGGAGTACCGGGGCGTAATCATTTCCGACGACCTGGGAATGCACGCGGCGAAGGCAGTTGGTGGCCTGCTGGAACGCACACTGCTCAGTCTGAAGGCAGGCTGCGACCTGGTGCTGGTTTGTCAGCCCAAAGACGTCGCCAACCTGCTGCCGAAACTCGATGGATCGCTCGACGACGCCAGCGGTTCGATTTCCCGACTGTACGGCAGGCCAACGGTCAATCGGGAAGAACTGGTTGTCGTTGACCGCGAACGCATCAGGGAATGGAGTCACTGGCGGAAAACTCTGGAAGAAATTGGAGAAACAGCATGACTGAACCCGACCCGCGACACATCCTGAGCAAATCAACCCTGCTGGCCAGCAGGGAACAGGTCGATGAGGCAATTGCAGCGATTGCCGAAGCCGTCAATGCGCATTACGAGGATCAGGAGATCATTTTGCTGATCGTGATGACCGGTGCCGTCATGCCGGCCGCCTGGCTGGCCTCCAGGCTCAGGATGCCGGTACGGATGGACTTCCTGCATGCAACCCGCTATTCCGGTCAAACCGAGGGCGGCGACATCGAATTCCGCGTGCCGCCCCGGCTGAACATGGAGGGGCAGGACGTACTGATTGTCGATGATATTTACGATATCGGCCTGACGCTGCAGATGATAGAAAAATATTGTCTTTCCCGAGGGGCCCGCTCCGTCAACAGCGCGGTTTTGGTGCGAAAAATTCATGACCGCGAAACCACCGGAAACCTGCCGGCTTTCATCGGCATGGAGATCGAGGACAGGTACCTGTTCGGCTGTGGTATGGACGCTTACGAACACTGGCGTCATCTCGACGAAATCAGGGCACTGGAGGTCGATGCATGAGTTCACCATTTACGCTTGCTTTGCTTGGCGGAACCGGGCTGACGGAGCTGGCGGACCGGTTCGAAACGAGTGTCTCGGACACGCCCTACGGTGCGCCTTCCTCGCCGGTGCGGGTGATCCAGACCGAACCGGTCACGTTACTGTTTCTGCCACGTCACGGCAATCCTCACCGCCTGCCTCCGCACCGGGTGAATTACCGCGCCAATATGTGGGCCTTGCGGAAAGCCGGAGCCGATGCGGTCCTGGCGGTTTCTGCGGTGGGCGGCATTACCGAAGCCTATGCGCCGGGAGTCCTGGCGGCGCCGGACCAATTGGTCGATTACAGTTGGGGCCGCGAGCATACGTACTGCGATTCAGGTGATGTAAATCTTGTTCATGTCGACTTTTCCTATCCTTATAGCGGGCCATTACGCAAGCTGTTGCTGACCAGTGCAGCCAGCCAGGAGATCGATCTCGTCGACGGCGGCTGCATCGGTGTCTTCCAGGGGCCGCGGCTCGAAAGCGCGGCTGAGATTGAACGGTCGCGCCGCGACGGTTGTGACATGGCGGGAATGACTTCTCTTCCGGAGGCGGGCCTGGCGCGTGAATTGGGTCTTGACTACGCGGGTATCGCCGTCGTGTCCAATTGGGGCGCGGGTGTCCACGGGGAGTTGATCTCCGAGGATAATATTGCTGAAACGCTACGGGAACCGATGACGAGGGTGCGCGCGCTGGTGCAGTCCCTGATCCCGGCGCTTGCTGAGAACCATCAAAAACCATGAGCCAAAACTACCCCAACTTGCTGGCCCCGCTTGACCTCGGGTTCGTGACCCTGAAGAACCGCGTGTTGATGGGATCCATGCACACCGGGCTCGAAGACCGGGCTAAAGACTATCCGAAACTGGCGGCCTATTTTGCCGAACGTGCCGCCGGAGGTGTGGGTTTGATCGTCACCGGCGGCATGGCGCCCACCGTGCGCGGCTGGCTTGCGCCGTTCGCGTCTTCGATGATATTCCCGTGGCAGGTCCGGCTGCACCGAAAAGTGACCAGGGCCGTGCATGCCGAAGGCGGCAGGATTTGCATGCAGATTCTGCACGCCGGTCGTTACGGTTACCACCCTTTGTCGGTAGCCCCCAGCGCCATCCAGTCTCCGATCACGCCGTTCAAGCCGAAGGCGCTTTCGAAGATGGGTATCAGGCGCGAAATCAGGGGTTTTGTGCGCGCGGCGAAACTGGCCAAAAAAGCCGGTTATGACGGCGTAGAGGTCATGGGTTCAGAGGGATATTTCATCAACGAATTCACGGCGCCTCGCGTGAACAAGAGAAAAGACGAGTGGGGCGGTTCGGCGAATCAACGCTTCCGCATCGCGGTTGAAATCGTCCGGCGCATCCGGCGGGAAGTCGGTGAAAAATTTATCATTATCTATCGCCTCTCCATGCTTGACCTGGTGCCCGACGGCAACGCCTGGGACGAGATCGTGGCCCAGGCAAAAGCCGTCGAGCAAGCGGGTGCAACCATCATCAATACCGGGATTGGGTGGCATGAAGCACGCATCCCGACAATTGCGACGATGGTGCCCAGAGCGGGATTTACCTGGGTCACCCGTAAGTTGAAGGGTGAAGTCAGCATTCCGCTGGTGACGACAAACCGCATCAATACGCCGGGAATCGCTGAAAAAGTTTTGGCCGGGGGTGACGCCGACATGGTGTCCATGGCGCGTCCACTGCTGGCAGATGCAGAGTTCGTGAACAAGGCGGCGAGCGGAAGAGCGGACGAAATCAACGTATGTATCGCCTGCAACCAGGCTTGTCTTGATCATACCTTCAGCCGTCAGACCGCTTCCTGTCTGCTTAACCCCCGCGCCTGTCACGAGACGGAATTGAACTATCTTCCTACGCAGCGCAAAAAATCACTGGCCGTTGTCGGGGCCGGACCAGCGGGCCTCGCGTTCGCCTGTGTAGCCGCGGAGCGCGGTCACGAGGTCACACTGTTCGATGCAGCCGGCCGGATCGGCGGGCAATTCAACATGGCTAAACGGATTCCGGGGAAGGAAGAGTTTTACGAAGCACTGAAGTACTACAGCCGCCAGTTGGAATTGCATGGCGTGGACCTGAGACTGGGCCATCGCGCCGGTGTGGAAGACATTAAACGATTCGACGAGGTCATCCTGGCGACCGGCGTCACGCCGCGCACACCTGATATCGAGGGTATCGGGCACGAAAAAGTTCTGAGCTACATAGATGTGCTGTATGGCGGCGCAGAAGTGGGCAACAAAGTAGCGATCATCGGCGCAGGCGGAATTGGCTTCGATGTTTCGGAATTTCTCGGCCACGCTGCACATAACGGCCCGGAATTTCCAACCCCTGAGGAATTCTCGAAGCAGTGGGGAATAGACATGACCCTCAAGGCCAGGGGTGGAGTTAAAGACATCGAAGCAGAACCCGACCCGCTGGCGCGGGAAATCTGGCTGCTTCAGCGCAAGGCGAGCAAACCGGGTAAAGGGTTGGGCAAAACCACCGGCTGGGTGCATCGCCTGAGTTTGAACAAACGGGGGGTCAAAATGCTGGCCGGTGTTCACTACCGGCGCATCGACGAATTCGGTCTCCATATCGAACATGATGGCAAAGAAAAGCTGCTTGAAGTCGATAACGTGATCATCTGTGCCGGTCAGGAACCCTGCCGAGAGCTTCATGACCCGCTTCTCTCCGCGGGCGTGAAAGCTCACCTGATCGGCGGTGCCGACGTCGCGACGGAACTCGACGCGAAGCGGGCCATTAAACAGGGTTCCGAGCTGGCGGCGGAAATATGATCTGAAAAGACGGAGAAGAAAAATGAATACTATATTGGGAATTTCCGGCAGCCTCCGAAAAGAGTCTTACAATTCGGCCCTGCTGTGTGCAGCTGAACAGCTTTTTCCCCAGGTGATCGAGATTGGAACAATCCGTGATATACCCCTTTACAACGCCGACGTGGAATCGCAGGCTATCCCCGAATCGGTGCTGGAGTTGAAAAGCCAACTGGCCTCCGCCGGGGGATTGTTGCTGGTCAGTCCGGAATACAATAGTTCGGTGCCGGGCGTGCTCAAGAATGCAATCGACTGGTTGTCCCGTCCCTCGCTGGATATCCGCAATGTGTTCTCCGGCAAGCCAGTCGCTGTTATCGGAGCGTCTCCGGGAGGTTTCGGCACGGTACTGGGACAAAGTGCCTGGCTGCAGGTTTTTCGCGGCTTAAGCG
>JABDLD010000064.1 GCA_013001885.1 Lysobacterales bacterium
GCAGGCTGTCCGTATAGGTATCGATATGGCGGTGCAGCATGATTCCCGACCGAACACCCGTATCGAATTTTTTCAGGGCCTCTCTTCCACGAACGAAATCGCCCAGCATGGCTCCGAGCCGCAGGTCCTCGTTATCGCCAGCGAGTAAAAGGTGGGCCAGAAAATTCAAACAGGATGACTCAGGAGCATGTCCGCAAAAGCATCGGCACAATGTACCAGAAAAGAATCCGTCTGGCCTGCCGCTGCCGGTCTGCGGTATCATTGATCTCTCCCGCGAGGTGGGGTAACAGGACATGACCGGCACCCTGACGATCGAGCAACCAAAGCAATTTCCGGCCGAAAACCAGGAATTCCAGATCCGCGGACCGGCGGGTGCAATTGAATGCGCCACGACCGTTCCGGAACCGGAGGAGGAACGCCCGGCCACAATCATCATTTGTCACCCGCATCCGCTGCACGGCGGCACCATGCGCAACAAAGTAGTTACGATCCTCGAGCGTTCCATGAGAGAGCTGGGTTTACGCACGGTGCGCTTTAATTTCCGCGGCGCCGGTGAAAGCGAAGGGGAACACGACGACGGCTACGGCGAAACCGATGATCTTTTTGCCGTTGCGGAATGGGTGCGCCGAACTCGCCCGGATGACGATTTATGGCTCGGCGGTTTTTCCTTCGGCTCTTTCGTGGCGTTGAGGGCGGCCCTCAACCTGGACATCGGCCAGCTGATTTCCATCGCACCGCCGGTCGAACGCTATCCCTTCGACAGCCTTCACCACCCGGAATGCCCGTGGCTGGTGATCCAGGGTGACGAGGACGAGGTGGTGAACATCGATGCGGTAAGGCAGTGGGTCAGTGTGCTCAAACCGCCGCCGGAACTCGTTGTCATGAAGGAAGCTGACCACTTTTTCCACCGGCGGCTGATGGATCTTCGCGGCCTGCTCAAAAACGGCGTGCGGGCCCAATTGCCGGAACCGGCAGGGGCTGCGGACCTTCCGTAGCTGCGGTTTGCACTCTCCATCCCCGCTGAACCACTACCGAAGTCTTGTCGACCAGGGCAAGATCACTGCCGACCCGGGACAGCGGGCGGTGGCACAATCTCTGGACGATCTGTGGCGCGACCTGCAGCGACAAAGGCAATCCCGACTTCTGCATAAGGTCCGCCGGAAAAGGCAACCCTATCAACACGGCCTCTACATCTGGGGTAGTGTGGGCCGGGGAAAAACCTGGCTGATGGACCTTTTTTTTGAGAGCCTGCCGGTTGAAAAAAAGCAAAGGATTCATTTTCACCGATTCATGCAGCGCGTGCATAAAAGCCTCAGGTTGGAGGGGAACGTGCGCGACCCGCTGCCCCGGATTGCCGCAGCCTGGGCCAGGCGATGCAAAGTACTCTGCCTGGACGAGTTTTTCGTATCCGATATAGCCGATGCGATGTTGCTTGGCGGCTTGCTTGAGCACCTGTTCCGGAACGGTGTGACCCTGGTAACGACGTCCAATGTCCCGCCGGACGGCCTTTATAAGGGCGGCCTGCAGAGAGCCAAATTCCTGCCGGCCATTGAGCTGATCAATCAAAACACGAAAGTCATCGAACTGACGGGCGATACCGATCACCGTTTTCGCATTTTGCAGCAATCCGAGATTTTCCACTGTCCGCTGGACGAAGACGCCGACCGGGTGATGACGGAGTGTTTCAATCGCATGTCGGCCGAGTGCGAGCTTGACCACGACCTGGATATCAATGGGCGCAATTTCCATGCCCAAAGGCGCGGCGACGGGATCATCTGGTTTGAATTCGAAGAACTCTGCCAAAAGCCCCGGGGCGGCGTCGATTTTATCGAGATTGCGCGGGCATTCAATACCGTGGTGCTCAGCAACGTGCCGCAAATGGGGGAGGAGGACTCCGATGCAGTCAGGCGGTTCATCACGCTGGTGGACGAGTTTTATGACCGCAACGTGAAGCTGTTGATTTCGGCAGGTGCGCCGGCCAGGAAACTGTACTCCGGGCGCCGGCTGGAATTTGAGTTTCAACGCACCGCCAGCCGCCTGACGGAGATGCAATCGATTGACTACCTGGCCCGGCCGCACCTGCCCTAAAAAGGTGAAAGGGCCGGTAAGGGGTCAACCGGCCCTTTCGTGAGACTCAGTGCAAGGGGAACACCGGTCTCGAACCGGACACACCGTAAGGGGGACGGCACACCCGGTTTGATCAATTCCTGAAGTTACGTGAAATTCTTTGCCCTTTGAATAACTATAGCCCAGCAAATCATTTTTGGCAAAGTCTCGCTTAAGGGACTTTCCGGCCGCGCCGCAGGGCGTCCACCGAAAAAGTAGCAACATCCCCGGCAGCCGTTTTCACGGGCTGGCCATCCTGGGGGCCAAACGCGATTCCGTAGATTATTTCAAAACTGAGCAGATACTTCCCGTCCTGCATGTAAGGCGCCCAGGCTTGCTCCAATGCATCCTCCTGACCCGCTCTGCGTTCCCAGCCACGAATCAGCATTGAATTCCCGGTTGCTTCGATCTCAGCCAGCAGGGATTGCAGATCTCGATAACTCAGGCGGATCACATCCATGTCCATCACAGGCTCTCTGAAGCCGGCTGACACCAATGCATCGCCGATCTCCATCAGGTCCGGGAATTCAGGCGGTTCAACGCGCGGATCGACAACTGCCCAGGCATCTCTCAGCTCCTGCAGGGTCGCCGGACCCAAGGTGCTGAAAAGGAGCATTCCTTCCGGCTTGAGTACCCGGCGAAATTCCGCAAACATGCTCATCGGATCGGGACACCAGTGGGTGGTCAGACTGGAGAACAGCATGTCTGCGCAGCGTGATGCAAACGGTAAGGCTCCGATGTCTCCACAGACACCTTTCAGAGGCTTGAGAATTCCCGAGCGGCGTTTTAAACGGGACAACATCGCCATCGAAGTATCCATGCCGATCACCCGTGCCTTTCGAAACTGCTGTTTCAGTTGCGCGCTGCCGCTTCCGGTGCCGCAACCAAGGTCCAGAATGAGGCCGGGAAGGACGCGGTGAAACGAGGTACGTTCGAGCAAGCGGCTGAATACCTCCTGCTCCAGCGCCGCATGGCGGTCGTACTGGTCAGCGATCTGTTCGAATCCGTTGCGTATTTTCGGCAGGTTTGGCAAACGCGAGGCTCCGTATGAAAGGGCGAATTTCCTGCAGATTATCGCACGGGATTCCGGCTGCGGCACATCCATTGGAGGCCTATGCTCGATCCATTGAAACAGTAAAGGAAAGCCGGAACCCTGGTGAACCTACTTCCCGCTGCGCAAGCCTGCATGGAAAGGGCATTAGACAGCCTGCTGCCGCGGCACTGCATCCTGTGCGGCTGCGCCAGCGGTTCTGAGAACCTGTGTCCGCCCTGTGCCGCCGACCTGCCGCGTATCGGCCATAGTTGCCGACAGTGTGCCTTGCCGCTCTCCCGGTTCCCGGATGCGTACTGCGGTCAATGCCTGGCGCGGCCGCCTCCGTGGGACTCCGCCGCGGCAGCCCTGCTCTACCGCTTTCCGGCAGACCAGCTGGTCTGCCGATTCAAGTTTGGCCGAAACCTGGCCTGCGGCCGGGTGCTTTCTCAGGAATTATTGCGCGCTGTAGGCCATCGCAGCGGCCGCTTGCCCAGTTGTATCCTGCCCGTTCCGCTGCATCGCAGGCGGCACTTGAGCCGCACGTTCAACCAATCCGATCTGCTTGCCGGTTACCTGGGTAAAGGACTGGGAATCCCGGTTGTCAGATCCGTCTTAAGACGCCGGAGGCAGACCAGCGCCCAATCGGGGCTGGACGCTGCGGAGCGGAAAAAGAATATAGGAGGTGCATTCGGTTGCCGGATTTCCAGCCGGCGGCAACCCCTGATGGACCGAGTGGTGCTGGTTGATGATGTGATGACGACGGGCGCCACTCTGGCTGAATGCACGGCAGTCCTGAAAAAGGCCGGTGCGGGAAGCGTTTGGGTCTGGGTGGCAGCCAGGGCCGAGGGGCCACATCAACTGGCCTGATAAACACCGGACACGAGAAAATGCCCCAGAAGGCCCAGAAAAAGAGCAAATCCCACCCAGTTATTGTTCAGAAAGGCGCGGAAACAGGCATCCCGGTCACGGTTTCGAATTTGCATGATTTGCCACCCGAACAGCACCATGGAGACCGCCACACCGGCATACCAGGGCCAGGACAACCCAAGCCCTGCGCCCACGGCCAGCAGCATCCCGGCCATCAGCACCATCAACAGCCCGGTGATCAGAACATCGAACCGGCCAAAAAGGATGGCGGTCGATTTGATTCCCACGGCAAGGTCATCGTCCCGGTCGACCATGGCGTAAAGCGTGTCGTAAATCACCGACCACACGGTATTCACCGCCAATAGCACCCACGCCACCAGGGGAACGAAGCCGTTCTCGGCGGCAAAGGCCATGGGTATTCCCCAGCCAAATGCGATGCCGAGCACGACCTGGGGCAAATGGGTGAATCGTTTGAAAAAGGGGTAGGAGGAAGCCAGCAGAGCCCCGACAAAAGCAAGCTGTATAGTCAGCACGTTGGTCAGCAGCACCAGCAGGAATGCCAGAAGCATGAGCAGGAAAAACAGGCCGGCCGCCTGTCTCACGTTCAACTCACCTGATGCCAGGGGGCGTTGTCGCGTTCGTTCAACGTGCGGATCGAAATCACGGTCAGCAATGTCGTTCATCACGCACCCTGCCGCCCGCATCAATATGACCCCGCAGGTGAAGATCAGCACGTTACGAACCGAGGGGAGGCCCTTGCCGGCCAGCAGTAGGGCCCACCAGGTCGGCCACAAAAGCAGCAAAATGCCGATCGGCCGGTCAAAACGCATCAGCCGCCAGTACGCATTCCACGGAATAGTCATTCCGATATTCTGACTACTTCAGACAGGAGTGCAAGCGCACCGTGGAAGCGGGCGTCAAATCCGTTAGAATGCGCGCCATGGAAATGATTGATATCGGCTGCAACCTGACACACGACTCTTTCGACAGCGATCGGGACAAGGTGCTGCAGCGGGCCCGTGAAGCCGGAGTGGCCCAGATGATCATAACCGGCGCCAGCGAAGACGGCAGCAAGGCCGCGCTAAAAATTGCCCGGGAACACGAAGGCGAACTGTTCGCCACGGCCGGAGTTCATCCGCACCGAGCGTCCGTTTTCAGTGATGAAACCGAAGCGTTGCTGAGACAGCTGTGCCAGGAGAAGGAGGTAGTTGCTGTTGGCGAAACCGGCCTCGATTACTTTCGCGACTTTTCACCCCGCGACGACCAGCGAAAGGCATTCCAGAGGCAGCTTCAGATCGGTATCGACTCCGGACTGCCGCTTTTTCTGCACATGAGGGATGCGCACGGGGATTTCCATCCGATAGTGCGCGAAGTCCGTGAACAGCTGAGCAACGTGGTCGTACATTGCTTTACCGGCAGCCGGGAAGAGTTGCGTGACTATCTCGATCTTGATTGCCACATCGGCATCACCGGTTGGATCTGCGACGAGCGCCGCGGTACTCACATGAAAGAATTTCTGCAGGACATCCCGGCGAACCGCCTGATGATTGAAACCGACGCTCCGTACCTGAAGCCGCGTAACCTCCGGCCCCGCGTAAAAAGCCATCGCAATGAACCCTGCTGGCTGCCGTGGATACTCGGCACGCTGGCGGCGGCGCGAAACGAGCATCCCCCGGTTCTTGCGGAACAGACGACGGTAAATGCGCGCCGCTTTTTCAGGATTCCCGAATGCGCCTCTAAATGACCTGGGACGTCAGCAGCGCAAGCCGCTTATGCTGCATTTTCAGGCTCATTTCCAGTTCACGGTAGCGGCTGGCGAAAGATGCTGTCTCGGTTTCGAACCGCTCTGCCAGCTTTTGCCGGCCGGTCTGAACTCGCTCCATCTGCAGTTGCTGCCATTCCTTGATAGTGTCAACGAACTGAGCGTATTCACGCTCCAGCTGCTCACGCCAGCGCGGACTTACGCCCTCCCGCTCCAGTTTCTCTCTTGCTGCCTTGAATTCCATGTTCAGCCGCGCGCGCATCACTTTGAACGCCGGCGCCCGTTTGCGATTTTTCACCAGGCCAAGCAAAGCACAGGCGGAGATGAACCACTTGTTGATGTCCAGATGCCACCAGCGGATGCCGCAGCGGTAGTCGCTCTGAAACAGGTGATGGTAATTATGATATCCCTCGCCATAGGTAATCAGGGCCAGGAAATGCTGGTCACGCGCCGAATTTTCGTCCGTGTACGGCTGGCGGCCCCACATGTGTGCCAGAGAGTTGATAAAAAACGTTACGTGATGAGTGACCACCAGGCGAGCCACACCCACCAGCAGGAACATGCCGAGCATGTCACCGGTCAGCCAGCCCAGGAACAGGGGCAGGCCGAGGTTGGTCGACCACACCAGCGTCCCATACCATTTATGCTGCCAGGCGGCGACAGGATCCTGCTCGAGGTCACGCACCACGCTGTAATCAACCTCACCGCTGGGATAGTCTTTCAGCATCCAGCCGATGTGCGCAAACCAGAAACCACGGCCGATCGAGTATGGGTCCTTGTCGTTATCATCGACTTCCCGATGGTGAATACGGTGCCTTGCCGACCAGACGATGATGCTGTTTTGCAGCGACATGCCGCCCATGAACGCCAAAAACCACTTCAGAAGGGGGTGGGCGTCATAGGTCCGGTGAGACCATAGGCGGTGATAGCCGCTGCCAATCCCGATACCGTTCAGGACAACGAAAATCCCGAAAAAGGCCCATGCCCAACCACTGAAACCATGGACGATTCCGTACCACGGAACGACTGTGATGGCGGCGAGAAAAGTGAGCCCAAGAACCGCTGTAACCGCCCAGTTGACCGGGGCGTATTCCTGTTCCTGCGCTTGAGTGACTTCTGACATTTGAGTACCTGCAAATAAGGGGACTAAAACTTTAAGGTTTCTATTTTAGATGAACAATGCGCGCGGCGCACGAAGATCACCGGTAACGGTCAGACCTCAGGTTCGCAAACCCGTTCCCCGGTTGAGTAAAAACATGCACCAGCTGAACAGGACGGCACCGGCGATAACAATCACGACGTAGGTCTTCACCAGGCTGACATCGGACACGCCCAGCATCCCGTACCGAAAGCCGTTAACCATGTACAGAATGGGATTGGCGACTGAAACGTTCTGCCAGAATACCGGCAGCAGTGCAATCGAGTAGAAAACTCCGCCCAGGTAGGTCAGCGGCGCGAGCACAAAGGTTGGAATAATAGCGATATCGTCAAACTTTTGCGCAAAAATGGCGTTGACCATGCCGGCCAGCGCAAAAACAATTGCCGTCAGCAGCAATACAGTAAACATGACCAGCGGATGCTGCACTTCGATCGGCGTGAAAAACAGTGAAACCCCCATCACGACCGTTCCGACCATCAGGCCGCGCGCCAGTGCTCCGGTTACATAGCCGGTGAGGATGACCCAGTTGGGCAATGGCGAAATCAGCAGCTCTTCGATGTGTTTGCCGAACTTGGCGCCAAAAAAAGAGGAAACCATGTTGCCGTAGGAATTAGTGATCACCGACATGATGACCAGGCCCGGGACAATGTACTGCATGTAAGTAAAGCCACCCATTTCACCGATCCGGCGGCCGATTAGCTCACCGAAAATGATGAAGTAAAGCGTCATGGTGATGGCCGGAGGGACGATGGTTTGCCCCCATATTCTCAGTATGCGGGTAATTTCCTTGCGCACAATGGTCTTGTACCCGACCCAAATCAAGCTGCTGCTCATGTTCCTGCCCCCTCCTGCCCATGGCCCGTTTCAACCAGGCCGATGAACAACTCCTCCAGGCGGTTGGCCTTGTTGCGCATGCTGAGCACGTGAATACCCTGCCGTTCCAGCTCCGCAAACAGTGTATTGAGCGATTTTTGCTTGGGCAGTGACGCCTCGAGTGTTCTCTCGTCACGCACATTGATTTCCATCCCTTCCACGACCGGGCAATGATCGACGGCTTCGCGCAAGTCCAGCACGAAAGTTTCGACATCAAGCGTCGCCAGCAGGGACTTCATGTCTGTGTTCTTGATGATTTTCCCGTGATCAATAATCGCGATGTTGCGGCATAGATTCTCGGCCTCCTCCAGGTAATGGGTGGTCAGGATCACCGTGGTGCCGTTGTCATTGATCTCTCTGATGAATTCCCACATGGATCGGCGGATTTCAATATCCACGCCGGCTGTGGGCTCGTCGAGAATCAGCAGCCGCGGCTCGTTCACCATCGCCCGCGCAATCATCAAGCGGCGCTTCATGCCGCCTGAAAGCGTGCGGGAAGGCTTTTCCGCCTTGTCCCACAGGCTCAGTTGTTTCAGGTACTTTTCCGCGCGCTGCAACGCAATATCGCGCGGAATTCCGTAGTAGCCAGCCTGGTTGACCACGATTTCGACCGGCTTTTCAAACTGGTTGAAGTTCAGTTCCTGCGGCACGAGGCCAATATACGACATGGCCTTCGAGCGGTCTTTCTGAACGCTGGTGCCGAACACCAGTGACTCCCCGCTGGTCGAGTTCACCAGAGAAGAAATGATACCGATCAGCGTTGACTTACCGGCCCCGTTCGGGCCCAGCAGGGCAAAAAAATCACCCTCGTCAACTTTCAGCGAGATGCCTTTCAGCGCCTGGACACCATTGCTATAGGTTTTCTTGAGATTGTTGACTTCCAGAGCGTACATCGGGCTTTATTCACTTTTATAAGGCGTATCCTTTCAAATGTGAAGCATTCGGCACTGAAATTCAATGACCATTCACCTATGGACAGTACTCCGAAATCGTCCTAACCTGTTGCGTTCTCAAACGAATCGAATACGATCCTTATGTTTTTCAGACAATTGAGTGTTGCCGCTCTGTTCGGCGCCAGCCTTATCCCGACTGCCCCTGATGCGCTCGGGCAGCCGGCGGGGAACGAACCCGGCATCGAAATGGAAAGCTGCGAACTGGTCGTGCCGGGCACGCCCCTGTCGGTCGCAGGCCAGTGCGGATGGATGGACGTCGCAGAAAACCCGGACGATCCGGATGGACGGCGAATCGGCATCCACGTTGCGCGGATACCGGCACGAGGCCGGGAAACCGAACCGGACCCGCTGGTCTTTTTCGCCGGCGGCCCCGGCCAGTCGGCCACCGAAAGCTGGCCCATACTTGCCGGCGCACTGAATAAGGTCAGTGAGAACAGAGACATTCTGCTGGTTGATCAACGCGGCACCGGTCAATCCAACCCATTGAAATGCCCGCAGATTGAACTGGACGAAGCCCTGGCCCTGGATTGGGATGAGCTGGGGCGCACGACCCGGGAATGCCTTGATTCCCTCGATGGCGATCCGCGGTATTACACCACCACGATCGCCATGCACGACATCGATGCGGCACGAGCGGCGCTGGGTTATGAACAGGTCAATCTGTATGGCGGCTCCTACGGCACGCGGGCTGCGCAGGTTTACCTCAGGCTTTTTCCTGAACGGGTCCGCTCTGCGGTACTGGACGGGGTAGTGCCCCAAACACTGGCGCTGGGAACGGAACATGCGGAGAAGCTCGACCAGACCATATACCGGGTGCTGAGAAACTGTGATGACGATGCGCTGTGCAGCAACGCTTTTCCGGATACCGCCGGCAAACTCTCCCGGCTGATCCAAAAGCTCGAGCAAGACCCGGTCACAGTCACGGTGGAACATCCGACCACGGGGCAGCCGTTCACGCTGCCCTTCAACCGGGAAGTGCTGTCCACCTCGCTCCGGTTTTTGACCTACTCGGCAGACACCCAGGCCATGCTTCCCCTGTTGATCAACGAGGCTGCCGAATCGCAGCGTTTCGACCGCCTGGCCAGCCAGATGCTGATCGCAGCGACCGGACTGCAGCAGAGTATTTCCCAGGGAATGGAACTGTCGGTGATGTGTGCCGAGGATTTTCCGCTTTTTCCGAAAACGCCCGGCACCGACGGCTACCTGATGGGAGACATGATGCATAGAGCGGTTGGGATTCAGTGCGGAATCTGGCCACGCGGTCGGGTTCCAATAAACTTTCACGAACCCGTAACAGGTGATTTACCGGTTTTGCTGCTGTCCGGCGAACTGGACCCTGTGACACCTCCGGAATATGCCGATCAGGTTGCGGTGAATTTTCCAGACAGCCGCCACCTGATCGCACCCGGTCAGGGCCACATTGCGACCACGCGCGGCTGTATGGGAAAAATCGTGTCCGAATTCATTATTGAAGGCAGCGCTGATGACCTGGAAACGGACTGTATCTCCAACATGCAGGCCACGCCTTTTTTCATCTCCCTGACCGGGCCAACGCCATGATTGAAGTCAAAAATCTGTATAAGTCTTTTGGTGAAGTCAAGGCGGTCAACGGCGTCTCTTTCGAGGCCAGGGACGGAGAAATTACCGGCCTGCTCGGCCCCAACGGGGCGGGAAAAACGACCACGCTGCGGATGCTTTATTCGCTGCTGCCGCCGGACCAGGGCGAAATTCGCATCGATGGCCTCGACCCGACCCGGGACGCCATGGAAATCAAGCGGACGCTCGGCGTTGTTCCCGACAGCCGCGGGCTCTACTCGCGCCTCACGGCGCGCGAAAACATCATGTACTACGGCGAGCTTCACGGCATGGGCAAGCAGGCAATCAAAAGCCGGATCGCGGACCTGGCGGTGACGCTGGACATGGGCGACTTCCTGGACCGGCGCACTGAAGGATTCTCGCAGGGTCAAAGAGTGAAAGTCGCGATCGCCCGCGCCATGGTGCACGAACCGCAGACAGTCCTGATGGATGAGCCCAGCAACGGGCTCGATGTCATGAGCACCCGGGCGCTTCGTCATTATGTGCGCAGCTTGAAAGAAGCCGGCCACTCGGTGGTGCTGTCTACCCACATCATGCAGGAGGTGGGCGCCCTGTGCGACCGCATCGTTATCATCGCCAAGGGGGAGGTCGCTGCCGACGGCACGGCCCGGGAATTGCTGGACAGGTCCGGTTGTGAATCCCTGGAAGACGCGTTCGTGAAACTGATTGGTTCGGAAGAGGGACTGCTGGCATGAACGGACTGTCCACCGTTTTTAAAAAAGAAGTGCGGGAAAACATCCGCGACCGGCGGGCCCTGTTCAACTCACTGTTGCTGGGTCCGCTGCTGTTTCCGCTGCTTTTTGTCGGCTTGATGTGGTTCCTGGAAAGCGCTGAAAAAGAGCGGGCTGAAAAAACACTCGAATTACCGGTGATTGGCGCCGAGTATGCGCCCAGCCTCATTCGTTTTCTCGAACAACAGGGCACGGTCATTCAGCCGGAACCTGAGAACCCGGAGGAACTGGTGCTGAGCCAGGAAGTTCCTGTCGTGCTCCGCATTCGTCCGGAATACGCAGAAAAATGGAAAGAAGGCCTGCCGGCCCCGGTCGAAGTGATTTCAGATCCGTCCCGCCAGGAGTCCAATGCGCCCATCCGCAAGGTCAAAGGGCTGCTTTACGGGTATGGCCAGCAGATCGGCGCATTGCGGCTGCAATTGCGCGGCGTATCGCCGCAGCTGGCCTCGCCCATTATGGTCAAGGATGTAGATCTGTCCACGCCCAAGAGCCGCGCGATCCTGGCCGTCATCTTTCTTCCGTACGTGCTGATGATCACGGCATTTACCGGCGCGACCCACCTTGCCATGGACACAACGGCCGGTGAAAAGGAACGCAAATCGCTGGAACCCTTGCTGATCAACCCTGTGCCACGCTGGCAGATCATGACCGGCAAGATGATCACTACCATGGTTTTTGCGATGGCCTCGCTGGCTCTGACTCTGGTCTCTTTCCGGATTGTGCTGCCTTACCTCCCGGTTGGCGCGTTCGGCATGGACCTCACGCTGGGTCTGGGCACCCTGTTGAACATCCTGCTGATCATTTCTCCGGTGGCCATACTCGCGGCGGCTCTGCTGACTCTGCTCGCCTCGTTCGCCAAAAGCTACCGCGAAGCGCAAAGTTACATGGGCCTGGTTATCCTTATCCCGATGATACCTAGCCTTATATTCATGGCTAATCCGATCAAGGCCGAAACCTGGATGATGGGTATTCCGCTGTTCTCCCAGAACCTTTTGATCGGCGAAATTATCCGGGGCGAATCAGTAACGATCACATGGTATGGTTTATCGGTGGGCAGCACGCTGGCCATCGGCCTCGCCCTGGCCGCCCTGGCCGCCAATCTTTACAACCGGCCGAAGTTGATATTCAGCAGTTCATGACCGACAGCCGCAGGAGACCCGCAATGAAAAAGCTTATTTTTACCCTGGCGCTGATAGCGCTGATAGCGCTGATATCGATTGCAGCAACCCTGAATGCAGATGACGCTCCCGCCGTGGGAAGCACCGCACCCGCCTTCAATCTGCAGGACCAGAACGGAGACTGGCACAAGCTCGAGGATTTTCGCGGAACCTGGCTGGCCGTCTATTTCTATCCCAAAAACGATACACCCGGCTGCACCACGGAAGCCTGCAATTTTCGCGACAACATCTACGCGTTCAAGGCGATCGGCGCGTCCGTTGTAGGCATCAGCGTGGATGACGTTGACTCACACAAAGAGTTTTCCGACAAATACAAACTGCCGTTCACGATCCTCGCTGATGAAAACGGCGAAACCGCCCGTTCCTACGGTGTGCTGAGAGACTGGAAGCTGGTCAAGATCGCCAGCCGCCAGTCATTCCTGGTGAACCCGGAAGGCGTGATCGCAAAGCACTACGAAGACGTCGATCCGGATACGCACACCATGCAGGTGCTGGCGGACCTGGAAAAACTGATGGACGCAACCGGTTAGGGCGCGAGCCCCCGCTGCCTATTCCGTCACGTAGGGCAACCGGTTGAGCTCCGGGCCGGCTCCTGACGCTTCCCTTGCTTTACGCACCATCTCCCGGACGTCCGCGAGCAACTCTCTGGCGTCGTAAACGATGCCGTCCTTGATTGTGTAGCGAACGCCGCCCATCCGCGCGGGCTGATTCTCATCGTTCAGGCGAAAGTGCCCGGTACCGTAAAGCACCTTGAAGTTTTCCAGCGGGTTTTGCTCGGTAATGACCAGGTCTGCGAGCTTTCCGGGGCGGACCGACCCGATACGGTCGTCCATGCCAAGCACCTCTGCACCGAGGATGGTGGCCGATCGCAGAACTTCCAGCGGGCTGAATCCGGCTTCCTGCAGTAATTCCATTTCTCGAATGTAGCCAAAGCCGTACAGCTTCCAGATGTAACCCGAGTCGGATCCCAGGGTCACCCTGCCACCATGGTTCTTGTAATCATCGAGGAACCGCATCCATAACCTGAAATTCTCCTTCCAGGCAATTTCATCCGCCGTGGTCCAGTCAAACCAGTAAGATCCATGAGCTTTGCGCGATGGCTGGAAAAAATCCCACAGGTTCGGATGCGCGTAGTCTGCCTGCCAGTCGGCATTCATTTCACGCATCAGGTCCCGGCTGGCCTCGTAGATGGTCAGCGTTGGATTGAGGGTGAATTTCAATTCGATCAGCTCATCACGTACAGCGTTCCACCTGACGGAGCCGGGCGCAGCCGCCTGCTGCCAAAGCCGGCCGGCCTGCCCAAACCGGTGTTGTTCGTTGCTGTAGTTATAGTCAGCAGGGTAATCCTGAATGACCTGGTCCTCGAACATGGCTTCCGGCAGACCGTACCAATGCTCCATCGTCGTCAGGCCCGCGCGCGCAGAGTCCAGCACATTCCAGTGTGTTACGTTCAACTGCGCATGGTGCATGGCCGAACCGAGGCCCTGCTTTCGGGCCTCGTCCAGCGCCGCCGTCATAATGGCAGGCGTCGCACCGAAAAACTTGATGCCGCTGGCGCCTTGACGGCTGATTTCCCGAACCCACTTGCGGGCTTCCTCAGGTTCCAGGAACGGGCCGTCCGAACCCATCCCAAAACCCACGTAGGGCACAATGCGCGGTGCCGTAATCGTGTTATTTGCGCTCTTGCGCTGGTGTTCCTGTACCCAGCCAAGCCCGTTGAAGCTACCCGGCTCCCTGAGGGTCGTGATTCCGTGGGCCATCCAGAGCTTGGCCGGATACTCCGCCGGCACCCCCTGATCGTCGCCGCCAAAGTGTGCGTGCATGTCCACGAAACCCGGTAGAACGTAGTGTCCTTCCAGTTCAAGCACGCGATCGCCTTCCTCAGCCTTGGGCCTGTCGGCCTCCTCGATGGGCACACCCGGAAACCCGACATTATGGATGGAGGCAATTCGATTCCCCTCGATCACGACATCCATCGGGCCGATGGGGGGCGCACCTTCACCGTTCACAACGATAACGCCGCGCAAGATCAGACGCTTGAAAGGACCCTCACCTCGCTCGCGGTCAGGAGCGGACTCGGGGGCGCTAAAAACCGGCTGGCTCAGAAAAAACACCGCTGCCACCGTCAACAACTTGATCAAATCCCGCACATTTTTTCTCGCACTTGTAAAAAACAACTGCTACAGTATATGTGGGAAAAGGATTTCCTGGAGGATATTGTCATGGATGACAACACCAAAAATGCGGCATCAGCCGCTGCGCGGATCGATAAAGATCCAGAAGCTACCAGCCAAAAATCCGGTGCGGCGTTCGTCGCGTACATGGACGATTCTACCGAGCAGGTCGAATCCAAAGGCGCTGGTCCTCAGAATCACTCCACCTCTGCCAAGGCATTGGACCGCTGGTTTACCGAGCGGCAGAAAAACCAGGGCGCCCCCAGGCTGCTCGAAGTCCCTAACGAGGCGCTGGTGAGCAATGCCGGCCCGCTTCAGCTCACCGGCAACATCACCCTGGTCAATGAAGACGGAACGGTTCAATACGCCAATCATCTGACCCTTTGCCGTTGCGGACATACAAATGCCGGGCCGACATGCGACGGAAAACATCTTGACGTGGAATTTCTGAATCCCGGCAAGATTTCCGAAGCTTCTGAAATCGCAGCATCTCAAAGACCGAGCAAAATCACCATTTCCTGCATCAAGGACGGTCCGATAACGTTTCGGGGCCGGTTACGGTTGCACAACCAGTTCGGCCAGGAATGCGTGAAGATGCGTGGTTCGCTTTGCCGTTGCGGACAGTCCGCCAGCAAGCCATTTTGCGACGGATCGCACTCAAGGACGGGCTTCAAGACCGGTTAAGCTGTTGCGCAGGCACGCCACGATCGGCACAATTCGCTGATGGATGTGTTTCGTGTGTTTCAAATTGAAGCCGCTCACCGGCTTCCCAACGTTCCTGCAGGTCACAAATGTGCCCGTCTTCATGGGCATTCATTCCGGATCGAGGTTCATGTCAGCGGCTCTGTGGGCGAGGAATCCGGCTGGGTGATGGATTTCGCTGATCTGCGCACAGCGTTCCAACCGCTGTTCGACCAGCTCGACCACCATTGCCTGAATGACATTGACGGGCTCGATAACCCGACGAGCGAAAACCTGGCCCGCTGGATCTGGGACCGTTTGCTGCCCCGTTTACCGGGACTCTCGAAGATCGCAGTGCAGGAAACCTGCAATGCCGGGTGTATCTATACCGGCGAATGAGCGGACCGCCGGCCTCTGTGCGCTCCCCAAAAAAGAAGGCCAGACGAGAGTCTGGCCTAAATTCTTGAGACTTGGAGAGTCTTCACACAATCGTATTCATTCGAAAAACCGATGTTTTGGCTCGTCGACGAAAACCAGTTTACGGGGGCGTAGGTTGTGGGTAATTGACCTGAGTCATGTTTTACGTTTCCATTTCCCGCAGAATTGTTGCCAGATTTTGAATTTAATTCGAGGGCGCTGAACAACAAAGGCTGAGATTTTGACACGGGTCAATTTTGTGCCGACCAGCATCGTTTACGCTTCACTAATAACACATCAGAGCCAGAGACATTCAATGGAACAGCGAGTCAGATTCAACACGGAATTGATCAAGACATACGACATAGCCGGACCGCGCTACACGTCGTATCCGACCGCTGTTCAATTCATGGAAGGTTTCGACGCGGAGGCTTACCGCCGCTTTACTGCGACCAGCAACAGTGAGCTGATTCCCAAACCGCTGTCGCTTTACATTCATCTGCCGTTCTGCAAGTCACTTTGCTACTACTGCGGCTGCATGAAGAAGGTGACCCGCCACACGCATCAGGCAGACCAATACCTGGAGTTGCTGGAGCGCGAAATAGAAATGCAGGGTCAGTTATTCGACCATGACCGCGAGGTCGTGCAGCTGCATTTTGGAGGAGGAACGCCCACTTTCCACGACGACGAACAGCTCAGCCGGCTGGTCAATTGCCTGGGAGAACATTTCTCACTCAGCGGCGACGACAGCCGTGAGTTTTCGATAGAAGTCGATCCCAGGACCGTGGGTAACGAACGCCTGGCTCACCTCGCCAGCATGGGGTTCAACCGGATAAGCCTCGGTATCCAGGACATCGAGCCAAAAGTCCAGCAGGCGGTGAACCGGGTTCAGGATCCCGAGGCCACACTCGATATGATCGAGGCCTCGCGGGAGCTCGGATTCAACTCTGTCTCGGTCGATCTGATTTACGGCCTGCCCCTGCAGACGGCGGAAAGTTTCAGCAAAACCATTGATACCGTGGTAAGCGCAAAACCAAACCGCCTGGCGGTTTACAACTACGCTCACCTGCCGCACATCTTCCGCGCCCAGCGCATGATCGATGCAAAAGACATTCCGTCTCCGGAAACCAAGCTCCAGTTGATGGAACTGACCATCGACAAGCTGACTTCAGCCGGCTATGTATACATCGGTATGGATCACTTTGCGCTGCCCGATGACGAACTGACGATTGCGCAGCGTGAAGGCGGTCTGCAGCGTAATTTCCAGGGATATTCAACGCGCCGCGAATGCGATCTCGTTGGCCTTGGCGTCAGCGCGATCGGAAAAGTCGGTGACTGCTATGCGCAGAATATCAAGGATATACCCACCTGGCAGTCCGTTGTGGCAGAAGGGCAACTACCCATCTGGCGCGGCGTGAAGCTGAACACGGAAGACCGCCTGCGGCGCCGTGTGATCGAATCCATCATGTGCCATGGTGAAGTACGGTTTCATGAATTTGAATCAGATTTCGCCCTTGATTTCCATGACCATTTCGCATTGGAACTGGGCAACCTTGCCCAATTGGAAAAAGACGGCCTGATCGAGATGGGTGATGACGAATTCAGGGCGACACCCGAGGGGCGGCTGCTGCTCAGGGCTATCGCCATGATCTTCGACGAGTACATGCAAACCCCGGAATCCAAACCAAAATTCTCCCGGGTTATATAATGTAATACGCCGCATGCCGGCATTGGAAATACGTATTTCTACGCATGCGTGGAGGTGCGCTCGCGCAATATAATGCATTTAAAAGCATTAATTATATTGGAGAGCGCATCATGGAAAGTTCCTTAAGAGTCGCCAACATCAGAGATTATCGCAGAGAACCGTCCCGCGCCCAGGTTGCCTGTAGTCGATGCGCCCTCGGCGAACTGTGTCTGCCTCGGGGCCTCACACCCGACGAAACTGAGCGTTTTGAACAGATCGTTCACCGCTCCCGTCCGATCCAGCCGGGGGAACACCTGTTCCGGGCAGGAGACGAATTCCGCTCGGTAGCCTCCGTCCGCACCGGGTGTTTCAAAAGTTACGTGATTGACCATGAAGGACAGGAGCAGGTGCTCGGGTTCCACCTTCCCGGTGAAATCATCGGGCTGGACGCGATCCATTCCTGCAAACACGTTGCCAACGTGGTCGCACTGGACACCAGCGCCGTATGCGGCCTGACTTTCGAAACCGTCACCAGCATGGCGCGGCACATGCCCGAATTGCAGTCGGAACTGTTTCGCGTCATGAGCCACCGCATCAGCGAACTGGAGACCATCGCCGGCGACCTGAGTGCAGACGAGCGGATCGCGATGTTTCTGCTGTCTTTATCCGACCGTTTTTCAAGACGGGGCTATTCCGACAAGGAATTCATTCTCGCCATGTCACGGCGGGATATCGCGAGTTACCTGAGGCTTGCGACGGAAACAGTCAGCCGCGTACTCGCGCGCTTCCAGAAAGCAGGCGTGGTCAAGGTGGACCGCAAACAGGTTCGAATCATGGATCTGGACGCACTGAAGGCTACTGCCCGTAAGTCCTAGTGGTTAACGCCTCCGGGACCGTGCACGTGTCCGTGGGAAATTTCCTCAGCTGTCGCGTCACGCACGTCGGTAATTTCAACATCAAAAGTCAGTGACTGCCCTGCCAACGGGTGGTTTCTGTCAATGTCCACGTTAAAGCGGCCTACTTTCACGACGGTCACCTGCACCTGGCCCTGTTCGGTGTGCATGATCACGGGCTGGCCCGGCTCCAGCCGGCCGACGTTTTTGAAATGCTTGGCCGGAACCCGCTGAATCCCGTTTTCGTCGCGCTCGCCATAGGCATCCGCGGGCTCGACGGTTACTTCGAACTGCTCGCCTTTGGTCTTTCCCGCCATGGCCTTTTCCAGGCCAGGAATGATGTTGCCGGCGCCGTGCAAATAGCTCATTGGATCGCGTTCTCGCGAGGTTTCCATCTCCTCACCCTCTGCGTTGCTCAATGTGTAATGAAAAGACACGACCTTTTTGTCTTCGATGTTCATAAGCTGCCTCAACCCTTTTTCTGTTGTTCGTTAATCCAGATCGCCGTTTCCTCGCTCAACACATCCAGCGGGACAGAGCCCAGCGAAAGAATGAAATCATGGAACGCGCGGATGTCGAACGCATCACCCAGATCCTGCTCAGCGCCGGCGCGCAGCTTCCAGATCGTATATTCGCCCAGCTTGTAGCTCAATGCCTGGCCCGGCCAGGAAATATAGCGATCGATCTCGGTCGTCACCTCATGCAGGGAGAGCGCGGTATGGGAGGCCAGGAAGTCCCGGGCCTGTTCCCGGGTCCAGCCCATCGCATGGATGCCGGTGTCGATCACCAGCCGGCAGGCGCGCCACATTTCGTAAGTCAGTCTTCCAAAATGTTCGTAAGGCGTTTCGTAAATGTCCATTTCCAGGCCCAGCTTCTCCGAATAAAGACCCCACCCTTCCCCGTATGCGGAGATGTAGTCATATCGCCGGAACGGCGGCTGGCCGGCCTGCTCCATGGCCAGGGCACCCTGCGTGTGGTGTCCCGGAGCCCCCTCGTGCAGGGTTAACGCCGGGATCGCATATAGCGGACGGCTGGGAAGATCATAAGTATTGACCCAGTAGTAGCCGCCGCGGTGCGAATCGAGAGGAGAAGAAACATAACGCCCCGCGGTGTAAAACGGGGCGATATCCTCGGGAACCGGCGCCACGCCGTAAGGCTGTCTGGGAAGATGCCCGATAATCATTGGCAGCCGACCGTCGATTTTCTTCGCATAGTATGAAGCAAAAGCCAGCAGTTCCTTCGGCGTCTTCGCATAGAACTGTTCATCGGTGCGCAGGAACTCAAGAAATGCGGCAAAGTCTCCCTCGAAGTCAACTTCTTCGATAATCGAGTCCATTTCACCGCGAATTCGGGCAACCTGTTCCCGGCCAATCCGATGAATTTCATCCGCGCCCATATCCAGCGTCACGTACTTGCTGATCTGTGACCGGTAGAAACGCTCCCCGCCAGGCAGTGCGCTGGCGCCAAGCGTTTTTCTTGCGCCAGGGACGTACTCCTCCTGAAAAAAGTCGTAAAGGCGCTGGTATGCGGGAATGACTCCGCCGGAAATAACTTGCTCCGCGGTGGCCAGTAATTCCGCCTTTTCGCCCCCGGCAACCGATTCCGGGATGGACTGGAACGGGCTGTAGAACGGGCTTTGTTCGGCGGCTTCGACCAGCTGAGCCTTGATCGGCTCATCACGGCCGTCCAGTACGACCCGCGGCTGCGTGATTCCAAGCTCCAGGCCTTTACGCATCAGGGCAATATATTGGTCCATGACCCGCGGCAGCTGATGCAGCCGGCCCAGGTAATTCCGGTAATCCTGTAGGCTCGAAAAACTGGCATCCTTGGGCAGCCTCGCCAGCTCCATGTAAAAACCCCAGTCGCTGTTAAACGGCATCAGGTACGAGCGGGTTTCGTAATCAGCGATAAAATTATCGATCTGCTTGATGAAAATCCGGTAGTTGATGCAGTCCTCCCGCTGAAGGCGCTGACAGGAAACGGCTTGCAACTCTTCCCGGATACCTTTCCAGAATTCGTTTCGGGCGGCTTGTGCTTCCTCGCTGACGTCTCCCAACTGATCCGCGTAATCATGCACGCCGACCCAGGATGCAAACATCGGAAACTGCTGCAGCCTGAACGCCCACTCCTTTTCGTAGATTTGCCTGAACTGTTCGCTGTCGTCTGCGGCAACGGCCGGCAGTACGAATGACAGGAGAAGAAAAAGCACCGTTGCATATTTGATCATTTCATTACACCTTATCGCGATGGAGTCTCCATCAAGTGACCGCAAACCCTTCCCAGAACGGATCATCGTCGGGGTCCACAGTGATTAAATTATGGCCGTAAACACGGGCCCAACCCTCAATACTGGGCACAATGGCCGGAAATTCGCCGACTCGGGCCAGCGCTTCGACGCGGCCGGTAAACTGGCTGCCGATATAACTCTCGTGCACGAAGCTGTCACCGACAGCGAGGTCGCCACGCGCAGCCAGCTGCGCCATGCGCGAGGAGGTGCCCGTACCGCAGGGTGAGCGATCGATCGCTGCTTCGCCGTAAAAGACCGCGTTGCGGGCATCGGAATCCGGTTTAATCGGTTTGCCCGCCCACAGCACATGCCGCATGTGGGACAAGCGTTCATCCTGGGGATGTGAAAATGAATAACGCTGATTGACCCGGTCCCGAATGATGGGACTCAGGCGCACAATATCGGCCGCACTAAGCTGCGCGAGATCTGGGTAGATTTCCTGCGGTTCAATGATCGCATAGAAATTTCCGCCGTATGCAATATCAAACTGCAGGGTTCCGCCCAATTCCGGGCAGTCGACCTCAAGCCCACTGGAATGGAGGAAAGACGGCACATTGGTCAGGCGAACCGAGCGTACTTTTCGGCCCTGCTGGCGGTAGGTAACGGTTACCTTTCCCGCAGGCGTCTCAAGGCTCAGCTGTCCCGGCACCCGGGGGGTTACCAGCCCGTTTTCGATCGCTATTGTTACCGTTCCTATCATGCCATGGCCACACATCGGCAGGCACCCGGACGTTTCAATGAACAGCACGCCGATGTCGCAATCGTCCCGGCAGCTCGGATAGAGGATGCTGCCGGACATCATCGCGTGCCCCCGGGGCTCAAACATCAACGAGGTCCGTATCCAGTCATACTCGGCGATGAAATGCTGCTGGCGGTCGAGCATACTCTCACCTGCGAGCTCGGGACCGCCGCGATAAACCAGGCGCACCGGATTACCGCAGGTGTGCGCGTCGATGCAATGAAAAGTCGTTTTTTCAGCCATGAGTCATCAGTGCGCGAAGGTCGCCGCGAAACGCTCCATTATCCCGATCATCAAATCCGAAGCCTTCTGCGCTCCTATGTAATCCCGCCTCGCCACCAGCCGGGCCATTTTTGAATGCGCTGATATGGGATCCGCCAACGGTATCTGATGGCGGTGAAAATACCAGAACCGACGGCAATGACTGCGCAGCGGCGCTGCCGCCGCAGTGGCGTAGTGGTTGCCGGAACACTCATCGATCAGCCTATCCAGCTGACTGTCCAGTTTCAAGAATCCTTCAAAATCGTCATGCATAAACGTGAACTTTCGCGCGATAGCAGAAATCTCGCTGCGCTGGTCATCCCGCGCATTCAGCGCTGCGCGATGCACGATGACCCGCTCTATCGGCTTCCGGGCTTCCAGCACATAGACCATGCCGGCGCGGTCAACCGGCGTCACGACCAGGCCTTTACGCGGCAGAACGACAAACAATTCCTGCTGGGCAAGCCGCTGGATGGCTTCCCGCACCGGAGTGCGGCCGAAACCGGTCATTTTGATCAGTTCTCCTTCGGACACCTGCTGACCCGGAGGCAAAGCGAGCGTCACGAGTTTCTGTTCGAGCACGTCGAATGCCTGTTCGGCCAGACTGGTGGGAGTGGTCGCGGCTGGGACCATCAGATGTCCGGCTTGTTTTCCATCGCGTCGGCCAGGATCTTCTCGACCCGAGAAGCCTCCGCCTCACTCAGCTGCAGCCTGGGTGCTCTCACCTTGGCGCTGCCCACACCTTTCAAAGCTTCCACCAGCTTGATCTGCTGAACAAACTTCGGTCCGATATCCAGGTGCAACAGCGGCAGGAACCACTCGTACAGGACTCTTGCTTCATCCCAGCGCCCGGCCTGGCATAGATCCCAGATCCGCACGGTTTCATGCGGAAAGGCGACTACCAGGCCGGCCACCCAGCCATCTGCGCCAAGTGCAAGGCACTCGAAAGCAAGGTCGTCAACACCGCAAAACAGGGCGAAACGGTCGCCCACTTGCCGGCGGATTTCGGGAAACCGGCGGGTATCCGCCGCTGACTCCTTGATTGCCTCGAAACGGGGGTTATCCGCCAGGCGCGCAAAGTCGTCCGGCGTGAGGTCAGTGCCGTAGGCGATCGGATTGTTGTACAGCATCAGCGGCAGTGAGGTTGCAGCGGCAACATCATTCAGATAGGTAAGCGTTTCCCGTCGATCACTTGGATAGCGCATGGGGGGAAGCAGCATGAACCCGTCACAACCGGCGTCTTCTGCAGCCGTTGCAAATTCTTTGGCTTCACGCGTCGAAGATTCGGCGATGCAGCTGATAAGCGGTAAACCCCGGCGGTCGGCGCGGGCAAAAAAACGAACCATTTCGAGCTTTTCTTCTGCACTGAGCGTCGAATTTTCACCCAGTGAACCGAGAATGATCAACCCGTGCACGCCGGCGTCCAACTGGAACTCGAGGTGCCGCTCCATCGATAGCCAATCAATTTCATCCGCTGCGGTAAATTTCGTCGTCAGGGCTGGAAAAACCCCGCGCCATTGTACTTTTGACATGTTTTTGCACCGCTTGGCCAGGTGAGGAGCTTGATGATATATCAGAGCAGGCGATAAAAAAACCCGGCCTTCCGGCCGGGCTTCTTCTGCGTCTGCTTTGCGCCGCTATTTTTTCGATATTTTGATCGAACCGTTCACCGTATCAAGCGAAATCCTCGCGTCCCCGCCACCGATCTGGCCAGAGAGGCTTCTTCCAACAAATCCTTTCTCAGGCTTCAGTCCAAAATCTTCAGCATCAATGCTGCCGTTCACCGTTTCCGCCTCTACCCTGGCGCTGGCGTCACCGGGCACCACCAGCCTGATTTTACCGTTCACCGCTTCCGCGGAAACTCTCTGCCCGGAATCCAACTGGTCAAATTCAGCCGTTACGCTGCCGTTGACCGTCTCCAGGTCAACGTCTCCCGTCAATCCCCTGGCGTTGAGCGATCCGTTGACCGTCTCGGCCTTGACCTTGCCGTTCACTTCGCTGATCGACACATCGCCATTGACGGTTGAGATGGTATCGAGGTTGATGTATGCCGGAACATTCAGTTCATAGGAAACGCTGCCGCTGCTTTCGTTATTGCCCCAGTTGAACCAGCCACGCTCGCTCCTCGGGTGCTTGGTCTCGATACGCACATAGTCATCATCCGCATCCACAACGATTTTCAGGCCGTCAAGGTACTCCTCGCTGCCGGCTTTCTTTTTCGCCAGAAGATACACTTCACCATCGGAACCGCGGGTGATGCGGATGTCCCCGTTGATGTTTTCCAGGCTTATACGCGCCCCTTCAGACACGTTAAACGTCATTTCCTCAGTGTCGCTGACCCCGGCGCACAACGGCGGAGAGAGAAACAACAGGGCCGCACCGACTATTAAACCAGCTTTCATTTCATTCGCTCCCGTTTCAAGGTTTTTACTTGATTCCTGTAGCTTTGATGCAAACATTCCGGGCTTGGTTTAAACCGAAATAAATATTTGTCTTCTAAAGCGCCATCGCGTATCATTCTAATGTATTAATGCATTAGTACACTAGAACAATATGAAGCAACACGACCAGTCTCAAAAAATCGAACTGAAGTCAGCTGCCCGGTCGCTTTCCGAAGCGTTACTCTCACTGGAAACAACCGAGGAAGTAAAACAGTTCCTGGAAGACCTGTGCACGCCGGCGGAAATCGAGGCCATGGTAGACCGCTGGCGCGTCGTACAGCTGGTCGACCAGGGCCATTCCTACCGCGATATAAGAGATTTGACCGAGGTCAGCCTCACTACCATCGGCCGGGTCGCGCGTTTCATGGAACACGGCACGGGCGGCTACCGCACCGTGTTGGACCGCCTGGAGAAAAATGAATCATGAGTCGTTTAAGAGTAGCCATCCAGAAATCCGGCCGCCTGTCTGAGAAGTCGCTGGACGTCCTGAAGCGTTGCGGCCTGAGCTTTGCACGCAGCAAAGACAAGCTGTTCTGGTATGGCAGGGATTTTCCGGTTGACGTACTGCTGGTCCGGGATGACGACATCCCACGCATGTTGCTGGACGGTGTATGCGAACTCGGGATTGTGGGCGAAAACATCGCCAGGGAAGTGATGCTGGAACGAGAAAGCGAGTCGCAGCTCAACTGCCTGCGCAAACTGGGTTTTGGCCACTGCCGCTTATCGATTGCAGTGCCTGAGAACCGCGATATTGCCGGAATTGAAGCACTCGAAGGTACACGCATTGCGACCAGCTACCCCGCATTGACCCGCAATCTCATGATGCAACAGGGGATCAGCACAAGCATCGTCGAGCTTTCCGGTTCAGTGGAGATCGCACCGGGCCTGGGCACGGCTGACGCCATTTCGGACCTGGTATCCACCGGCACCACGCTCAGGGCCAATCACTTGCGTGAGCTGGATGTATTGTTCGAAAGCCAGGCCGCACTCTATGGGCGCGTAAACGATATCTCCGATGAAAAGAAAGTCTTGCTTGACCGTCTGCTTGCGCGCCTGGAGGGCGTCATGCAGGCTGCGGAAAGCAAATACGTGATGCTGCACGCTCCGCGCGAGGCGCTGGAGAAAATAACCGAACTGCTTCCCGGTGTGGAGCACCCTTCCGTCATGCCGCTGGAGGGATCGGACCGAATCGCGATCCACGCAGTGTGCGGCGAGGCGGTGTTCTGGGAGCACCTCGAGGCGTTAAAGGCGGCCGGGGCTTCAGCAATACTCGTGCTCCCGGTCGAAAAAATGCTGGCCTGAAAGGGGCGCATCCAGCTTAAAGGTCATTATCAAAATGCTTGAATTCAACATTCTCGACTGGTCAAACCTGGACCAGGACCAGCAGGAAAAGCTGCTGGAGCGCCCGGTGTTCAACGAACCCGGGCTGGCAGCATCAGTTGCGGCAATAGTGAATCGCGTGCGCGAGGGCGGCGACGCGGCTCTTGCCGAATTGACTCTTGAACTGGACCGCACCACCCCCGACCCGTTCGAGTATGGCCAGAAAGAACTGGAGAACGCTTCACGGTGGGCCGATCCAGGCCTGATCGACGCCATCAGCGACGCCTCTCAGCGCATCAGAACATTTCATTCAGCAGACAAACCCCGTGACAACTCGGTTGAAACGGCCCCCGGACTGACCTGCGAGGTGCGTTACCAGGCTCTCTCCCCGGTGGGGCTTTATATTCCAGGCGGCAGTGCGCCACTGGTATCGACCGTACTGATGCTGGCGATTCCTGCGGTGCTGGCCGGCTGCGAGGATATCGTCATGTGCTCCCCCCCCGGCAAAAACGGCAGGATTGCCGACGAAGTGCTGGTCGCGGCCCGGCTGTGCGGCGTCACGCGCCTGTTTTGCGCCGGCGGCGCCCAGGCAATCGCGGCGATGGCCTACGGTACAGAGACCATTCCGCGGTGTGCGAAAATTTTCGGACCGGGCAACGCCTGGGTCACAGAAGCCAAGCAACAGGTGTCGCAGGATCCTGCCGGCGCCGCGATCGACATGCCCGCCGGGCCGTCGGAAGTGCTGGTTGTCGCAGACGATACGGCCAACCCTGAATTCATTGCCTGGGACCTGCTGTCGCAGGCGGAGCACGGACCCGACTCCCAGGTGGTGCTGGTGACCGACAGCCCCGAACTGGCGCACAACGTAATCCGCCAGCTGGAAGTACTTGCACCGCAGTCGCCGCGCGCATCAATCCTGGAAAAGTCGCTTGTCGAGTCACGTATCATCCTGGTCGATGACATGGAGTGCGCCATCGGTTTGTCGAATCACTACGCACCGGAGCACCTGATCCTGAATACCGCTGACGCCGGCGGCCTGGCGGGCCGGGTGAAAAACGCCGGCTCGGTTTTCATTGGCCCCTGGACACCGGAGTCACTGGGAGACTACTGCTCAGGGACCAATCACGTGCTCCCGACCTACGGCTGGGCCCGTTCTCACGGTGCATTGGGCACCGGAGATTTTATGCGCCGCATGACCCTGCAGCAGGCCAGCCCGGCGGCGCTGCGCCATGTCGGACCCGCGGCCGAAAAACTGGCTGAAGTGGAGGGTCTGGACGCACACCGCATGGCGGTGCGCGCCCGGCTGGATTCGCAGGGGTGAAGTGATGGGGATTGAAGACCTGGCCAGGCCCGAAATCGTGGCAATGAAACCCTACTCCTCCGCCCGCAAGGAAGCCCCCGGACAGGGCATATTGCTGAACGCCAACGAGGCGCCGAGACCTCTGCTGAGCCAACCCGGACGGTTGAACAGGTACCCGGAACCGCAACCGGCTGAACTGGTCGCGCGATTGGCATCACTCTATGATGTGCGACCAGACCAGATATTGGTAACCCGGGGCAGCGACGAAGGCATCGATCTCCTGGTTCGGGTCTTTTGCCGGGCCGGACAGGACGCAATCATGCAATGCCCGCCTACCTTTGGAATGTACCGCATCGCGGCCCGAACACAGGGCGCCGATACAGTCTCCGTGTTGCGGAGCGCAGGCCAGGAATTCAAACTGGATCAAGAGTCGGTGCTGGAGGCCTTCGCCGGTGATTCACGCATCAAGCTGGTTTTTCTCACTTCGCCAAACAACCCGACGGGGGATTCGATCGGACGGGATTTTCTGCGGCGGTTGCTCGAGCTCAGCCGCAACCGGGCTATCGTGGTTCTGGACGAGGCGTACATCGAGTTCTGTGCTTCACCCTCCGCTTCCGATCTGATTGCAGAATACGAAAATCTCGTGGTGCTGCGCACGATGTCAAAAGCATGGGCCGCCGCCGGATTGCGTTGCGGGTCAGTGTTGGCCCAAAGTTCTGTGATTGCTCTGCTGCAACGCGTGATAGCCCCTTATCCCCTGCCCAGCCCAGTGCTGAGCCTTGCCCTGCGCATGCTGGATGAGACCATGCTTGAGCAGCAACAGCTTCTGATGCAGGAAATTCGGGAAAATAAAGGCGTGCTGATCCATTTGTTGGATAATCGCAAGTTCATTCGGCAAGTGATTCCGGGCGACGCCAACTTCGTGCTGGTCGCCGTTGATGATGCAGCCGGCCTGCTCTCGTATTGCGCCAGAAAAGGCGTTATTCTCCGGGGCTTTCCAGCCGATCCGCTGCTGCAGAATTACCTTCGGATTTCGGTCGGCTCGAAGCCTGAGCTCGAAAAACTCGCGTCGGTGTTCGACGCATGGGAGAACGGCAGGTGAGTTCCGCAAAAAGACGAATTCTTTTTATCGACCGCGACGGCACGCTGATCGTCGAACCGCCAGATGAACAGGTGGATTCGCTTGAAAAACTGGCCCTGGTGGAAGGCGTTATTCCTGCCCTGTTGAAACTCAAACAGGCAGGTTACGAATTCATCATCGTCAGCAACCAGGATGGCCTGGGAACAGACTCGTATCCAACCGGCGATTACGAAGTCCCACAGAAAAAAATGCTCGACCTGTTCGAATCACAGGGGGTTACCTTCAGTGATGTGCTGGTAGACCCGCATTTCGAGCACCAGAACGCTCCGACCCGGAAACCCGGCATCGGGCTGGTACTGGATTATCTCAAGTCCGGCGAACTGGACCTTGCGGACAGCTGGGTGATAGGAGACCGTGAAACCGACCTGCAACTGGCCGCCAACATGGGGATCGGCGGGTTACGCCTGGAAGAGGGCCTGGAAACCTGGGAGTCCATTGCCCACCGATTGGTCAACCGGCCCCGCCAGGCTTCGGTCGAGCGCAAGACCAACGAGACCGATATTCGGGTCGAAGTCGACCTTGATGCCGGCGGAGCCTGCCGCGCAGACACCGGCATCGGTTTCTTCGATCACATGCTGGATCAACTCGCAAGCCACGGCGGATTCACTCTGGACATCCGCTGCAGGGGCGATCTGGACATCGACGAGCACCACACCGTAGAAGATTGCGCCCTGGCCCTGGGACAGGCGTTGAACTCCGCGCTGGGTGAACGCCGCGGTATCGGACGCTATGGTTTCCTTCTGCCGATGGATGAGTCCCTGGCGGAGGTGGCCATTGACCTGTCCGGCCGGCCCGCGATCGTGTTCGAGGCGTCGTTTCCGCGCGATTTTGTCGGTGAGTTTTCAACCGAGATGGTACGGCACTTTTTTGCCTCGCTGAGCCAGTCGCTCGGCGCAGCAATTCATTTGAAGGTCCGGGGCGAGAACACGCACCACATGATCGAAGCGTTGTTCAAGGGGGCCGGACGCGCCCTCAAGCCGGCACTGGCCCGACAGGGCAGCGACCTGCCCAGCACCAAAGGCATACTCTGATGTCGATCGCGGTCGTCAACAGCGGGGGCGCCAATATTTCCTCGGTCTTGCACGCGCTGCGGCGCCTCGGCGCCGATCCGAAATTCACAGCCGATGCAGCGGAGATACGCACCGCCGACCGCGTGATTCTGCCCGGAGTGGGCGCTGCCGGCAGCGCCATGGAAATGCTCGAAGAACGGCGGTTAACGCAGGTTATCCGGCAGCTCGAGCAACCCGTGCTCGGCATCTGTCTCGGGATGCAGTTGCTGTTTGAGTCATCGGAAGAGGATGACGCCCGGATGCTGGGGATCATCCCCGGCCGTTTGCTGCGGCTTGAGGAGGGCGATGGGTTGCGTGTGCCGCACATGGGATGGAATTCGATCACCAATCAGGCGCCGGACGCAGTGACCGAAATGATCGACGGAAAATGGTTCTATTTCGTACATTCATACGCCGCGCCGGTCAGTGAGTGGACCCTCTCGACCAGCATACACGGCATCGAATTCAGCGCCATTGTACGCAAGGGCAACTTTTTCGGCGCGCAATTTCATCCGGAACGTTCCGCACAGGCCGGTGCCGCGCTGTTGAACTCTTTCCTGGAGACGCCTCTGTGAAGAACCTGCAAATCCTGCCGGCAATTGACCTGCTCGACGGTAGTTGTGTGCGCCTGCTGCACGGCGACTTCAAGAAATGCAAGGTGTACGAAATGGACGCGGTCAAGCTGGCTGATACTTATGCCCAACAGGGCGCAAAATGGCTGCACGTAGTCGATCTGGCGGCCTCCCGCGACGGCGAAAGCGCGGACATCCGTCCGCTGCTTCGCTTGCTCGGCAAGGCGCAACAGTCCGTTCAAACCGGAGGCGGCGTTCGCGACCGGGAAGACATCCGTGAACGCCTCGATCACGGCGCCAGCCGCGTCGTCGTGGGCAGCGTGTCGGTGACCCAACCGGACACTTTCTCCGAGTGGTTGACAGAATTCGGTACCGACAGACTGGTTGCAGCACTGGACGTGCGAATGGACGAAAACGGCATCCCCTGGCCGCGCACGCACGGCTGGACACGGGGTTCGGGCCAGACGCTCTGGCAGTTGCTGGACTTCTACGCCGACAAAGGTTTGAAGCACCTGCTGTGCACGGATATTGGCAGAGATGGCGCAATGTCCGGACCCAATATCCCCCTTTACCAGGAACTTGCGGCGCGCTATCCGGAGCTCGCGTTACAGGCTTCCGGAGGTGTCAGCGGTCTGCAGGATCTGCGCAAACTGGCGCGCACCGGTGCAGATTCCGCGATCACCGGGAAGGCTTTGCTGGAAGGCTGTTTCACCGTCGCTGAGGCGATTGAGGCCCTATCATGAGCCAAATCGTGAACAGCGGGGTGGCCCGGCGCATCATTCCCTGCCTGGATGTGCGCGACGGCCTGGTGGTCAAGGGTGTCCAGTTCCGAGACCATCGCGTGATGGGCGACATCATTGAACTGGCAGCCCGTTACCGTGATGAGGGCGCAGACGAGCTCGTTTTTTACGACATCACGGCCAGCCCCGAAGGCCGCAGCGTGGATACCCGCTGGGTAAGGCGTGTTTCCGAGACCATCGATATACCCTTCTGTGTTGCCGGCGGCATCCGCAGCGTGGAGAGCGCCGGCCGGATTCTCTCCCAGGGCGCGGACAAAATATCGATCAACACGCCGGCGCTCGAGGACCCCAGCCTGATCAATCAACTGGTGAAGGCGTTCGGCAGTCAATGCGTCGTAATCGGAGTCGATTCGATTGCCGACGAGGGCGTTTTTACCGTGAGATCACACACCGGCACTCCGGACGCTATGAAAACGCCCGGCCGGCAAACGCTCGACTGGCTGACCGAAGTGGTCGACCGCGGCGCGGGTGAGGTCGTACTCAACTGCATGTCGGCGGACGGCACGCGGGCCGGCTACGATATCGCGCAACTCGCGGCTGCCAGGCAGATTTTGCCCATTCCCCTGGTGGCTTCCGGCGGCGCCGGCGCCGTAGAACACTTCATTTCGGTGTTCGAGGAAGCAGACGTGGACGCAGCTCTGGCCGCAACGGTATTCCACTCGGGCCAGATCCCGATTCCAGAACTGAAACGAACGCTGGCTGCCGCCGGCATCGAGGTACGGCCATGCTGATAACCCATACTACGGATATTGAGAATCTCGACTGGGCCAAGACCGAGGGGCTGTTGCCCGCCATCGTCCAGGACGCGTTTGACGGCCGGGTGCTGATGCAGGCGTTCATGAGTCGAGAAGCACTTGAGAAAACCCTGGAGAGCGGCAGCGTCACGTTTTGGAGCCGCAGCCGCCGGCAGCTCTGGACCAAGGGCGAAACCTCCGGCAACACGCTCGCACTGGCCGCGGTTCATGCGGATTGCGACAGAGACTGCCTGCTGGTGATGGCGGTTCCGTCAGGCCCCGCCTGCCACCGGAACACCGATACCTGTTTTGACGGCGACAACAATACCCAGCCCCAACTCGCCTTCCTGGCCGGCCTGGAGCGTTTAATCGCACAGCGTGAAATTGACCGGCCGGAGGGCAGTTACACCACCCGGCTTTTCGAGGCCGGGATCAAGCGCATTTCCCAGAAGGTGGGTGAGGAAGGCGTAGAAACTGCGCTGGCGGCAACTTCAGGTGATATCGAGGAACTCGCCAACGAGTCTGCCGATTTGCTTTATCACCTGCTGGTGCTGCTCAGGGCCAGCGGCCTGACCCTGGCTGACGTCACCGCCGTGCTGCAGGCGCGGCACGGCGGACAATAATTCAAATCGTATCCCAGCGATAGCGTTCCGCCTCGAATGCATCCACCGCCAGGGCCTTCAGCAACTCGTCCTCGTTGTTGTCGATGCGGCGGAAATTCCGCTTGATGCGGATCCTTGCCTCACGCGTGAAGACCTTCAGGATTTCTATCTCCCGGGAGGCTTTCTCAACGCCGTTGGCGTCAATCGAAGCCTGAACGCGGCTGAGGGTGCAGGCCATCACGAACAAGTCGATCATGATGTCGGCCAGTCGCTTGGTTGCAAACTGTTTGCCGATGATGTTTTTGCCGTGCTTGCGCAGTATCCGGTCAGCCGCCTGCGCCAGGTTGCGCGTCTTTTTCTCGAAGATATCCACCTGCGGCTGTATGGACGGATCGAGGCCCGTCATTTTACCGATATCACCGCGCCTGATTCTCAATCCGGCGTGCTTGCGGGCATAGTCCGACATCACCCCAAAACCCTTGATCGGATCATTGAAAACACCTTTCATCGAGCGGGACAACTCTTTCAACTGCGTCGCCACGTCGTTCATTGCCGTCAGTGCAATGAACAGACGCAGAATTTCATTGGTGCCTTCGAAGATCCTATTGATCCGGCAGTCGCGCACGATCCGTTCATACGGATATTCACGCATGAAACCGTTACCTCCTGCGATCTGCAGCGCCTCGTCGGCACTGCGCGCCAGGCACTCGGTCGCGTAGACCTTGGAGATCGCGGCCTCGACCGCATACTCTTCGCAGCCTTCGTCGATCAGACCGCCCACCATCGTCACTACGGCCTCGGAGGTATAACAGTCCACCACCATCTGGCCAACTTTTTCCTTGATCAGGCCATAACTGGAGATGGGCTGGCCAAAGGTCTTGCGTTCGTTGGCCTGTCGGGTCGACAGTTCTATCAGGTGTTTCATGCCGCCAACCGATCCGCCGCCCAAACCGGTACGGCCGCTGTTCAGGATCTGCATGGCTGCCTTGAAACCCAGGCCCTCCTCGCCCAGCACGTTTTCCCCCGGCACGTGTACGTCGTCAAACAGGACCGAGGTGGTCGAACTGGCGCGCAAACCCATTTTGTCCTCATGCGGCCCGATGCTGACCCCATCCATGTCTTTGGTCACGATAAAGGCGGTCATTTTGCCTTGCCCGTCCCCGGTGCCCGTGCGGGCGAATACCGTGAAGAATTCAGCAAATCCGCCGTTGGTAATCCAGAGCTTGCTGCCGTTGAGCACCCAGCCGCCGTCCTTCCTGACCGCGGTGGTCTTGATCGCCGCGGCGTCGGAACCGGCGCCAGGCTCGGTCAGGCAAAAGGCCGCGATCATCTCGCCACTGGCCAGCTTCGGCATGTAGCGGCTTTTTTGCTCATCGGTGCCGAACAAGAGAAGACCGCGCATACCGATGGAACTGTGCGCTCCGATCGTGACCGCGACGGAAGCATCATAACGGCCCACTTCCTGCAGCGTGCGGGAATAAGCCATGTTGCCCAGACCCATGCCGCCATGCTCTTCCGGAATGATCAACCCGAACATGCCGAATTCTTTCAGTTCCTCGATGAACTGGGCCGGCATATCGCCATCGGCATCCCACTGGCTAAAATCCTCCGTGCGCGATCCCAGCAGGCCCTCGAGCGCTCCGGCAATTTCATGCAGCATCTCCTTTTGATCCGCAGACAACACCGGGAAGGGAAAAAGACAGTCCTGTTCAATCCGCCCCATGCACAGGGAGCGCATGAAACTGGTAGTGGTTTTATCAGACATTACCCGCTCCTACAGTTCGAGGAAATCCCCCGGCTTTGGAAGGTGAATTTCGGCGCCGTTGCGCTTGCCGAGGTAGTTCCGAAAATCTTCCTGCGAATCAACTTCACCATGCACCAGGTACACGGGAGGCCGGTTTTCCATGCATTCGTACCAGCGCGCCAGGTCGTCCTGATCACCGTGGGCGGACAGCCCGCCCACCGTGTGAACGGTGGCCCTGACCGGGATTGTACGGCCATGAATCCGCACCGACTGTTCACGGTTGACCAAGCGCCGGCCCAGGGATCCATTGGCCTGGTAACCGGTGATCAGCACCTGGGTCTCTTCGCGAGCCAGGTTGTATTTGAGGTGATGAATGATCCGGCCGCCGTTGCACATTCCGCTGCCGGCAATGACGATTGCGCCCGACCTGATCCGGTTGATGGCCATCGATTCCTCCGGATGCCGGCTGAGCTTCAGGTTGGGAAGCAGGGGCATGCCCCCGTTTTCGGAGCGCAGCCGCGTGGCTTCTTCGTCGTATAAATGGGTATTCGACCAGTAAACCTTCGAAGCTTCGATTGCCATCGGGCTGTCGAGATAGATTTGAAAACGTCCCAGGTCCCACTCGTCGAAATGTTTGCCGAGCTGGTACATGATCTCCTGGCTGCGGCCGATGGAAAATGCGGGCACCAGGATGTTGCCCTTGCGGCTGCGCTCTGAGGTGAGTATCTCGCCGAGTTCCTTGACGGTCTCTGCACGATCCCGATGGCGGCGGCCGCCGTAGGTGCTCTCCATCAACACGAAGTCGGCCCGGTCAATGGGTTCCGGATCCCGCAAAATCGGCGTGTCGTATTGGCCCAGGTCGCCGGAAAACACGATCTTCCGCTCGGCGCCGTTCTCGCTCAGCCAGACTTCAACCGAGGCGGAACCCAGGATATGCCCGGCATCCCTGAACCGTACCTTCATGCCGTCCACCACTTCGAAAATTTCGCGGTATTTCCGGTTTTGCAGTTGGCGGATCACACGCTCGCCCTCGGCGACAGTGTAAAGCGGCTTGACTTTTTTACCGGTTTTCCGGCTCTTATACTCGGCGTCCCTTTCGGCCAGGTGCGCCGCATCCGCGAGCAGGATCGCAACCAGCTCGCAGCTGGCGTCCTGCGTGTAAATGGGACCTTTGAAGCCCCTTTTCACCAACAGCGGAAGACGCCCGCAATGATCCAGGTGGGCGTGGCTCAGCACGACGGCGTCAATTCCGGAGGCGTCGAATGGAAACGGGTCGCGGTTGCGCTCTTCATCCCGCCGGCTACCCTGGATCAGGCCGCAGTCCAGCAGAACCTGCCGGCCACCGATATGCAAAATATGGCAGGAGCCGGTTACCTCGGCGGCAGCGCCGAAAAATTCAAGTTTCATATCTCAGGAGTATAACCCAGCCTTGCCGGCCGTTATTCATCCAATGCGTCCAGAAATCGCTCAGCCTGCTCCACGATGTCACTCTGTTGATCCGGGTCCATTCTGTCCAGGTTCCGGTAGGCCAGGCCCATTCGGGGATTCGACTTCAGCGGGTCCTGATTTCGGATCAGGAAATGCCAGTAAAGATAGTTGAAGGGACAGGCCTTCTCACCCAGTTTCTGTTTCGGGTCGAATTTGCAGTCGGCGCAATAGTCAGACATCCGGTTGATGTAAGCACCGGAGGCCGCATAAGGCTTGGACGCCATGACTCCGCCGTCTGCGTAAAGAGCCATGCCGTGGGTATTCGGCAATTCAACCCACTCGAACGCATCGGCGTAAACCCGCAGATACCAGTCCTCGACTTCGGCGGGCTCAAGGCCGGCCAGCAAGGCGAAGTTCCCGGTGACCATCAGCCGTTGGATGTGGTGTGCGTAGGCATTGTCCCGGGTCGATTCTATGGTTTGGCGCAGGCAGTTCAATTCGGTCCGTGCGGTCCAGTAGAACTCAGGCAACGGCCGTTTGGCATTCAGGTAGTTGCTCTGGGCATAGTCCGGCATTTTCAACCAGTAAAGACCGCGCACGTACTCGCGCCAGCCCAGAATCTGGCGCACAAACCCCTCTACGGCGGCCAGCGGCGCTTCTTCGTGCTCCAGGGCTTGCAACGCAGCCTCGCACACTTCGCGCGGCAGCAACAGGCCAAGGTTCAGATAGGGCGACACCAGCCCGTGGAACAGGAAGTCCTCGCCGCTTTTCATCGCGTCCTGGTAGTTACCGAAGTCGGGCAGGCAGACACTAACGAAATCATCCAGAGCCTGCAGTGCGTCCTCACGCGTGACCGCCCAGCCAAAATGCTCCAGCTCACCGAAATGGTCTCCAAAGCGGTCGCTGACCAGCTTGATGACTTCCTGCGTTATCGGGTCCGGCTCAAAGCGATTCCGGCGCGGAAGCGCTTTGTCCTTCGGCAGGGATTTACGATTCTCGCTGTCGTAGTTCCAGCGTTCGCCCAGCGGCTTGTCGCCCTCCATCAGCCAACCCGTCTCGCGCCGCATCTGGCGATAGAAGAACTCCATGCGCAAATTTTTGCGGCCCTCCGCCCAGTCCGCGAATCCGTCAAGGGAACAAAAGAAACGGTTGTCCTGTCGGATTTCAACCGGAACGCCCAGACACGCCTCCCATTTTTGCATCATTTGATCGACCCGCCATTCGCCGGGTTCGGTCACCACTACGCGCTCACACTGGTTCCGCTTGAGCGCCCGCTCCAACTCGCCGGTGAACGACCCGGTATTGCCTTCATCCGACATGCGCACGTAGTCAACAGTAATGCTTTCGCAGGCCAGTAACTCCGCAAAATGGCGCATGGCGGACAGTACCAGCACGATTTTTTGCTGGTGGTGCGGCACATAGGTTGCCTCATCGTGAACCTCCGCCATCAGGACGACATCACGTTTTGGGTCGATGTCATCCAGCGAGCTGATGGACCGGTTGAGTTGATCGCCCAGTACCAGGCGCAGTGTTTTCATAAATCTCCCCGTTTGACGTCATTCGGCCACCGGATCTCTTCACTGTTCATTCACCGTTGCCGTGCGATGCTATGATTCCGGAATCACCCCGAAACCTATCCCATGCTTGAACTCAAGTCCATTTCCAAGTCATTTCACGATGGAGAGAGCGAACTCCTCGTGCTCGATGGAATCGACCTGACTCTGAAGCCCGGTGAGAGTCTGGCCCTGCTGGGCGCCAGCGGCAACGGCAAGAGCACTCTGCTGCAAATTGCGGCCGGACTGGAAGACCCCGATGCGGGCAGTGTACAGGTCCTCGGACAGGACCTTTCGACCCTGAACGAGAGTGGGCTCGCCTTGATGAGGCGGAAACACCTGGGCTTCGTGTTCCAGCAATTCAACCTGCTTCCGGGCTTGAATGTACGGAATAACATCCTGTTTCAGCGCCGTCTCAACGGACTGGGGGACAGGGATGCCTGGATTGACGAGCTGACCGGCGTTCTCGAACTGGCGCCGCTGCTGAACCGGCCGGTGGAGGTGTTATCGGGCGGACAACAACAACGTGTCGCCATTGCGCGGGCGCTGGCACATCAGCCAAAGCTGGTTTTTGCAGACGAACCGACCGGAAATCTGCACGACACGCTGAGTCGCCAGGTCATGAAACTGATGGCGCGCCTCGTGGAGGAATCGGGTTGCAGCCTGCTGCTGGTAACGCACAATCGCGCAATGGCCGAGTTCGCCAACCGCCGCCTGCTGCTGGAAGAAGGGCATTTACATGCTCTGCGGTAAAGGTATTCCGGGGCTGTGACGATTTTTTGGACATTGCTGAGTCACTACCGGCGCCATCCGGTGCAGGGATTGTTTTTGTTGACGGGTATCGTGATTGCCAACGTTTTGCTGGTTGGCACGCTGTTGATCAACGCACAGGCGCGGGCCAGCTATAGCGACGGTGAACGGATACTCGGTGCCGGACCGGTCGCACAGATTCAGAGCACGGCCGAACGGGAGCCGGTATCCGCAAGAGACTACGTCCGCCTGCGCCGCGAGGGTTTCGACATGGTCGCGCCTGTGCTGCGCCGGATGGTGCGCACGGCGGGCGGTGAGCCGCTGGAATTACTGGGTATCGACCTGTTCGCTATGACCGGCATGGCCGCCGCGGGAGCAGACAGCGAATCGGCACCGGGCGGTAACGGTTTTGCGGACTTCCCTTTCCCGCCCTACCAGACCTGGGCCGCCCCGGGCCGGCTCGAGCAACTGGGCTGGAGCGAGGGCGAGCCGATTGAGCTGGACTCGGGCGATGTACTTCCCGGGATCGTCCCTGTTCCGGACCGGCAGCTTGGCCACCGCATGCTGCTGGACATTGGCGCACTGCAGGCTCTGACTGACAGCGACGGGGAGATTTCCTACCTGGCCGTGTTTCCGGCAGCAAGCGGCCGCCTGGCTGACTTGAGAGCGGCATTGCCTGATTATCTCGAATTCGTCACCGGCGCCGAGGCTCCCGACCCCGCCGAACTGACCCGGAGTTTCCACCTGAACCTGGCGGCAATGGGTCTGCTGGCATTCGTCGTGGGCATTTTCCTCACGTACAACGCCCTGGCATTCAGCTATACAGACCGGCGTGAACTGATCCGGAAGCTGCGCCTGGCCGGCGTTACCCGCAGTGAGTTGAAAACGGGCCTGTCACTCGAGCTCCTTATTTTCCTGCTCGGCGGCAGCCTGATCGGATTTCTGCTGGGCGCTCAAATGGCTGCCTGGCTGCTGCCCGGTGTGGGACGAACCCTGGCGCAACTTTACGGTGTTTACATCGCTTATCCGGACGGCCTGGTGCCCGCGGGCATCTGGCTGCCGTTGCTGATGACGGCCATTGCCGCCGGCCTGTGCGCCCTGTTTCCGCTGCGCGAATCGCTGGACACGCCTCTGCTGGAGCGCTGGCAAACCCGCTGGCAGGAGCAGGTCGTGGTCCGCCGTGACCGTCTCATGTTGCTCGCGTCCGTAGTATTTTTGCTGGCGGCCCTGGTGCTCGGAGTCACGGCGGGCTCACTCTGGCTGGCCCTGGCTGGAATGGCCAGTCTGCTGCTGGGCGCCGCGCTGCTGCTGCCCACGGTACTGCGCATCCTGTTGGCGGGTCTGCAGCGGCTGATCCCGGCCCGAAAGGCCCGATTGTCCTGGCTGATTGCCGACAGCCGGTGGCTCCTCGGCCCGGCCTCGCTGGCCCTGATGGCCATGACGCTGGCCCTGGTCGCAAACAGCGGGCTGAACACCATGATCAGTAGCTTCCGGGTCGCCACGGATGAATGGCTGGACCAGAGGCTGGCGGCGGACCTGTACCTGCGCAGCCGGCAGGAACCGGCTGAATTGCGGGCGTGGCTCGCCGGTCAGTCGCCCGAGCTCAGCATGGCCGAACGCTACCGAACCAGCCTGACCGCGGAGAACCCCCGAGGGAATGCGGTGCAGATCGAAGTGGTCAGTCTGCAGCCGGGAAATCGATTTGAGAACAGTGTCGACCTTATCCGGTCGGAGCAGAATGCCCAGCAGAGGTTCAGGGCCGGCGAGGGCGTCTATATCAGTGAACGCGCCTGGCGCCTCGATGGCTGGCAATCCGGTCAACCGTTGAACGTGTGTGAGAACCGCCCGGATCTGCCCGTATTAGGCGTGTATCACGACTATGGAAATCCGCAATCACAATGGATGCTCGACCAGGCTTTATTCGAAAATTGCTGGCCGCGGCTTGCGTCTGCCGGGCAGGCGATTTACGGACCGAAAGATACTGCGTGGGAATCGGTAAGCGCTCAATTGAGTGAAGCATTCGAACTGGATGAAGGGCAGTTGATCGACCAGGTCGAGCTCAAGCAGATCGGCCTTGCAGTTTTCGACCGCACGTTCACCGTCACTCACGCGCTCAATGCGCTGACCTTGCTGGTGGCCGGCATCGGCATGTTCTGTGCCGTCAGCGCCATCCACCATCACCGCGTCGGGCAACAGGCCCTGCTCGCAAGCCTTGGGGTGAGCCGCAGGGAGAGAGGCTGGCTGCTGTTGTCGCAATGGGGGTTGCTGGGGTTGCTGTGCATGTCGCTGGTGTGGCCGTTCGGAACGGTCCTGGCTGCCTATCTTGCGGCGATCGTAACACCGGTGGCTTTCGGCTGGAGTTTTCCGCTGCACCCGGACTTGCAGCATTACATTTTGCTGGCAGTAATCGCCTCGGGCAGCCTGATCCTGGCGGTCGCCCTGCCCTCGTTTCGACTGTTGAAAACATCACCGGCCGCGCTATTGCGGGAACAGGCGCTGTGAACGTCTTGCGTGTTGTCCTGGCGGGCTTGTTCGGGGCAATTGCGGCGGCCTGCGACCGGCCGCCGCAACAAGAGCCAGCGTCCGATTTTGCGGTGCTGGCGCAGGCAGCCGAGGGTTACACCCGGGCTGAAAAAGGCCGTGTGCCGCGATTTCCGGAGGATCACGGCGCGCATCCTGACTACCGGATCGAGTGGTGGTACCTGACGGCCAATCTGCAGGACGCAAAAGGGCGGGCGTACGGAGCCCAGTGGACCCTGTTCCGCACTGCTGTGAGCCCGCCGGACCCGGTCGAACCGCCCGTCGCAACCCAGCATTCGCAGATATACATGGCCCATTTCGCGCTGACGTGGCCGGACGGCCACACGGCTTTTCAACGCTACGCAAGAGGTGAACGTGAGCCGGATGAATCCCGTGCGGGGGTCATCGCGTCGCCCTTTGCCGCCTGGCTGGATGACTGGAGCCTGCACAGCACGTCTTCCGGATGGCTGCCGCTGAAGGCGCAAGCCAGGCAGGAATCCCACAAGCTGGAACTGAGCCTCGACAGCGACCGGCCGCTGGTTTTGCAGGGCGAGCAAGGATTCTCTCAGAAACACCCGCAAGGCGGGGGATCCTATTACTACAGCCAGCCTTTCCTGCAAGCCGCCGGGGAGTTGACGATAGGGGGTGAGTCCGTCGCTGTCAGCGGGCGCGCCTGGCTGGACCATGAATGGAGCAGCCAGTTCCTGCAACCGGACCAGGCCGGCTGGGACTGGTTCGCGCTGCACCTGGAAAGCGGCGAAAAACTGATGCTGTTCCGGCTGCGTCAACACGAGAGCAGTCAGCAAAGCAATTACCGGCACGGCGTACTGATAAGCCCGGAAGGCATTTCATTCGCGCTGGAACCATCCTTGATCAACTTTAGGGTGCTCGAAACCGAAATGGTCGCCGGGCGTGCATTACCCCTGTACTGGAAAATTGAGTTGCCGGAGATTGGGCGCGAAGTCGAGGTCCGGGCTACCCATCCGGATCAATGGATGGAAGTGGATTTTCCCTACTGGGAGGGCTCGGTAACCGTGTCAGGCAAAGATCCGGGCAGCCGTGGCGTAGGCTATCTTGAATTGACAGGTTACCCGGTCAAATGACTGGCCGCCGGGGAAGGCCAGGAGAACAGCCGAAACTGTGCTGATCCACCTCAGAAGTTTCCCCCTCAAATCTCAGGCAGGCATAAAAAAAACCGCGGGACCAGGAAGTCCCGCGGTTTTTTTAATACAGACATCTGTTGCTACTTCACGCCATGCATCAGCTTGTTGATCAACGGCGCAACGATCAGGTAAGCCAGACCAAACCCGAGGCCAACCCAGAACAGCAGCATGTAAGTGTCGGAATACTGGCTAATGGCAGCGCCGGCTTCCGGCCCGTGGCCGCCGCCGGAGGCGATCGCCGCAATAAGGCCGGCCACGTACTGGGCCATAGCGATCGACAGGAACCAGCCGCCCATGGCCATGCCGGTTTCTTTCTCCGCGGCCAGCTTGGTAACCATGGAGAGACCAATCGGGGAGAGGCACAGCTCGCCGGTGGTGTGCAGCAAGTAACAGAATGCCAGGAAGAACCACGGCACCAGGCCGGCGGCATTCTGGAAATTGGCGATGGCGAACACCAGCACGTAGAAGCCCAGTGAAACCTGGATCAGGCCCAGCGCAAATTTGCGTGGAATAGACGGATTCATGTTGCGCTTGTCCAGCCACGGCCAGATGGCGGCGAACAGCGGTGCAAACAGCAGGATATACAGCGGGTTCAATGACTGGAAGATACCAAAACCGCCGGCCTGCCAGGTTTCCATGCTGCCAACCATGGGCGTGACGAATTCCCGCGCAAAGAAATTCATGGAGCTTCCGGCCTGCTCGAACAGGGCCCAGAAACAGGCGTTGGCCACGAACAGGATGATCATGGCAATGTACCGCTGGAGCTGGACTTTGTCTCCGCTCCTGATCCCGGAAACAACGAAATAGATGATCAGGCCAATCATGATGGCGCCCAGTAACCATCCCAGGATCTCGCTTTCCGAGAGCAGGAAAAACACGCCCACTGACATCACCAAGGCGCCGATACCCACCAGGAAAAACCGCCCCCAGCCGTCTTTTCCCTTGGCCGGAAGCCCAACGTGGCCGAGTGATTTCTTGGCTACTTCAAGGAAAAGGGTGGACAGGATCATGCCGATTGCGGCCGCGAAGAAACCCCATTTCAGACCCCATGTGGCCCCGATCCACGTCGCGGTGACCAGGGGAGCGATCAGGGCTCCAAGATTGATGCCCATGTAGAAAATCGTGAAGCCGGAGTCCCTGCGGACGTCACCCGGCGCGTACAGTTTGCCGATCATGGTTGAGATGTTGGGTTTGAACAGGCCGTTGCCGGCGACAATCAGAGACAGGCCGACCAGGAACCAGTTCAGGTCCTCGATCAGCAGAAGGAATAACCCCGCCGCCATGATCAGGGCGCCCAGAAGAATCGATCGCTGGTAACCCAGGACGTGATCGGCGATGTAGCCGCCGATGATGCCGGTTGCATAAACCATTGCCGTATAACCGCCATAGACCAGGCTCGCTTCCGCATTGGCCTGGTCGCCCATATGGCTGAAAAAGGTGGTGGCGACATAAACGGCGAGCAAAGCGCGCATGCCATAGTAGGAAAAACGCTCCCACATTTCGATATTGGAAAGCTGCCAGAGTGCCTTCGGGTGCCCCATGATCTCGCCGGGTGGAATATCCGGTTGTTTCAATGCTTCGCTTTGGGTGTTCACTCGTTATCTCCGAGTCTTGTTTGAAGTGCCGCCAGCATAACAGACACTTCAGGGCAATGGGAGCAGGGTATTCATGGCAGGTAAAAACGCTGCGTGTAATAATCACACCAACGCATATCAATCTCAATCAGGACGAAATTATGGATCATCAATCAGTGCAGAAATTTGTCGATGAAGTGTGGACCGACTCGATCGTTCCCGAGTTGGTCGAGTACATAAAAATCCCGGCCAAGTCACCCCATTTCGACCCGGACTGGGAGAAAAACGGCTACATCGAAGACGCCATTCAACAGATTTTTGCCTGGTGCAGGAACCAGGATGTCAAAGGCATGGAGTGCGAGATCGTTCGACTGCCGGGAAGAACCCCGCTCATTTTCATGGACATCCCGGGCAGTGGTGATGACACCATCCTGATGTACGGGCATATGGACAAGCAGCCCGAAATGACCGGCTGGGCTGATGACCTGGGTCCATGGTTGCCGGTCATGAAGGACGGTAAATTGTATGGCCGCGGCGGCGCGGATGACGGTTATGCCGCCTACGCATCGCTGACCGCCTTAATGGCGCTGCAGCTTGAAGGCCGTCCGCACGCCCGTTGCGTGGTTATCATCGAGGCCTGTGAGGAATCCGGCAGTTATGACCTGCCCTTTTACATCGATCATCTTCGGAGCCGGATCGGCACACCCTCGCTGGTGGTGTGCCTTGATTCCGGAGCCGGTAACTACGACCAACTGTGGCTGACGGTATCACTCCGCGGCATGGCGGCCGGCACGCTCAGTGCGGACGTGCTCGAGGAAGGTGTGCATTCAGGTTACGCCTCTGGGGTAGTACCCTCCAGTTTCAGGGTTCTGCGCCGGCTTCTCAGCCGCCTGGAGGACGAGAACACCGGAAAAATCCTGCCGGATTACCTTCACGCTGAGATTCCGGAACAACGCAAAGAGCAAAACCAGCTTATGGCCGAGGCACTGGGCGACGGAGTTTTCAACGCCTACCCGTTCTGTGAGGGCGTCCAGCCGCAGGCGGACAACAACCTGGAACGACTTCTGAACCGAACCTGGCGCCCGGCCCTGTCGGTCACCGGAGCCGAGGGAATGCCGGCGCTGGCATCAGCCGGAAATGTACTGCGCCCCCATACGGCACTCAAACTTTCGATGCGCCTGCCGCCCACTGTCGACGGGGAACAGGCGACACGTAAAATGCGGGCTACGCTGGAGGCTGATCCGCCAGACAATGCGAGGGTCTCTTTCGAACCGGACCATGCTGCTTCCGGTTGGAATGCGCCAGACATCGCTCCCTGGCTGCATGAATCACTGGAAAAAGCTTCCCAGGATGCCTATGGCCAGGGCGTAATGTACATGGGTGAAGGCGGCACCATCCCGTTCATGGCGATGCTGGGTGATTTTTTTCCGGAGGCCCAGTTCATGATCACCGGCGTACTGGGGCCGAACTCCAACGCGCATGGACCCAACGAGTTCATCCACATTCCGTTCGCCCGGAAACTCACGTCCTGTGTCGCCCAGGTACTTGCTGACCATTACGAACGCCCTAAAAGCTGAAGCGCAAAAGTATGGCCTGCGGCTCTAAAGCCGCAGGCGACCCGCGGCCAGCCGCCGGCTGATGGTGGATTCATCGTCAGCCTTCAGGAAACCGGCGTTTTTCCGCGCCCCTCATTTGCTGCCATGCCTGGCGAAAATCCTCCACCGACTCCTCGCTGTCATCTTTGAGCACTTTTTCCAGCTGCTCGATACTTTGCCTGACTTGTAATCCGTACGCATGGTCATCACCCCAGACTTCATAGAGCTTGCTCAAGCCTTCCTCATCGTGCTTTTTAAACGATCGCATCAGGCGGTAGGCGCGGGCATCGTCATAGCCGAGAAGTTTCAGCGCCTCCTCGCCCATGATCAGTGCTGACCCAAAGGTTTCCCGCGTGATGACATCCGCCCCGGCTTCCATCAGACGGTAGTTGTGCGACCGGTCGTAAGCCCGGGCGAGGATCTGCAAGTGCGGAAAGAACTTCTTGGCCGCAGTGACCATCTGCACGGCCTTGTCGCGCTCGTCGATCGCAATGACCAGCAGTTTGGCTTCTTCCGCACCAGCGGCCTGCAGCAACTGCAACCGGCTGGCGTCTCCATAGAAAACCTTGTTGCCGAAACGGGCAGTCAATTCAATCTGGCTGGAGTCATGATCGAGCAAAGTGGTTTGGATCCCATCGGCGCTCAGCATTCTAGAGACGATCTGGCCGAAACGGCCGTATCCGGCCACGATCACCGGATTGGGCTCAGCGGCGATCTCATCATCCTCCGGCGGCGATACACAATCGGTAAAGCGTGGCCGTACCCATTTTTCATAGGCGATGATCAACAGCGGGGTCAACATCATCGTCAGGACAACAACGACGTTGAGCAGATTGGATATCTCACTGCTGACGACCCTGTTCTGGGTCGCGAAGGAGAACAGCAGGAATGCGAATTCGCCCCCCTGGGCCAACAGGAAGGCAAACATCAGATTGTCCGCCAAATTCAGCTTGAACAGCTTGCCCAGCATCAGCAGCACGAAGAACTTGCTGAGGATCAGCGCAGCCATCAGCATCAGCACGAGGGCGGGCTGACCGACGACAATTCCGAAATCCAGACTGGCGCCCACGGAGATGAAAAACAGACCCAACAGCAGCCCCTTGAATGGCTCGATGTTGGATTCCAACTCGTGCTTGAACTCGCTTTCAGCCAGCACGACGCCGGCCAGGAAAGTGCCGAGAGCGGGACTCAGCCCGACGTACTCCATTGCGAGCGTGATGCCAACGATCAATGTAAGCGCGGTGGCAATAAACAGCTCGAGGCTCCGGGTTGAGGCAATCCAGTGAAAAACAGGCCGCATCAGGAAACGTCCGCTGATGACGATTGCCAGCACAACTCCCAGCACCACCAGCCCGCGCAACCATCCGGCCAGACCCGCCTGCGCGCCGTGGGCGGCGTCCACCGCGGTTGTGGATACGGCCCCTTCCAGCGCGAGAAACGGCAGAAGGGCCAGAATGGGGATGACCGCGATATCCTGGAACAGCAGCACGGCAAAACCCGCCCGGCCTGCTCGCGTGCCCGTCCACGATTTTTCATTAAGCGTCTGCAGAACAATGGCGGTCGATGACAGCGCAAGGATCAACCCAATCGCCGTGGCCGTCTGCCATGGCAGCCCGAAATACCAGGCCGCTCCTCCAATCACGGATGCCGAGATGATGACCTGTGACCCGCCCAGTCCCAGGATGGGCACGCGCATCCGCCACAACACTTCCGGTTCCAGTTCCAGGCCCACCAGGAACAACATCAGCACCACGCCGAACTCGGCGAAATGCATCACGTCCTGGCCTTCCGGCCCGATCAGGCCGAGCACGAAGGGACCGATCACGACCCCGGCCAATAAATAGCCCAGGGCGGAACCTAGCCCCAGGCGTTTCGCAAGCGGCACGGCCAGTACTGCCGCCAGCAGATAAACCAATGCCTGGGAAAAAAGTTCGCTGTACATGGCTCAAACCTCGAAGCGGCTGCGATCAATCAGCACAATACACCGACTGGCTGCAAACGATATCACTATCGTGTCGTTCCAGCTGTATGGTCGGATGCTTGATGGAAAATTGTTCCTGCAGTTCCCTAGCGACCTCATTAAGAAATTGATCACTGTCTGGAAATTGCGTCATGACCAGGTGGGCCGTCAGCGCCGTATCGGTCGTACTCATTGGCCAGATATGCAGGTCGTGCAGTTCCTTCACCCCCTCAAGGCCCGACAAATATTCCCGCACAGCGGCGGGATCCACATTCCTCGGCACCGCATCTACGGCGAGGTTCAGCGAGTCCCTGAGCAGACTCCAGGTCGAGATGAAGATCACCGCCGCAATCACCAGGCTGACCAGCGGGTCAATCCAGTTCAAACCGTAGAACAGGATCAGGGCGCCTGAGACAACCACGCCAAGTGAAACCACGGCGTCGGCGGCCATGTGCAGAAAAGCGCCGCGAATATTCAGGTCAACGTCTTTGCCTGACAGGAATAACAAAGCGGTGAGTGTATTGATCACGACCCCGATACCCGCCACCAGCATGATGGTCATGCCAGCAGGCTGTGGCGGGTCCATGAGCCGGCCGACCGCCTCCCAGCCAATGGCGCCCACGGCGCCCATCAGCAGCAAGCCGCTGAAAACTGAAGCGATGATGGTTGCCCTGGAAAATCCGTAAGTGCGGCGCGGCGACGGCTTTTTTTTGGCCAGGGCGGCGGCGCCCCATGCCAGCAACAGGCCAAGCACATCACTCAGGTTGTGGCCCGCGTCGGTCAACAGCGCCAGAGAGCCGGAAAGCACGCCAAAAACGGCCTCTACAATGACGAAACCGACGTTCAGCGTTACGCCCAGGGCGAATGCCCTGCTGTAATCCGGCGGCGCGTGGTGGTGGTGATGAGTGACCTGACGATTCAAGTATGAACCCTGCTCCAGTACTTAGTATCATAGATTGTATCAGCGCAGCCCAATCTTCTTTAACATGGCGCACTGTCGATACACTCAATTCAAAACAGGTACTGGTCATGAGCAACGAAAGACGAATCTGGTTCAACGGCAAACTGCGCGAATCTAAAGACTGCATGGTGCATGTTGCCAGTCACGCACTACACTATGGTTCATCCGTTTTCGAGGGTATCCGTGCTTATGAAACACCGGACGGCACGATGATTTTTCGCGGCATGGACCACCTCGAGCGCCTGAAATATTCTGCTGCAGTTTATCGAATTCCCGTGCCTTACAGCGTTGAGGAACTCCACCAGGCATGCTGTGAAACCGTCCGTGACAGCGGGCTTGCCAGCGCTTACATCAGGCCGCTGGTTGCGCGCGGAAATTGCGGACTGGGAGTCATGCCGAAAGACATGAGCGTGGTTGACGTCTCCATTATTGTCAGCCCGTGGGGCGCTTACCTGGGAGAGGAAGGGCTCAGGAACGGCATCAAGGCCTGCATTACTTCGTGGCAGCGGCTTGCCCCCAACACCATGCCGCCCGGGGTCAAAGCCGGCGGTAATTACCTTTCCAGCCAGTTGATCGGGATGGAAGCGCGAGACCGGGGCTTTGAAGAAGGAATCGGTCTGGGCAGCGACGGCCTGTTGAGTGAAGGGGCGGGCGAAAATATTTTTATCGTGCAAAAAGGCCGGCTGCTCACTCCGCCGGCTTCTTCTTCGATCCTCAGCGGCCTTACCCGGGAAACGGTCATCATACTCGCCAGCGAATTGGGCATAAGCACGCAGGAAAGCACCATTTCCCGTGAACAGCTTTACGCTGCGGACGAAGTTTTCATGACCGGCACCGCGGCCGAGGTTACGCCCGTGCGGCAAGTGGACCACATGACCATCGGCAACGGCGGCTGTGGCCCCGTCACCCAGGTATTGCAGGATGAATTTTTTGGCCTCTTCGATGGCCGCACCCGCGACAAGTGGTCGTGGCTGGAACCGGTCCGTTGACAGCGTAACAGGTCAATCTGAATGAAGCAGCCTGAATACCAGGCTATGTGACAAAATGCGTCAGTTCTACTGACACTTATCGACACTTTTGCTAACTTTTCAAATTCTGAGTTCTCAGAATAAAACCCTATACCTCTGTTTTACATAGTAAATTCACGTTTTTTATATTTTGGCTCGAATCTTGTATATAAGTAGGTGAAGTAACTAACTGACTGGTAGCAGTTAGCGGGAGAAACCGGAGCTCCGCCCCTCTTTGCCCAATCGGGGCTCCGGCCTCCCTCCTTCACAACCGGAGGATTTTCTGCCACTGAAATCAATGGAGCTTCTGTCATGGATGACAAGCTGAAGAAATTTTTCGACTTTCTTACCCGGCAACAAAAACATAAGAATCATCGCCACCTGCAATCTGACGACAGAGCAGCAGGCACAAGCCTATTCCTTGAGTCTGCTGTCCGTCCACACATCAGCTTGAAAGCCCGAATGCTTGGGGGACGAGCAAAAACGGTCATGCGCCTAGGGGGTTCAATGCGCTGATCACCAACAAGTGTCCGCTGTGATCTGAACACCGCGCAGGACAGGACATTGCTTTTACTATTCCGACCCGGCGTAAGCCGGGTTTCTTTTTGCGCCGTATGCATGGAAACTGCAGCACATGACGCATGCAGTTCTTCGGCCGCAAGATATCCTGTACCGCGATGACCAACTCCTGGGCATCAACAAGCCCGCCGGCGTGCCCGTTCATGGCAGTCGCATCCTGGAGGATACGCCTGAAACGCTTTTGGCCATGGTGCGCAAATCCCGGGGGAAACTGGCTCACGTGGCGCACCGCCTGGACCGTCCGGTGTCCGGCGTCGTTCTATTCGCCGCCAACAAAGAAATGCTTCGGAAGCTGGGACAGTGCTTCGAAGACCGGGCGGTCAACAAACGTTATCTCGCTGTAGTCAGGGGCTGGATAGACTCGGGCGGAACGGTAACGCACCCGTTGCGCCCGCCCCGGGACACGCGGAAGACGATTTCCGAAGCCCGCGACGCCGTGACGCATTTCGAGCCCATCGCGCAGGTGGAGTTGCCTTACCCGGTGCATCCCTACGCCACGTCGCGTTACAGCCTGCTTGGCCTGTACCCCGAGACCGGCAGACGTCACCAATTACGCATGCACATGAAGCACATCAGCCACCACCTGATTGGTGATACGACCTACGGACGGGGCGAGCACAATCGGTTGTTTCAGCAAAAACTGGGGTGCCGCCGCCTGCTTTTGCACGCCTGGTCGCTTGAGTTTATCCACCCGGGGAACGGCCGGCAGTTACGGATCGAGGCTCCGCTTGACGTCTCTTTCAGCGAGGTCATCAGGAAATTGGGGTGGGTTGAGGCTTTGTTATCCTGGAAAGACAATAAAAAGACCGGTGCTAGCTGACTCCGGTGATGATGTAGCTTCCCGATTTCTGATCATGCTCCAGCGAGATCATGCCTTCGGCTTCCATCTTCTCCAGCATTTTTCCGAAGGAACGGAAACCGTGATAGCTTTCGCTGAATCCGGGTTTGCGCCGCTTCAGTGCCTGTTTGACCATTGAGCCCCATATCTTGTCTTCATCGGAGCGCTCTGAAAACAGTCCGTCAATCGTTTCCAGCACTTCCTCGAAGCCTTTTTCGGCACGGTCATCCTGCTTCTTTTTCTGTGGCGTCCGCGCTTCGCCTTCCTTGCGCCCGCTGGTCTTTTTCTTCACCGGCTTGCGGCGCTTGGCGTTGCGGATCAGGTCGTCGTAGTAGATGAACTCATCGCAATTGGCGATCAACAGATCCGAGGTGGAGTTTTTGACACCGATCCCAATCACCAGCTTGTTGTTTTCCCGCAGCTTGGAGACCAGCGGAGAAAAGTCAGAATCTCCGGAAATAATCACGAAGGTGTCCACATGCGCCTTGGTGTAACAAAGATCCAGTGCGTCAACCACCATCCTGATGTCAGCAGAATTCTTGCCGGACTGACGTACATGGGGAATTTCGATCAACTCAAACGATGCTTCATGCATGGCAGCCTTGAAGCCTTTGTAACGATCCCAGTCGCAGTAAGCCTTCTTGACGACGATATTGCCTTTGACCAGCAAGCGCTCGAGCACCTCCCCTATTTCAAACCGTGCGTAATTCGCGTCCCGCACACCCAGCGCGATATTTTCAAAGTCACAGTAAAGGGCAAGATTTCTGGTTTCGGTGGTCATGAATGAAGTACCTGGTGAGAGACTACAATTCTACGCGAATACGCTCAATAGCGCTGCATGTTTGGGTTCAAATACCGTTATCATGCCCGCATGAAGGCAGCTGCCACCGACCCGACACCTTACTACCGCCTGGACCCGGATACCGTCCTGCATGCCGTTGACACCGCCGGACTGATTACTGACGGCCGTTTGTTGGCGCTGAACAGTTATGAAAACCGTGTTTATCAGGTTGGTATTGAGGAGACCGACCCGGTAATCGCGAAGTTTTATCGGCCGGGTCGCTGGACTGACGAACAAATCCTGGAAGAGCACGCATTTTCTCTGGAACTGGCTGAAGCAGAAATACCGTTAATCGCCCCGTCCGCAATCGAGGGACACACGCTGTTTCATCACGACGGATTCCGCTTCGCGCTTTTTCGGCGCCAGGGCGGCCATGCCCCGGAATTGGAAGACCGGGAAACCCGTATGTGGCTGGGCCGGTTTATCGGCCGGATTCACGCGGTCGCGCGGTCCAGGCCATTTGCTTTCAGACCCGCACTGACCCCGGAGCGCTTTGGTTGCGAGTCCGTGGCGACCGTTGTCGACGGGCAATGGCTGCCGCCTCACATGGAAGACGCATTTGAGAGCCTGGCTGACGACCTGATGATGAATATTCGGGCAGCCTTCGAACGCGCTGGAGAGGTCCAATCGATCCGGCTGCACGGGGACTGCCACCCGGGCAACCTGTTGTGGCGTGACGGTCCGTATTTCGTGGACATGGACGATTGCCAATCCGGGCCGGCCGTGCAGGACCTGTGGATGCTGCTTTCCGGGGAGCGCGCGGAAATGGAAGCCCAATTGGCTGATATCGTGGAGGGCTACTGCCAGTTCTGTGATTTCGATGTGCGTGAACTGCAACTCGTCGAGGCCCTCAGGACCTTGCGCATGCTGCACCACGCGGCCTGGCTCGCACGCCGCTGGGAAGACCCCGCGTTTCCGATTGCCTTTCCGTGGTTCGACAGCCCCCGCTACTGGGAGGACCTGGTGCTCAGCCTGCGCGAGCAGCTTTCCGCCCTGCAGGAACCCGCACTGCAATTGCGCTGAGCGTGCAGACCGGCATCGTCAGTAGTGCGGCGGAACCTCCTGCTCTGGGGAAGAGCCGGATGCGCCGGCAGACTCTCCAATATCCCGAAGTTTGTCGGCCAGTGTATTTACGCTCAACTGCAGGCGGGCCAGATCGCGGTCCTGGCGTGCGATGATCTCGTTCAGGCTCTCAATCAGGTCGTCCTGAAACGCCAGTTTGCTCTCCAGTTCATCCAGTCTTGCCTCAATTGCGGAATTCATCATCGTTACTCCGCGGCAGGCGGTTCCCACAGTTCCACCCGGTTGCCGTCCGGGTCGACAAACCAGCCAAAACGGCCAAAATCATGCTCCTCTCTTTCCTCCAGGACTTCAGCGTCCCCTGCGGCCACGTTATCAAGCGCAGCATCGAGGTCGTCAACCACAAGGTTGATCATGTAGCCCTGGCCGGACGCGCCAAAGTAATCGGTTTTGGACGCAAACGCGCTCCACACGGTGAATGCAGTCTCAGGCATGTCTGCCGGGGCAAAACTGGTGCCCCGGGTATCGCCCCATTCTTCGACCTTGAAGCCCAGGTATTTCTCGTACCAGCTTCCCAGGGCGGCAGGATCCCTGGAACGAAAAAATACGCCGCCAACACCCAGAACCCTGCCTTTTGCTGATTCACTCATGCGATTACCCTCCTCGACCTGACTATGGTAACTCACTCACCCTGGCTTGTGAGCACCGGCCCGGCACTGTAGGATTTTCAAATTCGAGAGACACAGCGGGAGTGGGGGCGGGATGCCGACCATCGATAAATTTTGCGACAACCGGATTTCTACATGAAGAGCCTTGCTCTGTTCCGGCCCTTCATCCTGATCTTGCTGCTGCTTGGAGGTTGCGCCAGCCTGCCGGATGATCTGGAACAGGTTCCAAGCCAGGGTAACAGCAACCCCGAGCAGACTTTCCTCGGCGCTTTCATCGCCGAGAAGGCACCGACGGATAAAACACTATCGGGTGTCGAGTTGCTGAGCGCGTCAGGCGAGGCGTTTTCATCACGATTTGCCATTGCGGGGTTCGCCGACAAAACGCTGGATATCCAGTACTACCTTTGGAAAGGCGACCTGGCGGGGCAGCTCCTGATGTGGCGCGTCCTGGAAGCGGCAGACCGCGGCGTGCGGGTACGATTCCTGATCGACGATATTTATCATTCGGGCCGTGACGATGTTTATGCCTTGCTCGACACACATCCCCACTTCGAATTGCGTGTGTTCAACCCGATGGCCAATCGCGGACTTGCCCGCAACCTCAATTTCCTGGCCAAGAAACGCCAACTCAACCACCGCATGCACAACAAGATTTTTCTGGCCGACAACGCGGTGGCTGTGCTCGGAGGCCGTAACATTGGGAACGACTATTTCGGTGTTGATACCCAGGCCAATTTCTTCGACCTTGATGTCCTGACGGTCGGCCAGGGAGCCAGGGAAGCAGGCGCTGCTTTTGATGAGTACTGGAACAGCCGTTACGCGGTACCCATTGCAACGCTTCATCGCCAGCAGTATTCGGCAGCAGACTTGCAGGCTTTGCGCCAACAACTGCAGGAATCTTTGCTCGAAAAGGGCGCCTTACCTTTTGTCCTGGCGCTGGAAGCTGAAGAGAACCTGGAAAACCTGAAGCGCTGGCGGGAAGGACTGCTCTGGACCCGGGCACAGGTCGTGGTCGATCCTTTGGAGCGATTTGAAGGCCAGGGCGAATCGGCTATCGTGGAATTCGCGTCGGGTCAGATTGAAGACATCGAATCTGAATTCCTTGCTCAATCGGCCTACCTGATCCCTTCGCCACAAGGCCTGGTATTCATCAAGGACAAGGTCGACCAGGGCGTACGGGTCCGCCTGATGACCAACTCGCTGATGTCCAACAACCACCTCACCGCCCACTCCGGTTATATGAAGTATCGCAAGGCTCTTTTGCAAGCCGGCGCCGAGCTGCACGAATTGCGTGCTGACGCAGCCATGCGGGAACACTTCAAAGCCAACGATGATGATGAGGAAATTCCTGCCGGCATCCACACCAAATCGTTTGTCATCGATGGAAACCAGGCGCTGATCGGTTCTTTCAACTTCGATCCCCGTTCGCGCGACCTGAACTCGGAAATCGGCCTTGTTATTTCCGACCGCGCATTTGCGCAGAAGGTTGTTGCGGAAATGAACAAATATTTTGACCCACAGAACAGCTACCGGCTATACCTGAACGAGAACGGCAAACTTCGCTGGGAACTGCAAAACCCGGACGGCAGCATCACAATCCATAAACACGACCCAGGAGCATCCATTTGGAAACGGATGGGCGCCCGCATTCTATCGTGGCTGCCTATTGAGCAGGAGTTGTAAGCCTCTGCCAGAGCAGGAAGCTTGCGTTGGCCCGGTTGAGTGTATAGACGTGCAATCCGGGAGCGCCGCCGGCCAGCAACCGCTCACATAATTGGGTTACAACGTCGAGCCCAAAGGCGCGGATCGAGGCGCCGTCATCGCCGTACCCTTCCAGTCGCCGGCGAATCCATTGGGGAATCTCTGCACCGCACATGTCGGAAAATCGGGCCAGCTGTCGGTAATTCGTAATCGGCATGATGCCGGGAGTAATCGGAATGTCCACACCAATTCGGCAGCACTCATCGCGGAATCTGAAATAGCTGTCGGCGTTGTAGAAATACTGGGTGACCGCGCCGTCGGCGCCCGCCTCGACTTTCTGTTTGAAGTAGAACAATTCGCTCTGGGGCGACTCTGATTCGGGGTGGAATTCCGGATAGCAGGCCACTTCGATATGGAATTGATTTCCGAATTCGCGCCGGATGTAGCCGACCAGTTCATTGGCATACTGAAAAGGCCCCGGGCCGGCGAGTCCTTCCGGCCGGTCGCCGCGCAGGACGACCAGGCGATTGATCCCCCGATCCCGGTAACCTTCCAGAATCCGACGCAGCATGTCTTCGCTTTGCGCCATGCAGGAAATATGCGGCGCTACCGGAACATCGGTTTGCGCCGCCAGTGCTTCCACGGCGTCCCGGGTCGCTTCCAGAGTTGAACCGCCCGCGCCGAATGTCACAGAAAGATAGTCCGGTTTCAATGGCGCGAGTTTTTGCCAGGTCGACTCCAGGATGAGGTTCTGTTCCGCCGTCCGTGGCGGAAAGAACTCAAATGAAATTCGTGGAGTCGCCAAGGGTCAGTAGCGGTAGTGATCCGGTTTGTACGGACCCTGTTTTTCCACACCTATGTACTGAGCCTGGACATCCGTCAATTCGGTGAGCTGAGCGCCGATACGGTCCAGGTGCAGAAGCGCCACCTTTTCATCGAGGTGCTTGGGCAGCACATAGACCTGGTTCTCATAGCGGTCGCCATGGTTCCACAACTCCATCTGCGCCAGTACCTGGTTAGTAAAGGAGTTGGACATCACGAAACTGGGATGTCCGGTGGCACAGCCGAGGTTCACCAGGCGGCCTTCAGCCAGCAAAATAATCCGTTTGCCGTCCGGGAAAATGATGTGATCCACCTGGGCCTTGATGTTATCCCACTCGTACTTCTTCAGGCTGGCAACATCTATTTCATTGTCAAAATGCCCGATGTTGCAGACGATCGCCTGGTGCTTCATGGCGGCCATGTGATCGTGCGTGATCACGTGGTAGTTACCGGTCGCGCTTACAAAAATGTCGGCCTTGTCAGCGGCATGTTCCATGGTCACGATGCGAAATCCTTCCATCGCAGCCTGCAGTGCGCAAATCGGATCGACTTCAGTGATCCAGACCGTGGCGCCAAGTCCTTTCAGTGACTGGGCACAACCCTTGCCAACGTCGCCGTAACCGGCCACGACTGCAATTTTTCCGGCGACCATGACGTCGGTGGCGCGCTTGATGCCGTCGACCAGCGACTCGCGACAGCCGTACAAATTATCGAATTTGGACTTGGTGACCGAATCGTTGACATTGATGGCCGGAAACGGCAATTGACCGTCCCGCGCCATCTGGTAAAGGCGTTTCACACCGGTAGTCGTTTCCTCGGTCACACCCTTGATCTGGGCCAGGGCTTTTGAATACCAGCCCGGCCGCGTTCCGATTCGTTTGCGGATTGAGTTGAACAAGGCCACCTCTTCCTCGCTGGTCGGGTTGTCCAGGACCGAGAGATCCTCTTCCGCCCTGGCGCCCAGGTACAGCAGCAGCGTTGCATCACCGCCGTCGTCAAGGATCATGTTGGCAAAATCCTCGTCCTTTTCGCCGGGGCCCCAGTTAAAAATCTGATGCGTGAATTCCCAATAGTCTTCGAGCGACTCGCCCTTGAATGCAAACACCGGGGTGCCGCCGGCTGCAATGGCGGCTGCGGCATGATCCTGTGTGGAGTAAATGTTGCACGACGCCCAGCGGACATCGGCGCCCAGTTCGGTCAGCGTCTCGATCAGCATGGCCGTCTGGATCGTCATGTGCAGGCTGCCCGCGATCCGCGTGCCCTTGAGCGGCTTTGAATCGCCATATTCCTCCCGCAGCGCCATCAAACCGGGCATTTCAGACTCGGCGATGGCAATTTCCTTGCGCCCAAATTCTGCCTGGTCGATATCGGCAACGAAATAATCGTGTTTCTTCAGTTCTTCAAGTACTGCATTCATGTGTAATTTCTCCTGGTGGTGGAAGCCTGATCAGAGGCCGGCGGCTGAGCGCAGGTGCTCAACACGGTCGACGGCTTCCCACTTGACGTTCAAATCTTCACGGCCCATGTGGCCATAGGCGGATAAGGGCTGATAAATCGGTTGGATGAGGTCGAGCATCTTGATGATGCTGTACGGACGGAGATCGAATTCCTGCCGTACAATTTGCTCGATCCGCTTGGCAGGAATGTGCTCCGTTCCAAATGTATCGACCGTTACTGAGGTCGGTTCCGCCACGCCAATGGCGTAGGAAACCTGTATTTCAAGTCGGTCCGCAAGGCCCGCAGCGACGATGTTCTTGGCAACGTAACGGGCGGCGTAGGCAGCCGAGCGATCGACTTTAGACGGGTCTTTTCCGGAAAAAGCGCCTCCGCCATGGCGCGCCATTCCGCCGTAGGTGTCCACGATGATCTTGCGCCCTGTCAGCCCGGCATCGCCCACCGGCCCACCCACTTCGAAACGGCCCGTTGGATTGATGTGGTACTTGGTTGCACCATTCAGCCAGCTTGCCGGAAGCACCGGTTTGATGATTTCTTCCATCACCAGCTCGCGCAAATCCGATTGGCTCGATTCGGCGTTATGCTGGGTTGACAGCACCACGGCATCAATGCCGACCGGCTTGCCGTCTTTGTAGCGAAACGTTACCTGGCTCTTGGCGTCCGGGCGGAGGTGATAGCGCCCATCCTCCGTCGTGCGGCGAATAACGCTCTGGCGCTTGACCAGTTCGTGGGCGTAGTAGATGGGCGCGGGCATCAGTACATCGGTCTCGTTGGTGGCGTAACCAAACATCAATCCCTGATCGCCGGCGCCCTGGTCTTCCGGACGCTCCCTGGAGACGCCGAGGTCGATATCCGGCGACTGCTTGCCGATGATGTTCATTACCGCACAGGTGTGGCCGTCGTAGCCGACTTCCGAGGAATCGTAACCAATATCCACAATGACCTTACGGATCAATTCTTCGAGATCAACCCACGCGCTGGTGGTGATCTCGCCGCCAACGATGGCAACACCGGTTTTCACCAGGGTTTCACAGGCTACGTGTGCCTGCGGATCCTGCCGCAATATGGCATCAAGAACGGCGTCTGAAATCTGGTCCGCCACCTTGTCAGGATGACCTTCGGACACCGATTCGGATGTAAATAAATAATCACTCATTTGTTGTTCCTCGCACGTCGGGGCCAGCCCGAATCGAATAATACATCTTTCAATCAAGATATAGAGATATGTATTCTATCCAACTTAAACCGACAACGCAAAATTGTCCCTACAGGAAAGTGATTGTTTTCGGGGCTGGTGCAAAACCACTCCAACCCATTAGAATGACTCGCTATAACTCTCAGGCCTCCCAGGGACATTCATGCCACAAACACTCGCCCGATCTTTTCTTGATAATTTTTTGGGTCAGGCTGCCGACTGGTACAAGCTGACTATCGTTCTGTTCCTGGTGCTGAACCCGGTCGTAATGATCACGATGGGCACATTCGTCGCCGGCTGGCTGCTGGTACTGGAATTTATTTTCTGCCTGGCGATGGCCCTGAAGTGTTACCCGCTGCAACCGGGTGGCTTGCTGGCGCTGGAGGCGGTTGTTCTGGGCCTGACTTCCCCCTTAACGGTCTATCACGAGACTGAGGCAAACTTCGCCGTCGTTCTGCTGCTGATCTTTATGGTTGCCGGCATTTTTTTCCTGAAGGACCTGTTGCTCTACATCTTTACGAAGTTATTGATCCGGGTGCGCTCCAAGACTGCTCTGTCACTCCTGTTCTCAATGGTTGCCGCCGTGTTGTCCGCCTTTCTCGATGCGCTGACGGTGACCGCGGTCATCATCACGGTTGCCGCCGGGCTCTACGGTGTGTACCACAAAGTGACTTCAGGCAAGGGTTTTGACGATGACCACGACCATGCGGACGACACCGGCATCGGCGCGGAAACCCGGGACGACCTGGAGAAATACCGCTCCTTTCTGCGCAACCTGATGATGCACGGTGCGGTGGGCACGGCGCTGGGCGGTGTGTGCACCCTGGTCGGCGAACCACAGAACCTGCTGATCGGAGAGCTTGCCGGCTGGCAGTTCGGCGAGTTTTTTATCCGGATGGCGCCCGTGAGCCTGCCGGTGGTCGTCGTGGGATTGCTGACCTGTGTCGCCGTGGAGAGGTTCAAGATTCTGGGCTACGGGGCCCAGCTACCGGTCGCCGCGCGACGCATCCTGGAGGAATACGACCGCATCGAGGACGAGAAAAGAACACCGCGACAGACGGCTGCATTGATCGTACAGGGTGCCGTCGTGCTGTTCCTGGTGGTCGCCCTTGCCTTTCACTGGGCCGAAGTCGGATTGATCGGGCTTGCCGTCATTGTTCTGGCAACGGCGTTCACGGGCATCATCGAGGAACATCAACTGGGCCATGCGTTCTCCGAAGCCTTGCCTTTTACCGCCCTGCTGGTGGTGTTTTTTGCGGTGGTCGCCGTTATTCACGACCAGCACCTGTTCCAGCCGGTCATCGAGTTCGTCTTTTCACTTGACCAGGAAGCCCAGGTTCCGGTTTTCTTCATGGCCAACGGCGTGCTTTCAGCGATCTCTGATAATGTCTTCGTGGCGACCGTGTACATCAACGAAGTTCATGCGGCGCTGCAGGCCGGTGAAATTTCGCGTGAACATTTCGATGAACTCACGGTGGCCATCAACACCGGTACGAATATCCCGTCCGTCGCGACACCGAACGGCCAGGCTGCTTTTCTGTTCCTGCTGACGTCCGCCCTGGCTCCGCTGATCCGTCTGAGCTACGGCCGCATGGTGATCCTGGCCCTGCCGTATACGATAACGATGACCATTGGCGGCCTGCTGGCCACGATATACATCCTGTAATGTTAAAAACGGCTACCTGAAAATCAGCCAGGAAAGATAGATCACGAGAAAAAACACAATCGGCAGAATAACAACCATGGCTTTTCGGGCGGTTGACACCATCCGTGCGCTGGTTTCCTGAATTTTTTCAGCCCGGTCATTGAGCCGTTCGGCCCGCTCGAACTGGGTTCGGGCCATTTCAACCTGTTCGCGCTGAAGCTTCCACGCTTGCTGCTGGCCTTCCAGCAATTTTTCCTGGTTGTGACTGATTTGCTTCAGCACCTCCAGTATTTCCTGACCCGTGTTCGCTTGAATTTGTTCACTCATTACCAGATCCCGCTGTTTTCCATGGAAGCCCAGGGCTCCATCGGAGGCAGTGCATCGCCCTGCTGCAGAAGCTCAACGGAAATCCCGTCGGGCGAACGCACAAAGGCCATGTAGCCGTCGCGGGGCGGACGATTGATCGTGACCCCGCCGTCCATCAGTTTTTGGCACGCCTGATAAATGTTTTCAACCGAGTAGGCCAGGTGCCCGAAATTGCGGCCGCCACTGTATTCTTCTGGATCCCAGTTGTACGTCAATTCAACCTGGGCATCCTCGTTGCCGGGGGCCGCCAGGAAAATCAGCGTGAACCGGCCCTGCGGTGCTTCCTTGCGGCGCAATTCGACAAGCCCCAGGTGATTGCAGTAAAAATCCAGTGATTCCTCAAGGTCGGTGACTCTGACCATGGTGTGCAGGTATTTCATCGAGCGCCTCCGGGAGTTACGATGGTTCAAACACTAACATTATCCATGCCATGAACAACACAAATCAAAGCCCCCGGATCAAATTGGCCAGGGAAGCAGCGGTACTGCAGCTTAAACTCCTTGCGGACGGTATACGCGACGCCATGCTGATCCCGATATCCCTGCTGGCCGCGCTGATCGGCCTGGTCGAAGGCGGCAAGGATTGCGACGAAAAATTCCGGAGGGTGATCAAGCTGGGCCGACGCAGCGAACGCTGGATCAACCTGTTCGGGCAGCAACCCCCTATTGGGGCTTCGCACCCGGCAGGCTCGATGGACACCATCCTCAACCAGGTCGAGGCTGTTGTCATGGAGCAGTACAAAAAAGGACGGACGGCGGCAGAAACCCGGGTAGCCGTGAGGGAAGCGATGAAGAACGATTCACCGGAAAATTCCGGCGAACCGGTCGATAAGGGTTGAGTTAGTAATTACCGGAAATATAGCTGGAAAGTTGTTCAACCTCCGCTTCTTTTTCCTGCAGCATGTGTTTTACCAGGTCGCCGAGAGAAACGATGCCCACCATTTTTGCGCTTTCGGTGACGACCAGGTGCCGGCAGCGGCGTTCCGTCATGGTCTCCATGGCGTCACGGGTCGCTGTCGAGGGTTCGACCGTAATGAGCGGCGAAGACATGACATCTGAAATAACGGTATCCACCGAGGAACGGCCCTGTAGAGAGATTTTTCTCAGGTAGTCTCGCTCCGTGAATATGCCGGCGGGGATATCGCCATCCTGAATAACTATGGCGCCCACGTTTGCCTCTGACATCGTGCCGATAGCGTCCCGAACAGATGCCGAACCCGATATCGTCAAAACTTCGCTGCCCTTGCTGTTCAGAATATCCTGGATTATTGACATATTTATTCCCTGCTGTTGTTTCAGTTCATTATAAGAGCGAAATTTCTAATCTTCATCCCGCCGGGACACCACAGTATACTCGGCATCGATGATGTCCCCATTGCTGTCGCCCGGTTCGGATGCACGACCTCGCCTGTCTGCCTGCCCGGACCCGGATGCGGCGCCGCCAAATTTCCTTTGAAGCCACCAAACACGCAGTGAAAATGCCAGCCAGGCGATCAGACCGAGCCCGGCCACCAGGGCGAGCACGATCAGGCCAAAGAAGAACGCTCCTGCCAGCACCAGAACGCCCAGGACCGCAGCCAGAAGGCGCGACACAGGGTTCATGGGGGGCGGAGAAATGTAATGCGGCATTCGATTCGTCCTAGAACAGCAAGTTGACAACGGTCAACATGACCACGATGAAGATCACGCTCATGGGGCTTCCCACCCGAATAAAGTCAGCAACTCGGTAACCACCCGGCCCCATGATCAGCGCGTTCACCTGGTGGGTCGGAAGAATGAAGGCATTGGATGTGGAAAGCGCAATGATGAGGGCATACATCGTCGGGTCGGCGCCGGTGGCAAGTGCGATACTTACCGCGATGGGCACGAGGATGGTGGTTGCTCCGACATTGGACATAACCAGGCTGAAAACAGTCGCCAGAACCGCCAGCGCGATCTGGATGGTCAATTCCGGCACATCACCCAGGATATGCATAATTTCCTGCGCAATCCAGGCAGCCGTTCCCGTCCGTTCCATCGCCTGGCCGAAAGGGATCAGGCTGGCGAGCAGGAAAACCGTCTTCCAGCTCACCGAGCGATAGGCCTCGTCCATGCTGATGACGCCGGTCAACACCATTCCCATGGCACCGACCAGCAGAGACACCGACAAGCGGTACTCGGTAAAAATGATCATGCCCATGGAAATTCCGAAAAAGACCAGCGCGTGGGAAACTTTGTGCGGACGTTGTTCTTCCGTTGGAATATCCGAGGCAACGACAAAATCCCGTTCCTGGCCTACTGCGGACAGCTCGCGCCAGGTACTGTGTGAAACCAGGCAATCACCGGTTTCCAGCTGCAGATCCCTGACTCCTTCGGTTAAAACTTCCCCCCTCCGGTTAATCGCCAGAACGCTGATGCCATAACGGCTTCGAAGGCGCGCCTCGCCGACAGTCTGCCCAACCAGCCGGGACCCTGGAGGAATAACGACTTCGGAAATACCCGCCCTGCTTGGATTGAACAATCCGCCAAACGTGCGCAGCCTCGGTTGGACACGGCACTGGTTTTCCAGCGCGAAACGGCCCACCACGTCACGCGTACCCATGACGCCAAGGATGGTGCCGACCCAGATCATTTCATCCGACGGCGGAGCCAATCTCGGCTCATCTGTGTTTCGGATAGCCAGCAGCATGGGCGCATTTTCCATCTGTTCCGCATCGGCAATCGTCATTCCCACGAGGGGGCTGTCGACCGTTACCAGCAATTCGTAGATGTCGCCCTTGATTCCATAGACGTCCGCGAAATAGGTCTTGGTCCGGGCCGGCACACCGCTGGCCTTTTCCGTAGTCTTCGGAAGGAGAAACTTGCCGGCGATGAGAAAGTAGAGAATACCCGAAAAAAGCAGCGCGATTCCGATCGGCGTGACGTCAAACAGGTGGAAGGTTTCCAGCGTTTCCACCCCGGGCGGCAGGGACTGGTTGGCGTTTTCAATCAGATCGTTGAGCAGTATCAGTGGGGAAGAGCCGACCATGGTCAACGTCCCGCCGAGGATCGCACAGGTACCCATCGGCATCAGCAACCGCGATAGCGGGATCTTCGTGCGGGTTGAAATCCGCGACATGACCGGCATGAACAATGCCGTTGCGCCCACGTTCTGCATGACGCCTGAGATCAGGCCGACGGTGCCGGACACCAACGGCATGATCCGCGTCACGGTATTGCCCCCGATTTTGAGGATAAAAGCTGAAACCACGGTCATGACGCCGGTCCGGTCCAGGCCGGCCCCTAGGATCATGACCGCGATGATCGAGAGCACCGCGTTGGATGCAAATCCATCAAACAGGTCGGAAGCAGGAACCAGGTTGGTCAGGCCAATGACGACCATGACCAGGATGGCCGCGATATCGACTCTCACCAGCTCGGATACGAACAACCCGATCGTCGCGGAAAGAATCAGCAGAACCAGAATCATATCGGCCGAAAGTGTGAGTCCGGTTTCCATCTACTCGCTGATCTCCTGCTCAGGCGATACGCCTGAATACCAGGTCGAAAACGCCGTGTCCGAGGCGCTCGCCCCGCTTTTCGTACTTGGTCGCCGGACGCCATTCGGGTTTTGGAACAGCCCCGCCGTCGGGCGCAAAATTTTCAAAATCACCGCTATTGTGCATCACTTCGAGGATATGTTCAGAATACGGTTCCCAATCCGTGGCCAGGTGCAGTATGCCACCGGACTGCATTTTCTCCGCCAGCAAGGCAATGAAAGGCGGCTGGATCAAACGCCTCTTGTGGTGTCTTTTTTTCGGCCAGGGATCGGGGAAATAAATTCTTACGCCGGCAAGGGTTCGCGAAAGAATCCGATGGCGCAGCAATTCAACCGCATCTTCACGGGCAATCCGAACATTGGCGAGCCCATGTTCTTCAATTTTAAGCAGCAGGTGTCCAATGCCGGGCTTGTGCACTTCGACCGCGAGGAAATTCTCATCCGGGCGTGCGGCGGCCATTTGCCAGGTCGCCTCACCGTTACCGAAGCCGATCTCCATGATGACCGGGTGGTCATTGGAAAATATCGCTTTCAGGTCCAGGGGCTCCGAAGCCTCGGCAATGCCGTAAAGCGGCCATAACTCGTTGAGCGCGCGCTTCTGCCCCTCGGTCAACCGGCCCGCACGCAACACGAAACTACGCACGTGACGCCTGCTTTCGTCCGCATTCCGGGACTTTTGCTGTTCCGTGGAAACGTTGACCATGATCATCTCATTGTAGCAAGCGCTACTTGAAAAATGTTCCTCCAACGCCCAATCTGGACATCATGAGTGAACAATCGAACACGGCACCCGAAGGCTACCTTGAACGCCAGATGTTGATCGCAATGCCCGGCATGCTGGATGCAAATTTTGCCGGCAGTGTCACGCTACTCTGCCAGCACAACGAGGCCGGCGCTATCGGTATCACCATTAACCGCCTGTCCAACTTCACCCTGGGGGAGATTTTTTCCCAGCTGCAAATTGATTGCCGTGACGACATCACCCGCAACCTGCCTGTCCTCGAGGGCGGCCCGGTCGCTCCCGACCGCGGATTCGTGCTGCACAGCCCGACAGAGGGCTACGAATCCAGCATGGAAGTCGGGCAGGAAATTATGGTGACAACCTCCCGTGACGTGCTCGCAGACATTGCCGCGGGATCCGGGCCGGACAAATTCGTCGTCGCCCTGGGATACGCCGGATGGGGCGGCGGTCAACTGGAGGGCGAAATGCTGGCCAACGCCTGGCTCTCCGTTTCAGCTGACACCGACATCATCTTCGACCTGCCGCTTCCAAGCCGATTCGATCAGGCGCTCGGGCGCCTGGGTATCAAGATCGATCAGCTGCTGCCGGACGCCGGCCATGCCTGAACCCGCTTCACGCAGCGGTTACATCATGGGGTTCGATTTTGGATTTCGACGCATAGGCGTCGCCGTCGGCCAGACAACCACGCACACCGCAAGCTGCCTGGAGACTGTGAGCCATGGGCAACAGCCGGACTGGGCGGCGATTGACCGCCTGGTCGGAGATTGGAAACCCGCCGTTTTGGTAGTCGGTTTACCGCTTGGCGCCGACGGCGAGGAAACGGACATGTCCCGGGCAGCCCGTCACTTCGGTGAAACACTTCGTTCCCGTTATCACCTGGATGTCGAATACGCCGACGAGCGGCTGACCTCCCAGGCTGCCGGCAGCCGTTTTGCAGAGCAGAGGTCCAGCGGTAACCTGCGGCGCAAGGATGCAGGCAAGCTGGACGCGATGGCCGCCCGGATCATCCTTGAAAACTGGTTGCAGGATGACTGATGTCTTCGGGTTTCCTCCGCTTAGCCGGCCGGATGCACGGATCCTCATTCTGGGCAGCATGCCCGGTCGCGAGTCCCTGGCCAGGCAGCGCTACTACGCCCATCCAAGGAACGCATTCTGGCCGATCATGAGTGAGCTGTTTGCCCTGGCCGCAAGCGATTACGGGCTGCGGGCGAGTCAACTGACCCGAAAAGGCGTTGCCGTCTGGGATGTTCTGAAAACCTGCCACCGGACGGGTAGCCTTGACTCCAACATAAGTGACCGCTCCATGGTGACCAATGACTTCCGGATTTTCTTCGCTGAACACCCGGCGGTTTGCCGCGTGTTTTTCAATGGCGCCAAGGCTGAATCCGTTTACCGTAAGCACGTGCTGCCGGGTCTGGGCGGCGGGCCTGACCGGCTGATGCTTCAGCGCCTTCCCTCAACCAGCCCGGCACATGCAGGCATGACTCTTGCTGAGAAAAAATCTGCGTGGCGAGTCATGCTTGACGACGGAGTAAAATGACATCATGAAGCGGATATGTGTTTACTGCGGTTCGAACCCGGGCCGGCTACCGGTTTTTCGGGAAGCGGCGCGACAGCTGGGGCGGGAATTGGCCGAACGCGGGCACGGGCTGGTCTATGGCGGCGCGAGTGTCGGTGTGATGGGTGCTGTAGCCGATGCCGTTCTGGAACACGGTGGAGAAGCCATCGGCGTGATCCCCCGGAGCCTGGCGACCAGGGAGGTCGCGCATGACGCACTCGACCAGCTGATCGTGGTCGAGTCGATGCATCAGCGCAAAGCAAGAATGGCAGAACTTTCAGATGGTTTCATTGCGCTTCCGGGCGGTTGGGGAACCATCGAAGAAATTTTCGAAATGCTCACCTGGGCTCAGCTTGGATTTCATGAAAAGCCCTGCGGGTTGCTGAACGTCGCTTCGTATTATGACCACCTGTTCAAATTTCTCGAGCAGGCTATCGCAGAAAAGTTCGTCAGAGAGGAATACCGGCCGATGATCATGATGGAGCAAAGCGCTGTTACCCTGCTTGACCGGTTTTCCTCGTACCGCGCACCCAAAGTCAAGAAGTGGCTTGGCCCGGAGGAAACGTGATTCGTGTCCGCATGATCGACCACGTCGTTCTGCGCACGGACAACGTCGGTGGAATGGTGGATTTTTATTCCAGGGTGCTCGGCTGCGAAGTCGAACGCACGATGCCCCCAGAGACCGGCCTCATCCAGCTGCGTGCCGGAGCGTCACTGATCGACATCGTGGCAATAGACAGCAGCCTGGGCCGCGCCGGCGGCGGTCCACCGACCCGCACAGAGAACACAATGGATCATTTTTGCCTGCAGATTGAATCCATCAGCGAAGAAAAACTGCTCGACTGGTTACAGTCAGTGGGTGTGGAACACAGCGAATTCGCGGTCCGCTACGGGGCGGAAGGATTCGGGCCCTCCGTCTACGTAAAGGATCCGGACGGTAATACGGTCGAGTTGAGATGCGAATCCCCTACTCGACGCCAAACCCCGTCTCAAAGCGCCACGTGCGGGTGATGTGCAGAACGTCGACGTGCTCCCGGATATTATCCGGCAACGGCGAATAGGGTGCGGCCAGCTGAACGATCCTGATCGCGGCCTGATCAATTTCAGTGAAGCCCGAACTGCGCTTGACGTCAATGCTTTCGACCGTACCGTTTTGATGAATACCCACCGTAAGTATAAGGTCCCCGTGCAGCTTTTTTCGTCGCAATTCGGTGGGGTAATTCATGTTGCCAATCCGCTCCACTTTCGACACCCACGCGCTCATATAACTGGCAAATTCGTATTTTCTGGTATTGGCTGAGATGAACTCACGCCTCGGCAAACTCGATTTCCACTGACGCTGCCGGCTGACCTCCGGTTGCAGACTGGCCATTTCCATACTCTGTTGCATCAGGTCGGAAGCGTTGGGCTGCTCGGATTCTGGCTGTTCAACCGCTGTCGGAAGCAGGCTGGGTTCAGCGGCATTTTCCAGCGCAATGATTTCGCGCACATCCACTTCAGGCGCCGGAGTCTGGGCTGCCGCCTGCTGCATATCCTGGCCCTCAGACGGCACCGGAAGCTGACCGCTGACCTCCTCCGAAGGACGAACTTTTTCCGTCGTTTCACCGCCGCCTTTCTGCGACGCCTGCGCCAGGTAGTCCGCCTGCTCCGGCTCGCTCTCGGAGCGCCATTGAACGAGCACGACATCCAGGGTATCTGCCAGCCGAGGCAACGGGTTCAGCGATACACCAAAGTGAATACCGAAAAGCAGCACCGCGTGGAGCGCGACCGCGAGCACCAGAAAGAGCATGAACCGGTCTTGCGTCCAGGACGTGTATGGAGCAGATTTCAGCATTGAGCTTCGAGCGCGTCGAACATCTCGCCGGCGATATTCAGACCAAACTCTGAATCGAGCTCGCGAATACAGGTCGGGCTGGTCACGTTGATTTCGGTCAGCCAGTCACCGATCACATCGAGACCGGCAAAAACAATGCCGCGCCGCTTGAGTTCAGGTGCAACCTGTTCGCAGATCCAGTAGTCACGCTCGGTCAACGGCACGCCTTTACCGGTCCCGCCCTTGGCCAGGTTGCCCCGAAAATCACCGGCGCCCGGGATACGCGCCAGCGCGTAGGGCACCGGCTCCCCGTTGACCACCAGGATGCGCTTGTCGCCCTGGGTGATCTCTGGAATATAGCGTTGGACCATGACCAGATCTCTGTCTTTCGACGTTATGGTTTCCAGTATCACGTTCAGATTGGGATCATCCGGCTGAACCCTGAAAATCGACTCTCCGCCCATTCCGTCCAGCGGCTTGACGACCGACAAACCCTGCTCCTTGACGAATGCCTTGATTTCACCCGAGCTGCGCGTAATCAGGGCCGGCACGCAGCACTGTGGAAATTGCGTAATAAAACACTTCTCATTGGCATCGCGCAGCGCCTGCGGCCGGTTTACAACGGTTACACCCGCATCCTCCGCCAGATCCAGCACGTACGTGGTGTAAACGTAATCCATGTTGAACGGGGGGTCTTTTCGCATCAACAGAATGGTCAGGCTTGATAACTCGAGATTTTCCGGGTCACCCAAAGTGAACCAGTCATCCCGGTTGTCCCTGACCGACAAGGTCCGCATATGGCCCAGCGCGACACCATCCCTGATCGTCAGATCGGATGGCTCCATGTACCAGATTTCGTGGCCGCGGCGCTGTGCTTCCAGCAACATGGCGAAGGTCGAGTCCTTGTACGTACTGATTCCGGAAATCGGATCCATGATCACACCGGTCCGCGTGACTCGTGCGCCATCTTTTTGAGCTTCGGTCATAACACCTTCCTTGATTCCGAGCTGAATGAGTCCTTTTATTATCGGATTTGCGTGGCTGGTATTCCAGCATTCTTTTGCAGTATATATCTTAGCTTTTTTACATAAGCTCTTGTTACTACTGGAAACTGAAGACGAAAGTGGTAGACTAGAACGTCCCGGACGAATAGAATCGGAGGGGAAGTGTTCATGTGTAGGCGCAAAAATACGCCTGTATCAGATGAGAAACCAGGGATGGATTTATGACTGAAGAACACACTGCAGGGAAGATGAACGGCGCCGCCGCAAAATCACCCATACGAATTCTGGTTGTCGACGACAGCTCCACTATCAGGCGCTCAGCCGAAACCATGCTGACCACGGAGGGTTACGACGTGGTCACGGCGGAGAACGGTTTCGAAGCCCTGTCCATGGTGGCCCGGCACAATCCGGACCTGATTTTCGTCGACATCATGATGCCCAGGCTGGACGGTTACCAGACCTGCGCTATCATCAAGAATAACGCCCAGTACCGGTCCACACCGGTCGTGATGCTCACCAGCAAAGACGGACTCTTTGACCAGGCGCGAGGGCGCGTGGTGGGATCTGACCTCTATCTCACAAAGCCATTTACCAAAGAGGAGTTACTGGCAGCAGTGGCCCAGCATGCGGCCGCCTGATCCGGTTTGAAAACAGCCAAGTTCCACAAACAGGGAAAGTGAAGGGACGAATGACAGCGAACGGTAAAAATACTGCGTTTGCAAAGCTGCTCGAATATGAGAAGCGCAGCACGCACTTCTCACCTGGTGCACGCAGCGGTAGCGGGCCCTCCGAGGAATGGAGCGGCGTGACATTCAGCGTCGGCAATATCCGGATGACCTGCAATATCGATCGCATCGGCGAAATACTCCCCTGTCCGCAACCAACCCCCGTTCCGGGCGCCAAGCCCTGGATCATCGGGCTGGCAAATGTTCGCGGAGAGCTGCTTACGGTCGTGGACCTGGCCTGGTTCCTGACCGGAATCAGAACCCCGCTTACCGCCCGTAACCGGCTGTTGGCCACCAGTCTGAACAAAGCGCCGATCGGATTGCTGATTGACGAGGTGTTCGGGCAGCGGCATTTTTTGGACAGCGACGCGGTGCCGGCTGAACTCGAAGAAGACTCTTTCCTGGGTGAGGTCGTAAGCAAGCAACACAACCTGGGCAACGAGACCTGGCAGGAGCTGAACCTCGATCAACTTTTTAATTCAGCGGAGTTTCTGAATGGCGCGGCGGAATAAATCACGGCCAGGCAAAGGCCGTTCGCGTCAGGGAGGCTTCCTGATGAGGCGAGATAAAGGGCAAAAGAACATGACATCGACCAATTTCAAGCCCGCTACACAACAAAAGTCCGGGCGTCTGTACGCGATGGTCGGATTCCTGGTCCTGCTGCTGACTTTTGTGGCCGTTACTTTTTTCCTGATCACCAAGGAAAGCCGCAACGAGCAGGAGTGGATCAGGCTGTCTACTGATCTCCAGGTACATTCCCAACAATTGGCAAAATCAGCCGCAGAGGCCGTTGAGGGAAACAATGCCGCTTTCGTTCAGCTCGGAGACTCTGCCGGCATTATTGCCGACGCCGTGGCCACGCTGAAAAATGGCGACTCACTGCGCTCTTTGCCTCCCCTTCCCGGCAATATGACCGAGACCCTGTCCGGGCTGGATAAAGTCTGGTTGCGGATGGAGGTGAACGCAAACAGCATTCTTGACCGCGAAGAACTGGTTCTGGATCTCGCTGAAGCAAGCAAGTCTTTCATCAATGTCATTCCTGAGATACAGGATCTCACGGATGAGGCTGTGCGGGAGCTGACCAAGAGCGGAGCACCCAGTAACCAGATGTTCGTGGCCGGACGGCAACTGGTATTGTCCGACCGGATTCTGCGCCATCTGAAAGAAATGTTGAGGGGCGGATCCGGATCTGTCGCCGCCGCTGACAGTTTCGCCCAGGAAATTACTTTCTTTGAGCAGACCATGGATGCGCTGCTCAAGGGCAGTCGCAGCGTGGGCGTTGAACAGGTTAAAAACCCGGCGGCCGCCAGGGCGCTGAACAAGGCGCGGAAGATCTATGACGATGCGCGGCCGCAGCTGGACACCGTGCTGTCGTCTTCCAGCGACATCCTTGCCGTTCGCGGCGCCGCGGATGAATTGTTCGTGGACAGTCTGGATCTGTTCAATTACTCACGCCGCGTAGCCGATGATGTGCTCCACCGTTCGGGAACGCGCCCGTGGCCCTCGTTGTGGTCCGGCTCAGTTGCGCTGATCGTGATCCTGGTCGCCATTGCGCTGATGGTAAGAGCGTTTCTGAGCACTGAGAGGCGCCGGGCGATCGAAGCCGGCATGCAGAACCAGAAAAACCAGCAGGCCATCATGCGCCTGCTGGACGAAATGAGCTCGCTCGCAGACGGCGACCTCACGGTAAAAGCAACGGTCACCGACGACATGACGGGCGCGATTGCAGATTCAGTCAATTTTGCCGTCGAACAACTGCGTGAGCTGGTCACCGGCATCAATATCACCGCGCAAACCGTTTCCGAATCTGCCAACGATACGATGGCCACAACCGGAAAGCTTGCAATTGCTTCCAGCCAGCAGGCTGAACAGGTCCGCGAAGCCACCGACACGATCAACGAAATGGCGGAATCCTTCGACGGCATGGCGGCACGCTCTCGCGAATCGAGCGAGGTCGCACAACGCTCCGTCGCGATCGCCCACAACGGTTCGCAAAGGGTGCAGCAAACCATCAAAGGCATGGACACTATCCGCGACCAGATCCAGGAAACCTCCAAGCGCATCAAGCGGCTGGGGGAATCTTCCCAGGAAATCGGCGATATCGTAGAGCTGATTAATGGAATCGCCGAGCAAACCAATATTCTTGCGCTCAACGCCGCCATCCAGTCCGCCTCGGCTGGCGGGGCCGGGCGGGGATTTGCGGTCGTTGCGGACGAAGTGCAGCGCCTTGCTGAACGCGCCACCAACGCCACGCGTCGTATCGAGATGCTGGTGCAAAACATTCAGGCCGACACTTCAGAGGCGGTGGTTTCAATGGAATCAACCACTTCCGAAGTGGTCGCAGGCGCCGAAAAAGCGGAAGACGCGGGCGAGGCGCTACAGCGAATCGAGTCCGTGTCGAAGGATTTGTCCAAGCTGATCGAAGAGATATCCCAAGAAGCCCAATCCCAGTCGGAAACGGCAACCCGGATTGCGGAGCAGATGAACAGCATCAGGGATGTGTCGATCCAAACATCTGAAGGCAGTGATCAAACGGCGCAATCCATGGGTAAACTCGCCGACCTGGTCCATAAGCTTCGGGAGTCCGTCGCCGATTTCAAACTGCCGAATACCGAGGATCGCGGAAATGATGCTTGAAGGCTCCAACAGCAGTTCGGCAATCAAGTGGGTCCGCGAGGATCTGGACGAATGCCTTGCGAACGTCAGGGAGCACCTGGAAGCATTTGCTGACAACATGTCTCAGCGTGATCCGCTGATCGCAGTGCAGGAGGAGCTCGAGCAGCTCAATCTCACTTTTCTGACGATGGAACAGAGCGGCGCCAGCATCCTGACCGATGAGATGATCGCTGTCGGCGGCCATATGCTGCACAACGGAAATGCAAATTGTGAGGAATCGCTCAATGCGCTGACCGATGCTGTTATCGTACTGCCCTCCTACCTGGACCGGCTCCAGGCCGGTCACGAAGACCTGCCGATCCTGCTTTTACCTACCCTGAATGAGCTCAGGGCGACCTATGATGAAAAACTGATGTCGGAGGGCTCTCTGTTTGCTCCCGAGCTTGATGTCATTGTTCCTGAACTCAGCGGCAGTGAAGCGGATGCGATTGCAACATCCGATTTCGATGCCTTTGCCCGGCGTATTCGCAGCCAGTACCAGGGCGCCCTCCTTGGTTGGTTGAAAGAGCAATCCAAAAATGACCTGATTCTGCCCATGCAGGAAGTTTGCCGGACGCTGTACATACGCCTGGGCCGCAACGAACTGCGGCGCTTGTGGTGGATCGCCGAAATGGCTATGCGCGGACTGCGTGACGGCGCTATTGATAATGATCTGCCGCTGCGGCGCCTTTTCGCCCGACTCGATCTCTCTCTGAAAACCATGGCGGAGCACGGCGAGAAAGGGCTTTCTTCCGACACGATCACCGCACTGTCCCGCGCCTTGCTTTTCTATGCGGCGCAGGCGCGACCGGGCAGTAAAGGCACCGACCTTCTGCGTGAACGGTTCAAGCTCGAAGAGCTGATTCCGGATCGTGACGCCCTGCTGCGGGCACGCGGCGCCGTCACCGGAAGAGACGCCGGGCTGTTCCAGTCGATCGGTGATGCCGTGCGTGAAGAGTTGAGCCAGGTCAAAGACACGCTGGATATGGAGCTGCGAACCGGGCGCGTCGACGCGGAGCAACGCGACCACAGCAAGAATTCTTTACGCCAACTGGCGGATACTCTGAATATGCTCAATTTGCCGGTTCCGGCAAGAGCGGTTGAAGACCTGCTGCCGGCGCTGGAAAGCACCGACGGCGTGACCAACATGGACCTTGATTCACCGCTGCTGGCGCTGGCGCAAAAACTGCTCGAGGTCGAGGCCATTCTCGATACCCACATTCGCTTGCTCGGCGAGCCGGTCGAGGCGGAAAAAGGCAGTGACTTGATTTCTCTGCCGCCGCAGGAGCTGAGGCACATATTCAGCCAAATGCTGGATGAGTGCGTCAGCGACCTGCATGAAGTACAGGAAGCCGTCAGGAAACGTCTCGGCGGCGAGGCGGAGGCGGATTATCTGCGGCCGCTGGAGCGTATCTCGGGGGCGCTTGGCGTCGCCTCGCTGCAAGAGATTGCCAGCCTGACCAACAAGCTCGGGCGTGTTTTGAACGCATCCCTGGGAGCACTCGGTAAGAGCGAACAAAACCAGGTCGAAAATCTCGACGCGATAACGGACGCGATCGCCGCACTCGAACTTTACCTCGCCGGTTGCCGCGATGAACAAAACAGCAGCCTGCAGTTCATCGAAATAATGCAGCAGAGGCTCGACGGCCTTGCGGAAGCCAGCTCGAGCGGCGAGCCGGTTCCGGCAACGACCATCGTGCTTCCGGAGAGGCCGGAACCGCCGCCAGCGGCCAGTCCGACTGTATCGGCTCCCGCAGCCGGCGCGCCTGACATTGACCCGGCGATGCTGGGCATATTCCTCGAGGAGTTTGATTCGGTGCGCGGCCAGCTTCGACAGAATTTTGCTGCATGGATGGATAACCCGGAAGACGAGAAGGTCGCTACCGAGATCAGGAGAGGGTTTCACACCCTCAAAGGCAGCGGCCGCATGGTGGGTGCCGTTGAAATCGGTGATTTTTCCTGGCGCATCGAGGAACTGCTGAACAAATTCCTGGAGAATCGGATTTCGTTCAGCCAGGCGGTAGGCGATACGATCAGCCTGGCGATTGCGTCGCTCGATGACCTGCGTGCGCGCCTGCTCGGCGAAGACAGCGAGCTTGAAGAGTCCGGCATCAAGAGCCTTGGCAATTATGCAAGACTGCTGGCCGGAGGAACGGTTCCCAACCCGAAAAAACTTCAGGGCGCCCTGCCGGCCTCTTTGCTCAGCCGTATCGGTACACAGGCTGATCTGGCCGGGCCTCCGCCTGCACAAACTCCGGATGAATCACCGTCCGGCGAGGAGACGCCACCGGCACCGGATGGGGATCCGGCCCTGCAGGAAATCATGGTCACTGAAATCCGAGACTGCGTTGCCGATCTGAAAACTTTTGTAGAGGGCCTTGCCGCCGATGCAAAACAGCCCGTCTCGCGTGACCTGGTGCGCGCTGTGCATACGCTGGCCGGGACTTTCGCCATGGCGCCCGTCGGCCAGGAAAGCAAAGTCGCCCGGGCACTGGAAGGCTACCTGGAAACGCGCATTGACAACGACCGGCCCGCTTCAGAAGCAGCCGTGACGGCTGCCCAGACCTGTCTGCACCGGTTCCAGCAGCGGCTGTATATTCTCGAGCAGGGCCACAGCCCCGGCTATCCGCTTGATGATGAAGAATTGCTGAGCGAACTCGCCGGGCTCGCAACCCCCGATGCACAGATCACGCCGGAAAAAGCGCCTGCGACTGATGCTCCTGAATCGGCTGCCGAGCAAAAACCGGAAGAGAAAGCTGTACCGCAGGAAGATACACAGCAGGAAGCTGGCGCCATCAAGATCGAGAAAGGCAGCATCATTTCCATCTTCCTCGAGGAAGCCGTGGAGGTACTGGAACGCTGCGATACGCTGCTCAACACCTGGCGTGACAAGCTTTCAGATCGCAAGCTGGTGCAGAACCTGCAACGGGAGATCCATACATTCAAGGGCGGCGCCCGCATGGCCGGCCTGGAGGGGCTTGGCGACCTCAGCCACGCCATGGAGACACTTCTCGAGCACATCGCTTCGAATCGGCTGGAGGCCACGGTTGCGGCCGTCCAGGCCCTGGAAGAGGGCTGCGACAGGCTGAACATCTGGGTTGAGCAACTGCAATCCGGAACTTTGCCGCAAACCGGCGATGCGCTGGAACGATTCGACCAGAAAACCGGGGCGCTGCACCTGCCGCAGACGGGCGAGTCGCTCGTAACTGATGAAGCGGTCGAGACGCTGGCCGCAGAAACGGAAAGCACCGACGTCGCATCTGAAGCGAAAACTCCGGCAGAAGCTCCGCAGCCACCCATTTCCGAAAAAGGGTCAACTGCTAAAGAGCCGCCGGTGCCCGCACCCAAACGGCGCGCCCGCAAAAAGACACCGGGGCGACGGCAACAGGAACGCGTCTTCAGAGACATCGAGGACCGTCCGATATCTGCGGGAGAAGACTCGGTTTCCGGATCTCAGATCCGGGTCGCTGCCGACCTGATGGACAAGCTGGTCAATTACTCCAGCGAGATCAGTATTTACCGTTCGAGGCTGGAACAACAGCTCGGCCACGTGCGTTACAACCTGAAAGAAGTCGATGTCACCGTGCAAAGGCTGAAAGAACAGCTGCGCAAGATGGACATGGAAAGCGAGGCGCAGATGATGTCCCGCTACCAAAAAGCGTCGACCAAGAACACGACCGAGTTCGATCCGCTGGAATTGGATCGCTTTTCCAACATGCAGCAACTTTCCCGGGCCCTGGCCGAGTCGGTCAGCGACCTGCTCAACCTGCATGAAATGCTCGACGATTCGGTTCGCCAGGCAGAAAGCCTCCTGACCCAGCAGTCCCGGGTCAGTACGGAAATGCAGGAAGGCCTGATGCAGACGCGGATGACTCCTTTCGGCAGCGCCGCGCCGCGGCTGCGCCGGGTCGTTCGGGCCGCCGCTGCAGAGACAGGAAAGCTTGCGCGGCTGCAGCTGCGCATGGCAGGTTCCAGCGACCAGCTCGATCGCAACGTACTGGAGCGCATCACTGCGCCGCTCGAGCACATGTTGCGCAACGCGATCGCACACGGAATCGAAATACCGAAAGTGCGGCGCAAGGCGAAAAAAGCCGAGGAAGGCAACATCACGGTCACCGTTGAAGCTGAGGCTACCGAATTCGTGATACGGGTTGAAGACGACGGCGCCGGCGTCAACCTGGATGCAATACGCAAGCGGGCGGTTGAACGCGGCTTGATGGATAAAGATGAGGATCTCGACAGGCATCAATTGATGCAGTTCATCCGCAAGAGCGGATTTTCCACCTCCGATACGGTAACCGGCCTGGCCGGGCGCGGCGTCGGCATGGACGTGGTCAACAGTGAGATCAAGCAAATCGGCGGCTCGATGGAGATCGACTCCGAGCCTGGCAAGGGTACCTGTTTCACCATCCGTATCCCGTTCAGCCTGGCCGTGATGCAGGCCATTGCGGTGAATGTCGGTGACCGTGTATTCCAGGTCCCGCTAAACAGTGTCGCCGGCGTGACCCGCCTTTCGCCATCCGAATACGCGGCCCTATTGAAAAGTGAGACACCGACCTGTCAGTTCGCCGGAGAAGATTTTGCGTTGCTCGAACTCGAGCCGCTGCTGGATGCGCCTCCGTTACCGCTCGACAGCGGCAATGTCTCCCTGCTGATGATTCGCGCAGGCGACCACCAGGCGGCGTTCCGGGTGGCCGGCCTGCAGGGCCACCAGGAAGTCGTGGTCAAGCCCGTTGGCCCGCAAATCAGCAGCATCCCCGGAATCCTCGGCGGCACTATCGGAGCTGACGGCCAGGTCATGATCATTCTCGACATGGGGCCAATCATTCGCCGCGGGCTGGAACGGGCCGAGCAGCCTCCGGAAGTGGTCGAGGAGCCGAAAGAAGTCACCCGGCAGCCGCTGGTCATGGTGGTGGACGACTCGATTACGATGCGCAAGGTAACCTCGCGCGTACTGGATAATCACTCCATCGAGGTGATGACTGCACAGGACGGTATCGATGCCATCGAGCAGCTGCGCGACCGGGTTCCGGACCTGATGCTGCTCGACATCGAAATGCCGCGAATGGACGGTTACGAATTGCTCGAGCACGTTCGGGCCGATGCGCGCTTACGGCATGTTCCTATCGTGATGATCACTTCGCGGGCAGGCCAGAAACACCGCAGAAAGGCGAGGGAAGCGGGCGCGAACGGATATCTCACCAAACCGTACCAGGAACCGGAACTGGTAGAAAAGGTAAGCGAAATGCTGGACATTGATTTAATTCCCAGAAGGTCGGACTGATATGGCCAGGCAAACCAGGACCCGAAAAAAGGTCGGCGCGAAGAAAGTGCTGCGCCGATCCGGCAAAAGCCCGGAAATTCACTGCATGCTGATTCCGGCTGATATGGAAACGCTGATCCTTCCTATCACGGCCATGGTCGAAGTCATTGACTTCAGCGTACCTCAGGCCATGGAAGGAGCGCCGCCCTGGCTGCTCGGACAAATCGATTGGGAAAGCCGGCAGGTTCCGGTATTCAGCTTCGGCGCGCTCATCAACGGATCGGATGCCGGTGAAGTCTCCGAGCGGTCGAAGATCATGATACTCAAGTCACTCTCAGACTCGGCCCGGCTGCCTTATCTCGGGCTGCTGCTGGCAGACCTTCCGCGGCCCACAACGATCAAGGAGAGCACGCTGGTAGAAACGGGGGACGAGAAAAAATCCCTGGGGGTGTTCAGCCGGGTAACGATCGAGGACCAGCAAGCCATTATTCCCGACCTGGACCGCCTCACACACCTGGTCACACATGCCACCTTCGGCGCGCTGCCCATCACTCAGCTGGACAGCTAGCCAAGATCGCCGGCCAGCGCCTGCACGATCGCAACAGCCGCCGGCGCCGCCGTTTCGGTTCTCAATATCCTTGGACCCAGGCTCACGAGCTGCATACCGCGGGACTGCATCAACAACTGTTCGGCCTCGCTGAATCCGCCTTCCGGGCCAATCAGGACCTGGACGGTTCGCCCCAGTGGCGCCCTGGCCAGAGGTTCCGGAGCCCCGGGTGCAAGCACCAGGCTCAAACCGGTGGCTGGCCTGGCCAACAGCTCTTCCAGGTCCAGCGGTTCATGCACCTGCGGAATTACGGCGCGTCCGCTTTGTTCACACGCTGAGATGACAACACCCTGCCAATGCGCGAGTCGTTTCGCCAGCTTGCTTTGATCCAGCCTGACCTCGACCCGCTCGCTGATCAGGGGCTGAAAAGCGCTCGCGCCAAGTTCGGTGCATTTCTGAAGGGTCTGATCCATACGCTCTCCCCGGCTTAGCGCCTGGACGACGGTGATCCCGACGGCAGATTCGGCAGCCGCCGGCAAGCGGCTAAACAGCCTGAGACTGATTTCCTTCCGGTCGGCCCGCACCACCTCGGCCGCGTAGTCCCGGCCGTCGCCATTGAAAAGCACAACGGTCTGGCCGGCGTTAACGCGCAGCACCCGGGCAAGGTAATGGGCGTTTCCCCCTTCGAGGATCAGCTCACGTCCAGACTCGAGCGCCTGCGGGGTATAAACACGATGTATACGCACTTTGATATCATTCCCTATCTTTAACCAGGCTGCAAAATGTAATGGAATCTTTTTTGAAGTCTGCGCTGGCGGCAGCGCGCGCAGCGTCAGTCGAAATCCTGCGTTTTTACCGCGGTGATTTCGAAGTGGAGCTCAAGGCTGACCAGACACCGGTGACAGTGGCGGACCGAAGAGCTGAAGAGATCATCCGCGGGATGCTGCTGGCGGATTTTCCGGATCACGGCTTCTTCGGGGAAGAAGGCGGCATGCAGCACGAAGACGCCGATTACCTGTGGCTGGTTGACCCCATCGACGGAACCAAGAGCTTTGTCGGCGGCTATGGCATGTTCTCCACCCAGATAGCCTTGATGCACCGGAACCGCCTCGTGTTGGGGGTATCCTCCGCCCCCGCCGCCGGTGAGGTAGCCTGGGCCAGCCGGGGCTTGGGCGCCATGCTGGATGGTGTTCCGATGCGAGTCAGCGCCAAAACTTCGCTGGCCGAAGCATCGGTCTCAACCGGCAACCTTCAATCAATGGCACGCTCAGCCCAATGGGCCAACCTCGGAAGAATTTTTGCGCAGGTAAACAGAACAAGGGGTTATGGCGACTACTACCACTATCATCGCCTGGCCGCCGGCCAACTGGACGCGGTGATCGAGTCAGATGTCAACATCCTCGACATTGCCGCCCTCAGTGTGATCGTTGAAGAAGCGGGAGGCGTATTCACCGATCTCGAAGGCCACGCGCCCGGCCTGCGGACGACCTCCGTTCTTGCTGCCGCGCCCGGCCTTCACGGCCAGCTGCTGGATTTGCTCAATGAATAAAGAAAAAACGTTACCTCTGGTCCATAGCCGGCAAGATCGCGATGCGCGGGAAATGTACCGGATAGAACAAATCGACCTGGAATTTTCAAACGGCGAGCGCCGTTTGTACTACCGAATGAAAACCCGCGGGCTTGGTGCGGTCATCATCGTCCCGATGCTGGACGATAAAACGGTGCTGCTGGCGCGCGAGTATGCCGCGGGACTGCATCACTACGAGGTTGGATTGCCAAAAGGCCGCCTGGAGGAAGACGAGTCGATTCTCGATGCAGCGCAGCGCGAATTAAAGGAAGAAATAGGCTACGGCGCCAGGAACCTCGAAATCCTGACCAAGCTCAGCCTGGCTCCGGGGTATATGACCCACATTACGCACATCGTCCTCGCGCGTGACCTCTATCCAGAAAAGCTGGAAGGGGATGAGCCGGAAGAGCTCGAGGTCGTGCCCTGGCAGATCTCTGATCTGACCTCACTGACCGATCGGGAGGACTGCACCGAAGGAAGAACCATCGCCGCCCTGTATATCGCCAGGGACTATCTAAGGAAGGAGAGTAACTAATGACTGAAAGCGACCTGGGCGTATTTGCCGAAGCCATTGCGGAAATTGCCGTTGAAGCGGGAAAAGCGATCATTGAAATTTACAAGCAGGATTTCGAAGTCACCCAGAAAGACGACGAATCTCCGCTGACACAGGCAGACCTGGCCAGCAATCGCATCATTTGCGACGCCCTCGCCCACCTGACTCCCGACACGCCCATCCTGTCCGAGGAATCCTCCGATATCGACTGGGACGCGCGGGCGGACTGGACGCAATACTGGCTGGTCGATCCGCTGGACGGCACCAAGGAATTCATTGACCGCAACGGTGAGTTCACCGTGAACATCGCGCTGATCCGCTATCACAGCCCCATCCTGGGCGTCGTTCACGTCCCGGTCACCGGAACCACCTATACCGGCCTGGTAGGTAAATGGGCCAGCCGCCACGACAAGGGCGGAGCGATGGAACATATCCGCATTCGTAAACCGTGTGCCGACCCGGTAGTGGTGGTCGGCAGCCGCTCTCATGCCAATCCAAAGCTGCAGGAATTTCTGGACAGAATCGGAGACCACGAACTGGTAAGCATGGGCAGCTCGCTCAAGTTCTGTCTGTTGGCGGAGGGCAAAGCCGATTTCTATCCCCGTCTCGGCCCCACCTCGGAGTGGGACACAGCTGCGGCACACGCAGTTGTCCTCGCCGCCGGCGGAAAGATCATTACGCTGGATGGAAAGCCCTTGCGCTACAACCTTAAAAAGTCCCTGCTGAACCCGGAATTCCTTGTAATAGCGGATTCCAGCAGGGATTGGCTAAGTCTGTTTTCAGATTACAGGAGCAAACGTCAATCTTGACGGGATCGGCCTTGAGCGTGTATAAACTTACCAGTTCTGGGGTCTTGCCAAATAACGATAACTATAATCTTCGAATAATAATCAGAACGTGCAGGGAATAAGCGGCTTCGGCCGCTTTTTTGTTTTATGCGAAATTTCAATCTGAAAAAACCCGGGTTCATCGAAGCCATGGTTGTGACCGTCGTGGTTGCCGCCAGCCTGTTTTTTGTTGTCTGGCACCTGGCCACCACCCGGATCGTTCCGGAGACCGAGGACCTGCAGGGACAGGTGGGATTTTTGTCGGGCGAACTGGCCGTATTGAAAAAGCGCATGGAGCAGACCCAGGCCCGGCAGGTGGTGCTGGAGCAGGAAACCGAAGTTTTGCGCCAGGCCAACCGGCTGCTGCGGGAGCACGAAAGCGAGCGCCAGGCCGAAATGGGCAGCCTGCAGTCGGAACTGGACTTTTTCCGCAGACTCGCAGGTACCGGTGGCACCCAGTCCGGACTGGATATCTACCGGGTAGAAATTTCGGCCACCGATTCGGACCGGGTGTTCCGGTTCGTCCTGACACTCACGCAGAATATAAGGCGCGCGTCCATTATCAGCGGCCAGGCCCGGATTGAAGTCGAGGGCACGATGGATGATCGCCCCGAAAAGCTTGCCTGGTCTCAAATCAGCGACCCGGAGACACCGAAGCCGGCGTTCCGGTTCAAATATTTCCAGCAGCTCGAAGGTTACTTGACCCTGCCCGGCGGTTTCAGCCCGACACGGCTTCTGATCACGCTGGAATCTGAAGGACAGCGCAAGCCTGCCAGCCGGGGTTATAATTGGAGTCAGTTGGAGAATCATTGAATTTACAGCCGACTGGCACCATAGTGAACCGATGGAAACGTTGACCGACCTGCCCACCTTCAACGACAACCCGATGCCCGGCATCGTGTTCACGGACGCTGCTGCCCGAAAGGTCCAGGAGTTGATCCTGGAGGAAGGCAATCCGGACCTCAAATTGAGAGTCTATATCTCCGGCGGCGGTTGTTCGGGATTCCAGTACGGGTTTTCATTTGACGAAGAGCAGGCTGACGACGATATCGCCGTGGAAAATGACGGCGTCACCTTGTTGATCGACCCGCTCAGTTTCCAATACCTCATGGGCGCTGAAGTAGATTATTCCGAGAGCCTTCAGGGGGCGCAGTTCATCATTCGCAATCCCAATGCAAGCACCACCTGCGGGTGCGGCTCGTCCTTTTCTGTCTAACCGGTGGCCCAACCCGACCTGAGCATTGACCGGGTCACCCGTTCACGACGCAATCTTTTTGCCTCCGTCAGGCTCGACCGCCTGGCTGAATACCGAGACGATGAATCGTGGGTCGAACAGGCTTTGAATTCAAACCGGGCGCGCTTTGTGCCTCTGTGGCGCAACCGCAGTCTGCTCTCGGTCTCCGCCGAAGGACAAACCGCCGTTTACCTTAAACCCGGCGAACTGGATCAGCCGGACAGCATTCAATCCCCTACACTGCTCGGCACCGACGGCAAACGTTACTTTTTCGCCGTATCCATCAATGACCGGCAACAGGAACAGGTGCTTGCCAGCCACCCAGAGGCTCAATTCATTGATCTGCGCGTCGCTTCCGTTGATATGGACACCAAGCATGCGGGCGTGCTCGCTTACGCCAAGGCCCTGCATTACTGGCAATACCGCCACGCGTTCTGTGGCATCTGTGGGAGCCCGAACAAGCTGGAATCCGCCGGGCACAAACTGGTATGCAGCGACCCGAATTGCGGTCGGCAATCCTTTCCAAGAATCGACCCGGCGATCATCGTGCTTGTCACACAGGGCGACGCCTGTCTTCTGGGGCGCAATGCCAGCTGGCCAGCAAAACGGTTTTCCACCCTGGCCGGTTTCGTCGAGCCCGGCGAAAGCCTGGAAGATGCCGTCGTCAGGGAAGTGTTTGAAGAGGCACAGGTGCGGTTGAAATCTATCGTGTATGTTTCCTCCCAACCCTGGCCGTTCCCCTCCTCGGCCATGTGCGGGTTTTACGCAGAAGCCGAAAATCGCGAAAGCAGTTCAACCGACGAGATGGAAGAGATTATCTGGCTGTCTGCCGCCGAGATGACAGCCGCTATTTTGAAGGACGAAATCCGGCTGCCGCCCCCGGTTTCAATTGCGTTCCAGCTGATCGCAGACTGGTACCAGCGCCAGTGCGGGGCCGACCTGGGCTCGCTCACGCGTAAGGCAGGTGGCTGGCTGGGCCGGAAAGGCATAAAATAGCAGCATGACCATTATCGCGATCCTCCTGGCTTTTGGACTGTGCCACTTCGTGCGGGAACTCGGCCGTTTCCGAAAAAGACACTGGCTGACCGGCTGGGTGGATTTCAGTAACGACGCATTCGGCAAGTTGCCGCTCTGGCAGGACGTACTCGGCTTCATCGTAATCATTGCCGTGCCGGTTCTGATCCTGTTGCTGATCAACGAATTGTTGGTCTCGGCGCTTGGAATTACGGGCTCTTTCCTGCTGGCGCTGGTCGTGTTGGTATACAGCTTCGGTCCGCGCGACCTCGATACGGACGTGGCAGGGATCGTTGAAGCTGAGAGCGACGAAGACCGTGCCGCCGCCATGGAGCGCCTGTTGCGCAAGCCGATTCCGGAGGATCCGGAAGAAGCTCGAGCCGCGGCCGTCGAGTCGGTATTTCGCGAGGCGTTAAGACGCTGGTTTGGCATTATTTTCTGGTTTGCCGTCCTGGGAATCGTCGGCGCCTTTCTCTATCGCATTGTCGACTGGCTGGTTCACGAGGATCATAAGTTAACCGACGAACAAATCGGTTTATTCATCCGGCTGCAGCAGATAATGGACTGGCCGGCCGCCCAGTTGATGACGCTTTCGCTGGCGATTGCGACCGACTTTGACTCTGTTTTTGCCGCGTGGAAGCAATTCCATGACGAGCAGGGGCACGGCCTGTTTGAAGGGGACAACGGCTTTCTTCTCTCCAGCGCCTGCAACATTGTGCTGACCGGCCATGCCGCACGTGACGGTTACGCGGATCAGCTCGAAGGACCCATGACCTGTCTGCAGCAAGCCATGGATCTCACCTGGAGAATCCTTGGCGTCTGGTTGACCGTACTGGCATTGCTGCTCCTGATTGGCGTCATTGTCTGATTAACGGGTTCGGCGCCATCAGACCGGGACTCTTTCTCGCGATCCTTCTGCTGGCCTGCGCCCCGGCCTCTGCCGCAGCTGTAATCTCTCTCACCCAGGCTAATGGCTCTACGCTGGACCTTGCGGCGCCTGCCGCAAGGATCGTGACACTCTCGCCGCACCTGTCTGAGCTGGCCTTTGCTGCAGGAGCTGGAGAAAGACTGATCGCCACGGTGGAGTTCAGTGACTTCCCGCCCCCGGCCCGGGAAGTTCCGCGCATCGGGGATGCGTTCAGGCTGGATGTTGAGCGCATTGCCACACTGAGCCCGGACCTCGTGATTGCCTGGGACTCAGGAAATCCCCGGGCGGCCGTCGAGCAGTTGCGCTCCCTCGGCATCAACGTCTGGTCTGTTGAAATTCGCTCGCCCGCCGAAATCGCCGATGTGCTGGAGCTTGTCGGTAAGGCAGCAGGAAGCGCCGGGACTGCCAAAACCAGGGCGGAGCTCGTGCGCCGGCGGCTCGATCACCTGAAACGGCAATACCGGAACGTCATCACGCTGGATTATTTTTACCAGGTGGGCGCCCGGCCTCTGTTCACACTGAACGGCAGTCACCTGGTCAGCCAGGGCCTGCGACTTTGCGGCGGTAACAACGTGTTCGACCAGGAACCCGGCCTCGCTTTCCAGGTCAGCTACGAATCGGTGATCGTCGCCAACCCGGATGCACTGTTTGCTCCTTACTCAAAAGGCGGCGAGAACCCTCTTTCAACCTGGCGTGAATGGCCCGCCATGCGGGCGGTGCGAAATGACGCCCTGTTCCTGCTGCCGGCTGACGGCATCAGCCAGGCGACACCGCGGTTTTTGGATTCGCTGGAGATTGCCTGTAAGCTGTTGCACCAATTGCGCAAGCGAAGGAATGATGAACAGCCCTCTGATTGATTCACCCGTTGGGGTCATGGCCGTGCTCGTGGCGGTTGTCAGCTTCTGGTTCTGGCTGGAGAAGAAAAGCGGCTGGAAGATTTTCGATTTCCTGCCGCCCCTGATATTCATCTATGCCACACCCGTGTTGCTTTCCAACAGTGGGCTGATCCCCTTCGAGAACGGGGCCTACGATTTTCTGCGCCATTACGGATTACCCATTTTCATTTGCCTGATGCTACTGAAAGTAGATGTGCTGAGCGCAGTCCGAATCATGGGTAAAGGCGTGTTCGTCATGCTGATAGGCACCATGGGCGTTGTACTGGGCGGCATTCTCGCCTTCGCCCTGGGCCAGGCGATCACAACACCCGACTGGTTCCCGTTGCGATTCCCGTTGCCGCCCGACAGCTGGAAGGCCTTTGGCACGTTGGCCGGCAGCTGGATTGGCGGCACCGGCAACATGACGGCCGCTCATGCCGCACTGGATGGCTCGGGCAATGACATGACCATGGCCGCCGCGGCAGACCAGATGGTCTACCTGATCTGGCTGCCCCTGTTGCTTGGTTCGCGGGCTTTTGCAAAAAAATTCAACCGCTGGATGCGGGTTCCGGCGAACCGGCTGGAGCTGATGGACCGCGCAGCGGCGGCTCATGAGCACTCGGAGCAGGCTCCGAAGATGATCCAGCTTTTGTACCTTGCATTGATCGCGCTGGGATTTACCTGGATATCACTGGAATTGTCCGAAGTGCTGCCGCCCGTCGCCATCGGCGGCGCGACTGTGATCAGTGCCAGCACCTGGCTCATCCTGCTGGTAACCACCCTCGCCCTGGCGGCTTCCGCCACACCTGCGAGAAAATTGCCGGCCGCCCACCCGATCGCGATGGCGATCATCTACGTTTATGTGGCGCGTATCGGCGCCACCATGGATCTGAGCAACGCCAGCCTGGAGACCATGGGTGCGTTCGTCGCCATGTGCTACGTGTGGATTTTCATTCACGGAATTTTCATTCTTGCCGGCGCCTGGCTGTTCCGCGTGGACGTGCATACCCTGGCCATTGCATCAGCCGCCAATATCGGCGGCGCCGCGTCCGCGCCTATCGTCGCCGCCCATCACCGCGAATCGCTGGTTCCGGCTTCGATCCTGATGGCGATGATCGGCTATGCGCTGGGGAATTACCTCGCCATTCTCACCGGGCGGCTGGGACAGTTACTGTTCAGCTAGCCTGACCCATTCAAACCACTTTTTCGGAGTTCCAAATGAAGCGAGTCGTTATCTCTGTGTTTTTGATTACCGCATGCCTTTCGGCTTATGCCGACAGCACCGTGCTCGAATGCGCGAGGCTAATCGATGTTGAAAACGGCGAGGTGCTCAAAAACCGGCAAATCCTGGTTGAAGGCAACCGAATTGCAGCGGTAGGCAAAACCGTTGATGCCGAGGAGAATGCTGAGCGGATCGCCCTGGACACCTGCCTGCCCGGGTTGATGGATATGCATGTGCACCTGGATGGCGAGTTGTCCCGTGACGGCTACATCAAGCGCTTCCAGAAGAATCCGGCCGACCTGGCTCTGACCGCCGCCCACTACGGTCAGTTGACCCTGCAGGCCGGCTTTACGACCGTTCGTAACCCCGGCGATTCGTTCAACGTGACCGTTGCTTTGCGCAACGCAATCAACAGCGGAATCACTTCCGGCCCCCGCATCCACACGGCAGCCAAGACCATAGCGACCACCGGCGGACATGGCGATCCCAGTAACGGCTACCGACATGACCTGGCGGGTGACCCGGGACCGGCAGAAGGTGTCGTTAACGGTGTCGAGGACGCGCGCAAAGCCGTGCGTCAGCGCTACAAGGACGGCGCCGACCTGATCAAGATTACCGCCACCGGCGGTGTGCTCAGTCTGGCCAAGAGCGGGCAAAACCCGCAATTTACCGCGGAAGAACTGGAGGCTGTGGTGCAGACCGCGAACGATTACGGCATGCATGTGGCGGCGCATTCACACGGCGCCGAAGGCATGAAGCGCGCCATCCTTGCCGGGGTCACGACAATCGAACACGGGACCTTCATGGATGACGAAATCATCGGCTTGATGAAAGAGCGCGGCACCTACTACGTACCGACCATTTCCGCCGGCCGGTTCGTGGCGGAAAAAGCCGGCGAAGAAGGTTACTTTCCCGACGTAGTCAGGCCCAAGGCAGCCTCCGTCGGACCCCAGATCCAGGCGACATTCGCCAAGGCATACGCCAGCGGTGTCACGATTGCGTTCGGTACGGATGCAGGCGTATCTCCCCACGGTGCCAATGCGCTGGAGTTCGTTTTCATGGTGGAGGCTGGCATGCCCGAGATGGAGGCCATTCAGTCCGCGACCGTGACCCCTTCCATACTGCTGGGCGTGGAGGATCAATTGGGCAGTATCAGGCCCGGCAAACTGGCCGATATCGTTGCCGTCGTTGGCGACCCTACTGAGGATATCTCGGCCCTGAGCCAGGTGGCATTCGTCATGAAAGACGGGGAAATTTACCGTAACCAGTGAACAAATTTCACGCCGGAAGCCATTTGGACGTAAACTGAAAACCGGTCCCGTAAGCGCAGGATAAAGCCATGACAAAACTTTTACTGGGTGTTCTTCTCTGGAGTGTCATCCATTTCATCCCTGCGGTAGCCGCTGATTTCAGAAAAAGCGTAATCGCAAAGATAGGGGAGCAGCCGTATAAAGGAATCTTCGCGCTGTTCATGGTGCTGGCTCTCTACCTGATCATTTCCGGTTGGAAGTCAACGATTCCCGAAAGCATGTATCTGCCGCCCGCGTGGGGCCGGCACGCAACCGCGCTGCTGGTCCTGATCAGTTTCTTCCTTTTTATCGCGCCGTACCATGCCACGAATCTGAAGCGGTTTTTACGACATCCGCAACTTTCCGGCGTTTTCCTCTGGGGTATTGCCCATCTGCTCGCCAATGGCGAGGGGCGTTCAATCGTACTGTTCGGGGGTCTGTCTGTCTGGGCCGTGATTGAAATCCTGTTGCTCAATCGGCGAGATGGCGGCTGGATCAAACCGGACCGCGTGCCGCCGAAAAAAGACATCATCCTCGTCGTGGCCGGCCTGGTGTCCTATCTCGTCATCGCATTTGCGCACGAGTGGCTGTTCGGCTTTTCGCCATTTGCCTGATCAAGGAGATTTGAAATGATTGGATACGTTACTCTTGGCACCAACGACCTGCAGCGCGCCGTTGCCTTTTACGACGAACTGCTGTCCGTAATGGGTGCAGGCCGTTTCATGGAGGTCGAGGACATTTTTGTCGCCTGGGCGGTCACGCCGGATAAGCCCGGTTTGTCCGTCACCAAACCATTTGACGGCAATGCGGCGACGCCGGGTAATGGAACCATGGTGGCGCTGGCGGTTGATTCAAAGGAGATGGTTCATAAAGTGTACGACAAGGCCATCGAACTGGGCGGCGCCGATGAAGGCCCAGCCGGGCCGCGCAGTGATGCATTCTATGCCGGTTACTTTCGCGATCTGGACGGCAACAAGCTGAATGTATTCTGCCTGACGACTCCCGAATGACCGGACGCGCGCAGCCGCACTGCGCCGTCAGCTCAGAAACCCAGCCAGCGCGCCGCCGTTGACCGTCCAGACCGCCAGGTTGAGAACAAGAAGAAACAGGACCCAGCCCAGGTAGGGAACCATCAGGTAGGCTGCCGGGCGCGACAGGCGGCTGAAAGCTCTGATGCACAGAATGGCGGCCCCGGTTGCCAGCAGCAGCACCGGCAGCGCCCAGCCGGGCCGGTGCAGGCCAAAGAACAGGGCCGACCAAGCGATATTCAGAACCAGCAGAAGCACCCACCACGCCAGCGCACCCAGGCGGGCGTAATGCTCCGTGAGCCATATTTTCCAGGCGGCGGCCGCCATAAAAATATAAATCAAGGCCCAAATCACGGCATAAAGCCAGCCCGGCGGCGCCATGGAAGGCCGCCGCATGGTTACGTAATACCATTCACCGGCTTCGAACGAGGAGCCGGCCAGCGAAGCCACAACCACCAGCAGCAGAAACGCGGCTAATGAGAAATACCTGTATATCATTCGTTGTTTTCCTGGCGAGACATGACCATTGGACTACTCTGCCCTCATCCGGTTCATCAATAGAGGAGCGATGTCCTTCGAATGCCCGACCAGGTGGTCGGGCCGGGCCGAGATCAACTCGTTCCTGGAACCGAATCCATAAGTCACCGCGATCGCAGACATCCGGTTTGCCCTTGCGCCCAAAATATCCTGGTCCCGGTCGCCGATCATCAGTGACTGGGACGGATCGAGATCAAATTTTCTTAAAGCGTGCGCGATGATACGGGTCTTGTCACGGCGCTCGGGGCCCATCGATGCGCCCGCAATACCTTCAAAATGGTTACGGAGCTGCAAGTCCGCAAGCACCTTGCCGGCGATCGGCGTGGGCTTGACCGTGGCGATGAACAGCCGGTAACCCCCCTGGCCCAGGTGCGAGAGCATCTCGTGAACACTGTCATATACTTCCGTTCCGGCCTGTGCCAGATCATCATAGTGCTCGCGGTAGTGGCCAATCGCTGAGGCCGTCTGCGCCGGCGTCAAGCTGAACACATCGCGAAATATGTCCAGCAGAGGCTTCCCGATCAGAGTCCTTACCTGCACTTCCCGGTCCGGAACCGCGCCGGTCTGTTGCAGCGCATACTCGATGCAGGTGCTGATCGTCCGGCTGCTGTCGACCAGCGTTCCGTCAAGATCGAACAGCACATTGCGGACGTTGTTCACCCGGGATTTCTTCCGTGGCCCGGCCGCCCGGCACCCCAATCATCCAGAACGGCGTCGAGGTCGGATCCCGGCTGATGCGGCGCAAAGGCAATTTCCGGTTGGGTCCTGCTGAAACGAGGCGCCGGAGCCGGCTGAGTCAGTCCGCCAACTTCGACATAGGTCTGACGCGCCTGGTTGTGCGGATGTTGCGGCGCTTCCCTGAAGTCCAGAACCGGGGCGAAACAAACGTCAGTTCCCTCCAGTAATTCGCACCATTCATCCCTGCTTCGGGTTTTGAAAACTGCTTCCAGCCCGGCTTTCATTTCGGGCCAGCGCCGCACGTCGTTCTGGCCGCCGAAGTCTTCCTCGCTCAAACCTGCTTTTTCCAGCAACAGGGCGTAGAACTGCGGTTCGATTGAACCAATGGATACGTACTGGGAGTCGCTGGTTTCATACACGTCATAAAAATGAGCACCGCTGTCCAGCAGGTTGCTCCCGCGAGGCGCACTCCACCGGCCCTGGGCTTCAAGCGAGTGAAACAGAGTCATCAACAGCGCCGAACCATCGGTCATCGCCGCATCGACCACCTGTCCTTTGCCGGACGCTCGTGCCTCCAGCAGAGCGCTGACCATGCCCAGCGCCAGCAACATGGCTCCGCCTCCAAAATCACCCACCAGGTTCAGTGGCGGGACCGGCTTCTCGCCTTTCCTGCCAATCGCGTGCAGCACGCCGGTCAAAGAAATGTAGTTGATGTCGTGACCTGCAGCCTGCGACAACGGCCCGTATTGGCCCCAGCCGGTCATGCGCCCATAAGTCAGAGCGGGATTGGCCGCCATGCATTCGTCCGGACCCAGATGCAGCTTCTCCATCACACCCGGACGAAACCCTTCGAACAGGGCGTCGGCCCTGGAGACCAGGTCCAGAAACAATTTCCGATCGCCGGGGGACTTCAGGTCAAGCACGATGGACCGCTTTCCGCGGCGCGTACAATCTGTGGCGGGATCCAGGGCGGGCGGCGCTTCACGATCAACGCACACCACATCAGCGCCCAGGTCCGCGAACAGCATGCCGCAAAAAGGACCCGGACCCAGCGCCGACACTTCAATGATTTTCAACCCCTTCAGCGGACCCATGTTGTCTGTCTCAACTCACGTTGCGTTCGCGCCCTTCCCGTTGAGGCGCCCTCAGATCCTGATTCAGGACTCTGGTTGATCATATAGTTTGAGGCACCCCCAGTGGAAGGAAAAGATCCCTGGACCGGAGAAACAAACTGACCCTGATCATTGAACAAGTCTATTGGCCTTATCAGAAAATACTATTTCAACTATAAAGATGGGAGGTCTATTCTTCCAAGACACGTCCGTGTATTCCCAATCGAAAGGAGGTACGAACATCATGGCACTTAAAGGCACGCAGACCGAACAGAATCTCAAAGACGCATTCGCAGGAGAATCACAGGCCAACCGGCGTTACCTGTATTTCGCCCAACGTGCTGATGTTGAAGGTTACAACGACGTCTCCACCGTTTTCCGTTCCACCGCCGAAGGTGAGACGGGCCATGCTCACGGCCACCTGGAGTACCTCGAAGAAGCAGGCGATCCCGCCACCGGCCTTCCGATCGGCCCAACTGCCGACAACCTCAAGGCAGCCATTGCCGGTGAGACCCATGAGTACACCGACATGTATCCGGGCATGGCCCGCACAGCTCGGGATGAGGGATTCGATGAAATCGCCGACTGGTTCGAGACCCTGGCAAAGGCTGAGCGTTCACACGCCAACCGCTTCCAGAAAGCTCTGGACGAATTGGACTGAATTCTGACGCCCGGCCGCGAAGCTCTTCGCGGCCGGAAGTTGCCTGAAAACTAGGAGCAACACCATGCGAGAAGGCAGTCTCGAGGCCCCAACACGCCACGCGCTGGATTGGACCAATCCTGAATTTTACGACGAAGAAAAGCTTCTGGCGGAAATGGAGCGCATCTTCGACATATGCCATGGCTGCAGGCGTTGCGTGTCCCTGTGCGACGCATACCCCACGCTTTTCGATCTCGTTGACGAGTCCAGCACCATGGAGGTCGACGGTGTAGCGAAGGAAGAATACTGGAAAGTGGTCGACCAGTGCTTCATGTGCGACCTGTGCTACCAGACCAAATGTCCCTATGTGCCGCCACACGAGTGGAACCTCGACTTTCCCCACGTCATGCTGCGGGCGAAGGCCGTTCAATTCAAGAAAGGCGAACGCAAACTGAGCCACCGGTTGATCAGCAACACGAAAATCCAGGGTAGTGTGGGCACGCTCCCGGTGGTCGGCAGCATGATAAACGCCAGTAACCGCAGTAAGACCGTGCGCAAGGTTATGGCGAAAATGATGGACCTGCATCCCGAGGCCCATCTGCCGGAATTCCATTCCAATACGCTGCGTAAACGCGACAGGGGTCGCCAACCCGCCGGAGTAGAAACGAAAGAAGCCGGCCCGACGACCGGCAAGGTCGCTTTGTTCGCGACCTGTTATTGCAACGTGAACACTCCCGACGTTGGCCAGGATCTGATCCGGGTTTTCGAACATAACGGTATCCCGGTGCGCCTGACCGAAAAAGAGGAATGCTGCGGCATGCCCAAACTGGAACAGGGCGATTTGGAAACGGTCGACAAATACCGAAAAACGAATATCCCGGAACTGGTACGTTTAATTGACGAGGGTTTTGATATTGTTGCCGGCATTCCCTCCTGTGTGCTGATGTTCAAACAAGAACTGCCGCTGATGTACCCGGATGATCCGGATGTACTGAAAGTGAAACAGCATATGTACGATCCGTTCGAATACCTGGCCCACCGTCACAAAGCCGGCTTGCTGAACACAGAGTTCAAACAATCCCTGGGCAAAGTGGTCTGGCAGGTCCCCTGCCACCAGCGTGTGCAGAACATAGGCCCCAAAACCCGGGATATTCTGGCCCTGGTGCCCGATACGACCGTGCAAATGATCGAACGCTGCTCCGGGCACGACGGCACCTACGGGGTGCGCGCAGGCACATTTGAAAAGTCGCAGAAAATTTCCAGACCTGTTGTTAACCGCGTAAAGAAAATGGAACCGGACTACCTGGTGTCAGACTGCCCGATGGCCGCTGACCAGATCGCCAATCAGCTGGAACTGGAGCACCAGGAACGGAATCCCTTGTCACTCTTGCGAAAAGCTTACGGAATTTGATTGATGGAACATATGACGATGCACAAATTAACCCGGAAAGACCTGATGAGCCTGGAGAATTATTCGGAGCAGCGCTCCGAATTCAGGACGCGTGTCCTGGAGCATAAAAAACATCGCCGGGTCGATGTGGGTCCAAACCTTACGCTCTATTTCGAAGACCGGCTGACCATCCAGTACCAGGTGCAGGAGATGCTGAGGATCGAAAAGATCTTTGAATCTGCGGGTATCGAAGAAGAGCTCAGCGCCTACAATCCGCTGATTCCGGACGGCAGCAACCTGAAATGCACCGCCATGCTGGAGTTTGCCGACGTTGATGTGCGCCGCGACCGACTCGCTCAGCTGGTGGGCATCGAGCACCTGGTGTGGCTGCAGGTAGAAGGCCACGACAAGGTTTTTGCCATCTCGAACGAAGACCTCGAACGCTCCACCGATGAAAAGACGTCGGCCGTCCACTTCATGCGCTTCGAGCTCACCGACCCCATGAAACAGTCACTCCGCTCCGGAGCAGGCTTGTTTTTCGGAAGTGAACACGCCGGATACCCTTATACCACCGAGGTTCCAACCGCAACGCAAAACGCATTGCTGAACGACCTGGAGTGACAGAAACCTGGACGAATCGTTTGACTTGAACCGTGCGCCTGATAAACTTGCTTGTTACCAACAAGTATTTTAAACGAATGCCGCAACCTGCATCAGCCAAAAAGCCATCCAACCTGCCCCGCACGCAGGCAGAACGCACTGCGCTGGCTGAATCCCGGATGGTCAAGGCCGCTGTCAACCTGCTCAATAGCGCCGGAATCCAGGGCACCACCCTAGTCGCGATTGGCGAAATGGCGGGCTACAGCCGCGGACTCGCCACCCATCATTTTGGCTCCAAGGCCGGCTTGTTCAGAACGGTTTTAAAACGCGTTTCCGCCGCGTGGAACGAAGAGCTGGTCAGTAATCTCAAGGGTAAGACAGGGTTGCAGGCCGTTACGACCGCCATCGATTCCCACCTGGCCCATGCCCTGCAGTATCCGGAAAACATCCGCGCCCAGAATATCCTGTGGGGCGCTGCGCTGGATCCGTCCTCCGAATTCAAACCGAACGTAACCGAATTCATGAGAATTCAACGGGAATCCGTCGCGGCCTGGATCAGGGGCGGGCAGGCCGCTGGGGAAATTGGCAGGAATATTAACGCCGAGCGAATCGCCGAACAGTTTTACGGCGGCCTGATCGGCATCAACAGTCAGTGGCTGGTCAGTCCGGATTTCGATCTGGCAGCAGCCTATGAAGATTTCAAGCACAACATGGTGCGCCTTTTGAGCGCCACGCAATCAGAGGAAAGGTTATGACCGAAGCATTCATCTTTGACCACGTCAGGTCCCCCAGGGGACGGGGAAAACAGGGCGGCAGCCTCAATTCGATTACCCCCATCAACCTGGCCACGCAGATCCTGTCCGCCTTACGCGAGCGTAATAATCTGGACACGTCCATTCTGGACGACATTATTCTAGGTTGCGTTTCACCCGTGGGCGAACAAGGCGCCAACATTGCGCGCGTCGCGGCCATCACCGCCGATTACGCAGAGAGCGTGCCGGGCAAGCAGATCAACCGCTTCTGCGCCTCGGCGCTGGAAGCCGTGAATTCTGCAGCCACGCAGGTCATGTCCGGCATGTCGGAAGCCGTCATCGGCGGCGGCATCGAGTGCATGTCGCGCGTACCGATGGGTTCGGACGGCGGCGCCATGGCGATCGATCCGCAAACCGCCTACCACGCCCATTTTGCGCCCCAGGGCATCGGCGCGGACCTGATCGCCACCCTTAATGGCTTTTCCCGGGAGGACGTCGACGCCTACGCGGTTACCAGCCAGCAACGGGCGGCGCATGCCTGGAAAAACGGCTATTTCGAAAATTCCATTATGCCGGTCGTCGATCATGTCGGCGAGGTGCTGCTCGATCACGATGAGACCGTACGGGGCGATGCCAGCATGGAATCGCTGGCAAGTTTGAACCCGGCCTTTGCCGCCATGGGCGACCAGGCCGGTTTTGACGACGTTGTGATTCAGAAATACCCGGAAGTTGAAGCCATCAACCACGTACATACCGCCGGCAACTCCAGCGGAATTGTTGATGGAGCCTCCGTGGTGCTGGTAGGCAGCGCCGAAGCGGGCAGGAAAATGGGGCTGAAGCCCCGAGCGCGTATCCGCTCTTTCGCCTCGATTGGCAGCGAGCCCACAATCATGCTGACGGGCCCTGCCCCGGCCTCGCTGAAAGCGCTGAAGCTGGCCGGAATGGATACGCAGGACATCGATCTTTACGAGTTGAACGAGGCGTTCGCCTCGGTGGTTTTGCTGTACATGAAGCTGCTTCATATTCCGCACGACAAGATCAACGTCAACGGCGGCGCAATCGCCATGGGCCATCCGCTGGGCGCCACCGGAGCCGTTGTGCTGGGAACCCTGCTGGACGAAATGGAGCGCCGTGACCTGTCGACAGGCCTGGTAACGCTCTGCATCGGAGCGGGTATGGGCACCGCCACCATCATCGAACGCGTATAAAGGAATCATTCAATGAACAACACCATTCAATACGCCGTCGACACGGACGGCATCGCTCTTCTGACCATCGACCTTCCCGGTATGCCGATGAACGTTTTGACACCGGAGCTGATGGAGGATCTCGCCACGCTGACGGCAAAGGCGGCCGCTGATGAAAGCGTAAAAGGCATCGTTCTGACGTCAGGCAAAAAGGCGTTCATTGCCGGCGCCGACATCAAGGACATGGTGACCGCTTACGACCGCGGAATCTCCCACAAAGAGGCTGCGGAATTCAGCTACAAGCTGAACGAAACGCTGCGCAAAATTGAAACTTGCGGTAAACCGGTGGCCGTTGCGATCAACGGGCTGGCGCTGGGCGGCGGACTGGAAGTCTGCCTGGCGGGGCACTACCGGGTCCTGGCCAACGACACGGGCGCGGTCCTGGGCTTCCCAGAAGTCAATATCGGCCTGTTGCCGGGCGCCGGCGGAACCCAGCGAACGCCGCGCCTGATCGGATTCCGCAACGCGGCGACCATGATTCTGCAGTGCAAGAACCAGAAACCTGAAAAAGCGCTGGAAATGGGTCTCGTGCACGAGCTAGCACCGGTTGCCGAGGTCGTGGAACGGGCCAGGTCCTGGGTTCTGGAAAAAGGCGGATTTGAGCAGCCATGGGACAAGAAAGGCTTCAGGTTCCCCGGGGGCGGGCTGGCGAGCCCGGCCACGGCGCAAACGTTCATGGGCGGCAACGCGCTGCTGGCGAAAGCCACCAAGCACAACTACCCGGCTCCGATCGCAGCCCAGTCGGCCATTTTCGAGGGGTGCGCCACGTCCTTCGACGCCGGCCTGAGAATCGAATCTCAGTATTTCGGTTCGCTGCTCGCGGGGCCGGTTGCGCGCAACATGATGCGCAGTCTTTTTGTCAACAAAGGCAAAGCCGACAAACTGGCGCGCCGGCCGCAAGGTGTCGAGAAATCCCAGGTCAGGAAGCTGGGTATCCTCGGCGCAGGTATGATGGGCGCCGGGATTGCTTACGTTTCTGCCAGGGCCGGTATGCAGGTCATTTTGCTGGATACCTCCCAGGAGTCCGCAGAGCGCGGCAAAGCCTATTCGGAAAGCCTTCTGAAAAAGGCAATCGAGCGCGGCTACTCCACCGAAGAGAAGGCGGCGGCGCTGCTTGGCCTGATCACGCCTACAACGAATTACCATGAACTTCAGGGCTGCGACCTGGTGATTGAGGCCGTATTTGAAAGTGTTGAAATCAAGGCGGACGTGACCACCAAAACCGAGGCCGTGGTTCCTGAAAACTGCGTTTTCGCCAGCAACACGTCCACGCTGCCGATCACCGGACTGGCCAAGGCCTCAGAACGACCGGAGCAATTTATCGGCCTGCATTTCTTCTCGCCGGTGGACAAGATGCCCCTGGTGGAGATCATCCTGGGTGAGAAAACCAACGACGAGACAATTGCCCGCAGCCTGGACTACATCCAGCAGATTCGCAAAACGCCGATCGTGGTCAACGACAGTCGCGGCTTCTACACCAGCCGGGTGTTCAGTACGTTCACGGCCGAAGGCATCACCATGCTCGCTGAGGGCGTCAAGCCGGCCCTGATTGAAAATACGGCCAAAATGGCCGGCATGCCGGTTGGTCCTCTGGCCGTCACCGATGAAGTGACGCTGGAACTGGCCTACAAGATAGGTAAGGAAACGGCTGCGCAACTGGGCCGGAAATACCCTTCCGACCTGAGCCAGGAAGTCATTCAGAAAATGGTCGAAGTGCTGGACCGGAGAGGCAAGCGCTTCGGAAAAGGGTTCTACGATTATCCCGAAGGCGCAAAAAAACACCTGTGGTCTGGCCTGGCGGAACAGTTCCCCGTCGCGGACAAGCAGCCCGAGGTGGATGAGTTGAAGCACCGTCTCCTGATGATTCAGGCGCTGGAGACAGCGCGTTGCTTCGAAGAAGGCGTGTTAACCCATGCCGAGGACGGTGATATCGGATCGATCTTTGGCTGGGGTTTCCCGCCCTACACCGGCGGCACGCTCTCCTATATCGACACGATGGGAATCCAAACGTTTGTCGCAGAGTGCGACCGCATGGCGGCAAGCTACGGTGAGCGCTTCACGGTTTCTTCGTGGCTGCGCGATCGTGCGGAAAAGAACCAGCCCTTCTACGGCTGACCTATTCAACCAATTAAGGAAACAGCGTTATGAAACGCCTGATATTTGACGAAGACCACGAGATGTTTCGCGACTCGGTGCGCAAGTTCATGCAAGCCGAAGTGGCTCCCCACGTGGAACGGTGGAGGGAGCAGGGCATCTGCGACAAGGACGCCTTCGTCAAAGCCGGCGAACAGGGTTTGCTGTGCATGTGGGTCGATGAGAAATACGGCGGCCTCGGCATCGAAGACTTTCGTTTTGAACAGATCGTCATCGAGGAGACGATGCGCCATGGCGATCTTTCGCTGTTCCTGACGCTTCACAGCCGGCTGGTTGCGCCTTACATCGGCCACCTGGGCAGCGAGGCGCTGAAGGAGCGCCTGTTGCCCCGATGCGTCAGCGGAGAAACGATCCTGGGTGTCGCCATGACGGAGCCCGGTGCCGGCAGTGACCTGGCCGGCATCAAATCGCGCGCGACGCGCGACGGCGACAACTGGATCATCAACGGTTCAAAGACCTACATTTCCAACGGCATCAACGGAGGAGCATTCGTGGTGGCGGCCAGGACCGTTCCCGACAAGCCCCACGGCATTGGTTTGTTCGTCGTTGAAGAAGGCATGCCGGGCTTTAGCCGCGGCCGCAACCTGAGCAAAATGGGTTTGAAGGCCCAGGATACGGCCGAACTGTTTTTCGAGAACGTCCGCGTACCGGCGGAAAACGTGCTGGGTGATCCCGAAAAAGGCTTTTACAGCCTGATGCATTTCCTGGCCGAGGAACGTCTGATCAGCGCATGCCAGGCCGTTGCGCATGGCCAGATTGCCTTCGACATCACGATGGATTACATACTGGAACGAAAGGCATTTGGCAGACCCATCGCCGCGTTTCAGAACAGCCGATTCAAAATGGCCGAGATGCGGACAGGGTTGGATGTTACTCAAACCTTTATCGACCAGTGCGTAATGCTCCACCTGGCAGGAGAGTTGAGCGCTGACCTCGCTGCGGAGGCCAAGTACCACGCGACAGAGCTTGAGTCTAAGGTGATGGATGAGTGCGTCCAGCTGCACGGCGGCGCAGGCTATATGAGCGAATACCGGATCTCACACATGTTTGCGGACGCCCGTGTATCCCGGATCTACGCCGGCAGTACCGAAATAATGAAAGAAATCATTGCCCGCAGTATCGGGCTGGATGAGAGAAAACTGTTGAGCAGTGGCTAAATTGGAATCGCGGCTATGCAATCAATCCCGCGGCAACTCCGGATAGGTTTTCCAGAGCATGTACTCCACAGCGGCGGAAACTTTTTCTTCCGTCAACTCGCTGTGGCCGCCTTTTTCAGGCATTTCGAGATAGCCCGCGTTGGCGTGGTCGGACAAAACGGCCGTCCATAAATCGGAGCGTCCGGACCAGGCAGACTGATCCCCGATGACCGGTGCGTCGCCCTCTCCCCGGACATGGCAGGAAGCGCACGCGGCCTCGAAAGTCTCTCGGCCGGTAACCAGCTGATCTTCTCGCCAGGATTCGGCGCGAACACTCTCAGGAGCCGCGGCCGGGGGCTGCAATACGTCTTCACCGCTCCTGGAACAGGCGAATAACAGACCCAGGGCAGCAGGTATAAAAAGCAGTTGTGCACGATTCATTGGCACGGCCTCGCATGGCGGTTTATCACTTCACTGAACCTATGATATCACTCCGGAAGAAGTGCCACTTGCCGTGCATGGACCCGGACGCAACAGGGTGCGATAATCCATGCTGAGCATCCGTTCTGGCGCACTGAACCGCAACAAGAGACGACCCTCATTTCCAAGTTCGCACTAGCTGTTAAAACGATCAAAGGCGCGACAGCGCTGCTGGCCATTTCAATCAGCACCATCGTTCTGACCACGCTGCTGTGCATCCTTGCGATCGGCAAGTTTTTGGCTCCGACAAAACGCTTTCGCAGTTGGATGCGAAAAATACTGGCCGGCCTGGCGGAAACCTGGATATCGATCAACAACGGCATCCTCTCGCTGTACAGGAACACACGGTGGGATATTGAAATTCCAGACCAGCTGAATCCGAGAGGTTGTTACCTCGTGAGCAGCAACCACCAGTCCTGGGTGGATATCCTGGTGATGCAACGTTGCTTCAATCGACGGCTCCCGTTCTTCCGCTTTTTCATCAAGAGCCAGATGTTCTGGGTGCCGTTTCTGGGTATCGCGTGGTGGGCGCTGGACATGCCTTTCATGCGGCGCCACTCCAGGGAGAAAGTGGCCCGCCAGCCGGAACTGAAAGGCCGGGATCTCGAAAACGCCCGCAAGGCCTGTGAAAAGTTCCGGACGATTCCCGTGGCGATGACCAATTTTCCGGAAGGGACCCGATTTTCTATCGCCAAGCGAGACAGCAAAAACAGTCCTTACAAAAACCTTCTCATTCCCAGGATTGGCGGGCTCGGGCAGGTGCTTTACGCGCTTGGAAACGAATTGGACGCTTTGATCGATGTGACCATCGTCTATCCGGAAGCCAGGAAAAGCGGAAAAGCACCGACGTTCTGGCAACTGCTGACAGGTGAAATCCCGGAAATTATCGTTCGGGCGGAACGCAGGGAAATCCCGGCGGAATTACTGGGAAGAAACTTCAGGACTGACCATGCGTTCCGCGCTGAGCTGGAGACATGGATCAGCCAGATATGGCGAGAAAAGGACGGACTGATATCGAAACTTCTGGCGTCCTGATTCCCAATCAAAGCACCCCGGCGATCAACGCCAGTCCAACGCCGAACAGCAATATCCCGACCAGTGTCTGGATACTTCGCATGGTGACTTTGTGCAGGTAGCGCTTGCCGAGCAGCACCCCGCAGAACGCAGACAAAGCGCCGGTGATGATCAGCGGCCAGGCGCTGAACTCATTCAACGAGTATCCGGCGCCGGCGAACAGCGCGATGTAAACGGCTATTCGCGTCAGGTCGACCAGGAATCCAATCACTGCATTGCTGCCCACGAAGCGTTCCGTCGTCAGCCCGGCTTTGGCCAGGAACGCCGAACGAAGAGCGCCCTGGTGCCCGGAGAGGCCGCCAAAAAATCCGGATAACAGGCCGCCCAGCGGCAGGTAGCGGCGGTCAAACTCGAGTTTTCGAAACCGCGGCAGCAATTCGAATAAGGCAAATCCAATCATCAGAAAACCGATCATCAGCTTGACCGGCGTCACCTCGGAGACCACATCGTCGTTGACCGCAATGTCCATGCTTTCGCTGAGGTCAGCGAGCCACCCGAGCAGCAAGGCGCCGGCTATTGCAGCGACTATTGCAGTCACTCCAAACTTGATCACAACCTCGCGATCCGCGTGTCGTCCCAGCAACGATACCTTGAAAACGTTGTTGGCGCCGTGCACCAGTGCCGTGGCCACAACGGCCATTTCGACCGGAAAGAACAGCGCAAACACGGGCAGCATCAAGGTGCCCAGGCCGAAGCCGGAATACATCGTCAGTCCAGCGGCAAGAAATGCGGACAGACCGACGATTATGAAATCAAAACCTGCCATACTGTTAGTGGGCTCTGGCCACGGCCGATTCACCCGAACTTTCGCGGGAATAGACTTCAGCGGCACGCCACACACGCATCAGGTTGCCGCCCATGATCTTTGCAATGTCCTCTACAGTAAATTCGAGTTTCAACAACGCCTCGACCAGGTTGGGATAGTCCGCGACGTCCTTCATGCCGACCGGGAGGCTGTCACCGACACCATCGAAATCGGAACCAATTCCCACGTGGTCGATTCCCGCCAGGTCAATCACGTGCTGGAAGTGGGTCACGACGTCGCTGAGCGTTGCGTAGGGAAAAACATGCTGGTCGCGGTAGTCGTCTGAAAACCGTTCCGATTCTTCGCCTTCTTCATCGAAACCGTTGGCTTCGAGAAATGCGGTTCGGGCCGCATCCCTACGGTCGTACCATTCCCGGGCCTCCTGGGTCAGGAAGCTCGAACCAAAGTTGATCTGAACGACACCGCCCTTTGCAGCCATCGCCCGGATCATTTCGTCGCTCATGTTGCGCTCGAATCCAGGAGTAAAATGGCGCGCGGAAGAATGGGATGCGATAAGCGGCACGTTCGACAATTCCAGCACCTGCCAGAACGCCTCGTCGGACACATGGGATATGTCAATCATGATGCCCTGGCGGTTCATCTCCACCACGACTTCCTTGCCAAAAGGACTCAACCCCTGCCATTGGCGCTCCTCATCATAGGAAGAATCAGAGATGTGGTTGCTCAGCGAGTGCGTCAGCGTGATGTAGCTGATGCCGCGGCGTTTGAAAAACGCGATGTTCTCCAGTTTTCCCTCCAGCGGCGAGCCGTTTTCCATACCCATTGCGAGCGCGATCAATCCGCTTTGAGCGGCTTCCGCCGCTGCACTGCTGGTCTTTGCCAGCGCGAATTTTTCCGGGGCGCGGCCCACCAGTGCTTCGACGCTGTCGATCAACGTGTTAGCCGTTTGAAAACTGGTGCCTGCCTGTTCTGATTCAGCCGGGGTATAGATCGACATGAAAGGTACGTTCAGGCCGCCGGTTTGGGCCCTGGGGTAATCAAAATCACCTTCCCGTGTCGCGCCGGTCACATCTTCCCATTGCTCCTCCAGGCGGTACGGCACATCGACATGCGTATCGACCAACAGGTGCTTCTGCACGATGGCGCGGGCCAGCGCGGCCGGATCGGCCTGGCTGACCCCGGCCGTTGCCGTTGCGGCCGAAAGGCCCAACAGGGCCGCCAGTCCAAATGATGATTTCAGATTCATCAGGTTATCTCCAGGACTCCATGCGCCCATCTGTTTGTATCGCGTAATCCACCATGCGGTCACCGTCAAAAATCCAGCGCGTCTGAAAGCGTTCACCCCGAACAACCATCGGCAGCCAGTACTTGTCGTCTTCCCACATCCGGTCGTAAGGAATTTCATCCAGCCGCGTCCACAGGGGGGCGGCCTCGCGGGTCTCTGTCGGCACGCCCTCGAAATCCCGGGTTCGGTAGACCCAGACGTGAATGGAGTAGCCGTCGACGAACTGGAACCGATGCTGGCCACAGTACTCCAGGTTGTCTACGGTGATTTCGAGCTCTTCGCGGCATTCCCTGATCGCGGCAGCCTCGGGGGACTCACCCGGATCGACCTTGCCGCCGGGGCCGTTGACTTTTCCCTTGCCCAGCCCGGTTTTCTTGTCTATCAACAGAACTTCGTCATCGCGAAAAACGAAAACCAGCGTCGCCGGGTCCTTGGCTTCCCATTGATCCCAATCGATGTCGGTTAGACAGTTCATACAACGCTGACGTTGCAGAATTTGCGCTTGCCCACCTGCAAAATTCCGGTAAACCCGGGCTCCAGCCGCAGGCTGCGGTCCGAAATCTTTTCCCCGTCGATTTTGACACCGCCCTGCTGGATCATGCGGAATGCTTCGGAGTTACTCGTCGTTAGCCCACACTGGCTGAGGGCGGCAGCTATGCCAATACCCTCTCCCCCGGTCTGCAGCGTCTGCCCCGGAATATCCTCCGGCATCTGCCCCTGCTGAAAACGCGAGATAAATTCTTCGCGGGCGGCAACGGCCGCATCAGCTCCGTGAAAACGCTCCACCAGCTCTTCACAGAGCAGGAATTTGATATCCCGCGGGTTGCGCCCGCCGACGGCGTCAGCTTTCAAATCGGCAATTTCCTGGTTGCTGCGGAAACTCAGCAGATCAAAATAGCGCCACATCAATTCGTCACTGATCGACATCAGCTTGCCGAACATTTCCCCCGGCGGCTCGGTAATCCCCACGTAGTTGTCAAGCGACTTGGACATTTTCTGCACCCCGTCGAGCCCTTCGAGCAAAGGCAGGGTTATGATGACCTGGGGGGGCTGGCCGTGATGCTGCTGTAAATGGCGGCCGACGTGAAGATTGAATTTCTGGTCCGTTCCGCCCATTTCCACGTCGCATTCCAGCATCACGGAATCGTACCCCTGAGCCAACGGGTAGAGAAATTCGTGAATGGCAATGGGCTGATTGTTCTTGAATCGTGACTCGAAGTCATCCCGCTCCAGCATGCGGGCGACCGTGTAAGTCGCAGCCAGACGCACCATGCCGTCGGAACCGAGCTCGCCCAGCCACTCAGAATTGAACCGGACCTCGGTTTGATCCGGATCCAGGATTTTGTACACCTGCCGGGCGTAAGTGTCGGCATTTTCCTGGACCTGTTCCGGAGTCAAAGCCTTGCGCGTGACGTTCTTGCCCGTGGGATCGCCGATCAATCCGGTGAAATCGCCGATCAGGAAGATCACTTTGTGGCCCAGATCCTGGAATTGGCGCATTTTGTTGATGATCACGGTATGACCGATGTGCAGGTCGGGAGCGGTCGGATCAAAACCTACTTTTACCCGCAGAGGCCGCCCGAGTTCGAGGCGTTCTTCCAGTTCTTCAGGCTTGGTAATCTCATCCGTTCCCCGGGCGATCAGCTCGAGGGCGTTTTTTATGTCTGTCATACCGGCTATCCAACAGCGAATCCGGCATTTTACAACAAAGATTGACCCAGTTGCGGGCTGTCAGTAAGGTAATCACGCCTGAACCAGCAATGGAAGGCGTTGTCTGTAACCGTCATGGGAAGACCGGGCTTGATACCAAGAATACGTCAGAAGCTTCATGACGAGAATCACTGGCTTACGCGCCGGAGACTGGCCGTTTTCGGCGTCACCCTGATCGTCGTTGGGATATTGCTGGGGCTGTTTGAGTCCAGCGATGAAGCGACCCGGGAGAGCCGTCCGGCCGTCATTGATATTCCCCTGCCCGACCGGACCCTTCAAAAAGACGGAGATCCCGAGGACCAAAGCCGCTCCAGCGGCCAACGAGCCCGGGATCCGGACATTGACTGGGAGAGTGTCACGGTAAAACGAGGGCAAACCCTCGACGCAATTTTCAGGCAACAGGAACTTCCCATCGGCTTGCTGCATGAAATCCTGGCGCTCAACCAGGAAACCAAGGGGCTGACCCGAATCCGACCGGGCGATGTGTTCGACTTCCGGACCGGGCCCGAAGGCGATTTCCGGCAAATGCGCTACGCGCTCGATGATTCCCGCTATCTGTTCGTGCGGCAGGAAGGCGGCAGCCTCGGCGTCGAAATCCAGCAGCGCGAAATCTTTTCCGAAGTGGCCGAGGCCGAGGGGGTCATCGAATCCTCCCTGTTCCTGTCCGGTAAAGAGGCCGGATTGAGTGACTCCATGATTATGAAGCTGGCCAATATTTTTGGCTGGGACATCGACTTCGTGCTGGATATCCGCGAAGGCGACCAATTCATGCTCGTGTACGAAAAACTCTATCGCGATGGCGAATATCTGCGCGAAGGCAAGATTCTCGCTGCCACCTTCTTCAACCAGGGACAAAGATACCAGGCCATCTTTTTTGAGCAGGGGGATATTGCCGGTTACTTCGCGCCAGACGGGCGAAACATGCGCAAAGCTTTCCTGCGGGCGCCGCTGAATTTCGCCTACATCAGTTCTGGATTCAACCCGAAACGCAGGCACCCGGTACTGAAACGCATTCGGCCGCATAACGGCATCGATTATTACGCCCCCAGGGGCACGCCGGTCTATGCTGCCGGGGACGGTACCGTTACCCGTTCCGACTATTCCCGGTCCAATGGACACCACGTCTTCATCAAGCACGCCAACAGCATCGAGACGAAATACCTGCATTTCACAAGGCGGGCGGTCAAAAAGGGACAAAAGGTCAAACAGGGCCAGACGATCGGTTACGTCGGCTCGACCGGGCTGGCGACCGGACCGCATTTGCATTATGAATTTGTAGTGAATGGCGTCCACCGCAACCCGAGAACCGTCCCACTGCCCAAGGTCGAGCCGCTGCAGGGGGCTGTGCTCAGCGCTTTCCAGGCACAGGCAGCACCGATGTTGACGCAGTTAAGCCGAATGGAATCCGCCTCTCTTTACGCGAGCCGGGAGTGAAAAAGGGGCGCTTTATCGGCATGATTTCCGGCACCAGCCGTGATGGAGCCGACGCCGCGCTGGTCCGATTCGAAAGCCACCACGCCGAAATAGAGGCGGCGGTCTGCATACCCTACTCTGCCGAACTGACACGGTCTCTGGACCGCCTGATCCGGGCCGGACAACGCCCCGATGCATCACTGCAAAAACAGCTGGATATCCAACTCGCAGATCACTTCAGCGAAACGGTCCGGCAGTTGCTTGATCAAACGGACGTCAACCCATCGGAGGTCACGGCCATCGGCTCGCACGGCCAGACCGTCTGGCACCACCCGGAGGGTCCCGAACCCGAGTCGATCCAGCTGGGCAGCCCCGAACTCATCGCGGAGAAAACCGGAATCGTGACCGTGGGCGATTTTCGCCGTGCTGATATCGAGGCGGGCGGTCAAGGTGCGCCACTTGCACCATTGCTCCACCTGGCCCTGTTCAGGCCGGCTGCAACCAAGAGTCCGGTCACTCGCGTGGTGCTGAACCTTGGCGGCATCGCCAACATATCTGTGCTTGACCGTGCCGGCGCCGTTTCCGGCTACGACACCGGTCCCGCCAATTGCCTGCTGGACGCCTGGATTCATAAGTCCCGCGCAGAACGCTTCGACAAGGACGGCGCGTGGGCAGCCGGCGGAACCATATTGCCGGTTCTGCTGCAACAGATGCTGGCCGATCCGTACTTCAGGCAACCGCCACCCAAAAGCACCGGCATTGAGTACTTCAACCTGGCGTGGCTGGCGCAACATCAACCGGACCAGTACCGTCCGGGCGACGTGCAGGCCTCGCTGGCGGAACTGACTGCAATCACCGTTGCCGAATCGGTTCGAGGCCACACCCCCGAAGACCTCCTGGTCTGCGGCGGCGGAGTTCATAACGCCTGGCTCATGAGCCGGCTGGAGAATCACCTGCAAGGAGTCCCGATCAGGTCCACGGCCGAATTCGGACTCGATCCCGATTGGGTCGAAGCGGTGCTGTTTGCCTGGCTGGCGCGGGAACGCCTGGCGAACCGGCCGCAGGCAACCCGCGACATTACGGGTGCAAGCGGCCCGGTTTTGCTCGGGGTCATTGCAAATCCTCCGCGCAGCGAACCCGCCTTGGGCTAAAATAACAAGATGAACCTGTTGCTCAATCTCATCTGGCTTATCCTCGGCGGTTTTATCGTCGTCATCGCCTACCTGCTGGGCGGGCTGCTGCTTTGCATCACTATCATCGGCATACCTTTTGGAATCCAGTGTTTCAAGCTGGCTGGTCTCGCCCTCGCGCCCTTCGGCCGCGAGGTGCGCGAAAAAGAACCGCCCAGCGGAGCCGTGGCCGTCATCATGAATATCATCTGGATCATTCTTCCCGGACTCGAGCTGGCTGTTTTCCACCTGATCATGGCCTTGCTTTTCGCCATTACCATTATTGGGCTGCCGATAGCTTCTCAACACCTGAAAATGACCCGGCTTGCGTTGATCCCGTTCGGTTTCCAGGTCAGGGACATGGCTTGATGCCTCAGCATCCCTGGGCGGAATTGATCAGCACCTGGTTTGCCGAAACCCTGGATGATGATTCTGCCGTCCCTGCACGAATGAAGTGGTGGTTTTCAGCCGACAAGGGTCGCGACGCCGAATTGGCTGCGCGCTTCAGCGGCCTGGTGGAACAATGCGCGCAGGGTAAAATGTACCGGTGGCTGGAAGAGCCGGAAGGAAGGCTGGGCCTGATCCTGGCCCTGGACCAGTTACCCCGTAATTTGTTTCGGGGAACGCCTCGGGCCTTCGCTTACGATTCCCACGGCGCAGCCCTTTGCCTGGCCGCGGCCCACACCGGAGAGGACCGCGAACTGAAACCCGTCCAGAGAGCCTTTCTGTATATGCCGCTGCAGCATTTCGAAGATCCACAGGCGCAGAATGCAGGCGTCGCTCTTTATCAACAATTGGCTGAGGAGAACCCCGGACGTCCGATATTTGCCGAGGGATTTCTGTCCTACGCCAGGCAGCATCGCGACATCATCGCCCGTTTCGGACGTTTCCCTCATCGCAACAAAATTCTGGGCCGAAAAAATACGGCCGGGGAAGCCGAATACCTGACTCGGGGCGCCCCCACTTTTGGACAATAGAAGATGAAGAAAGCACTTTTCACTACTTTTCTGGCAGTGGTCGTTATCGCCGCCGTACTGATCTACCGGGCCGGCGCTACATTTGAAGACCGCCAGTTGGAACCGGCCGCCGGCCTGACGACGGTCGCCATCGACGAAAGCCTTGCCATTGAACGGTTCGCCGGGGCGCTGCGCATCCCAACGGTTTCTTTTGATGACCGCAGCAACTTTGACGCCGCCGCTTTTCGGGACTTCAAAAGCTTTCTGGAAGCCTCCTACCCCCTGGTCGACAGCCGGGCGCAGCTCACGGTGATCAATGACTACAGCCTGGTTTATCACCTGCCCGGCTCCGACCCATCACTGAAGCCCGTTCTGTTCATGGGCCACATGGACGTTGTGCCGATCGAGGAAATCACCCGCTCGGAATGGTCCTATCCGCCGTTCGGCGGCACCGTTGCAGACGGCATCATCTGGGGGCGAGGCAGTGTGGATGACAAATTCACCGTCATCGCGCTGATGGAGGCGATGGAGCAACTGTTGTCCGAAAACATCCAGCCGGAGCGTTCCATTTACCTGGCTTTCGGGCATGACGAGGAAGTCGGAGGCAAGGATGGCGCCGCAAAAGTCGCCGAGTACTTCGAACAAAAGGGCATCACCTTCGACTACGTGATGGACGAGGGCGGCGCCGTGCTGGAAGGCATGATGGAAGGGCTGGACCGGCCGGTCGCCATCATTGGCGTGTCTGAAAAAGGCTATGTAAACCTGGTACTGACCGTCAAGGCGCCGGGCGGGCATTCCTCGCAGCCGCCCCGGCAGACGGCGGTCGGCATCCTGAGCCGGGCCATCGTGGCGGTCGAAGACAGCCCGTTTCCAGCCAGGCTGGATTACATCTATCCGACTTTCGAAGCGCTCGGCGCAGAGATGCCGTTCAGCAATCGACTGGCGATGGCCAACCTGTGGCTGCTGTCCCCGCTGGTCAAAAGCGTCATGCTGAAAAACAAGGATGACGCACCCGGGATCAGGACCACCACCGCGGCCACGATGGTCAGCGGCAGCCCGAAGTCCAACATCCTGCCTACCCGGGCTACGGCCGTGATCAACTTCAGGATTCTGCCGGGAGACAGCGTTGAGTCGGTGACAAATCGTGTGATCGAACTGATCGATGATGAACGGGTGACAGTAACCGCCGAATACGGTGTCAATCCCTCGCCCGTCTCGCCCACTGATTCACGCGGGTTCGAGTTGATCGCGCAAACCATTCGCGGCATGGATGACTCTATCCTGGTGGCGCCCTACATGGTGCGCGGCGGAACGGACGCAAAGTATTTCTATTCAGTATCGCCGAACGTGTACCGTTTCATGATGCTCAGGATCGATCCGACGACCATCGGTTACCTGCACGGGATCGATGAGCACGTGGCCGCCGAGGACTACCTCGAAGCGATCCGTTTTTACTACCACCTGATCCACCTTTCGATCAGCAACAGGAAAAGCTTATGAACATCACCGTACTGGGGGCCGGAGCCGGCGGAACCACGGTTGCGTTCGACTGCGCCGCTCACGGACATGAAGTTCGCCTTTTTGACTTCCCGCAATTTCCCGCGAACATAGCCGCGGTTGAAAATCAGGGCGGCATCTACGCTGAGGGCGACATTTCAGGCTTCAGCGCTATCGCATACGCCGGCCATGACATCGAACGCGCGCTGGAAAATGCGGAATTGGTTTACGTCGTCGGGCCTGCCTTCAGCACCGGGCCATTTGGAGAAGCGGTTGCCGGCAAGTTGCGGGCGGGGCAGACCGTCGTGGTCACGCCCGGTTCCTGCGGCGGCGCGCTGGCCTTCAAACAGGCTGCCGGCCTGGCCGTCGAGGATGACTCGATACGCGTGGCCGAAACGCACACCCTGCATTACGCCGTGCGCCTGACCCAACCCGGCCGCGTCCACGTGTTTCTCAAACTCAAAGCCGGAAACCTGCTGGCAGCGCTGCCAGGCAGCCAGACGGCGAACATCCTGCAGATGATTGCCGACGTGTATCCGACCATGGAGCCGGCGAAAAACGTGATTCAGACCAGCCTGCAAAACGCCAATCCGGTCATTCATCCTGCCGTCAGCCTGTGCAATTCCGCACGCATTGAAGGCCCGGACGATTTTCTTTTCTACGAGGAAGGCGTGACTGACTCAGTGGGCAGGATCATCGAAGCGGTTGATCGCGAACGGATAGCGATTGGCAAACGGCTGGAAATCGAAATCTTCTCGGATCCGGAAATGGGAATGCGCCAGGGTTACATGCTCGAGAACAATTACGGCTCGGGTTACCGGAAGGCACCCGGTTTTCTGGGGATCACTGCCCAGCCGCAACTGGACCATCGCTATATCAACGAGGATGTCGGGTACGGACTCGTCTTCATGTCACGACTCGGCGAGCAGGTGGGGGTTGAGACCCCGACCATCGACAGCATCATCCAGTTCGCCTCGGTGCTGATGAACCGCGACTACGCCGGGGAAGCGTTGCGCACGCCCGCGTCGCTGGGGATCGGGGACCTGACAACTGAGCAGATTGCGGGCCTTTAGGGACAGGGAGTCGACGTGGACTTGAAAATTCTGGGAGTTGTTTTTATCACCGTTTTTATCGCCGAAATGGCGGATAAAACCCAGCTGGTCACCCTATTGTTCGCTTCGGATAAAGACGTCAGTAAATGGACCGTCTTTTTCGGATCCGCTTCGGCGCTCGTTCTAACCAGTGCAATAGGGGTGGCCGCGGGTTCGATTCTTTCACAAGCGGTTAACGTCAAGACAATGTCGATCATCGCCGGAACCGGTTTCGTGTTGATCGGTATATGGACGCTATACCATGGACTCCAGCAGTGACAAAAAAAACGGGCCGCAACGATCCCTGGTCCCAGGCCAAAAGGCTGGCGGCCCGGACACCTGAGTCACGCAATCGTTACGTAGACTTTCTGCGCGCCGTATCCATCTGCGCTGTCGTATTCGGCCATTGGCTGATGGCTGCGCCGTATGTGGATGAGAGCGGTATCCATATCACGAGCATGCTGGAGCATCAGCAATGGACCCGCTGGCTGACCTGGGCGTTCCAGGTGATGCCGGTATTCTTCCTTGTTGGCGGATATTCCAACAGCATTTCCTGGCAGTCGGCACTCGGCAAAGGCCGAACCTACAGCGAATGGCTGCAGGTCAGGCTCCAGCGACTGATTGGGCCCGTTCTCCCCCTGATCGTCATGTGGATCTTCCTGGCAGCCGGCGCCCAGTGGCTTGGCATGCGTCCCGAAATGGCGAAGGTGGCCTCCCAGATGGCCCTGATACCCATCTGGTTCCTCGCTGTGTACGTGATCGTAGTGGTCCTGGTACCGTTTACCTTCGCGGCCTGGCAAAAATACCGTTTTTGGTCGTTCGGAATACTTGTCATCGCTGCCGCGATCGATGATTACCTGTTCTTTGCGGCGGACCTCACCTCAGCGGGATGGCTCAACTACGCGTTCGTCTGGCTGGCGGTCCACCAGCTGGGTTATGCCTGGCGTGACGGATTCATGGCGGGACCGAAACTGGGACTGGCCTGGGTCATCGGCGGCGGCGCTGTTTTAATCGGGCTGACTGCATTCGGGCCTTACCCGATCAGCATGGTCAGCGTGCCCGGCCAGGAAATCAGCAACTCCCTGCCGCCCAAACTCTCCATGCTCACTTTGGGTATCGCACAGTGCGGGCTGCTGCTGTCCATCGAAAACCCCATGCGGCGCTGGCTCAGCCGGATTACACCCTGGACCGCCGTGGTACTCATCAACAGCATGATCATGACCGTATTCCTGTGGCACCTGACGGCCTCCACCCTGGCCATTGGCGGCGCGATGCTGTTCAACGATATCGGCTTGACAGTGCAGCCAGGAAGCGGGACCTGGTGGGCGTTGCGTCCGGTCTGGATTTTCGTTTACCTGCTCGCCCTGCTGCCGTTCGCGCTCGGATTCGGCCGCTTTGAGCGCAGCGCTGCCGGAACGCAGATCCATTCATCGGGAAGACTGGTCGCGGGGGCGGTCCTGGCCTGCGCCGGACTGGCCTCACTGGCCCTGAACGGTGTCGTTGGCGGCCAGTGGCTCGGATTACAGGCCGGGGCGCTGATCCTGCCCTTCGCGGGAGCCCTGTTGGCGGGAATCAATCCGCTTAGAAAATAAATTCGGCTCTATTCCCTGTTCCAGGGCGCCACCTTTAACAGCATCAGCATGCCGGGAATCGCCACGGCGGTGCAGACCAGGAAGAAGCTCGTGTAGCCCATCCACTCGATTAGAAAGCCGGTCGAGGCATTCGCAAACGTCCGTGGAATCACAACGATACTGGAAAACAGCGCAAACTGGGTGGCGGTAAACGCACGGCTGGTTTCACGCGCCAGGTAGGCGGTGAGAGCGACCGTGCCCATCCCTACGCCAAGGTATTCACCGCTGACCACGAGAAAAAGACCCGTGGGGCTGTGGCCGACCGTGCTCAACCAGACGAAACCGAGGATCGTCAGAATCTGCACGAAACCAAAAATCCACAATGCGCGATTGATGCTCAGCTTGAGCATTGCGATGCCGGCAATCACAGATCCTGCGATCGAAGCCCATAACGCGGAAAATTTCGCTATCGTGCCGATTTCAGTGAGGCTGAACCCCATGTCGATATAAAAGGGCGTCGCCAGAGCGACCGCCATATTGTCACCCAGCTTGTACAGCAGGATGAAAGCCAGTACGGCCATGGCCGGGCCCAGCCCGTCCCGGCTGAAAAATTCACGAAAGGGTTCGACCACGGCTTCGCGGAGGGTGTGGGGCGCCAGCGTATCGTCACTGACTTCACGAATCACCAGGGTCATCACAATACCAATGGTCATGAACACTGCGGTCACCCAGAACACGGTCGACCACGCAAAATGATCGGCCAGGATCAACGCGAGCGATCCGGGTACCAGTGCCGACAACCGGTATGCATTAATGTGAATCGAAGTGCCGGTTCCAAGCTCGTCATCATCGAGCAGTTCCCTGCGGTAGGCGTCGATGACGATATCCTGGCTGGCCGAAAAAAATGAAATGGTGAACACCGTGGCCAGGATCGGAAACAGCGACTCCGTTGGATTGAACAACCCGAGCATGCCGATGGTAATCAGCAACACGATCTGGGTAATCAAAGCCCAGCCTCGCCGGCGGCCCAGGAACGGGGGTTTGTAGCGGTCCATCAACGGCGACCAGATGAACTTCCAGGTGTAGGGAATCGTCATCAGGCTGAACAGCCCGATGGTCGCCAGGTCGATGCCTTCGGTCCGTAGCCAGGCCGGGACCAGGGAAATCAGAACCCACAACGGCATGCCGGAAGTGAAGCCCAGGAACACGCAGGTGAGCATTCTGCGGCTGAGCAGAATTTCCTTCCAGTTACGTTGTTCTGCCTGGATCACGGGATTATTCCCTGCCGGGGAACTCCATGTCGTAATCCATGATCAGCGGCGCATGGTCCGAAAAGCGTTCGTCCCTGTAAATTTCGGCCCGGGTCACCTTACCGGCTATGGCGGGCGTGGTGACTTGGTAATCAATTCGCCAACCCGTGTTGTTGGCCCACGCCTGGCCCCGGTTCGACCACCAGGTGTATTGCTCCTCGCGGGGATCAATCGCGCGGAACGCATCCGTCATGCCGACATCGCCGAACAGTTCATCCATCCAGGCCCGCTCTTCGGGCAGGAATCCGGAGTTTTTCTGATTGCCCCGCCAGTTCTTGATGTCGATTTTCCGGTGCGCGATATTCCAGTCGCCGCAAATAACGTAATGGCGGCCGTCGCGGGCCCACTCGGCCAGCCGCGGTTGCAGAAAGTCCATGCACTGGTATTTGATCTGCTGCCGTTCCTCCTTCGAGGAGCCGGAAGGCAGGTAAAGCGAAATGACGGAAAGATCGCCAAAATCCGCCTGCAGCCAGCGTCCTTCGATGTCCATGACGTCCCAACCCAGGCCGTAATGTACGCGGCTGGGCTGATGGCGGGTGTAAATCGCCACGCCGCTGTAGCCCTTCTTGACCGCATCGTGGTAGTAAACGTGATAACCCGGCGGAAAGAAATGCCGGTCGATCAACTGCGGGTGCTGTGCCTTGGTTTCCTGGACGCAAACCACATCGGCATCCTGCCGGTGCATCCACTCAAAGAAGCCTTTTTTTGCAGCAGCCCGGATGCCGTTGGCATTCAGTGTAATAATCCGCATCCTGAAGCACTCCGGAAAAGGTCGTTTCAACAACGGGCCAGCATAGCAAAACGATCACGGTATGGGGCGCGCAATTTTTATTCTTTAGCGCTTTTTTGGCATACTGGACACTCGCTGGAAAGGATTCTTTGGTGAAAGATTATAAAAGCAGGTTTTTCGAGCTTGCCCTCAGGAAGGGAAATCTCAGTTTTGGCAACTTCACGCTCAAGTCAGGGCGCGTCAGTCCGTATTTTTTCAACGCCGGCGGATTCGATGACGGCGCCTCCCTGGCCGAGCTCGCCCGCTGCTATGCCGAATCGATCGTGGATTCCGGAGTGCCCTTCGACATGTTGTTCGGGCCGGCCTACAAGGGTATCCCCCTGGCTGCCGCGACAGCCGTTGCGTTGAATGAACATCATGGCTTCAATGTGCCGTACGCATTCAACCGCAAAGAGGCCAAGGACCACGGCGAAGGCGGGATGCTCGTCGGCGCAAGTTTGACCGGCAGGGTGCTGATCATTGACGACGTGATTTCTGCCGGAACCTCGGTGCGCGAGTCCATTTCCATTATCTCGGCCGCCGGCGCGGAAACAGCCGGTATTGCCATTGCGCTCGACCGCCAGGAGAGGGGCAGCGGCGAACTGTCCGCCGCGCAGGAGGTCCACAGTGAGTACGGGATACCGTGCATCGCAATTGCCGGTCTGGACGACCTGATCCGTTTTCTGGAATCCGCGTCCATTGAAAATATCGATCTGAATGCCATCCAACACTATCGGAACCGTTATGGAACTCAAACCTAAATTGCAAATTCTGTCTTTTTTCGCCACGGCCATTTTGCTGGCCGGACCATTGAGCGCCGCCGAAGTCTATCGCTGGGTAGACGAGAAAGGCGAAGTTCATTACAGCGAGACTTTGCCACCCGATTTCGAGGACAAGGGGCACGATGTGCTCAACCGCAGTGGAATTGTGGTCGATGAAGACATGAAGCTGACCCCCGAGCCCCCGCCGCCGCCTAGCAAGGAAGACCGCCAGGAGTTACCTCGGGACAAGTCCGGCCTGCCCCGCCCGAAAGCACTTTACTCGGAGGCGGAGCTGCAGAGGCGGATGGACAATTTCCTGATGCTGCGTTACGAGTCCGAACAGGAAATAATCGATGCGATGAACGTCGAGATCAAGCAGCTCGCCTATGACCGGCGCCTGCTGGAAACCACCAGGAACAGCATGCAGGATTCCTACCGGGGCGAGATCCGGCAGGCAGCCAACAGGCAAAGGTCCGGTGAAACGGTCGATCAGAAAACGTTCAATGAGATTGACAAGCTCCGATCCGGGCTTGCGAGTAACGAATCTGAACTCAACAGTCTGATTGCACGCGAACAGTCGATCCGGGATGAGTTTGGGGCACAGCTGGAGCGCTACCAAACCCTGGAAAAGGAATGGGCTGAGGAAACCGGGGATAGCTGAGAAAGGCGTGTATACACGTTGCCCAGGGTGCCATGCGGCTCACGCTCTTAACGCCAGCCTGCTGGCCCAGGGCGGCGGCACGTACCGTTGCGGCAAGTGCCAGAAAGTGAGTAACGCTCTGGATGCCCTGTTCGATGAATATCCCGCCGCCGGAGACCGCCCGACCGCTGCCGGCGACCTGCCGGTTCTTGGTGCACCCATCGACCTGGATCAGGCGCGCGAGGCACGGTTGAACCCGGAAGAAGCCGCACTGACCGGTGACGCCGAAAGTACCACTCGGCCCCGTGCCCGCAGCGTACTGGTGCGAGTGTCATGGGTTATTTTGGCCATCGCCATAGCGGTTGTGGTGATCTTCAAATGGGCCGAGTTCCAGCAGCAACCGTTGCTGGATACGCCCGCCGTGAAATCCCTGATGATCCGACTCGGTTTGCGAGAACCGCCCCCGGCGACGGTTTTCCGCGACGTGGACCAGATCTTCCTGGTCAGCCGGGAACTCAAGTCGCATCCCTCCCAGGATGACATGCTTCGCCTCACGGCCACCCTGGTGAACCGCGCCGGAACGGCGCAGCCCTACCCCGACCTCGAGATCATTTTGCTCGACGCCCGTGGCGGTGAAGTCAGCCGCAGCCGGTTTGCGCCATCGGACTACCTGGCAGAAGGCTCATCGAAAAATTCGGGCATGACTCCACAGGCTTATCTGCCTCTGATACTGGACCTGCCGGACCCGGGTCGCGAGGCAGTCGGATTCGAGTTGAATTTCGAGTAGGCGGGCTTACGCGCCGCAAACGGGAGCAGGGACACAAAGCTCCTTATTTACCGGCGCAATTTACCCGGGCGTTGTGGTAGGGTTACAGCTTCCGATCACGCACCAGAATGACAGGTCGAAATACAAGAAGATGACCACGGAAAAGCCTAAAAAGTCTGCCGAAGAAGCGGATCTGCCAACTCCTCTGAGACACAATGTTCAACAAGCCATCCGGCAGTACCTCGAGGACATGGGCCAGTCTGAACCCGAGAGCCTGTACCGCACGCTGATGGCCCAGGTCGAGCCGCCCCTGATCGAGGAAGTCCTGCGTTTCACCCAGGGCAACCAGTCAAAAACGGCGAAAATACTCGGAATGACCCGAAACACTCTTCGAAGCAAACTCAACCGTTACGACATTCCTGTACGGAATGGGAATTACTGACAAAACAAGATGAACAACACTCCTGATTCTCCAAGCGCCCTGGCACTGATCAGCGTTTCGGATAAAACCGGCATTATCGAATTTGCAACCCGTCTTTCACGGATAGGCTTTGGCCTTATCAGCACGGGCGGCACCGCAAAAGCGCTGGCCGATGCGGGGCTGCCGGTCACAGAAGTCTCGGATTACACGGGCTTTCCGGAAATCATGGGCGGCCGTGTAAAAACGCTCCACCCCAGGATTCACGGCGGGTTGTTGGGCCGGGAAGGCGTTGATGAAAGCGTTATGTCCGAGCAGGACATCCCGCGCATCGACATCGCCGTGATCAACCTGTACCCGTTTGAATCGGTCACCGGGAAACCCGATTGCCGGTTTGAGGACGCCATTGAAAATATCGATATCGGAGGGCCGGCCATGGTCCGGTCGGCGGCGAAAAATTTCGACGCCGTGGCCATAGTAACCAGCCCGGACCAGTACGATGGCGTGTTGGCAAAGCTGCAGTCCGGAGGCGGAAAACTGGACCAGGCCACCCGGCACGAGTTGGCAGTCGCGGCGTTCAACCGGATTGCCCAGTACGACGCGGCTATTAGCAATTACCTGTCTTCCCGGACGCCCGACGGGGACGTGTCGCCTTTTCCCGGCCAGGCAAACGCCTGTTTCACCAAGGTTGCCGACTTGCGCTACGGCGAGAATCCGCACCAGCAGGCCGCCTGGTACCGTGACATCCACCCCGCTCCGGGCAGCCTGGCGAACGCCCGCCAGCACCAGGGCAAGGAGCTTTCTTACAACAACATTGCCGACGCTGATGCCGCATGGGAATGCGTGCGCCAGTTTGACGGCACCGCCTGCGCCATCATCAAGCACGCCAACCCCTGTGGCGTGGCTGTCGCCGGCACTCCCGCCGAGGCTTACGACCTGGCTTTTGCAACTGATCCGACCTCCGCGTTCGGCGGCATTATTGCATTCAACCAGCCGCTGGATGCGCAGACTGCGTCCGGCATTGCCGAAAGACAGTTTCTGGAAGTCCTTATAGCACCGGCTTTTGAGCCGGCCGCGCTCGATGTGTTGGCTGCGAAAAAAAACGTCCGGGTGCTCGAGATTCCGGTCGGGGCGCCAACGCGCCAGCAGGAGGCCAAGCGCATCGGCAGCGGTCTGCTGATCCAGACTTCTGACTTCAAACCGCTGACCAGGGATATGTGCCGGGTGGTCTCAAAAAGGCAGCCGGATGAGCAACAGTGGCTGGATTTGCTGTTTGCCTGGAAAGTGGCCCGAATGGTGAAATCGAACGCGATCGTATATGTCGCGGGCGGGCGCACGGTAGGCATCGGCGCGGGCCAGATGAGCCGGGTGGACTCAGCGCGGATCGGGCGCTGGAAAGCAGAGGACGCCGGTCTGCCGATACAGGGCGCGGTGATGTCATCCGACGCTTTCTTTCCGTTTCGGGACGGAATAGACACCGCTGGCGAAGCGGGTATTGCCGCAGTGATCCAACCGGGCGGATCAATGCGGGACGACGAAGTGATCGCAGCGGCCGATGAACACGGCATGGCAATGGTATTCACGGGTATCCGGCATTTCAGGCACTGATGATGAGAGTAATGATAGTTGGCAGCGGCGGACGCGAACACGCACTCGCCTGGCAGGCGGTTCGATCGGCAAATGTCGACAAGGTGTTCGCGGCACCGGGTAATGCCGGAACCGCGGGCGAACCCGGCGTCGAAAACGTGGCCATTCCCGTCAGTGATCTTGACGGACTGGTCGGGTTTGCCCGGGAGCAGGGTGTCGATCTGACGATCGTGGGCCCCGAGGACCCATTGGTGAACGGCATCGTGGATCGGTTTGGTGCGGCGGGCCTCAACTGCTTTGGACCGTCTGCGGCGGCCGCGCAACTGGAAGGCTCCAAATCTTTCGCCAAGGATTTCATGTCCCGCCACGGTATTCCGACCGCGGCCTATGGAAAGTTCACCGAAGTCGGACCGGCAATCGAGTTCATTCGCAAACAGGGTGCACCCATCGTTGTCAAGGCCGACGGACTGGCCGCAGGAAAGGGCGTAATCATCGCCGAAACCACCACACGGGCCGAGGCAGCCGTGCTGGATATGCTCGCCGGGAACGCGTTTGGCGAAGCGGGCCACCGGGTCGTGATTGAAGAATTTCTGGTGGGCGAAGAAGCGAGTTTCATTGTCATGGCCGATGGCAAAAACATCCTGCCGCTGGCGACCTCGCAGGACCACAAAGCCAGGGACGACGGCGACACGGGCCCCAACACGGGCGGAATGGGCGCTTACTCTCCTGCCCCGGTGGTCGATGATGCGATGCATCTCCGCGTGATGGACGAGGTCATCCGTCCGACCGTCGAAGGCATGGCGTCCGATGGCGCGCCTTTCAGCGGATTTCTGTATGCAGGTCTGATGATTTCCCCGGACGGCAACCCCAGGGTCCTGGAATACAATGTCCGCTTTGGCGACCCCGAAACCCAGCCGATCCTGATGCGCCTGCAGTCCAGCCTGCCTGAGCTTTGCCTGGCGGCGGTGCGGGGGCGGCTTGATCGTGAGCGGCCAGTTTGGGATCCGCGCGCCTCTCTCGGTGTTGTCATGGCGGCCGGCGGCTACCCGGGAGACTACGCCAAAGGACACCTGATCTCCGGGCTGGACAATGACTTCCCCGGGCACGTTAAGGTTTTTCATGCCGGCACGGCCCTGAGCGATCAGGGTGTGGTCACCTCCGGAGGCCGCGTACTGTGCGTTTGCGCACTCGGCCGGGACGTTACAGAAGCCCAGGCAGAGGCCTACCGTGCAGTCCGGAAAATTCACTGGGACGGTTCCTTCACCCGCTCGGACATAGGCTACCGGGCCGTTGCGCGGGAGTTGGGAAACGAGAACCCATAAATGGATGTCTCGCACCTGCTGGACGAGCTCAACGAAGCACAGCGGGAAGCTGTCACGGCCGAAGATGGCCACATTCTCGTGCTGGCCGGCGCGGGCAGCGGTAAGACCCGTGTGCTGGTCCATCGGCTTGCCTGGCTGATACAGGTCGGCCACGTTTCTCCCCTGGGCGTGCTGGCGGTCACGTTCACCAACAAGGCGGCCGGCGAGATGCGCGAAAGGGCCGGCAATCTGCTCCAGGTCTCGACCCGCCCCCTGTGGATCGGCACCTTTCACGGCATCGCGCACCGCCTGCTCCGAATGCACTGGAAAGAGGCCGGCCTGCCCGAAGAGTTCCAGATTCTCGATTCCGAAGATCAGCAACGCCTGTTGCGCCGCATCATCCGCGATGAAGGCATGGACGAGGCGCACTGGCCGGCAAGGCAGGCACAGTGGTTCATCAATGCGCGCAAGGATGAAGGTGAGCGGCCCCAGCATATTGAACACATGGATCACCCCGTCACCTCCACCTGGGTCCACATTTACCGGCGTTACCAGGATTATTGCAGCCGCGGCGGACTGGTTGACTTCGCTGAACTGTTGTTGCGGGCCCATGAACTCTGGCTCGAAAACCCGGGCCTGCTCGATCATTACCGTAAACGGCTGCAGCACCTTTTGATCGATGAATTCCAGGACACCAACGCGATTCAGTATGCCTGGATCAGAATGCTGGCCGGTGACAGCGGGCGGGTGTTCGTCGTCGGCGATGACGATCAGTCCATCTACGGCTGGCGCGGCGCGAAAGTGGAGAACGTCCGGCATTTCGTCAGGGACTTTCCGGAAGTCAGAACGGTTCGCCTGGAACAAAACTATCGCTCGACCGGCAACATTCTTGATGCCGCCAACGCCTTGATTGCCCATAACCAGTCGCGGATGGGAAAAAAACTGTGGACCGAGGGCGAAAGCGGCCGGTTGTTGCAGCTATATACGGCTTACAACGAGCAGGACGAAGCCCGTTTCGTTACCGACCAGATTCAGCAGTGGCTCGACAGCGGCCGGCGGGCAGACCACTGCGCCATTTTGTACCGGACTTCGGCGCAGTCACGCCTATTCGAAGAGTATCTGCTGCGCAACAGCATCCCTTACCGCGTCTATGGCGGACAGCGCTTTTTCGAACGCACCGAAGTCAAGGACGCCCTGGCCTATTTACGCCTGCTGCGCAACCCGAACGACGATTCGGCGCTGGAACGGGTGATCAACAAGCCGACCCGCGCCATCGGCGAAAAAACGGTTTCTGTGCTGCGGCTGCAGGCGCGTGAAAGCGGACTGACTTTGTGGCAGGCCACCCATGAGTGTCTCTCCCAGGGTATTTTCGCAACGCGGGCCGGCACGGCCGTTTCTGCTTTCGTAAAGCTGATCGAAAGCATGCGTGAGCGGATGAAGGACTGGACCCTGGGAAACCAGATGCAGGGGGTAATCGATGAAAGCAACCTGGCGGCGCATTATGAAAAGGAACCCCAGGAGCGTATGGAAACACGCATGGAAAACCTGAAGGAACTGGTCAATGCGGCGGATTCCTTCGTTATTCCGCAGGAGGACGCGGACACCGGGCTGACCGAACTGCAGTCTTTCCTGAGTCACGCCGCGCTGGAAGCCGGCGAAACCCAGGGCGAGCGCTGGGATGACTGCGTGCAGCTGATGACGTTGCATTCTGCGAAGGGACTCGAGTTTCCGCTGGTGTTCATGGTCGGCATGGAAGACGGCCTGTTTCCACACCAGCGGTCGGTTGAAGACGCCAGCGGCCGTCTCGAGGAAGAACGCCGGCTGTGCTACGTGGGAATGACCCGCGCACGGGAGCAGTTGTATCTCTGCTACGCGGAGGTCCGGCGCATGCACGGCTCGGAGAATTACTGCCGTCCCTCGCGTTTTATCGATGAGATGCCCGCAAAATTCCTTGAGGAAATCAGACCACGCACCTCCAGCCGGCAGCCCTGGGTAGCGGCCGCTCCGTCCGCTTCCACCGGCCGGGCCGATGCGGCATGGCCGTTCAAGCTGGGGCAAACCGTGATGCACCCGAAATTCGGCGAGGGCGCCGTCATGGCCTTCGAAGGATCGGGCGAGCATACCCGAGTGCACGTCAATTTTATTGATGTCGGCGCGAAGTGGCTGGTGCTGGCCTACGCCAACCTGAAGGCGGCGTAGCGGAGCTCCTTTGACTGCGCCGCGGGAAATACTGCTCGAGACCAGCCAGGGCCGGCTCGCAGGCCTGGAATGGCGGCGGGATCATGCGCCGCGGGTTTTGTGCCTGCACGGCTGGCTGGATAATGCGGCCTCCTTCATTCCGCTGTCTGAACACCTGGGCCAGCTGGATCTCGTCGCGCTGGATCTACCCGGCCACGGCCTGTCCGAACACCGGCACCCGACGGCCCGGTATCATTTCATTGACTACCTGTTCAACGTCGATGCGGCACTCGAATCACTGGGCTGGAAGGACTGCCACCTCTTGGGCCATTCACTGGGCGCGGCCATCTCCGCGGTTTACAGCGCCGGTGCTCCCGAGCGCGTCCGCAGCATCGTGCTGCTTGATTCCATGGGCCCGGTCTCGGACACAGCAGAAGGAACCGCCGACCGCTTGCGGCGCAGCCTGGTGAAAAACCGCCGCGGCGCCAGCAAGGTCCGGCACTTCGACTCCATCGACCAGATGGTCCAGGCCCGCCGGACGGTTTCGGGAATGTCCGAGACGGCGGCCCGGTTGATTTGCACCCGGGCTGCACGCCAAGTGAACGGGCATTTTGAATGGCGCAGCGATCCGGCTCTGAACTGGGTGTCATCGATCATAATGACCGATGAACAGGCACTCGACCTGATCAAACATGTCAAGGCTCCCGCCCTGACGCTTACCGCTACTGAGGAATCTCCCTGGTCATCCCGCGCCAAGCTGGAACAGCGCAAGCGGGCGATGTCCCATGCACGGCACGAAACGCTGCGGGGTCATCATCATTTCCACATGGACGCTCCTGGCGAGATCGCAGAAACCGTCCAGCAATTTATCATCGAAAACGACCAACCCCCACAAAGAGACAGCAATGAACAAGCCGACTGATTCACTGATCAAAACCGCTATTCCTGCGAGGGAACGACTGATCTTCGCGCTGGATGTCCCGGATCTTGACCGGGCAAGACATCTGGTGGAAACGCTGGACGACTCGGTGGTTTTCTACAAACTGGGCCTGGAATTCTTCCTGTCCGGGCACTATTTCGAACTGGCCGCTGAACTCAGGGAGCGGGGCAAGAAAATATTCGCCGACCTGAAGTTGTTCGACATTCCCGCCACGGTTGCGTCGGCTGTCCGCCAACTGGCGAAGCACGATGTAGATTTTTGCACGGTGCATGGAAACGACAGCATGCTCAAAGCAGCCGCAGCCGCCAAGGGCGAAATGAAAATACTGGCCGTCACCGCCCTGACCAGCCTGGACCAGGGTGACCTGACGGACCTCGGTTTCCAGTGCGACGCGAGAACACTGGTATTGTCCCGCGCCCGCCGCGCCCTGGCGCTGGGTTGTGACGGCGTCGTTTCATCCGGACTTGAAGTCGCCGCGCTGCGCGAGTCGGTCGACCACGCACTGATTACGGTATGCCCGGGCATCCGCCCGGTCTTCAATGATGAGGACCCGGCCGGTGACGACCAGCAGAGGGTCTCGACGCCCGGCCGCGCCATTTCAACCGGCGCCGACTACCTGGTCGTCGGGCGCCCGATCCGTGATGCCGACAATCCGAAAGAGGCCGCCGAAGCGATTCAGGATCAGATTGCCTCTGTGCTGTCCTGAGCACGCCGTCATTTAGGGGTTGCAAAAGCTAATATTCTGCATTACGATACGCCCGTAACCTCATAATAATGAATGAAAACAGATTGGTGACACTAGCAATAATATCTAACTAAACCATCTTTACGATCCTCTCCGGCTCTGCCGGATTTCCGGGCGGGTGCACTACCAGCCCGGATTTTTTTTGCGCGTTTCATTTAGAATGAATGGGCTGACGGCCACAACCGGGTCGATGGAAACCGCCGCATGAGTACCGAAAGTCCAGATATCGGATTTTTTGCCAGGCTGAAGTTACAGTGGTTCCTGTTCCTGAGGGCTACCATCGGCCTGTGGGTCAAGGCGAATGTGCTTCCCAGGCCTTTCAGTGATCTGCAGATAGATCTCGAAAAGCCGGTCTATTACATCATTGATTCCTACGCACTGTCCTCCCTGCTGATACTGGATCGCTCTTGTGAAGAGAACAACCTGCCGAGGCCGTTGTGGCCGATGGAGCTGCAAAGCGGCGATGAACCTCGTTCCTACCTTGCATTGCGGCGCAAGAAGGGTCTGATCATCCGCCGCACCGAAGTACGCAGCCATTCCGAAACACTGAAGCGCCTGGTTGAAAAAGTGTGCGACGGGCAGGAGGAGGACATCAACCTGGTTCCGGTGACCGTGCTGATCGGGCGGGCTCCGGACAAGGAAACCGGGCTGGCGAAAATCTTTTTCACGGAGTCATGGGATATCGGCGGCAGGATCTGGCGTTTCATCAATTCGCTGGTCAACGGCCGGCACACGATGGTCCAGTTCAGCAATCCGATCTCGCTGAGGGAGCTGGCTGACGAGGGCCGCGGCGCGCCCCGCAGCCTGCGGAAGGTTTCGAGGATTTTGCGGGTGCATTTCCAGCGTGTCCGCAGCGCAGCGATCGGGCCCGATCTGTCGCACCGGCGAACCGTTGTCGAAGCTGTTCTGCGCAGCCCGGAAGTCAGGGCGGCCATTGCTGAGCAGGCGCGAAAAGAAAAAATCAGCGTGCAAAAAGCGGAGCGGCAGGGCCGCAGTTTCGCCTTTGAGATCGCAGCAAACTATTCCTACGCGTTTGTCAGGGTAGCCTCGTTCGCCCTCACCTGGTTCTGGAACAGGATTTACGACGGCGTGGAGCTGCAGCATTTTCGCAAGTTCCAGCAACTGGCCCCGAATTACGAAATTATTTACGTGCCCTGTCACCGCAGCCACATCGACTACCTGCTGTTTTCCTATTTCGTTTACCACAACGGGCTGGTGCCGCCGCACATCGCGGCCGGTGTTAACCTGAATCTGCCGATCGTAGGGCGGTTCTTACGTAAAGGCGGCGCTTTTTTCCTGCGCCGCAGTTTCCGTTCACAAAAACTCTACTCAGCCGTGTTTCACGAGTACCTGGCCCGCATCCTGTCAAACGGCACATCAATTGAATATTTCGTCGAAGGCACGCGCAGCCGAACCGGCCGGTTATTGCAACCCAAGGGTGGAATGCTGGCAATGACCGTGCGCAGCTATATTCGCAGCCCGGTTCGCCCCGTCATGTTCCAGCCCATCTACGTCGGATACGAAAAGCTCGTGGAGGGAAATAGTTATACGGCCGAACTGTCGGGCAGGAAAAAGAAGTCCGAGTCCCTGGGAGATCTGTTCAAAGTATTCGGCGTACTGAAAAAACGCTACGGCAAAGTGCACGTGAGTTTCGCTGAACCTGTGTTGCTGGACGAGCTACTGGACCGCACCGAACCGCAGTGGCGGGAAAATACGGCCGGTTCGGACGATCGGCCGACCTGGCTGAACCCCCTGGTCGATGAGCTGGGACAGGAAATCATGACCGGAATAAACGAAGCGGCACACGTGAATACCGTGAATCTGCTGGCCGTGATATTGCTCACCACTCGTAAACTGGCGATGGGCCGCGCCGAACTGCTGGATCAGCTGGAACTGTATCTCGACCTGTTGAGCCGCTGCCGTTACTCCGAGCGAATCACCTATACCGAAAAATCCGCCACGAAAATTGTCAGCTATGGAATCGAACTCGGCATCATTGAAAACCGTGAGCATCCATTAGGAGACATCGTCGCCATTGTGCCGGCCCAATCTATTTTGCTGACCTATTTTCGCAACAATGTCTCGCACCTGGTCGCGGTGCCTTCGCTTATCGCAAGCTGTTTCCTCAACCGCAGCGCTATTGAGCCGGAATTGCTACAGCGCATCGCCCTGGCGCTTTTTCCATTCCTGAAAAACGAGCTGTTTCTGCCGTGGGATGAAGCAGGGTTTATCCAGGCGATCGATGACCATATCGAGTGGCTTGTGCAGCATGAACTCCTGACCAAAAGTGAGAAGGACGGAGTGCTGCGGCGCCCGCACGGCGGTTCGCTTAAGGAACAGCAGCTGCGGGTCATGGGGCATGCGCTTTTGCAGACTTTTGAGCGGTATTACATCACGGTTGCCATCCTCGCCAGGAACGGCTCTGGCACGATGACCCGCGGTGAGCTGGAGCGGCTGTGCTTTCTGACAGCCCAGAGGATGTCACAGCTCAACGAGTTCGCCGCTCCGGAGTTTTCCGATCAGCACCTGTTCAGGCAATTCATCGCCCTGTTGCGTGAAGCCGGGATACTGCGTACGAACGAGGAAGAAAAACTCGAATTCAATGAAATGATTCAGCAACTCAGCAATGACGCCAAGTACATCTTAAGCCGGGAAATACGTCACGGAATCCTGCGCGCCGCCCAACAGGCCATCAAGCATCCAGATCAGGAATGAGTCGGGATTCCAGGTAGGCCATCCAGTCCTTCAGTTTCAGTTTGCGCTTCTTCATGCGCCTTACCCGCAACTGGTCCACGGCAGGATCTTCAGACAGGCGCATGATCGCTTCATCGAGGTCTCGATGTTCCTCTTTCAACTCCGCAATCAGGTTGACGATCTCGCCCGGATCCATGTCGTTATTGTTCACGTTACAAGGATAGTACAGATTTGACGTAAAATGCGCGGATGAATGCTGCAAAAGAACGATATTCGCTCAATAAGCTGACTAAGCGGCTACAAAGAAACACCGGGCGCGCCATTGCTGATTTCAACATGATCGGAGAAGGCGACCGCATCATGGTATGCCTTTCAGGCGGCAAAGACTCATTCACCATGCTGGATATTCTGCTGGAGCTGCAGAGACGGGCGCCCGTGCAGTTCGAATTGCTGGCGGTGAACCTCGACCAGAAACAGCCGGGTTTTCCGGAACATGTGCTGCCTGAATACGCGAAGCAGGTCGGTGTGCCATTTCACGTGATTCAGCAGGATACTTACAGCGTGGTCAAGCGGGTCATACCGGAGGGAAAGACGACCTGCGGCCTGTGTTCGCGCCTGCGCCGCGGTGCCCTGTACCGGTTCGCCGGTGAGAATGGCATTACACGCATTGCGCTGGGCCATCACCGGGACGACATTATCGAGACGCTGTTTCTGAACCTGTTCCACGGCGGACGGCTGAAAGCCATGCCCCCTAAACTGCTATCCGACGACGGCAGGCATGTGATCATTCGTCCACTGGCTTATTGCAGCGAACAGGACATTAAACGCTATGCCGCCATCCGGGACTTTCCCGTCATTCCCTGCAACCTGTGCGGCTCACAGCCTAACCTTCAGCGCCAGGCGACCAAGGAAATGCTGGCCGTCTGGAAAAAGACGCACCCCGGCCGGATCGAGAACATATTTCGCGCCATCGGGAATGTTTCGCCGTCACAGCTCGCGGATCGTGAGCTGTTCGACTTCATCAACCTCGGAAAAGAGAAACCATGGACAGAAGAAAATTTGTCACCGCCGCAGGTGTTGCCGGTCTCGCCGGAACGGCAGGTCTGTTAACAGCTTGCGGAAAGCAAAGCGGCGCCGTTGATTGCGCTGGTAATGACGCGGGATCCGCGGGTGAAACGATCGAGTGGAAAATGGTGACGACCTGGCCGCGGGATTTTCCGGGGCTGGGGACCGGCGCCAGCTACCTGGCCAGAACCATCGGTGAAATGAGTGGAGGCCGGTTAACGGTAAAGGTCTATGGGGGTAATGAACTCGTGCCTCCGTTCGAAGTTTTCGACGCCGTGCAGCGCGGAACCGCGGAAATGGGGCACGGCGGCGCCTACTACTGGAAAGGCAAGATTCCGGCTTCGCTTTATTTCTCCGGCGTTCCGTTCAGCATGACGGCAAGCGAAATGATGGGCTGGTTTTACTACGGGGGCGGAATGGAGCTGTACCATGAGGCCTATGCGCCGTTCGGTGTTATCCCTTACCCCGCCGGCAGTTCAGGCACGCAAATGGGCGGCTGGTTTAACAAGGAAATCAACAGCGTTGAAGACCTCAAGGGCCTGAAGATGCGCATTCCGGGATTCGGCGGCGAGGTGCTGAAGCAGATCGGCGGCACGCCGGTCAACATACCCGGCGCTGAGTTATTCACCGCGCTGCAGAGCGGCACCATCGATGCAACCGAATGGGTCGGACCGATGAACGACCTGGCGTTCGGACTGTTCAGGGCAGCTAAATACTATTACTACCCTGGCTGGCACGAGCCGGGCACTTCGCTGGAAGCCACCATTAACGCCGAGGCTTTTGCCGCCCTGCCGGAGGACCTGCAGGCCATCGTCGTCACCGCCTGCAAAGCCGCCAATCTCGACATGCTCGCAGAATGCGAGGCCAAAAACGGACAGGCCCTGCAGTCGCTCCTGAAGGAGCACCAGGTCGAATTGCGCCCGTTCCCGGACGAAGTCATGGCAGAGCTGAAGAGAGTCTCGCTGGAAGTAATCGACAGGCAGGCTGCCAAAGACGAAATGTCGCGCAGAGTCTGGGACTCGTTGCAGGCTTATATGGAACAGGTGCGCCCCTGGACAGAGATCGGATCCCAGTATTTCGTTAACCGGCGCTAGGCCAGGCACTGAAAACGATGAAGCCATGGGCTCTGCTTGGGGTCGTCATTTTGTCGGCGCCCATCCCGTTGCGGTGCGCTGTCGCAGAACCCACGCTCAGTATTGGTGGTCTGCTGTTCGGGGATGTCTATGCAGTTCCCAGCCATCACCAGGAGCAGGGCGACGGCTCAGCCGGGCTGGTTTTGCGTCGCGGCTACCTGACTTTTAATACCGATTTAAGCAAAAACTGGTTCGGCCGTTTTCGGTTTGAGCTCAACCAGTCCGGCCAATTTGAAACCTACAGTTTCAAAACCAGCGTCAAGGATTTGTTCGTTGGCCGAAAACTGGGGCGGCAAAGCCTGTTACTGGGCCTGTCGCCCACGCCAACCTTCGACCTGATCGAGTCGGCCTGGGCATTTCGCTACCTGGCCCGCACACCGCTGGACTTGCAGGGGGTGGCCAGCCGCGACAACGGTATCGCTATCAAGGGCCCGATCAATGCCTCCGGCACATTTTCCTACCGCGCGATGTTGGGGTTGGAAGCTGATTTCGGCAATGAGACTGATGACGGCAGAAGATGGATGGGGGCGCTGAACTGGAAACCTTCGGAACACTGGACCATCGACCTGTATACCGATCACGAGACGCTGAGCGGGCCCCGCGACCGGACGACGTGGCAGATTTTCGCTGCATATCAGTCCGACTCGCTCAGCTGGGGAACACAGTATTCTCGCCAGGACCGCGGTGAAGACCCGCCGCTGGAACTGGCTTCCGCTTTCGCGCACGGAAGAGTGGGGCAAAAAACCAGGCTGGTGGGACGAATAGACCGGTTGCTGGAGCCCAGCCCAAAAGGCAACGACATCGCCTACCTTCCTTACGACCCTTCCGCACGGGCAACGACTCTCATCGGCGGAGTGGAGTTTCAGGCGACCCCCCATATTTTCATTACGCCCAACACCGTCGTGACCTACTACGACCGAAACAAGGAGGGCCTGCGTCCGAAAACAGACGTCTATGTGCGCCTGACTCTGTTCATCGATTTCGAATAAGGTATGCAACCGGGGTCAACCCGGATAGATAACGCCCGGCAGCCAGGTGACCAGCTGCGGCCAGAGTGCCAGCATGCCCAATACCAGGATCTGGATGGCAATAAAGGGAATCACTCCCCGGTAAATCGCGGAAGTAGGAACCGCGTCAGGGCACACGCCGCGCAAATAGAACAGCGAAAATCCAAAGGGCGGCGTCAGGAAAGACGTTTGCAGGTTCAACGCGATCATCACCCCCAGCCAGATGGGATTGATCCCCATTGCCATCAGCACCGGACCAATGATCGGAACCACCACGAACGTGATCTCGATGAAGTCCAGCACAAACCCGAGCAGGAACATCACCAGCATGACCAGAACCATCGCGGTGACCACCCCCCCGGGAAGGGCCGAGAGGAAATCAGCGATCATTTCATCGCCGCCGAACCCCCTGAAAACCAGGCTGAACAATGAAGCACCGATCAGGATCATGAAAACCATCGCCGTTATCCGCGTGGTCCGGTATACAACGTTACTCAGGGTTTCCGCCGAGAGATGCCCGCCGATCAAAGCCAGCAGCATGGCGCCGACGGCGCCGACGGCCGCTGCTTCGGTCGGCGTGGCGATGCCTTTGAGGATCGAACCGAGCACAGCCACGATCAGTAACATCGGGCCCGAGGCCAACACCAGCAGGCGGCCAACACTCACGTGCTCCCCTCCCGCCTCTTTGTCCGGAGGCATCAGTTCGGGTCTGACCCGTGCAAGCAGCGCGATGTACACCAGGTAAGCCAGCACCAGTAACAAGCCCGGAACCAGTGCGCCCGCGAAAAGCTCTCCGACTGAGATCGTCTCCGGGCTGTAGTTTCCCAAACGCAACTGGGCTTGTTGGTAGGCGTTGGAAAGCACATCCGCTAGCATGACCAGGACAATGGATGGAGGAATGATCTGGCCCAGCGTGCCGGCAGCGCAAATGGTCCCCGAGGACACGGCCGGACTGTAGCCCTTATTGAGCATGGTCGGCAGGGAGATCAAACCCATGGTAACAACGGTTGCGCCGACAATGCCCGTGCTGGCGGCCATCATCGCGCCGACAACAATCACGGAGATACCCAGTCCGCCGGGAGTTCCGCGCATCAGGTGTGACAGAGACTGCAGCAACTGGTCCGCCAGCTTCGAACGCTCCAGCATGACCCCCATGAAGACGAAGATCGGCACGGCGATCAGGGTTTCGTTGGTCATGATGCCGAAAATGCGGTTCGGAAACGCCTCGAGGAAAACGGGGTCGAAAGTGCCGGTCATCACACCGAGCCCGGCGAAAATCAGTGCGACGCCGGCCAGCGTGAAGGCAACGGGAAAACCGGCCATCAGGGCCATGCCAATCGCAACGAATAAACCCAGCGCCATCAGGCCGGCCATTCAGCTCAGCTCCTGCAGGTACAGGTCTTTTAACCGAACATAATGACGGGCGCTGTAGACCAGCTTGCTGATTTCGTCAGCCGTTAGCTGCCGCGCTTGACGCGCCGGATTACCGCGCCACAAGGTTCCGGTGGAAATCACTTTGCCGGGAGTGACCAGAGCCCCGGCCGCCACCATCGAATCCGGTTCGAGCACAGCACCGTCCATGACAATGGCCCCCATACCGACCAGGCAACGGTCTCCTATCGTGCACGCGTGCAGGATGGCGGCGTGCCCAACGGTGACGTCCTCGCCGATCAGCAGCGGCAGGCCGTCAGGTTGCCAGTCGCTTTCATGGGTGACGTGCAGAACACAGCCGTCCTGGATATTGCTGCGCGCCCCGATGGCGATTCGATTGACGTCCCCTCGGATGACCGACATGGGCCAGACCGAGACGTCGTCTGACAACTCGACAGCTCCGGAGACGCGGGCTGTCCGATCTATGAAAACGCGCTTGCCCAGCTCGGGGCGCTCATTCATGAAGCGGTAAGTGCTGCTGTTTTCAGTCGGGCTCATGCTGCTGCGATGGTAACACCGATGAAATTTTTTATGCACAGATTGTAAGCCGAAGGAAATATCATCAACTTATACCGTTTCGATCAATCAGTTTAACTCAAAAATCCTATATCCCACTGTTATCTATGTATTTTTAAGAAATAGCCCAATTTTAAGTGCGATAACCCTTTTCTGCCACCAAGCCCGCTTCAATCAGCCTTTAATTGTTACTCACATAGTTATCCACAGGCGGATCAGCCCTTCTGCTGCCCGTCCCAAGGGTTTACAATATGCCCACTCCAAAAGCCGGCTCGGGCCCACACAGGGAAGAGATTCACTCCGTGAAAGAACATTTAGAAGAGTTACTGGCCCAGTCTTTATTGCATTTGCAGCGCGATGGCGTTCTGCCGGCAGAGTCCGAAATCGCCATACAGCTTGAACGCACGCGCTCACCGGAGCATGGAGAATTCGCGTCCAACCTGGCCATGGTGCTGGCAAAGCCCGCAGGCATGGCGCCAAAAGATCTCGCCCAGCTGATCATCGACCGGATACCCAAATCCCGCCAGGTGGAGCGGATGGAGATTGCCGGACCGGGGTTCATTAACTTCTACCTCCAGTTTTGTGCGTTGACCGGCATCATCAAGGACGCCATGCGCCAGAAAGAAGATTACGGGCAATTGCTGATTGCTGGCCGCAAAAAGGTAACCCTGGAATACGTATCTGCCAATCCCACTGGGCCGCTGCACGTAGGCCACGGCCGGGGCGCTGCTTACGGCGCGAGCCTGGCCAGTATCCTGGCCGCTGCGGGATACGAGGTGCAGCGTGAGTACTACGTCAATGACAACGGTCGGCAGATGGATATTCTGGCTGTCTGCGTTTGGCTTCGATATCTTGAGCTCTGCGGTGAAAGTGTCGGGTTTCCTGACAACGGTTACCGCGGAGAATACATTTACGACATCGCCCGCATCGTGCGGGTCGACCACGGTGACAAATGGCGGTTTGGACGCATCGTGGTCGAAGACGGCTTGCCGCCCTCGCCCGAGCAAGGCGGTGAAGGCGAGAGTTACCTTGACGGTCTGATCAAAAAGGCGAGGGAACTGCTGGGCGACGACGGCTACCGGGTCTTTTTTGACACTGCGCTGAACAACATCCTGGATGATATAAAAGCCGACCTGGCCGATTTCGGCGTCCACTTCGACAAGTGGTTTTCCGAACGTGAGCTGGAAGAAAGCGGCGCGGTGCAGCACGCCATTGATCGTCTTCACGAAAACGGGTGGCTTTACGTCAAAGACGGCGCAACCTGGTTCAAGGCGTCCGAACTGGGTGATGAAAAAGACCGGGTGGTGGTCAGGGAAAATGGCCGCACCACCTATTTTGCCTCAGACATCGCCTATTTCCTGAACAAACTGGAACGGGGCTATGGCCGTGCGATATATGCTTTCGGTGCCGACCACCACGGTTATGTCGCCAGGTTGAGGGCCGCCGCCCAGGGGCTGGGAGAAGATCCGGACCGCCTGGAAATTCTGCTGATCCAGTTTGCGGTTCTGTTCCGGTTCGGTGAGAAAGTCCAGATGTCTACCCGTTCCGGTCAATTCATCACGCTGCGCGAATTGAGAGAAGAGGTAAGCACCGACGCCGCCCGGTTTTTTTACGTGATGCGCTCTCATGAACAACACCTGGATTTTGACCTGGACCTGGCCAAATCGAGGTCGAACGAAAACCCTGTTTACTATATCCAGTATGCACACGCGAGAATCTGCAGCGTTTTCCGCAACCTCGAACAAATGGACGAACGTCATAACGAAGCCATAGGGGAAGCAGCCCTGGATCTGTTGACAGAAGATCATGAAATACAACTGATGAGAACCATCAGCCGATTCCCGGAAACCATCTATTCCGCGGCCCGCTTGCGCGCGCCGCACCTGATGGCGCACTACCTGCATTCGCTGGCTACAGACCTCCATTCCTACTACAACGCCCACCAGTTTCTGGTGGACGAAGAAAACCTGAGGAATGCCCGGCTCAACCTCGTTCATGCAACCCGTATCGTGCTCAAAAAGGGCCTGGGTTTGCTCGGCGTCTCAGCGCCGGAGGAAATGTAATTGCCCGCCGCCCGCAGAAGGCCCTCAGGTAAGAATCGCGCGGGAACACCCGCCTGGCTGTGGCTGCTGGCCGGAATCCTGGTGGGCCTTGGGCTGGCCTGGTTTCTCTGGTCAAAAGGATATATTCCGCAACCCGAGGCAATCTCGACCGCAGCGGAAGAATCCTCCCCCGAAGCCGGCCCCGACAGCACAGAAGAGGTGGCACCAGCGAATGAAGAAAGCGGAAAATCCCGCTACGATTTCTTCACCGTGCTGCCGGAAATGGAAGTGGTCGTTCCGGAGCAGGAGCTTAGCGGCCAGAGTCAGCTACAGGAAAATCTGCCGGCCCAGGCCGAGACGCCGGGCGACTATCTTCTCCAGGTCGGTTCTTTTCAAAATCAGCCAGACGCGGAACAGCTGAAAGCGCGCCTGGCGCTCCTGGGCTTCACCGCGCAAATTCAGACCGTCACGGTGAACGATGCCAAATGGCACCGGGTGCGTGTCGGGCCCGTCAACGGAGCCCGCCGGGCCGACGAGATGCGACGGCAACTCAACGAGAACGGTATTGACAGCCTGGTGATGAAAAACCAGTAAACCGCTAGCGAACCCGGTTTTCTTTCGCGTAAATATCCGTCAGCGGCGGTGCATTTTGTTCACTATCCGCGGCTTTTTCGCGCCGCCAATGATCGAACTGCTGCCACAATACCTGGCCGTCCCAGCCCCGGGGCGCATCCGCTCCACCTTCAGGCCTGAACCCATCTGCATCCAGGGCATGAATACTTTTCCTGAGATCGGGATCGACCGTTGAAGCGGCGAACTCGAGCAGGCTGCTGTTGCCCTCGATAGTGCGTAGCCAATCCTGTAACGCGCCGCGCGCCTGTCGCCGGTCATCCGATTTACAGGCTTTCTCCAGCCTGGCCAGTGCCTCTGCGCTGTCAGCCGTGACGCTCTCTGCGGATCGGTTCAACGGGGGTTCAGGCCGTTTACCTTTGCTGATTCTCCAGGCTGCGAAAAGGGTCAGAATCCACAGTGCCGCGAAGCCGAAAGCCAGCGTGCGCCAGACTCCCGGCCCTGCGCGGACACCGGGCGAAACGGCTGTGACCGGTTCGCCCGGCGCCACAATCGGGGCAGGCGGAGGCACAAGCGCGGAAGGTTGAACGGTGATCGTATACGGCGCGAGCACAGCCATTCGCGCCTCGCCATTCTGTGTGTCCCACCATTCAACCCTCAGCTCCGGCAGCACCAGGTCACCTTCCTGCTCAGGAACCACCGCGTAGCGGAACTCCTTGTGCCCGAGTACCCACTGACCGTCATCGCGGGTGATCCCCTGCGGCTGGTCGGGATAAATCCTGGCGTTTGGCAACTCGGGCCAGACCGGCTCCACGATCATGTTTTCCTCGAGTCCGACGGCGTCAATAATGACGGTACGGGTCACGGGTTCGCCAACGCGCAACTTCTCGCCCGTGGAAATTTTCTGGGTCAGGCGGTACTCACGCGCCGGCTGCCATTCCCCCCCGGAAAACGCCACGGGCTTCGGTTCGATCATCAGTTTCATCGCTTCGCTTTCGACCCGCACGCGGCGGCCCCTGACAGCAGGCTGCCACACGTTGTTTGCACGACGCTCGACCAGCCGGCCGGTCAGTTCCATGGGCGGGATGCTCAGCTCTCCCGACCGCTCCGGGAACACGGCATAATTGCGTTCCAGAACGCGATAACGCTCGCCGCCACGCTCTGCCTGGTACGGCGTTTCCTGCATCAACCTGACCGAAGCCGGCGAAGGATCAGGCTGACTGATGGCCGCCTCCGTCAGGTTTTGCTGGTAGAACACCCGCACCACCAGTCCGATCTGCGCATGCACGTAATAAGGACCTTCGCCCGGCACGACTTCCATCTCGATAAAGACCGGCGGCTGAGCGCCTGGCTCCAATTCCGGCGCCGGATCCACCCGCACCCGGATGGCCCCTGTTGATTCGTTGCCAAACGTCAGTTCCGGAATTACAAAGTTGCCTGGCGCTCTTGGCTCCAGCGTCAACACCAGCCGGATCACGGCCGTCTGGCGCCCGTTGACGATCGACAACTGCGTCTCAGAACGCCGGTCCAGAATCTCGAAGTCCCGCTCCAGCGCACTGAAATCAGTTTCAAGGCTCTGGCCGGCAGCGTCGGTCAGGAGGGTCAGCGTGATGGTTTCGCCCTCAATGACCCGGCTGCGATCCAGCTCGGCGCGGACGGCCGCGGCCAAAGACGATGAACACAATAGTGAAAATATCAACAGTGCTGCGACAATGATTGAGTCAGAACGGTTTTTCATCTGTTCACCACGATTCGGTTTCATCTTCCGGCGCGCCACGGCGCTGATGCTGATTTCTGAATTTGCGCCGCAATAGCCCACCTGGATCGTCAGGAATACGGCGCAGCCATTGCTCCATCGCCTGAGCGTCTTCCTCAGACCATGCTTCAGCCGGCTCCAGTTGCTGTCCCGGCTCCTGTTCACCCTGCTCCCCCTGCTGGGGTTCGCCTTCCTGCTCGCTTTCCTCCGGCTCGCCTGCTTCACCGGTTTCATCCTGTTGGCCTTCTTCACTCTCCGATGGCTCTGCGTCCTGTTCCCCAGATGAAGATTCTCCGTCCTGCGACTCGCCTTCGCCACCCTCTTCCTGCTGCTGCTCCTGTTCCTTCATTTTTTCGACCAGCGCGCGGTTATGCAGCGCGTCCGCCATTTCCGGATCAATGGCCAAAGCCTGATCGTATGCCGCTATGGCGGCATCGAGCTCCCCCATGTGCGCCAGCGCATTGCCTCGATTGTAGTTCGCATCTGCAGACTCATCCGCCGTCCATGCATCCAGCGCATTGGTGTACTCACCGCTTCGGTACCAGGCTTCACCGGACAACGCCGGGTCTTTTGCCAGCGCGGCCGCTTTTTCCGCGTCCTCATCCACCAGGGCCTGAAAAGCCTGTTGATCTCTCGTCTGCCAGACATCAGCCCACCAGCCGGCGCTGACGTCCCGGGGTATCAAGAGCCCGTTGGCCAGCACCAGCGGAACCATGAAAAACAGGCCCTTGCGGAACCCGGCGAGCGCAAGGGGCAGCAACAACAGTACCAGCCACGGCCCGGCATCCTTCCAGCGCTCACCCAGGGCATCATCCCGGCGGCTGAACTCGCTGCCTTCCCGCTCCAGCCACAGGCTGGATGCTGTCGTCTCCGCACCCAGTTCCGTGTATTTGCCTCCGCCGGCCCCGGCCACGGATTGCAGGTCGGAACGATCCATCCGGGCGATGACAACATTGCCCGAGCGATCACTTACAAAACCACCGCCGCTGGGAATGGGCGCGCCGTCCGGCGTACCCACCGCGACCACGGAGGTGAAAATCCCACGGTCTCTCAATTCGCGGGCTTTCGCCGCGTCACGTGATCGGGCCGAATCGGTCACCAGCAAGATTTCGCCTCGACTCAGGCCGGCACGCTCGAGCAGGGACGCCGCCATGTCAAGCGCGATGTCGGCCCGGCTGCCGGCGACCGGAATGATGTCCGGCCGCAACGCGGGTAACAGATTCGCCACGGTGTTCATGTCACTGGTGAGGGGGGATACGACATAGGCATCGCCCGCATACGAAACCAGGCCGACCTGCCCCTCCTCGGTAGAAGCCAGCAGGTCAGCGAGGCGGAATCGCGCCTGGGTCAGGCGGTCCGGGCGTAAATCCCCCGCCAGCATGGAACGCGAGAGATCCATGACGATGACCCGGGCATCGCGGGCAGAAAAAGACGTATCCTGCAATTTCTGCCAACTGGGGCCTGCCAGTGCAAGAATCACCAGAAAAAGGGCAAGAGAAGCCAGCACGTAATTTCGCGGCTTTTCTTTCTCAGTGACCTGCCGGACACTCAGCCAGCGAAGCAGGTGCGGGTCGCACACCCTTGCCCAGTCGCCGGCCGGACGCCGTGTGCGCTTCCATAGCCACGGCAGGAACACGGCCAGCGGCAACAGAAAAAGCCAAAGCGGCCGAATGAAATGCAGCGTGTCGAACGCGTTCATGCCGGCGCGGCCCCCCTGCGCATACCTGGCGCCATCATGGCCAGTATCAGCGCAAGCACAAGCAAGAACGCGCCGGACAAGGGCCAGTAGAAGAGTTCATCGACCGGCCGAATGGACTCCTGGTCACTTTCGACCGGCTCAAGCTCATCCAACTGTTTGTAAATCCGCGCCAGGTCGGCCACATCCCGGGCGCGAAAATAGGCACCGCCGGTACGTTCCGCAATGGCCTTGAGGGTATCTTCGTCCAGGTCTGCAGACGGGTTTACCATCCTGGAGCCAAAAAAGTCCTGCACCATCATTTCATCAGCACCGACACCGACGGTATAAATTTTCATGCTCTCGCGCGCTGCGAACTCTGTGGCCTGCATCGGCTGGACCTCACCGGAAGTATTGGCGCCGTCGGTCAGTAGAATGAGAACCCGCTCACTGGCTGCATCGTCCCGCAGGCGTTTTACAGCCAGTCCAATCGCATCGCCGATAGCGGTTTCACGGCCGGCAAGACCGATTTCGGACTCATTCAACAAGATCGCGGTGGTTTCGGTATCGAAGGTCAGCGGAGTCTGCAGGTAAGCACGACTGCCAAACAAGATCAGGCCTACTCGATCGCCTTTGCGCCGCTGAATGAATTCGCCCGCCACTTTCTTGACCACAGCCAGGCGGTTAACCGCTTCCCGGTCGAGAATCATGTCCTGGGTATCCATGCTGCCTGAGATGTCCACGGCAAGTAGCAGGTCGCGGCCTGTGATCGGCAGCGTTTCAATCTCACCAACCCACTGCGGCCGAGCGGCCGCAGCAATCAGCAGTATCCAGGCGATGCCGGCGAGAAGTGCCAACAGCGGCTTCCTCATCCAACCGCTCTGCTCTGAGACCATCATCGAAAACCAGGGCACTTTCAAGGCCTGCAATCCCGCACGCGGCGCTGCAGGAAGAATCCGCCGCGCCAGCCACGGCAGAGGCAGAAGCAGCAGCAACCACGGCCATGCGAGCATCAGGCCTTCTACGGGCACGGTTTCAGCCATAGAGGTTCACCCAGGTTTTGGCGCTGGAATTCAGCGACGCGGCATCAACGCGCGGCAGCGGCTCGTACGGTCCATGTGCCAGGACGCCGAGACTGCTGTTGTCCGCGCCCTCGGGCATCAGGGAAGCGATAAAGGCTACCCAGGGCTCACCTTGCAAACGGGCACAGGCGGTATCCGGGAACGCCTTCAGCGCAACAGCGCGAAACAAGCGATTAAGGCCGGCGACGAATTCATGCGGACTGTGCTGAGGATCGTGCTCCCGGTTCAACTGTTCCAGCTCGTGCAGCCAGGCTTTACGGCGCTGACGTACCGAATGCCGTTGAATCAACCGGCGCAGCAGGACCCACAGTATCCCCAGACCCAGGAGAACCAGCAGCCACCAGCCAGGGGCGGGCGGCCACCAGCCTGGCTGGCCCGCGCTGTGGATATCCTTCAACTGATCCAGTAATGATGCGCTGTCTGCGTTCATATTCGGGTCTTAAACGGGACGTCCCACCAGCAACCTCAGTTCACGGCCTAGGACATCCACCGGATCGTCGTCCGTGTGCAATACCAACCAGCCGCACTGGTGTTTCTGAAACATCCTTCGCGGCTCGTCCAGGTGCCTCAGAACCATTGTGTCGTAGCGGCTTTTTGATTCATTCAGGCTCATGTCCAGCACGGCGGCATTCTCGCCATCGCTGATGGGATAGCGGCCATCCGGCAGACGGTATTCCGCCGCATCCAGCACCTGGCAACCGATAACGTCGTTATGCTGGCGCAGTCGCGACAAATGCCGGTTGCAGGCCTCGTCCATGCCGAAAAAATCACTGATGACAATCACCAGGCTGCCCGGACGCGCCGCATGACGCACCCGTTCGAGCGCCGCCGACAGGGGTTCTGCAGCATGGCCGCCGCCCTGCTCAGGCCCCAGCCAGTCAACCAAACCCTGGATCATTCTCATCGCTCCGCGGCGGCCTCCGGCCGGGCGCATTTCACGGTGCCGGCCGGGCGCGAACAGAAATCCGCCGATGCGGTCGCCGCGGCGGATCGCCGCCCAGGCAATCGCGGCGGCCATCTGCCCGGCGACAACGGATTTGAGTCGCTGCCTGGTGCCAAAATAAAGGCTGGGACTCGCATCCAGAACGACCAGAACCGGACGTTCGCGCTCTTCCTGGAAAACCTTCGTATATGCCTTGCCGGTGCGCGCGGTGACCCGCCAGTCCATGTTCCTGATATCGTCGCCCGGCTGGTAATTGCGCGATTCCAGGAAGTCGACGCCGCGGCCGCGAAAACGGGACCGATACGCTCCGGCCAGGGCAGAAGCGGCGGGCTGACGCATGGGCAGCCGTAAAGCCTGGCACCGCGGACGCAATGCAATTAGCTCGGCTGCCGTCAGGTGAATGCCGTCGCCTTCCGGCGCACGGTTCTGTCCCGTCTTCATGCCGTTTGGCTCACGGCACCGGGACCAGGTCCAGCAGACGGTCCACCAGCTGATCCACCGTTACACCATCGGCCTCCGCCTCGTAGGAAAGCAGCACCCGGTGCCTCATCACATCGTGCACAACGGCGTGGATGTCATCCGGAGAAACGTAATCACGCTGGTCCAGCCAGGCCCTGGCGCGGGCACACCGGTCGAGCGAGATCGTGGCGCGGGGACTGCCGCCGTAACTCACCAACTGCGAAAGTTCCCCGTCCCAGCTGCCCGGATCACGGGATGCGAGGACCAGCTGGACAATGTAGTCTTCCAGGGCCGGCGCCATGTACAGATCGAGCACGCCCCGCTGCGCCAGAAAGACCTGCTCCTGGGTGACCAGAACCGGCGCCGAAGACGGTTTGCCCAGCTCGTCGCGCGCCTGCTGGCGGGCGAGAGCCAGAATTTCTTTTTCCGATTTGGCATCCGGATAACTGATTGCGACATGCATCAGGAAACGATCGAGCTGGGCCTCGGGCAACGGGTAGGTGCCCTCCTGCTCAATGGGATTCTGAGTCGCCATGACGAGAAACAGGCTGGGCAGGCGATAGGTTACGCGACCCACGGTCACCTGGTGTTCTCCCATGGCCTCGAGCAATGCTGACTGTACTTTGGCCGGAGCCCGGTTCACTTCGTCGGCCAGAATCAGGTTGTGGAAGATAGGGCCTTGCTGGAACTCAAAACTGCCCTCCTGCGGACGGTAGATCTCAGTGCCGGTGAGGTCGGCAGGCAACAGGTCAGGCGTAAACTGAATGCGGTGAAAATCGCCTTCGATCCGGTCAGCAATGACCTTGATGGCCGTAGTCTTGGCCAGCCCGGGAGCGCCCTCGACCAGCAAGTGTCCGTTACTGAGCAACGCAATCAACAGCCGCTCCATCAGGCGCTGCTGACCGATGATGAGCTGATTGGCGGCTTGCTCCAGCTGCTTGAACGCCTGGTGCGCGCCCTGTTCTGAGCCGGGCTTGCTTTCTTCTGTGTTATCCAATTGTTCCATGAACCGGGTCCTGCCTATGCGTTCCGTTTTTATGAATGAGGGGAATGGGGCCGCCTTCCTGACACTGTCTACTAAATAGAGGCAATTCCGGCAGTGTCAATAGTAACGGCGAAATGCAGAATTAAAGCTCCTGCGGGTCGACGTCTATGGCCCAACGGACTTTTCTGGCCGATTGAAGTTTTCTCAGTCCGGGCAGCCACTGATCAAGCTGCCGATGCAGTGCAACGCGGCTGTCGCCCTGGATGACAAGGTACATGCGCGAGCGGCCGCCCACGCGTTCCATTATGGCAGGCACCGGGCCATATGCACGAGTTTCTCCCGCCGGAAAACTCTGGATGGCGTCATTGAGAAAACGCTCCGCGACTTCGCGATCATGGGCTTCCGCTCTCAACAATGCCTGGAAACCCGCCGGCGGCAGTCCGGCCAGCTGACGCTCCTGCAGCAGCCAGCGGGCATAGGTCTCGTAACCCTGGTTGAGCAGCAATTCCAGGGCCTCATGGTCGGGAAAGTGCGTCTGCAGTATCACCGTTCCCCTGCGTTTCATTCGGCCGGCCCTGCCGGCCACCTGCTGGATCATCTGGCCCATGCGCTCCAGCGCACGGTAGTCGGCACTGTAGAGCGCCTGGTCAATATTGACGATGACCACCAGGGTAACGCCCGGAAAATGGTGGCCTTTGGCCAGCATCTGCGTGCCAACAAGCAGACACGGCTCTCCGCCGCGGACCTGCTCCAGTTGCTGGTCCATCACACCCTTTCGGCTGATTCGGTCGCGGTCGAAACGCAGAACCGGAAACTTTGGAAAACGCTGCTCCAAAGTCTCCTCCAGCTGCTGCGTGCCTTCACCTGCGCCGGTCAGCGCATCCGCCTGGCATTCCGGGCACAAACGCGGAACCGCGCGCTGACTGCCGCAATGGTGACAACATAAGCGGCCGATACTCCGATGCCATGTCAGGTTTGCATCGCACCGTTCACAGCCGCCGTGCCAACCGCACTGCCGGCACATCAGCACCGGTGCATATCCACGACGGTTCAGAAACACCATGACCTGCTCATCGCGTTTCAGCGTCTCTGAAATGGCGTCCAGCGCTATGGATGAAAGTCCGTGCATTGTACTTTGCTGTTTCAGATCCAGAACACGCCAGGCCGGCATCGGCGCGTTGGTGGCGCGCTCCCGCAGGCGATGCCAGGTGTATTTCCCGGCGATGGCATTGCTCAAAGACTCCAGCGAAGGCGTTGCGCTTCCGAGTACGATCGGTATATCCAGTGCAGCCGCGCGCTTGACGGCCACATCGCGCGCCGAGTATCGGAAGCCATCCTGCTGTTTGAATGAGGCATCATGCTCTTCATCGAGAATGATCAGTCCCAGCCGCGGTAGCGGCGTGAACAGCGCAGAGCGCGTGCCGATGACCAGGGCGGCGCGCCCGGACCGCGCTTCCGCCCAGGCCTCCAGCCGTTCCCCGGCGCTCAGGCCCGAATGAATTACCGCCGGGTTCAACCCCAGCCGGCTGCGAAACCTCCTGATCAACTGCGGGGTCAAACCGATCTCGGGCACCAGGATGAGGGCCTGCCGGCCGGCAGACAACACCGGCTCCAGCAGACGCATGTATACCTCCGTTTTTCCACTGCCCGTGACGCCGTCCAACAGATGCCCGCCGAAGCGTCCGAACTGATCGAGGATTGCGTTGACTGCGGACTCCTGATCCGGGATCAGGACCGGCCCAGGCGCAATCTGCGGTTGCGCGGGCGGCGTCGGGTGTGCTTTTACCCAGCCTTGTTCAGTGATTCTCGCCAGCGTCTTTCGCCATTGTCCGCCAACCGTTGCGAGCGCCTCGTCACCCAGCGCGCCCGCGGCCATGGCTTCCAGCATCCGGTGTTGAGCCGGCGTTCGGCCGGCCGGCTGTTGCAGACGTTCCCGGCCCGCATCGGTCAGAGAATAATTCAAGGCAGGCGCCGGAACCTTTCCCCTGGCTGTTCTCAGTGCCGGCGGCAGGGCGCTCGCAACGACCTCTCCGGGAGCATGTTTGTAGTATTTCCAGCACCATCGGAGCAAGCCGGTCAATTGTTCATCCAATAGCGGAACGCCCTGGTCGAGCACTTCGATGACGGTCTGCAAACGGTCGGGGGAAATTTCACTGTGATCCGCCTTGCCCATGACCACGCCGGTCATTTTTCGCTTGCCGAAAGGCACCAGAACGCGAGTGCCTTCAGTCACGTCGGCGGCTCCAACGGGCGCGAGATAGTCGAACAGGGTCGGCAAAGGGACCGAAACCGCTATTTGTAAAATGTTGTGACTTCCCATGAAGGCGTGATTCTAACAGCAGCGCTATTTGTATATGATGGTTGTGCAGATACTTTACATCTGGAGGAGAGACTTATGAGTATGATGTCTGAATTCCGCGATTTTGCAATGCGCGGTAATGTAGTAGATATGGCCGTTGGTATTGTGATTGGCGGAGCTTTCGGAAAAATTGTTTCGTCATTTGTCAGTGACGTTCTCATGCCGCCTGTTGGCATGGCGCTGGGGGGAGTCGATTTTTCGGATCTTGCCATGACACTGCAAGAAGCCAGCGGTGATGTCGCCGCGGTTACACTCAATTACGGCTCTTTCATTCAAACCGTTGTCGACTTTATCATCATCGCATTCGCGATTTTCATGGTCATCAAGGCTATGAACAACATGAAAAAGAAAGAAGAAGAAAAACCCGCAGCGCCGCCGAAACCGTCAGCCGAGGAAACCCTGTTGACCGAGATTCGCGACCTGCTGAACAAACAGTGACGTTGCAGCACAGATAGGGACATCCAAAAAAAACCGGCGCTTCACGGCGCCGGTTTTTTTATTTGAAACGTTTGTTTTTACTGAACCTGGGCCTGATCGGCTGAATCGCCGCTGAGCTGAGCATACTGCCGCTGCAGCAGTTCGATATTGGAATCCAGCTCTACCATGTCAGCTACGATACGGGCAGCTTCCCGAAGCAGCAGGTCCGGCCTCTCCTCTTCTTCTTCCGCGTCAGCAGCTTCAGTGTCTTCTTCTTCAGAATCTGCCAGCTCCGGATCCGGCGCCACCAGCGCTCCACCCTCGCCGAGCAAAGGACCGCTCGCATCCTGCTTTGCTTTTCGCTCCGCCTTCTTGGCTTCCTGCTCTTTCATTTTCTGGCGGCCAACGAACTCGAGCAGGGAGACGCTGGTTTCATTGGCGTGCTCATTGTAGGAATCAATGTCACTCATCAACCAGCCGAACTCCTCATCGTCGGCCATCCGGCCGTGAAAACGGCTGTCTGCGACTGCAACCATCTGACTCAAATCCCCGCTTGCCTTGTACCGGGCCGGATCAATCTTCGTCCAGGGCAAGGCATTATCCATTGAGCGTTCGCCATACTCCTGCGGATCGCCAAATGAAGGAAAGCGGATGTCGGGTTCAACGCCGAGGTTCTGCGTGGAGCCGCCGTTGACCCGGAAAAACTGGGCCATTGTAATTTTCAGCTGGCCCATTCCCGGCTTGTCCGACGGCGCATAGTCATCGAGATCCAGCAGGCTTTGAACCGTGCCTTTGCCAAAAGTCGGTTCGCCGATCACGACGCCGCGCCCGTAATCCTGAATCGCAGCTGCAAAAATTTCGGAAGCCGAAGCGCTGTAGCGGTTGACCAGAACAGCCAACGGACCTTCCCACACCATCCCGGGATCGATGTCCTCTTCAAGCGAAATCCGGCCGCTGGAATTACGAACCTGCACTACCGGACCCGTATCGATGAACAGGCCCGTAAGCGTCGTCGCTTCGAGCAACGATCCGCCGCCGTTATTGCGCAGGTCAACCACGATACCGGTAACACCCTGCTGTTCCAACTCGTTGATCAGGCGGCGGACATCCCGGGTGCTGGACCGGTAATCCGGCTTGTTTTGCGCACGGCCCGCGAAATCCATGTAGAACACCGGCAGGTCAATCACACCGATCTTCATCACTTCGCCGTCCGATCCTTCGACCGGCACCTCGATGACTTCGCTTTTGGCCGCCTGCTCTTCAAGCTTCACTTCGTTACGTACAATATCGATGACGGTGGACGGACCGCTGACGCTGACGTCCTCGGGCAGCACATCGAGGCGGACCAGCGTGTCTTTCGGCCCGCGGATCAGGTCGACCACGTCATCAATACGCCAGCCAATCACGTCCACCATCTTGCCGTCATTGCCCTGCCCAACGGCCGTGATCCGGTCACCGGCCTTGAGGCGCCCGTCCTGATCGGCCGGCCCGCCAGGCACGACGCTGGAAATAACCGTGTACTCGTTCTCGCGGCCCAGCAGCGCGCCGATGCCTTCCAGTGACAGCTTCATGGAAATTTCAAAGTTTTCCGACGTCCTGGCTGACAGGTAGGCGGTATGCGGCTCTATCGACTGGGCAAATGCATTCATGAAAAACTGGAACACGTCTTCCGTGTTCAGTTCCTTGATGCGGCGTTCCAGGTTGTCGTAGCGCTCGGTCAATGTCTCGACGATGGCTTCCGGTTCCTTGTCCGTCAGCAGAAGCCGGAGGTAGTCGTTTTTCACCCGTTTGCGCCACAGCTCATCGAGCTCTTCATTCGAAGCGACCCACGGGGACTCTTCGCGGTCGTACTGGTAATACTCGTCAACCGTGAAGTCAAAAGGTTGTTGAGCCCGTTTGCGGGCATAGTCCACACGTTGCTGAACGCGTTCAGCGTAGACGTTGAAAATATTGTATGCGGGCATCAGATCCGAGTGCCGCAGTGAATCGTCCAGGCCGGTGCGGTAACGTTCGAACGACTCTATGTCGCTGGACAGGAAGTAGATCCGGTTCGGGTCGAGCAGTTTCAGATAGCTGTCAAAGATGTCGCTGGACAGCCCATCATCCAGCCGGGTGCGTTTGTAGTGGTAATTGGTCAGGAATCGCGTTGCAATGTTGCTTGCGTAGCGATGCTCCATGTCCGGTTCGATTTTCAGCGCATCGCTGGTGTCGACGGCAGCGGACGCTGCGGAAACCGCCAGCAAAAAGAACGCAATAATTAAAATTCGTCTCACGTAACCAATTCTCCAAAAGAACCACTAAAAGCACGCCACTCCGTGCAGTTATTTCATGGGTGACCCGTATTTATGCCTGTTTCAGACAAGTTTTACAACTTGGAGGTTCAATAATCACACCCTGAAAACGACGAAAGGCCGGTTTCACGTGATGATCAGTTCAGGGCGTGAAATCCCGGGGCACGACTCCCGTTGCCTCGGCGCTGATATCAGCGTGATAGGACGAACGCACCAGGGGACCCGAAGCCATGTGCGTAAAACCCAGGCCGTATCCGAACTTCGCCAGGCTTTCGAACTCTTCCGGCGTCCAGTAACGCATCACCGGATGATGATGGGGCGTCGGCTGCAAATACTGCCCGATCGTGATCATGTCGACATCGTGCTTCCGCAAATCGCGTAAGGCCTGGTCGACCTGTTCACGGGTTTCGCCCAGCCCCAGCATGATGCCGGACTTGGTTGGAATGTCCGGATGACGGGCTTTGAACTGTTTCAGCAAATCCAGTGACCACCAGTAATCGGCGCCAGGCCGAACGTTGCGATACAACGGACTGACGGTCTCGATGTTGTGGTTGAACACGTCGGGGGGCGAGCCGGCAAGCACGTCCAGCGCCCGCTCGAGCTTGCCCTTGCCGCGAAAATCAGGAACCAGGACTTCGATCCGGATTCCCGGGTTGATCTCCCGGGTGCGATCAATGCATTCCGCAAAATGCCCCGCTCCGCCATCCCTGAGGTCGTCACGGTCAACCGAGGTGATGACGATGTACCGGAGTTTCATGTCTTTAACGGTCCGCGCCAGCTGCTCCGGCTCCTTCGGGTCCGGAGGCAGGGGGCGGCCGTGAGCCACATCGCAGAAGGAACAACGGCGGGTGCACACCTCACCCAGGATCATGAAGGTGGCCGTGCCCTTGGAAAAACACTCGTGGATATTCGGGCAGCTGGCTTCCTCGCAGACGGTGACCAGTTCCCGCTCCCGCAGCCTTGTTTTAAGCGACGCCACGGCATTGCCGGCGGGCAGGCGCACGCGAATCCAGGACGGCTTGCGTAAGCGCGGTGCGTTAGCGTCAAAAGTGGCCGTGTTGCGCGCCATCTTGTCCGCGCCAAGCTCTTTTGAGCCAGTGACGCGAATGGGGATATTGCCGCCTTGTTTATCGCCCTGTTTCAAGCTGCTGTGCTCACTTCGCTGCCCAAATCATCAATTTCACTATAACCCAGTTGCCGGGCCAGGCTGTTCATCAACTCACTCTCTACCTGCTCGACGTCCGCCTTTGCGAGGCGGCACAGCTGGGTAACCTGCAGTCCGGCAAAACCACAAGGGTTGATGCGCTGAAAGGGTTCCAGGTCCATATCGACATTGAGCGCCAGGCCGTGGAACGACCGCCCGCGCCGGACTCTCAAACCCAGCGAGGCAATCTTGTCGCCATCGACATATATACCCGGCGCGCCTTCGATGCGCTCGCCGGCCACTCCGTAGCGGGCCAACACCGCAATAATGGCTTCCTCGATGCGATTGACAAAGTCTTTCACGCCCAGCCTTCGGCGCCGGATGTCGATCAACGGGTATGCCACGATCTGGCCCGGCCCGTGGTAGGTGACCTGGCCGCCCCGGTCTACCTGGATAACCGGAATATCACCGGGCGCAAGCACGTGTTCAGCCTTACCGGCCTGGCCCTGGGTAAAGACCGGCGGATGCTGTACCAGCCACAGCTCATCGGCTGTGTCTTCATTACGGTTGTCGGTGAATGCCTGCATGGCGCGCCAGACCGGCTTATAATCCGCCAGACCGAGTTTTCTGATTTTTAGGCTTTCCGGGGGCATTACAACGCCATCAGCACCCGGCTGCAGTCGGTCAGCCCCTGGTAAATGGAATCGAGCTGCTGCTGCGATTGCGCTTTGATGATTACCGTGATGGAAACGAAATTCCCTTCGCTGCTCGGCGCGGAACGAACCGGTTCATCCTGCCAAAGTCCGGCGTGAGCCAGAACGATATCCAGCACGATCTGTTCGAAATCGTCGCTGCTTCTTCCCATCGCCTTGACTGGAAAACGGCAGGGAAATTCAAACAGCGTGGTTTTGTCCTCATCCTTCATCGGATTCTGCTACCGGGGCACCCGGGGCGGATGAGTCCGCATCCTCATCTTCGAAGAAACCGTTCATCCAAAGCTGGAGGCCGTCCCAGGCGCTGCCGAAAAAGCCTGCTTTCTCAACACTGCTCAGGGTCACCAGGTCACGGCTGGCAACCCGCTCGTCGCCGAGCTGAATATTGATCGTGCCTACCCATTGCCCCGCTTCCAGTGGAGCACTCAATTCCGGCTCCATTTGAACCTGCGCTTCCAGCTCATCGTAACGGCCGCGCGGAATCGTCACGAACAGGGGCGCAGACAGGCCAAGCGCCACGTCCTCGCTCAACCCTTTCCAAACTCGAGCCCGGGCCAGTTCCTTTCCGGCCTCGTACAACTGCATGGTTTCAAAGAAACGAAACCCATAGTTGAGCAGAGTCTGGCTCTCGCTGGCGCGGGAAGCCTCCGATGTCGAGCCCATGACAGCACTGACCAGGCGCATTCCGTCGCGCATGGCCGAGGTAGCCAGACAGTAACCGGCGGCTTCGGTATGCCCGGTTTTCAAACCGTCAATAGCCGGGTCTCTCCATAACAGCGTATTCCGGTTGTGTTGCCGGATATTGTTGAAGGTAAATTCCTTTTCGGAGTACCACGTGTAGTATTCGGGGAAATCTCTGATCGTAGCGGCGCTGAGCATGACGATGTCCCTGGCGGTTGTGTAGTGCTCGGGATCGGGCAATCCGGTTGAGTTAACGAAGTGGGTCTCCGACATTTCCAGCAAATCGGCGAAGTGGTTCATCAGTAAGGCAAAAGCCTCCTCGGTGCCGGCGACGTGCTCAGCCAGGGCCACGCTCGCATCGTTGCCCGACTGGATCACCATACCGCGGATCAGGTCTTCCACGGTGATCTCCATTCCCGGTTCTATGAACATGCGCGAACCGCCGGTGCGCCAGGCCTTCTCACTGACGGTCACGGTTTCTTCCAACGTGATTTTGCCCTGGTCGAGTTCACTGAACACCACGTATGCCGTCATCAGTTTCGTGATACTCGCCGGCTCCACGCGCATGTCGGGATTGTTTTCCACCAGGATGCGCTCGCTGTTGAAATCCATCAGCAGGTAGCTGTTTGCGCCTACCTGTGGGGCAGCAGGAACCGGCCGCGCCCCCGCACTGTTCGGAACCGGGCTCTGGGCCTGCAGGTTCATGCCCGCCAGGCCAAGGAGACCAGACAGTGCGTATGCCGCTATTCGAGTTTTGTTCATATCCAAGGTATGTAATCCGTTTGCGGTAGGTCGAACGTTATCAGCGTCTGACTTTATGCGGGCGCTCGAAGCCAAGTTCAATGACCCGGCTGATGACAGACTCTATCTCGGCCTGGCTTTTGTAGGGCCCAAGCCAGACCCGGAACAGGTCTCCGGCATCATGAATGGAAACAGGGTTCAGGCTGGCGCGCTTCAGCTGGCCGGCCAGGCGTTCGGCGCCGTCTCGGTCTCCATAGGCGCCCGCCTGCAGCCACGTACCGGTGCCGTTCGAGTCAACAACAGCGCCTGTTTCTGCATACGCCAATGCCGGCGCTTCCTGGTCTACATCGATGACACGCACATCGACCCGGGCCGTGCCGGTGCCAGTCATACCCAACCGCAGCGCGGCTCCATAGGACATATCAATCAGCCGGCCGTGCTTGAACGGGCCGCGGTCGTTGATTTTAACGATCACTTTCTTGCCGTTGTCCAGATTGGTGACTTCGGCGTAGGTCGGCAACGGCAGGGATTTGTGGGCGGCTGTTGCCAGGTGCATATCATACGGCTCACCGCTGGATGTCCGGCGGCCATGAAACTTGCTGCCGTACCATGACGCAATGCCTTGCTCGTGGTATCCCTCGCTGCTGCGGAGTACCGTGTACTTTTTGCCGAAAACTTCGTAGGGTGAGTGATTGCCGTAACGCGCCAGCGGCTCATCCTTCGGAACGGCATCGGCGACGTCCGCGGCCTTGATATCAGCCAGGGAGGGTCCGTCGACCAGTTCGTCATCCCGCGCCCGTTCGCCAGAACACGACAGCAGCAGCACCCCGGCAACCAACGACAACGCCAACCCTGTGTAGCGAAGCGGAATCACGGTTCGAAGCCGCTCCGGATGGCCTCACTCAGCTCGTAAACCGCCATCGCGTAAAGCGGGCTGCGATTATACCGGGTGATGACATAGAAATTTTCGAAGGTGATGAAATAATGGTCGCCGTCCTCTTCCTCCAGCGCAGCAACTGCCGCCAGCGTATCAGGCTCCACCGGCTTTTCGGAACGAAACCCACCAGCGTCGATCTCACCCACCGGGGTCCTGGCCCTGAAATCCCGTTTTGCAACCAGTTCCAGGTTGGCGTCCGCTGACTTTTCGGCGGGAAAAGTCACCGGCTGGTTCAGTTCCCAACCGTGCCGGTGCAGGTAGTTAGCGACACTGCCGATGATATCAGGCATGGAACTCCAGAGATCCCGGCGGCCATCCTCGTCGAGATCCACCGCATACTCCAGGTAGCTGCTGGGCATGAACTGCCCCAGCCCCATGGCACCGGCGTATGAACCGGTGACGTCTTCCAGCGGCAGCCCCTCCGCACCGCCCAATACGAAAAAATTCATCAGCTCTTTGGAGAAAAATTCAGAGCGGTCATTGCCGGTATCGGGGTAATAGAAAGAAAGCGTGGTCAGCGCGTCGAGCACCCGGTAGCCGCCCGTAATGGCGCCGTAGTAAGTCTCCACGCCAATAATGGCCACGATGATCTGAGGATCGACGCCGTATTTCTGTGACGCCTGGGCGATCAAAGCTTCATTTTCCCGCCAGAATTCGACACCGCCCCTGATTCTTTTGTCGGTGATAAAGATCGGCCGGTATTCGAACCAGGGCTTGCCCTCGGCCGGCCGGCTGATGGCGTCAACGATGGATTGTTTGAAACGCGCATCCTGCAGGTACTGGAGCACCTGCTCGGCGTCGAGCCCGTATTCCGCTTCGGCTTTCGCGGCGAACGCTTCCGCGCCGGGATGTTGCTGCGCGAGACAGGACGCGCTGAGTATTGAAACCAGCGCGAGCGTGAGTATTCGTTTCATCAAATTAAGCATTCCTTTTCGATCTGCTAACCGCATTGTAATCAGATTTGACTCATCGTATGAAATTCCGGTGGCCATAAATAGACATCAATATGCCAAAGCCGGCCAACAGGGTGACGATTGAAGTCCCCCCGTAACTGATCAAAGGCAGCGGCACGCCAACGACGGGAAGCAACCCTGAAACCATTCCGGCATTGACCAGAACGTAAACAAAAAACGTCAGGCTGAGGCTCCCGGCAAGCAGCCGGGCATAGGTCGTGCGTGCGAGGCTGGCCACGTAGAGCCCGCGGCCAACGATGAAGAGATAGACCGAAAACAACAAGATAACGCCTATTAATCCCAGTTCCTCAGAGAGCACGGCAAGAATGAAATCGGTATGGCGCTCCGGTATGAATTCGAGACGTGACTGCGTTCCGTGCAGCCAGCCCTTGCCGGTCAGTCCGCCGGATCCCACCGCGATTTTTGACTGGATGATGTTCCATCCGCTACCCAGCGGATCCGATTCCGGATCGAGGAAGGTCCGTACGCGGTTGCGTTGATATTCATGCATCACCATCCACAGCGCCGGCGCCGCCGCCACTGCGATACCCGCCATGCCCAGGATCACGCGCCACTGCAGTCCTGAGAGAAACAGCGCGAAACCGCCGCTGATCGCAACCAGCAATGCAGTGCCCAGGTCCGGCTGCCTGGCGATGAGCACCGCGGGCACCACCAGGATCACGCAGGACACGACCAGCACGACAGGCTCAGGCGGCAGACGGCGTGGATGCAGGTACCAGGCCAACATCATGGGAACGGCCAGCTTCATGATCTCGGAGGGTTGAAAACGGAACAGGCCGAGGTCCAGCCAGCGTTCTGCGCCGCGCCCGACGCCGGCAAACCAGGTTGCCAGCAACAACACCACGCCCACCGCGTAAAGCCATGGGGTCCAGATGCGCAGTATGTGCGGAGGAACCTGGCTGAGCGCCAGCATCACGAGCAGGCCTACGCCAAGCCGGATGCCCTGCCGGTACACGACGTCCAAATTCTCGCCCGATGCGCTATACAGCACCACCAGTCCAAACGCCATCAACAGCAATAGCCCCAACAACAGGGGAACGTCCAGTTGCGGCCACTGAATCCATCCTGGAATGAGCCGCCTCACCGGAACAACTCCTGCGAGAGCCAGGCATCGATGACGGCGCGCGCTACGGGCGCGGCTTCCCTGGAACCGCCTCCGCCGTGCTCCACCACGGCTGCGACCGCGATCGAAGGTTTGTCGTAAGGCGCATAGGCGATAAAAAGCGCGTGGTGACGCAGATGTGTGGCCGTAGTCTCATCCATGTCCTCGTCCAGGGCCTGTGCGGCGACCTGTGCGGTTCCGCTTTTACCGGCAACCTCGAAGCCGGATTCGGGCCTGATCGTGCGCGCCGTTCCTTTTTCACCATGAACGACCAACCGCATACCCGCATGCACCAGGTCCCAGTTGGCAGGATCCCTGACCGGCAACAGCGAGCCCACAGGCGCTTGAATCTTGTCGGCCTGCCGGTCTCCGGCATGCTTGGCTGCATACAACAGACGCGGCTCGAACCGCGTGCCGCCGTTGGCCAGCGTCGCGACCGCATTGGCGAGCTGAATGGGCGTGACGACATTGAAACCCTGCCCGATTCCGGCAATGACGGTCTCACCGGGATACCAGGGCTGCGAGAGATGGCCTCTTTTCCACTCACGCGAGGGCAGCACACCGGCATTTTCTCCGAGTAAATCCATTCCCGTAACTGATCCGAATCCGAACTGGGCCAGGTAGTCGTGCATCCGATCGATACCCAGGTCCAGCGCCAGTTGATAGAAATAAGTGTTCACCGACTGTTCCAGCGCACCCAGCATGTTCACCCAGCCGTGACCGCCTCTTTTCCAGTCGCGGTATGGCCTTGAAGTACCCGGCAGAAAAAACTGGCCGCTGGAGAAAACGCGGTCATCGGCCGTCACTGCGCCCAGCTCGAGACCCGCCAGACCGATAAAAGGTTTCAGCGTCGAGCCCGGTTCATAACCGCCGAGCAGCGGGCGATTGAACAGCGGCCGGCCCGGGGCATTCAGGATGTTTCGGTAATCCTCGCTGGAAATTCCGTGCACGAACAGGTTGGGGTCAAAAGCCGGTTTGCTGACCATGGCCAGCACCGACCCGTCGTTTGGATCAATGGCCACCACCGCGCCGGGCCGGTCGCCAAGCGCATCCCACGCGGCCTGCTGGACCTGCACATCCAGCGCCAGGATCAGGTCATTCCCAGGGACCGGGTTTTCCCGATCCAGAACGGTAAGAACCCGCCCCTGCACGTTGGTCTCGATTCTCTCAATTCCGCTGAGGCCGTGCAGACCGTCTTCGTAGAAACGTTCGATGCCGGCCTTGCCGATGTGCGTCGTGCCCCGGTAGTTTCCCTCATCCACACGGTTCAGGTCATTCACATCCAGCCGGCCTACATATCCAAGAACATGGGTCAGGAGATCACCGTAGGGATAATAACGCGCGAGGTAGGGCACAATTTCCACGCTGTCGAACCGGTGGCGATCCACGGCAAAGCGTGCCATTTCCCTCTCTGTCAGGTTGAATTTCAGCGGCACGCTGTCAAAAACCCGGTAACGTTTTCGGTTTTCGGCAAACCGTTCAAAGGCGTCTTCCGGCAGTTCCACAATCCGGCCAAGCGCCTCGATGGTCGCTTTGAGATCCGCGGTCTTTTCCGGCACCAGTTCCAATCGGTAAGCCGGCCGGTTCTCGGCCACAGGCCTCCCTCTGCGGTCATAGATCAGGCCCCGGTTGGGCGGCACCGGCACAATCCGGACCTGGTTGTTGATCGATCGCGCAGTAAACTCCTCGTAGCTGATCAACTGCAGATAAACATAACGCAGGCTGAGCAAAAAAATGGCGGCCAGGATGATCAGAAACGCCGTCAGCGCGCGGATGCTGAACTGCCGCCCCTCGAGAGCCTGGTCTTTTAACGGTTGGCCGGGCCCGTAGCCGGTGAGTCGGCGCAGTCTCACCGGCCCACACGGTGGCGCATGGCGCCGCGATAGCGGTCAAGCAGAAGAAACAGCCACGGCCAGATCAGTGTTCCGATGATCGGCGGCAGCCAGAACACCAGCGAAGGCAGAGGCTCGCCGCGCAAACTGATGATCCATAGCAGAATGATGCGGTCATTCATCAGCAATGCGAGAACAGAGAGCGCCTGTTGCCAGGGAGGAAAAAAACGCAGCCGTGCGCGAAAGCGGGTCACCAGGTAAACCATGATCACCATGCTGAGGGCATGCTGGCCGAGTAAGCTCGCACTGAGCACATCGAGGGCGATCCCGATAGCAAAAGCCAGGCCGAGAGAGATAAGGTCCTGTGTTTCAAGGCACCAGAAAATAATGACCAGGCCAACCCAGTAGGGCCGCATGTTATCCAGGAAAGGCGGCAACGGGACCAGCGTCAGTACAAACGCGACCACCAATGTCGCCAGGATGACCGAGTAACGATCGCTGCGGGCGTTCACTCGGGTTTTTCTCCTTCCGTTTCCTGCTGCGTTGCCGCAGTATCCGCAACGGGACTATTCGTGGTTTCGTCGTTTTGCACGGCGCTGATCAACAACACTTCCCTTCCGCGATCCAGCGCCGCCAGCGGCCGCGCCTGCAGTTGTGCGAAAGACAGGCCTTCCTCCCGGTTGATCCGGCTGATGAGGGCAACCGGGTATCCCCCGGGGAAGCGATCGCCCAGGCCGGAAGTGACCAGCAGATCGCCTTCCCGTACGTCCGCCTCCCGGGGGACTGTGGGTAAACTCAGACTGCCGGTTTCTCCCATGCCAAAAGCAACCGTGCGTAAACCGGTGCGATTGATCTGCACCGGAAGAGCGTGATTGGGATCCGATATCAATCGTACCGTCGAAAAATGCAGATGAACGTCCTCGACCTGGCCCATCACACCCATCCCGTCAATCACCGCCTGTCCCTCGGTGACGCCGTCATCCGAACCTCGGTCAATCAATACTTTGTGGGAGAACGGATCAAGATCGACGCGCAGCAATTCAGCAATGCGATATTCAAATTTCTGACCCTGGACGCCTTCGAACAGCGAGCGCAGGCGCCTATTTTCCTGCATCAGCGAATCGAGCCGCTGCAGTTCTGCCTTCTGCCCCAGCAACTGTCCCCTGAGCTCCAGGTTTTCCTGTTGCAGGCTGCGCCGCGACTGGAACTGCAACAGCAAATCCCGGCCGGCGCGCAGCGGCCATTCGACGGCGTGGTAAACGGGTTCAGCAAGATGCCCGGCAGCGCTGTGCAGGCGCGGGACGTAATGACCGCTCTGGTCCATCGCCATCAGGACCACGGCCAACAGGCCGTAAAGCATCAGGCGCGCAGTCTGCCCTCCGGGCCCGAAAAATCGTGATCCTGTTCCTGGGCTTGTTTTGACCAAACGCGGTCCTAGCTGGAGGCGAAGAAATCGCCGTTGTTCTGGTCCATCATCTCCAGCGCCTTGCCCCCGCCCCGGGCAACGCAGGTCAGGGGATCATCGGCCGGGAAGACCGGCAAGCCGGTTTCCTCGGCAATCAGGCGGTCGATACCGCGCAAAAGGGCGCCGCCGCCGGTCAGGACGATGCCGGTCTCCGCCACGTCCGAACACAGTTCCGGCGGGGTCTGCTCCAGAGCGGTCTTGACCGCTTCCAGTATGCTGCTGAGACTCTCGTTCAGGGCTTCCAGCACTTCGTTGCTGGTGATGGTGATGTTACGGGGCACACCCTCAGCCAGGTTTCTGCCAGAGACTTCCATCGACTCGGGCTCTTCGTCCGGCCAGGCGCAGCCAATCTGAATCTTGATCCGCTCTGCTGTGGTTTCTCCGATCAGCGTGCCGTAATTCCTGCGTACGTAGTTGATGATGGCGTCATCGAACTGGTCGCCGCCCACGCGGACAGAATTGGAATAAACCAGGCCATTGAGCGAGATCACGGCGACTTCCGAGGTGCCGCCGCCGATATCGAGCACCATCGCGCCGCGCGCTTCGTGCACCGGGATACCCGCACCGATCGCCGCCGCCATCGGTTCTTCCACCAGGAACACTTCGCGGGCGCCGGCCCCCTCGGCAGACTCCTTGATGGCTTTGCGCTCTACCTGGGTCGAGCTGCACGGCACGCAGACCAGCACACGCGGGCTGGGTCGCAGAAACCGGGACGTGTGCACTTCGCGAATGAAATGCTGCAACAGCGCTTCAGTCATATTGAAGTCTGCGATCACTCCGTCTTTGAGCGGGCGCACCGTGCGAATATTGCCCGGCGTCCTGCCCAGCATCTGCTTGGCGGCCAGGCCGACTGCGGCCACATGCTGCGGACCGCCCGGCCCGCGGTCCATACGCACCGCCACGACCGAAGGCTGGTTCAGCACGATGCCCTGGCCGCGAACATAAATAAGGGTGTTGGCCGTGCCCAGGTCGATCGACAGATCGTTGGAAAACAGGCCGCGAAGTCTTTTAAAAACCATGATGATTAATTATCCGTTGAACCACGCAGTGGTTAGACTCGCTAATGTATCAGCAGCGGCGATTGCCCGCAACCCGGAATCCTTGAAAAACCCAGCATTTATGCGCTCTCCCGGCTTTCGGCCGAGCTCACCAGCTGTGCCGGAGCGGGCCTGGTGCCCCACACTGATATATCACTGGTTACGGTCAAAAATGAATCAAATCCCCCGGTCTCAAGCCAAATCCGTTAGAATGCGCGCGATCGTATATCACTGCTGGGAAAATTCATGTCCGCCCTAATCTGTGGCTCGCTGGCTTATGACACCATCATGGTGTTTCCGGATCAATTCAAGCAGCACATTCTGCCTGACAAAGTCCATATCCTTAACGTGGCGTTCCTGGTTCCGGAAATGCGCAAGGAGTTCGGTGGCGTAGCCGGTAACATTTCCTACAACCTGCGGCTTTTGGGTGAAAACCCTTACCCCATGGCGACCGTCGGCGACGACTTTGGCCCATACAGCGAGCATCTCGAAAGCCTGGGAATTTCGCTGAAGTATGTGCGCCACATGGAAGGCGAGTACACGCCCCAGGCGTTCATCACCACAGACATTGACGACAACCAGATCACGGCCTTCCACCCGGGGGCCATGCAGCACAGCTACCTGAACCGGGTGGCAGACACCGAGGGCATCAGGGTCGGGATCGTGGCTCCCGACAGTAAGAAAGCCATGATCCAGCACAGCCGGGATTTCGTGAAGGCAGGAATTCCGCACATTTTTGACCCGGGCCAGGGCATCACCCTGTTTGATGGCGACGAATTGAAGCGGTTCATCGAAGAGGCCACATACATTGTCGTGAACGACTACGAATTCCAGCTGCTGAAGGAAAAAACCGGGCTGGACGGAAACACCATTGCCAACCAGGTAGACGCGATGATCGTGACAATGGGGGCGGAAGGTTCGGTGCTGCGAACACGCGAAGGAAAGACCGAGATCAGCCCGGTCGAACCTGAAGGCGTGCAGGACCCAACGGGCTGCGGTGACGCCTTCCGGTCCGGCCTGATCTACGGACTGCTCAACGACCTGGACCTGATTACCGCCTGCCAGATCGGATCCGTCATGGGTTCCATCAAGGTCGCGCAGCAGGGTCCGCAGAACCACAACCCCACGTTCGACGAAATCAAGGACCGGTTTTTCGAGGAATTCGGATACCGTTTTTGAGCGTCAAGGTTGACTTTCAGGGACCATAGATAGAGAATTTGCGCCCCGATCGAACGCCACGGCCGTTCGGGAGCAAAACAGATTCCGGTGATGTAGCTCAGCTGGTTAGAGCGCGGCACTCATAATGCTGAGGTCGGTGGTTCAAGTCCACCCATCACCACCAAATAAAAAGGGTCCCGAACTGGGACCCTTTTTATTTGTGGCGCCGGGGGGCTGACACCGCATTGTTAGCTTCGCAGTTCTTTTTAAAGACACGCTTCGGATGCGGCTCAGGTGTGTTCCTTCGTAAGTGGACCCGTAGTGCGCATCCGGGTTCAAGTCCACCCATCACCACCAAATTCCGAAAAGGCTTACGATATTTCGTGAGCCTTTTTCAATTGAACCCATCAAAATTGACGCAACTGACCCACGTCATTTAAATACAACTGAGAATGGTTATCATTTGTACTTGAAGGACAGATCCCCGGGCATCGTTCCGCTTGCCTGAGCAGGATCGATTCAAGTTACGAAACGATGAAAACCATCCACTGGATCCTTGTCGCTGCAGCCGCGCTGGCTGGCGAGCCTGCCGTGTCTGCGGCGCAATCCGAAAATGAATACCCCCTGCTCCAGGTTGAAACGGGAACGACGCTGATGGCATCGGCCGGCAGCGGAGACGCTATCGAGGACGAAGGCGGCATGGGCTTCGACCTGTTCACTACCCTGCCTGCCGGCCGTGGCGCGTGGGGCATGCTGCTGGAAGCGGAGACCCATTCCATAGCGAATCACCTGGCCCGGTCGGGCGGCGGCTTTGAGACACATGACGCTTTCCTCAGCGGTGAGGCCACCCTGGCCGAACTCCACTACACCTTCCCTGCCCTCGGCGGAGAATGGTCGGTCGGCCTGCTCGACAGCAAGGTTCACATCGACGTCAGCGCGGTGGCTAACGACGACAAGGAGCAGTTCCTGGGCGCCGCCTTCGTCAACAACCCGGCCATCGCGATCCCGGAAAGCGACCTGGGGCTGGCCTACCGGCGGGAAGCGGGGCCGCGTGCTCCCGGCTTCACCCTGCTGGCGATGACGGGCAAATTCACACCGGCCAACTCCTCTCGATCGGCGCGAGCCGTCTTTCTGGCCGCCGAAGCATTCAAACCGGTTGGCCCGTTGCTTGTCAGGTTAGGAGCCTGGACCCACGGCTCGACTTTACGCATTCGCGGCAACGCCCGATGGGAAGGAAACGAGACCGGGCATTACCTTTCAGTGGACGGCCACGCCTCCGTACTATCCTGGAATCTTCGGGCCGGAAAGGCCGATTTGGCCGGGGAGGTCAAAGAATCTTACTTCGGGGCGACCCTGCGGATTCCGCTCAGGCAGAGTGAGCTCGGCGTCGGGATAGGACGCAGCGTGCGGAACGGAGCAGCCTTAAGTGGCGAACACGGCAGCAGTGACTACCTGGAATTGTTCTACCGCTTCACTGCTTTCCAGCGGATCATCATTACTCCGGACATTCAGTTTGAGCGAATCAATGGAATTCACGGTAGGGAGAATTTGCTGACTGCTCGTGTTCGGTTTCGGGTGGTCTCCTGAGATTAGAAACCAAGCCGACCGTATCATCGTTCGCGGCGGCTCTGGCGAGCGACCTTTTCATCAGCTGCTCAAACTGGCATTTGATCGAGGTGCGTGCACGAACAGGAAAAGCGCCGCAGAGCAATACCTGGAACGCGATGAATTTCTCTGTTCAGTCGTGCGTTAAAGATCGTCACCGTGATGCTCTGTCCTTTGGTGTCCACGAGGCGCGATACTCCTTTAGCTGAGCGAGCTGAACGTCGGTCATCATATTTTTCAGCCGAACCAGCATGACCAGGTGGGTGCGTTTGACCTGTTGTTCCAGCCCCATGACCTTGTCGGCCTGGCTGAGCACGGCCTTCTCATCGATGGGCGTGGACTGCAGCATTTCCGCCAGGCGCTCGCCTTCATCCTTCATCTGCCATCGCAGGTCGAAAACTGCGGACTGTGTTTTTCTCAGTTCTTCCCGGATCGTATTTTCCTGCTGTTTATCCAGGTTCAGCTCTGAGCGGTAATTCATGATCAAGTCCGGCGGATACAGCAGTTGCTTGATCGGGTCGGCCGGATCGGCGCTGAATCCCGTCAGCGGCATGAGCATGGAGGCGGCGATCGTTAAAAGTATCAGTGTTCTAAATCTCATCGGAAAGGTCCTCCGGGATGTCGTATTGTGGGAATTGGAAGTCAAAATCGGGCGTTGTCCGGGCCAGTTCGAACCACGGCGTATCGAGTAAAAAGTCAGTCGGCATTTCCAGGGCTGCGGCCAGGGCCGCTTCTTCAGTTGAGGGCAGAGCCGTTTCTGCCGTTGCAGGTATGGTCTGATCGCGACCCGGGTTCAAAAATACCGCGATTATTGCGACCAGCACGACGGCAGACATCGCGAACTGCATCGCCGGTCGAAACCGCCTGCGCGGCTCCACCTGGGGGACTCCGGCCAGTGATCGGCGGAAGTCCGGAGCTGCCTGCGTTTCAATTTCCCGCAAATGCCGGAAGTCGGCCTTCAGTTGGTTTTCATTCAGTGGTTCAGTCATTGCCTGTTGTTCCCTGTTCGGCCTTCCTCAACATGAGTGCCAGGTTCTGTTTGCCCCGGGCGTAGTGCGTGCGGGCGCTGCCGATCGACATGCCCAGCAGCGCGGCAACCTGTTCGATGGTCATCTCGTGGTAGAAGGCCAGTTGTAACACTTCCGACTGCCGACGCGAGAGCCGTGTCATGCCGTCCACCAGCTTTTTTGAGCGAGCCGAGTAATCGATCGCACTTTCCGGGCCGGGTACATCCGCCTCCAGGCTGCGCACAAAGAACAGCTTCAGCAGTCTGTGCCGCACCGCATGCCGGCGCCGCCGTTCCGCAGCCGTGAGGCGCACGACGCCAAACAGCCAGGTGCGAAAGCTCGACCGCCCATCGAATTCAGCGCGCCCCTCCAGAACTTTCACATACGCCAGTTGCATCACATCCTCGGCTTCGCTGCGGTTACGACCGCAACAAGCCAGCGCCCAGCCGAAAGTTTCCGGGTGAAGGCGCTGCAGCTCAGTTTCAATCTGGTCACGTTCCATCAGCCTTTATTTAACCATGTGCGACAGGGTCCAGCCGCCTCGTCAGCCGGCAAACAGGCTGGCCAGGCTGACGCCCGGTTCGAGACCGCCCTGTGCGCTGTCAGGAAATACACCCGCGCCCAGTTCGCTTCCGACCCAGTCCACCGCCTCGCTCAGGATGCGATCGGTTGAGGTCAGGCCTTCGATGTCTGCGCCCGGAGTTTGTAATGGAATCCGGCCCTCGCTATCGGGGCGGCTTTCGTGCAGTGGAAACATTTCACCATACACACCGCCACACACGGCATGGCCCAGCAGCATGCTGTAGGTGCCGCTGCCATGGTCGGTGCCGGCTGCGCCGTTGGCGATAAGCTGGCGGCCAAAGTCGCTGGCGAAATAGAACACCAGCTGGCCGGATGCAGGCTGTTCGGCGGCCGGCAGGGTTTCGATAGCGGTCATCGCTGTGTCCAGCCCGCCGCCTCTGCCGAACACATCGGCCAGGTTCGAGCCGATTTCTGCAGCCTGGTTGTTGTGCGTGTCCCAGCCGCCATAACTCATCGAAACCACGCCAAGGCTCAGTTCGGATGGTACCTGGCAGACGTCGAACAAGTTGCGCGCCTGTTGTGCAAAATCCGGGTTCGACAATTGCAGTTTCAGCAATTCGTCCGGCAGCGGAATGCAGGAGGCGAGCTTCGCATCGACCTCGGCGGCAAACGTACGCAGCGCCGTGTTGTGCTGAAAAAAGGTGTGGTACGGCCAGCTACCCGGTTTGTCCACACTGACCTCCGGGCCCCGGGCCTCGTAGTAGGCGCGCAGCGCACGGGCGAGGATGCTGCGCCGGCTGGCGGGCGCCCCGGCCTCTGCCTCGGGCAACGCCAGCGATCTCATGTCCTGGGCATGCAATACGCGTGCGAGCCGGTTGCCCTGCACCGTACCCTTGTTGAACGTCGTCACGCTGTTGCCCAGTTCCACCGTATTGACGGTGCCGCCCAATTGTTCAACGAGGCGGCCGCCCCAGCCATCACGGTCAAAATTCAGCGCCGCGTAATCGGGCTCACCCGCGTCGGCATTGAGAATGGACTGGTCATGGCGGCGATTTCGCCCGCAGTAAGCATTGGCCACAATGGCCAGCCGGCCGTCATTGAACTGGCTATGCAGCCAGGCCGCCCGGCTGTGGATGCCGAATTCCTGTCCGCTCAAGGGATCAGCGGTCAGCAGGTATTCGTTGTCGAACATCTGCTCGTAGTTCGCATAGGCCTCGCTGTACAAAGAGCGCCGCGCCGACCACAGCAGTGACAGGTATTCGGTGTCAGGGTGGCCGGGAGACGGCATGAACAAGTAGCGGAAATCGGCCCCGCCCTGCAACATAACATTGACCAGGGTCCTGGGCATATCCTGCGGGATGCAGGCCTGGTCCTGGGCCAGCAGCAATCCGGGCTTGCCAGCCACGACAGCGGCTGCCAGTGAGGCCGAAATGGACTGGCGAAGGAACGTCCGCCGATCGATGGCATTATTGAACGATTTCATTTCGACTCTCCGGTTCGCGCAAATGCATAAGGCAACATCGTGATGAAATTGACCGCCATGCCAATCCGGGCCTGTTCTCCGGGATCGGCAAAATTCATGACGGTGGCGGCCAGCTCCCGGTCGACCTCGGCCACGAATCCGGCCTCCAGGTCTTCGGAGCTGTAAAGCGCATCGATATTGCCGCGATCCACGACGGCCGCGAAATCAAAGCCCGTGGCCAGAAGCGCATGCACCTGGGCCTGTGCGATGGCATCGAAATTTGCACCGCCATCGGCAATAAATCGCTGCCATAACCACCGCGCGACATCGCCGACGACATGGTCTCCGGCGGCGTTGGCCGGAATCACCTTACTCCAGTCCTTGCGCCACACTTTAGGCGCGCTATCTTCAGCCAGGCGGTAGTACTGTTCGGTAGTACCCAGTGCTTCAGGACGGTCGACGTTCTGGTTCAGGGCGCTGCGGAAACCAAAGCGGTCATTGGCGGCGTCATTACCGGTCTGCCCGCCAAACACATCGCGGATCGGCGCGAATACCAATGCGTTCTGCTCAAACATCGGAACGACTGGTCCGAGGAAGAACGGCTTGGCGAAAGATTCCTCGTTGTCCAGTATTGCCGCGTTATGCATGATCAGATTACGTTCGAAAGCGGACCAGTATTTGAATGAATCTTCGGTGTGAAACTGCGTTGAAACGGCGTAGCCCCGCAAGAATCGCAGGATGTCCAGTTCAGCGTCTTGCCAGGCTGCCTGTAATCCTTCGGCTTCTTCCGGGGTGATGACGGTATCGCCAAAAAAGCGCACCAGCTTCAGCGGCACATTGGCCATGGATTCAGGGTGAGACGCCGCCACCCGGCCCAGCGCTCTGAGCTTCTCACTGGCGGTGGCGCCACAGATATTGTGGTGCAGAATCTCAAGGCAACTGAATGGACCTTTGCGAAAGTCAATGTGTGCCGTCCGGTTATAAATCTGGCGGCCGGCCTCGTCGAAGTGGTCTGAAAAGTCGATCCCGGTCAGTAACCAGTCCCGTTGTGCGGCCGAATTGAAGCGGCCCGGCTTGGCGTCAACCATCATGCCGGTAAGGAGTTTGGCGTTGTTTTCGATGGTGACGCCTTCATGATATTCCGGGTCTTCCATCGTGCCCTCTATTCCGAACAGCAGCTGGAAATATTCACGCGCGAAATCATCATTGCCAAAGAACTCGCCGGTAAAGGGGTGTACATAAGAAGCAAAGTGCCCATAGGCAAACGCCACCGCGCCGTTGGTGGCAGCCTGGTACATCAGGTCCTCGAAACGACTGCTTTCCATCAGGGCTTTCACGGTGTCGTCGTAATAGTCACGGATCAGGCCCACGCCGGCGTTCTGCACATGGATCGAGGCGTGGTAGTTGGTCAGGTAAAACGCAACCTTGTGCAGGAACAGGTTGCAACCGCGTGTATGCATGGCCCGCGGCCAGGTGAGATACAGGCCGACGGGACTCAATATTTCGAGATCATCGTTCAGCATGCTGTAAAAAGAGCGGTCGGACTGGCGGACAGGGTTAGCCGGATCGTTGGACCCCCACAGCTGCTGTAGTTCGGTCATGGACGTGCATTGAACAACGGCCGCGCCAGGCTCAGGCGCAGACAAACGCCTGTTGACCGCATTGAAATTGAGCATCTGCACGACGGCGATTTCCGGCTTCAATCGCGCCCATCGCCCAATCTGCTTGTTGCTGGCATGGCCGCCGAACGCGAAGGCCTGCAAGACGCGGCGCACTGAGCTTTCGTTCCAATCGCTGCTCTGCACCACTTCGAGTCCATCCAGCCTGACGCTGTTCTGTGCCCAGGCCGCTGCGGGCAGGAGATGAGAAACGGCCAGTAGCGCTCCCCCGGCCAAAATTCCAATCAGTTTCGAATACATCAATCTTTTCCTCTGGAAAACGGTCTTTCAACCCATGAGTTTCCCGAAAAGGAGATTTATATGACAGGCATCCTGGATCAGGGCCGAATACAAACGCTGGAATGGCCCCGTTACGACCCTGACGATGAACACGCCAGCCCAGCCCGCCTCAACGGGTGGACCCGGCAGATGACGGATGCGCTGAAGGCGGGTTTGAGTGGCGCATTGGAATTATTAACAACCTTTTCAGGCATTCCGACAAGTATCGGGGTTTTTACTGACCGCAGATGCAACTCTGGCGTCCCTTGAACCATCGGTGTCTTCGCCGCCGGGGGTGCCAGGCGCTAGTAAGGAAAGCCTTGTCGCGATTGCGGTAGTATTTTTTAGCAGGTCCGCGAGCAGTAAGCCGTGATTAATGTTGCTTACTCCAAGTTATACTGGGCTAATGGTGTCTGCTTACCTTTACGATATCGTTATTTTGTTGCTGGCGGCTGTGGTACTGGTGCCGCTGTTCCAAGCCATGCGCCTGGGTGCGGTCCCCGGCTTCCTGGTGGCTGGAATCCTCGTGGGCCCTGGTGGTTTCGGGCTGATCGATAAAGTTGAGGAGATTGTGCATCTCGCCGAGATCGGCGTTGTTTTGCTGCTGTTCGTCATTGGAATCGAGCTCAAGCCGTCGCGGCTATGGCTGATGCGCCGAATGGTATTTGGTCTCGGAAGCAGCCAGGTGCTGCTGACCGGCGCGATTCTGGCAACAATAGCATATTTTTTCTTCGGCCTGAGCATGCAGACTGCGGTACTACTGGGCACTGCCCTGGCACTGTCGTCCACGGCCATGGTACTGCAAATACTGTCCGAACAAAGGGCCCTGATGACCACCTATGGCCGCGGCTCATTCGCAGTTTTGCTGATGCAGGACCTGGCTGTTGTGCCCCTGTTGGCAATGGTTCCATTGTTGGCCAATTCGGCGGCTGGCGGTGAAATTGGTCTTGGTGGGAGTGTACTGATTGCGCTGCTTGAATCGATGGCGATTGTAGGCCTGGTCGTGGTCACCGGTCGATATCTTTTGCACCCCATATTGCATCGCGTGGCGAAAACCGGAAATCCGGAGATTTTCACGGCGACTGCTGTGCTGATCGTGCTCGGTGCGGCACTGGCCAGCGACCGTGCCGGATTGTCCATGGCGATGGGTGCTTTCCTGGCAGGCTTGTTGATCTCCGAATCGGCATTCAGGCATCAAGTGATCGCTGAAATCGAGCCATTCCGGGGTTTGTTACTGGGTCTGTTTTTCATGTCGATGGGCCTTTTATTCAATTTCGAGCCCCTGTTGCAGCATCCGCTGGAAATGCTGGCACTGGTTGTCTCGCTGTTAGCTCTGAAAATTGCCATTCTATTGCCGCTGGCCCGCTTGTTCAGGCTGGAAACGCGACAGGCTTTCGCCGTCGCCTTGCTGTTGGCGCAAAGTGGCGAATTTGCACTGGTCGCCTTCGCACTCGCCCGGCAGGCTGGCTTGCTCGATGCTGGTCTTTTTCAGAATTTGCTGCCAATTGTACTGCTTAGCATGCTCATGACTCCCTTCCTGGCCATGGCGGCCCGTCATATTGCCGGCTATCGCCCTCGCACCGGCGGGGATGAAAACGCCGCTCACGAAAACACAACTCCCGAGAATGCTCCGGTCGTTATTGCGGGTTACGGAAGAGTGGGCCGGCGGGTGGGTGAGATTCTCGCGCGGGCCGACCAACCGTTCGTTGCGGTCGATTCCGACTCGGCCCTGGTATCACGCGAGCGCAAACTGGATAATCCGGTTTACTACGGAAATGTGACCCAGGCTGGCCTTTTGCGGTCGCTGGGTGCCGGTGGCGCGAAAATTATCGTGGTGACACTGAACGACCCGGAGGCAACGACCCGGCTCGTGTCAACACTGAAGGAACAATACCCTGATGTCGCCATTCTTGCTCGAGGCCATAACCTGGAAATCTGTCAGGATTTGGTCCGAATGGGTTCTGCCGGGGTCGTGTCTGAAAATGTCGAAGCCAGCCTTGAATTGTCGCGTATGGTCATGGAACTGATGGGTGGCTCAGATGCCCAACAAGAAGAGGTCCTTAATAGTTTTCGTCGTCATTACCATGAACAGATTTACCAGGTGCATTTCGACAAAACCACGCCTTAGTTCGAAACCTCAATACTGAAATATTGCCATGCCAATGCAGCCCTGGCAGGCTGACTTACTGCGCTGGCTCTTAGAAAGGAATTGAAGAGCCGGTTGGTGCGCGTAGGAATTTTAATCACCTTTTCAGGCATTCCGACAGGTATCGGGGGTTTGTTTCTGACCACAGATGCAACTCTGGCGCCCCCTGAACGACCGGAATCCTGGCCGGCAGCGCAGTTGCACGCTCGCCCAGCAACCCGCGATGACTCCATTCCCGCATCACAGCCGAACCCGCCCCAGGGCTCACCGCCGACGGGACATCAAATCAGGTCGAACGTTTGTTCCTGGTGCCCCGGGGGTGCCGCGCCACGGCACGATCCTCGAAAAAAGGGGCCGGATACGATTATTCAGAACGTACCCGGCCTTTTTCCGATTCAGAGGGTGACTCAAGTAACCGTATATACCGCGGCACTCACTCGATGCGCTCGATGGTCACTTCGACCACTGGGTTACGCCAGTCGTGTACAGCGGCTGACAGTCCGCCCATGCCGCCGACGCCGTGAATGCCGGCATGGACATGTATGTAGCCCTCACCGCCTTCATTAATACCTACTCCAGAGACGGGATCTTCGTCTGTCGCGCCCAGTGCGCCGACCGTATCGGCGCTTTCGGCATTCGCTTCGCTGCCGGCATCATATGCGCTGCCACTGACATGCACGGTATCGCCGATACCACGCGGCAACATTACCCCGCGCACCGCATAGACGGCGTCGTTGGTCGCTCCCAGCATGCCCACGGAACTCAGGTACTTGGCATTACCCGAAGCGCTGATCGTGGTGGAATTGAACCCGCCGGGGAAGATCACCGGCGGCGTGTTGCTCGTTGCCAGCACCTTGGCCTCCCAGACACCGGTTGAGGCTGCGACCTGGTCCAGAACGTGAAACGGGTAACCTGTTTCCGCCATCGCGGCAAGCGCAAAATAATCAGCGTAACCGCCGTCTCCCGGCATCGGAGCAGCACCCAGCTCGAACAGCCGAAACGAACCGTCGTGGGTCGCAATGACCGACGGAGCCACCGGTTGTCCCAAAGTGGCGTTCGTGATTGTGACCTGGTACAAACGGTCTTTGCCGTTCGCCATGGCGACGGGTGAGAGCATGGCGCTGGCAACGACGAGGGTGACGCCGAGGAGAGCGTTTCTAAAATTCAGTACTTTCATGTGATCTTCTCCATTTGAATGTGAATCGAAAAGTTGATACTGACCTCACAACTTCGCCAGAATCTTGTTCTACCTATAACTGAAGCAACGTGTGAGCCCGCTGGTGAAAAGCCGACACTCAACAACCCTTGCGGGCTTAAAAGCGGATACGTGGTACAGGAAGGAGAAGTTACAAAAGCCCTGATTTTTTCTGGACGCCGTCGAAGATTTGCATTTATGACAGGCCGGAATCGCTGCGACGCGGGCGCAACTTCGCGGCACCAGCGGCGGCCACGATCACCATCAGCAAACCCGGGAGTATGTGAAAGGCCAGGATATGCGACGGTTCGTACATGCAGGCAATTTGCATATACAGGGCGGGTAACATTCCCGCGGCCAGCCCGATAGACATGGCCGTAAGCACCGGGCGCAGCGGATAACGCCGCCGAACGTAATAGAGACCGGCCAGAATCACGGGGAGCGCATAGACCATTGTTTCAAAATGGCAGTGGTGGCGTGCGCCCAGTGTCGAAGGTTCCAGGGCGGGGCTGAAAAATCCCAAGACGTACTGGGTCAGCCACAGCATCATCAGCACGGCGCCGGTTACGGCAAACGGTTTGCTCAATGCGGCCGGCACAGAAGAGCGAAAAGCCAGCAGGCTAACCCAAAGTATCGCTGCCACACCCAACATGGTTTCAAGCAAAAAACGGGGTTCCGTGGCCAGTTGTGTCAACGCGCCCGGCCGAATGGGGCCAATTATCCGGGTAACCACGACCACGTAAATTGCACTCAGCAAAAACCAGGACATAGCCAGCTTGTTGATATTGGGAAGCGCCTTCACCGGCGCCAGGTCCGTGCTGAGATTGGATATCAATGTGTTGTGTTTTTTCTTCATGATTGTTCCGCTTCCATCAATCGGCTGAGTTTGCGGATGGCACGGTGTACCCGCACCTTGACAAGGCTTTGAGAAATGCCAAGTTTCGCGGCTGTTTCTGCAACGCTGAAGCCAATAATTTTGGTTAGCACGAGCACATCCCGGTATTCCTCGGACAATGAATCGAGCAAGCGACCGCTGATCATCTCGCTCTCCGCCTCACTCTGCGCATTCGTCTGAGACAGGATCTCCTGCTCTCCCCTGTATTGTCTGGTCATTTTTTGCCGGGTGCTCTGCTTGCGTAACGTATCAATGGCCTTGTGTCGGACGATGGCAAATAACCAGGGCCGGAACGGCCGGCTCTGATCATAGGTATGGCGGGCCTGGTGAATCGCGATCAGGGTCTCCTGCACACAATCCTCCGTAAAATGGTGGTTGCCAAAACGACTACGCAAGAAATTGTAAATCACGTCAGTCAATTCACTCAGCAACTGCCGGTAATCGAGTTCGTTTCCTGCTTGTGCGCTCCCCATTAGTTTTCTCCAGCGCTGCTCGTCAGATTGGCGCTTCGTTTGGGTGCTTTTTGTCACTGTTTCCAAGAAAACCGGCTCTTTCAGTGTGACTACCGACACGGGCATACGGGATGCTGCTAAAAATGATCCTAACAAAGTAACCCTCGCGCTCACAGTCCTGGTCCCGGACCGGCAATGGTCAACGCATTTTCCGGTTGATCAACCAACATACACAGGTTTACGTCTGTCGGAAGAGAAAGGTTACAGGTTTCGATCTTTCCATTTTGTGGATCGGAACTATCAACCCTGTTTTTCGTCATTCAGGCAAGTATGGGGTGAAGTCTGGTAAGTCTGGGGTCAGGAAGTCTGGGGTCAGAGTAAAGGGACAGAGTCACTCACTCTGTCCCTTTACTCTGACCCC